>CAIRZB010000006.1 GCA_903882935.1 uncultured Parafilimonas sp. | reverse complement strand
ATTTGCTGATTTCCAGCAAATTACAACTTTAAAAACTCCCAAAAAATCAAATCGTCTTAGGCTCAAAATCGGCTGTAACTCAATATTGACAATACTTTCAAAGAACTATTTTTCTCAACGACGCAATGCTAATGATTTGAAATAACTAACAACCAGTTGTGTTGTATGGTATTTACCAGGGCCAGCGACAACGCCAAAATGATGGAGGTAAGTGCAGCGGCGTTAAACAGTTTAACCTGCCGTTGCATTTGAGGGGAAAGCTGTTCCTCCTTACCTTGGTTTATTATGGTGTGTAGCATTTTATTTTCACGTAGTATTGTTAGTAAGGAAAAATAACCCCAGGTAATTATCTACAAAAGTAGTAATTCAAATCCATTTTAAAATCGCCTGTCACTAAGGCTAATTAGCAGTATTTATGTAAGCGCTTGTAGGTTGGCAAGTGCAGGGCCGTTTAGGCAAACTACAGGCTAAATGGGCTGTAAAGGATATAGTTTTCTCACAACCTTCTTAAAAACGTTTTGGTTTTACGGCTGGGATGGCAGTGTAACGGTAAATGTACTGCCTTTGTCAGGTATGCTTTCGATGGCAAGCATACCATTGTTCTTCGACAAAAATTCGCGAACTAGCATTAAACCCAAGCCTGTGCCTTTTTCTTTTGCCGTACCCGGAGTACTAACGATATTGGGGTTCTCTTGTTGTAACGACTTTAAAATGGTTGGCTTAATACCGGTACCCTCATCGGTTATTGCAATGGCAACCTTACCATCCAATATTTTGGCGGCTACATAAATAGTGCCGCCTTGGTGGGAGAACTTAATGGCATTGCTAAGCAAATTACGGAAGATGAGTTTAATATGGTGGTGGCACGCATACACCGAACAGGCATTTGGGAGGTTGTTTTTTACTTGTATTTGTTTTTCATTTAGCGCCGGGGTTAATATCTGTTCCAACCCATTCAAAAGCTCTGTTAAGCTTAAAAGTTGGGCCTGGTCAACCTCACCTTCCCTTTGCATCTTTGACCACTGTAAAACATCCTCTAACGACATTGATAATGTTTTTAATTGGGCGCGCAGTTTAACCGCCATACTGGCCAATACCTGTTGGGGAATGGCTTTGTCATCAAAAAGCATAAGCGTTGCCGAAATATTTGCAATTGGTGCATTAAAGTCGTGCGACAAAATTGTTAACATTTGTTCTTTCACCCGGTTGCTTTCCCGCAGGCTTTCATTGGCTTTACTAAGCGCTTTTAAATACTGCTCCTGTTTACTTTTAAAATATTCCATTAAACAGGCTAGCGTAACAAGCAATAAAATTTGCATCGTAAAAATTCGGTACGAGGGTAACGCAGGTATTATCGGCTCCTTTTCTTGTAGAAGTAATAAAGCCCCAAAAAGGCCTACTTGGGTAAAAAGTATACATATACGTGCGGGCCTACTATTAATAAGCAGAACACTAACCGCCATCATTATCACAATCGCCAAATCAAGCCCGTTGCGGAAAAATAAGGCATTTACAAAAAAATATGCGGTAAACAAAAAAGCAAAAACCACAAGGCTAGCGTTAAAATGTTTAAGCCTGTACAGTAGGGTTAAGCCTGTTGTTAGTAAAACCAATACCAAATTATTAATTAGCAATACCCAATTATGGTGTACGATATTTAATATTATAAAAACAGACACTGCAAAAAAGCAAAGTAAGGCGGCAATATTCAACAAACCTAACCGCCTACGGGCTTCCATGTCCTCGCTTTCTATTGCGCCACGGTTAATAATACGTTTTAATACTTCCATCATAGGCATATTTGCAGTGTTGGCTTAACCAACCAATACAACTTAAAGATAACGAATTGCCTTTTAATAATTTAGTTAATGTATGTTTTTATAAATGCGTTTTACCTGCCATCAACTTGGTAAACAAACGGTAATTAGGCTTTCTCCGCATCATAATACAGGCTCGCTGCGCCAAGTATACCGCTACTTTCCAGTTCAGACACTGCTATGGTAAGCCTTGTTACTGATTTTGTAAAAGCGAACGTTTTTATTTGCTGCCACATTGCCGCTTGAAAATACGCGTAGGCAAACCTTACCGATCCGCCCAATACTATTAGTACGGGGTCGTACGTGTACATGATCATTTTAATTGCGTGGCCTAAATGCATACCCATTTCTGCATATAGCGCTAAGGCCTGGGGGCTGCCTTGCTGGGCCAGGGTAAAAACCACTTCACCATCCAAGTGGTGTACGTTTGTAAAAAACTGGCCGCTGCAATAATACTCGTACACTTGGTCAAGGTAGGCCACCATGCCAAACTCACCTGCACCACAGTTGGGCCCCGAGTATAAATGCCTGTTTATGATAATACCTGCCCCTAGGCCAGTGCCAACAGTAAGGCCAATCATGTTTTTGTGGCCCTTGCCTTTGCCAAAATGGTATTCTCCCAGTGCAAAGCAATTGGCATCGTTGTTTACAAAAACTGGCAGTTGGTAACGTTGTTGCAGTTTCTCTTTCAACGGCACTTCAACCCAGCTAGGTATATATTGCACGTCGTACACTATGCCTTCGTCTGTATCTACAACCCCTGGTACGCCAATTCCAATGGCTTTTACATCAATGCCAACCAGCGGGTCGGTTACCGCATAAATATCGTCCAGTACATCTTGCACGCTGCCGCTGCTTCTTATTTTGTTTGCGTTTATGTGTTGTATACTGCTGTTGCCAACAAGGCCTGCCCTAACATTTGTTGCGCCCAAGTCAATGCCAATCACTTTTTCATGTTCCATTTGGTTGGTTTTATGGTAATGTGTAAGCTATAAGGTATAAGGTGTGCTGTGCAAGGTATACGGTGAAAGGTATAAGAGGTATGGTAAATGGCGGTGACAAGTGCGACCGGAAAAACTAACGGCGATTGTTGGGCGTCTGAATTGCGCCATCCACCTTCCACGTTCTATCTTCCATCATCCTTTCTACGCCTTTTTCTTAAACAGTGCCTTCAATGACACCGCATTATTCACCAAGGGTTTTGCCCAAATACCCATACTAAACAAATAGCCAAGGGTTATAAAGTTGATGCACATGGCGGCTTTTAAACCAGTGTAGTCGGCCAGCGCGCCGATGATTAGCGGCATTACCGCGCCGCCAATAATGCCCGTGCATAGTATGCCCGCAAAGCTGCCGTGGTTGTTTGGCACTGAATTAAGCCCCAGCGAAATAACAATCGACCACATAACAGAGGCAAAAAAGCCACAGATGGGAAAAGCAACCACTGCAATGTCTTTAGACCCTAACAACGCCGCGGCTAAACTGATGGCGGCGCCAATTACAAACACGCACAACAGCTTACGGCTGTCGAATATTTTTAGCAGCACCAAGCCCAATATACACCCGATGGTCATCAATCCCCAAAACCAAGTATTTGCCCATGCGCCCACTGTTTCCGGGGCCTGGGCATGGTAGGTTTGTAAAAAGTTTGAAATCCAGTAGGATATGCCTTGCTCAGTACCCACGTATGCAAACGTGCCAAAGAAATACAAAACCGTATAGCGGTTATTCAGCAGCTCTTTAAAGTTGGCCCAAGTGCCCATGCGTTCATCATCCTTTAATTCAACCTTAGGGAACCTTGTTATGATTGTAATAATGATAATGAGTAGGATGGCTATTGCAAAAACCCAGTAAAGCGAAATCCACTTCAGCGACTCTGGTACAATTTTATTGAGCGTGTCAAGCACTAAATTGCTATTTGACGTATGGATGTTTAGTACCAGGTAACTGTATAGGAATGGGCAAATGGCAGATGCCCCGCCAAAAAATAACTGGGCCAACACTGAATTGAAGGCAAAATTTTCCTCCCCGCCCGAAGCCCGGAGTAAGGGGTTAATAACTACTTGCAGCATTGCCATACCCAAGCCTATGGTAAACAGAGAAATTAAAGCAACTACATAGCTGGTAAAAAACACAAACAGCATAACACCCGCAAACGACAACGCAAAGGCCAGCAGCAACACGGGTTTTGCACCAAATTTTTCGTTTAAAATACCCGATGGTATTGACATTACGCCATACGCAATAAAAAACGAAAACGGCAAAAAGCCCGCCCATTTGCTGCTAAGCTTAAAACTTTCGGCTATGTTTGGCTCCAGCGAGCCTAGAATATTTGTTACTAAAGAAATTACAAAAAATATGGCAATCACCAATGCTACTATGTGCAGTTGTTTTTTATTCTTCATTTTTTGGGGGATGGCAATTAGTAATGCGTAAATCTAGACAGTTTTTTGTGATTGCAAAACGGTTTTTTGGGCGAATGCGCCATGGCATTGGTTTTGGCATGATGGGTGTAGGGATGGGTTAAAATGAAACCGCTTAGTAAAGCCTTTAGCCTATTGGTACCGAAGCCTGTAAACGGCCGCCATGGGCTGTGAACCGCCTTAAACCATATCACGCATCCTGCACCATGCTTAAAAACCGTTCGGTAAGCTGCTTATATACTTCGGCATTGGGCAGGCCGGCTGTGTTAATGCCGTACACATAGTGTACAAAGCCGCCTGCATTTTTTAAATCAGTATGAAAAGCCATTATTTCACCCGGGGTATAAATTTTTACAGGGTTGCCAAAGGCAATGTGGCCAATGGGAACAAATGTATTAGCAGGGCAAAAAGTATTTACGTGAATAATGCCGTTAACTGCCAGAACTGTGCCGCCCAGTAATTCCGCACCATGAAAAACAGTTCCGTTGGTGGCAATAAAGCAACCATCATGTATAATGGCACCGGTTACACTTGCCTTGGGGCCAATAATTACGTTGCAGCCAATGGTGCAGTTAAATTTTTCCGCACTTCGAATAACGGCGTTTTCCATCACCACGGTATTGCTGCCAATGGTAACAGCACCACCGTTGCTAACCACCACGGCACCTGCGCCAATAAAGGTATTTTCGCCAATGGTAACATCGCCGTCAATAATAGCACCTTTCATTATGTTGGCTGTGGGGTGTATGTTGGGGCTGTTTGGCATTCTTAATGTTTTTTTGTTTTGGCAATCGGAGGCTATTTATGCGCCACATAATAATCCCACATAATCCTAAATGTTTCTTCCTTAAGGTAAGCGGCGTTGGTGTTCAGGCTGCTGATCTCCGGCAAAAAATGCATTTCAATGCGGTGCGGAAACATAAAAAACGGCTTGTGGGGCGGCAGCACTTTTTGGGTGTTGAATAGCACTACGGGTAAAATTGGCTTTTCAGTATCAGCAGCAAGCCTAAATGCACCATCGTAAAAACTCTTCAGCGGTTGCCCTGTGCGGTTACGGGTGCCTTCGGGATAAATTACCATGTCAAGCCCGATTGCAAGGGTTTTCTTCATTTGTACAAGGCTGTTACGGCGGCTTTGGTCGCTCTTGCGGTCTACCAGAATACTGCCGGCACTGTATATCCACCCAAACAAAGGTATTTTGGCAAAACTTTTTTTGGCGATGGTTTTATTGGCATTGGGCATAAACGGCGTGGTAACAGGTACATCCATCAGGCTGTTATGGTTACACACTACCACATAATTCTGCCCCTTTTTAAAGTTACTTTTGCCCACCACCTTAAGTGGGCAGCCTGCAAGGTTTAAGAAGATAACCATCCACGCCCTCGAAACCGTTCTGTGCCAACGGGCTGCACGGGGTTCGGGTATTATAAAACAAAACAAATAAAACCATATAAATACAAGCATGGTACTTATAAACAATACCATAGCCCATAAAGCCCAAAGCCGCCCAGCTATTTCGCGAAATATTTTCATGGTGCAAGTGTTTCCGGTTTCCCGTTGGAATAAGTAACCGCCAAAAATAGGTGAAGAATGTGAATGGGAGCGAAACTGAGGATGAATTATTCCTTATCGTTAATCCCCGCCATATACCCTTAATTATGTTTTTGCGCTTTCTTTTTTGAATGTATTTATAACCAGCCGTTTAGTAACAAAACCTGCTTAAAGCCCGCGTTTAGCCCAAAGTACTCCTTTCGGATGGGGTGGGGCCGGATGGGGTGGCGGCTACTGACCAATCAATGGGGTCTATGCCGCGTTTGGCTAGCAGCGCGTTTGTTTTGCTAAAATGCCTGCACCCAAAAAAGCCTTTATCAGCACTAAACGGGGAGGGGTGGGCTGCTTTTAGCACATGGTGCCGGGTTTCGTCAATCAACACTTGTTTTTCTTGGGCAAATTTGCCCCACAGTAAAAAAACCACCCCTGTTTTTTCGGCGGATATTTTGCGGATCACCGCATCGGTAAATTCCATCCACCCTGTTTTTGAATGGCTGGCAGGCTCATTTGCCCTGACGGTTAGCACCGCGTTTAGTAAAAAAACGCCGTTCTCCGCCCATTTGGTTAGGTTGCCCGTTTTTGCAATAGGCAGCCCTATGTCGGCATGCAGCTCTTTATAAATATTCACCAGCGATGGGGGCGGGGGTACCCCGTCTGGCACTGAAAAGCAGAGGCCTTGTGCCTGGCCCGGGCCATGGTAGGGGTCTTGCCCCAAGATAACTACCTTAACTTTGTCGAAAGGGGTTTTGTCAAAAGCATTAAATATAAGGCTGCCAGGCGGATAAATGGTCTTGCCCTGTACTTTTTCGGTTTTTAAAAAGGCTGCTATTTGTTGAAAGTAATCTCTGCTGAACTCATTTTTCAAAATTTCCTTCCAGCCAGCTTCTATCTTTACTTCCATCAGGTTCATTCGTTTTTAATTGGTAACGCCTATAAAAGGCAACGGTTAAAATAAGCCAAAAACCAGGCATTGAATAGGTTACTATGTCGCCACTGATAAGCCCCTTTGCAATATCCTGCCGGTTTGGCGAAAAATTAGAAAAGAATACACATAACGAACATACTAAAACCGCCACAACAATAAAGCTGGCCGCCACAAATTTTTTATAATACCCCACAATTTCGCCTATGGTTAGTATGGTACCCGAAAAAATACTAAGCCGTATTATAAGCAGCGTAAAGGTGGTAAAAAACAGGCTGAGCTGCAAACCCGTGTTAAACGCATAGCTTACTGCCCCGTTAAAGGTGGGCAACGCATGTATGCCGTAAGGCAGGGCCATGTTGAGCAACGCGGTGTTTATGTACACTGTTACAAAGAAAATACCGGTGTTAACGGCTGCCGAATACAGAAAGATGCGCGCGATTAGGACGATGAATTTGGTTACTGGCATAGCTGTAGATTTTTGGTTAGGGGAAATGAACAACTAAATTTCAGTATTATTCAGTTTGGTTACACCACAATTAACATATATTTTTGCAGCCGCGCAAAATTGGCAGGGTTTATAAAATACCTGTTGCCAGCATGTAAGGCGTAAAAGGACCGGTAGCTCAGCTGAATAGAGCACAAACCTTCTAAGTTTGGGGTCATTGGTTTGAATCCAATCCGGTTCACTTAAGTCTGCCGCAAGGCGGGCTTTTTTGTTGCGGCTAACTGACTGACGGATGCCGATGGAATTGGTGGAATTTTATTCAATCTACAAAGAGGCAAAAGGATGGCTTGGATGTTGAAATTTCCCTGTACTATGCTTACAATACGGCGTTAATAGTATGGCTTTCGCCTCGCAACTAAATGATTAATTGTTGTTGCACTCTTCACAGGTCTTTCACCTTCCAGGCATATACAACATCGGCTTGGTTTACATAAAACAGTTTCAGTTTGGTAAGGTGGTATTCCCTCTGGGTGCGGGGAGCGGCTTTGCTGTAACCATCGCCCTCTGTGGTAACGTTAATAGCAGGCAGTATTTCTAGCAAATCGACCTGCGCGGAATAAATAAGTATCTCCCCTTCGGTGCCGTTTTTTACCGTCCTTTCCGGCTGTCCCCAGGTTTTTATCAGCTGTTGTTTTGTTTGGCCAATCCAGCCATTCATAAGCTTAGCCGTACCCGAGCATCCAGTGGCAATAAGTAGGTAACTAAACAGTAAAGAGGTTATTATTTTTTTCATGTGCGATAGTTAACGGACACGTTAAAGATATACATGTTTTGCAAATGCCATCTGCCTTTTTGTTTCAGGAAATTGCTTTTAACAAGGCTATCGAATGTTAGAGCTAGGTCGGGCGGCTTTTTTTCATCCATCATTATACAGAACATGTTGCGCCTAGCGGGCTTTTTACCCTGTGGCTTCCATCTGCTGTCAAAAAGGCCCGCAATTAGACTTTAAAAAAATAAGTTTTAAAGTGATTTTCCTTTTTTTGTTTAAAAAATGCACTGTTGCCACACATGGAATCGAAGGCTTAAAATACTGTTTACCACTAAAATATTGGTAGTAAAGATTTTCTCAACATTGCTCCGCCGGGTTCTCATCGCTAAGGTTGCGGGCATATTTTAAAATAAGCAGGGACACCATCAGCCGGATGGGTTTTGCAGGCTTACCCATTTTCTCAACATAATAAACCTTAAATTAATTTTCTAAAACAGCCCAATTAATTGAATTGGCAAGCAGGTATAAAGGATGTTTTCAATCAAGCTGGTCTGGGAGGACTGTAAACATACTAAGCTGCGGACTATGTTTTTTAGAGGATGCAAGCATACCCTTCCAGAATTTTTTTTGGGATCGACTAGTTATAATCCAATCTGGTTCAGTAAAGTAAAAAGGGTTTAAGTGTAAAAACTTAAACCCTTTTTTGGTACCTCGGTTACAATAAAAGCTAACGTGTATTATCATTACATTAGCAGTATGGGAGATTTATAAGTTGTTATTTTAACTTTAATTGGTGAAAGCAATCATCAACGCTTGTACACAATGTAAAATCAGTGCCGTAAGGTGTTTTGCCGGAGGCCATGTTCCACGCCCCAGATTCAAACATAATAGCCCAATCGGAGCAATCAGGAAAATCAACATCGTTTTCAATGGTTAAAAAATAGCGTATCAGGCAGTTTTTATCACCTTTAAACATGCCGTCAAAACTGCCATTGCCGCCATTGAAGCTGTGGTGCGCTATGTTAGTTGCATGGCACAGTTCGTGCGTTACATTAAACGTAGCAAAAGCATGCATCCTGGCGGGGAACGTGCTTTGTACTACAGTTGATAGGTTATTTACATCCATGTTGGTGTGAAAAGTGGCGTTGGCATGCAATACATGCGTGTTTACGGTATTATTCCAGCTGCCGCCGGGGCTAGCTGGCTTAAACCACTTTAATGCATTTATGGTATAGTCATCCGGCAGGTTTACTGAAGCATTTGTTGGGTCTGGTATTACAGGGCCGTCATACAGCCACACGCCTTTTATCCAAAGGGCAACATAGTTAGTTTCGTCCGGCGGACCGCTGCCCCTAGGGTTATTATTGATTGGGAAGGTGGTTGCGTACGCTTTGTGGTCTAAGTTATCCTCGGCACAAATAACCACGCCGTGCGTTTTTAAAAGCAGCGGGCTGTTATAATTTACCCACCGGCCATACTTAACATTGTTTACCTCGTCAAATTTGGCATACTTGTCATGGGTCAGGTGCCAAACAGTTACTTTGGTAAGCCTGCTCCAGTTTTTAACGCCCAGCCGTATATCGGCCTTATATTCCGAATTGGTGCCACTACCGGCCCGTTCAGCAATCGTAAAAAGTTCTTTTTGGTCTGGCTGTAGCCTAGTGTAAATAGGGTTGTAGTCGTTATCCTCCACCGCAAAGCCCCTGTATTCATCAATCAGTGGTATGTTATCGCCATTGTGGCCATTATCGGGTTTTACGTCTTCATCCCAATCATGCCCGTAGCCCTTGCCCAGCACATTATTTTGGCTTTCCCACCAGTCGGCAATTTTATTATCATCTTTATCGTAGGGCAGGGTTATATAGGGTTTACTGCCATCGTAGTATGGCTTTGCAAATACCTCCCACCCGTCGCCGGTGGTAATGGTGGCCGTTAGCCTGCCCCAGGCGGCATAATCCATACTTACCACATTTACTACACTGTTTTCCCCTCTGCCCGGCATGCTGTTGGCTACAATTTCAGTTACGCTTCCCTTGTCAAAATTCCCGTCTTTTCTTAAATTAGTGTCTATTCTCAAATCCGGGTCCTCGGTTGCATCTTCAATAGGGTAGTTGGTACAAAAGCCCTTATAGCTTGTAGTTTCTGCCAGTGCCCATTGTACCCTGTAGTTATGGTATATTTTTGTTGGGTCTGCTTTATCCCTCAGCACTACATTAAACTGCATGCTGTTGCCGGGTTTGGTATCTCCGCTGCCGTTTACATTGGGGCCGGTTGGCAGCCAGTGCTCATAGGTTTCTTTTTGGGCATCCCTTACTGGCACCACGGGGGAGATAATTGCTTCGTAACGTTTAAGGGGCCTGCCAATAAATGCTGATAAATGTTCATGCAGCGTTTGTCCGTTTTCAGTATGGTCAAAATCGCAGGTAAGGTTAAAACCTTCGGGTGTTTTGGTTATTTTTAGTGCAGGTTTGGCATCACCATCTGTTACTGGTATTAATGAAGAAAGTTTGTTGTTGGTTAGGCTGTCAATCTTGCTCATCGCTTCGTCCCTACGAATGCCATCCATATGCCAGGTTTCAGGGTCGGTGCCCGCGCTTACGCCTATACCCTGCTCTGGGGTAATATAATTGCTTGGGTTAGAACCAAGATCGTGACTGACAGATACGGGCAAATATTGTATAAACGACACCTGTCCCATATTGGTGAGGGTATCGTAACTAAATACAAACTGCATTCTGTTTGACCCGCTGATACTTTGGCTTTTCACAGTGTACGAAATCTCATTGCCGTGTAGCGGGCTGTTTGATTTTTTATGGTTGCTATAAAAGGCACTGCCTTCAATAGCCATCTGGTTTTTCATGTATTTTGCCAGTGGCCCGTAGCTGTTGGCCAGCGCTGTGCTGTAATTGCCGGGCATAATGCCCGCAGACATAAGCGTGATGCTGTATGTGCTGCCATGGTGTACCAGCGGCGCCGAGGCAGAGATGCAATTAGCCGTTATATCAGTATGTACATCATCATGTTGGTTGTGCTGTATTAAATGCCCAAACATCTCAACAGTTGTGTAAGTAGTATCGGTGGCCGTTTGCGTAGCCAGCAGCCTTTTTACCACATCGCCGTGGGGCATGGTACTGAGCGCGTCATTGATTATAGAACCCTTTGCGGAATCTTTAAACGTAAGAAATTTGTTCAGCTCCTTCATTACAGAATCGGGGTTCCTACGGATGAGGTCGCGGTTGTTTAGCCCCTGCAGCTGTAGCGCTTTTTTCTTTAGCGAGTCAATAAGTGCTTGGTTAACATGGTAATCCTGTGCATGGCCAACAGCATACAGTATAACAAAAATTGCGGTGGCGAAATATTTTTTCATAAGACCCCGGTATGATTGGTTAAAAAGAGAAAACAGCTAATTACAATTCTTTTTGACAGAGCAAAATCTGCTTGTCTTTTTTGGTTAGAAAGAGGATAACGTCTTTGCCATTATTGTACACTCTGTATGCGTTAAATACTTCAGGGAAAACGGTGCCGTCTGAAAAATGCAGGTCGCGGGTACCTACCCATGCCCAGCTTTTATCGTCATGGCTTATAAAAAGCTGCTTCGTGTCAATCGGCGCGTCGGAACTAAACAGCAGGGTATCATTTTTCTTAAAGTTTTTTTTGTCGGAATTATCAATGGCTAATACATTGCCATTGTTGCTCAGCCACATGCCATCGTTGCTGTTGTCGCCGGCATTGGCAATAGGTATTCTTTTGCCGTTGGTTAAATAAACATAGGCGCCGTAAGTCTTCATTTGTGCCGAAATAGAAGGGTCATCCCTTATAATAGCTGCCTGTATAAAATTACCGGCGATGGAGCCGTCGGGGCTTAGCATTAATAACTGGTTCATGGGTATTGGCACCTTTTGCCCCGTCATCGTGCTTAAGCTGTAAACCATTTTGCCGCCTGCCAGGCTTGCGCCCGCGGCAGCAATAGCGGTAGAATCGTGATTGCGTATAATACCAAACGTGTAGTAGGTGGCAATTTTTTTGCCGTTAAACGTAAGGTCTTGCCCCATTTTGCCGGGCACCATGCCAGAGGCTATATGCGGGCCGGTTTTCGTTAATACGGCCATCTGGTCAACCTGGCTTATGTCAACGCTTAACAGGTCTTTTTCGGAGTGGTTATTTGTATAGGCATACCCCTGTGATGGGGTAACTGCTGTTTTTTGCAAATTGCCACCGGTGTAATCATATACCGCTGCATTGAAGTTAACTTTTGCGCTTAACTGCCCGTTTGCAAACTGCGCAGACTCAAAGAAAAGTATAAAACCATCAGGCGCCGCTGCGATGTCTTTATCGCTCAATTGAACTACCACCTTGCCATACGGGGCGGGATCAGCAAAGGCTGTAGATCCTCCAGAAGGCGTTGCAACAGTGCTTACTACTGTTTTAGGGGTAGCTTCAATTTTGTTGGCTACCTTATCTTTCAGCTTTTTTAAAAAGCCCTGTGCCAATATGTTATTAGCCAGTGCGAGCAGCAGAAAAATCTGTATAAATTTTTTCATTTTGTTTTGGGATTGTTTGTTGAACGTATTAGTTGTGTTGATGTATTATGATTGATTTTGGCAAGGGCTTTGTCGGTTAAAACCTTAACACCTTTGGGCGTTATTATTGTAATCATAAAACAAACGGGCACCGGGCGCAAAACCGTAATTGTTGTACATTTTACATGTGCCCTGAAAGGCTGCACAGGTAGCAAAGGCTAGCATACGGGCTAACGTTGCGAAGGGTAGTATACGTTTCATAGATAATAGAGGTGTTTGATCAACCAATTAAGGATAGTTAAAAACAATAAAGCAAAATTGTTTTATTAAAGGTTTTCCAGGCATTTGGCTGGCGGTGTATTATAGCTAACCGATGGCGGAAAATAGTTAGCGGATGGCAATTGCAAATCAAGGGATTTATATGGCTGTTCGCCGCCCACGGTAATATGCAAGGCGTAGGTGCCTTTTTCAGCCTTTTAGTTTGACGCTCGCACCGGGTTGCTTCAGATTATTGGATGTTAGTAGCAGCTTGCCCGGTGCAGGGGGCAAATACCATTTACATTGGGAGGGGGGGAGATGATTAACAAGGCTATTGCGCCATCCATTCGGATGCCGATCTTCTGCACAGCTCACGGATTGTTTTAGAATAAAGGAATTAAGCAAAAAGGGGCTGGTTACGTTGTTACCATCTGCTTTTATAGGGGTTGTATAGGCGGCAGGGTTGCGGTTTTTGGTTGGCAGGTGGGGATGAATGGAGTGGCCCCATTTGAGGAGGAGAAATTTCTTGGTTTGGGATAAAAATCAAGGGCTGCATCCCCACACGCCAATGTATCCGTAATTGGTCGTAAACATAAAATGCAGCCCATCCAAACTAGGGTGCCAACCTATTTATTTGCCAGCCACCCTCGGTTTTGGTAAATAAAATGCGGTCGTGCAGGCGGCTGCTGCGGCCTTGCCAAAACTCAATGCTATTGGGTACCAACCGGTATCCGCCCCAATGTGGCGGGCGGGGTATGCCGGCGGTAAATTCGGCGCTGTATTTTTGTACGTTTTCTTCCAATATTTCCCTATCGGCAATAACCGTACTTTGCGGACTTGCCCATGCGCCAATGCGGCTGCCTACCGGGCGCGACTGGAAATATTCATCACTTTCCGCCGCGGTTACTTTTTCAATCACCCCTTCTATGCGCACCTGCCTTTCAAGCGCGGGCCAAAAAAACAATAGGGCGGCATGGGGGTTTTCGTGCATTTCGTGCCCTTTGTGGCTGCTGTAATTGGTGTAAAACACAAAGCCTTTTTCGTTGTAATCCTTCAATAACACTATGCGGGCATGGGGTAGGCCGCTTTTGGTGGCCGTAGCCAGCGTCATGGCGTTCACTTCGTCCAATTGGCTGCTTACCGCTTCTTGCCACCAACGGGTAAACTGCTCAATGGCATCGGTTGCAACATCCGCTTCTGTAAGTTCTTGTAGCCGGTAATCCTTGCGTATGTCTGCTATTTCTTTTTTCATATATCCTCGGCACCCAACAGGGTTTTATAGTGAAATAAACTTTGGCAAAATAACACCATACTGTCGAAAACGTGGGTGATTAAACTCAATTATTCATACCCACCCCAAAATAAAGCCCAAGTATATAAACGCGTATTTTTTGATCAATCAGGTCGATTTTTCGATGGTGTTTATAAAGTTATGCTATGCCCTTGGCGCGATGGTGCATGTTGCTGGTTGAGAAAATAAAAACCAGCCCTGTTGAAGGGGCAATGGATTTTATCCTCCGCAGTTTCTCCGGATAATATGTAATGGTATAGTAATCTTTCAACACAATATAGTGGTCATATGCAATCCTATATAAAAGCCAACAGGCCTGCGGTTATGCAAGCCTGTTTACATTGTGTTGATTTATTAAAATTACGGTGTACGCTACCCCTTTCCCACAATCTCTAACAGTTCACCCAAACCGTTGATAATATAATTCGGGTTGGCGGCAGCCAACTGTTCGCGGGTATGGGCACCTGTGGTAACGCCAATGCTTAGGCCACAGCCTGCGTTTTGGCCTTCTTCAATATCAATGGCTGAGTCGCCAACTTTTACCACTTGCGCGCCATCCGTAATGCCAAAATGGTGCATAGCATATTGAATCATGTCAGGCTTGGGGCGGTTGTTGGGCACGTCGCTGGCGGTTACCAGCAAGTCAATTTGCTGGCCTTCTGCCCAGCCTAGTTTTGCCAACAAGCTGCGGGCTGTTTTAGCATCATAGCCAGTATTTAACGCCACATGTATGCCTGCGGCCTTAAGGGCTGCAAACACATCTTCGGCACCAGCCTCTGGCTTTACATCCAGGGTGTCATAAGCTTCCACCAACATCACCACAAATTTTTTGTGTATGTCTTTGGCCAGTTGTGCATCTTCAATACCAAGGTCAATTTTCAAAATGTCGGTAATGGCCTGCAATTTTTCCTTTCCGGCGCCATTGGCCAATACTTGTTCAAAACTTACGGTGTAACCTGCTTCGGCAATGGCGCGGTGTACTGTTTTATACACTACGTTGTTCTCATTTACCGTTGTGCCGGCCATATCAAAAACTACCAATTTTATCATACTATATTTTTTATAAACTATTAAATTCTACGGTCATTGCCAGTTTGCCCAATACGTTATAAAAGGCGGGTTGGGCCGTCTTGCGTGTGGAAGCAGCAAGAATGGCACCAACCGGCGATGATAGTGGCAATTCAATATGGTGCCTCTACAGCAATCCTTTGCGCCGCTGCGACGTAGCGTGAAAACAATACCTCCGCCGGAGGCCGGGCAAATCCTATATCCTTACCCCCGCCCTTACTGGCTTATTATTTACCGCATAAGCAAAAGCCTCTTCCGTTTGCGCTAACGTAAATTCTTTTTCCACCAGTGCTGCAAAATCGTACTTGCGGTAATTGGCTTCAATAAACGCGGTGGCAGCCAAAAAGTCGTCAAAGTTATAGTTGTGCAGCCCGCGTATCTGTAAAATTTTACGAACAATTTTTTGCGCGTCAACCTGCACCGCGCTGTTGGGGAAGGCTGCACCAATCCAAACCGCCACTCCGCCAACGCGCAGGCTGTCAAGGCCTGCCTCCATGGCTTTGGTTATTCCGGTCATGTCAAACACAAGGTCAGCTTCGGGCCAGGGCAGGGTAGTGGGTATGCCGTCGGCTATGTTATAACCCGCATTGGCCCCAAACTGTTTGCTAAATGCTAGGCGCCGGTCGTCAACATCAACCGCACCAATCCATTCGGCACCAGCCTCCTTGCACATGGCTATGCAGCTTATGCCTAACATACCAGCCCCAAACACCAATACTTTTTTACCGGCCACATCACCCGCCACCCGCAGCGCACCGGCAACGGTGGAATGTGCGCAGCTGATGGTGGCTGCCACCTGCAGCGGTATATCTTGCGATATTTTTATCACCGCCGTCTCCTCCCTTAAAATGCAATAATCGGCCAGCCCACCGTTAAAAATATCATGGTCGGTTGCCAACGCATGGCCGTATTTAAACAGGTTGCTGCTTTTTTGGGGTATGTCTTCCCTGGGTGCATCATTACCCGGCGGAACCGAGAAAATGGCCCAGGTTATGCGGTCGCCGGGTTGTAGGGTTTCGCCCCGCAGGTCAATGCCGGGGTGGTTTTGCCCCAAAAACACAATGTCGCCCGTAATTTCATGCCCCAGCACTACGCGTGGCGGTTCAAAACGCCTGCCGCTAAAGGTGTGTACATCGCTGCCGCAAATAGTGGTGTACAGGTTTTTTACCAGTGCCTCACCCGGTTGCAGCATAGGCACGGGTTGGGTTACCAGTTCAAACGGCTGGCCTTGGCCGTAAAACACCGAAGCCCGCCCTGGCGGTAAAATTGGTTGCCCGCTATGCATGTGTATGTAGTTTTTTGGTGAAATACCGCCAGCAAAATAACACCAAAATGGCCCCCAATGCGCCAAGAATGGTACTGATTTTTAAAAACAGGTCCAAAATGGAATGTGTGGATGGAAAAACGTATTTAAACAACATTAATATAATATAGCCCGTGTAGCCTGCGGAGTCGGCCACATACATGAGGAAGCCAATATTGGCCCGCTGCCGCGTTAGGGCCACAATACGCTCAAAGATGGTAGTATGCACCGCCACGTAGGGTATGTATATGCCCAAGCCTGCGAGTACCATAAACCAAAAGCTGCCTAACCCGTAATAATGCCCCAGCACCGCACACAGCAGTATTGCCAGCCCGCCGCAACAGGTAAGCAGGGAAACCTGCAAAGCCTTGTAATGGCTGGCGATAAAAATGGACAGCCCGTTAATGATAATTACGCTGAATGACACAATAAGCTCCGACGTTGTAAAAACTGCCGGGGATTGTTTATAGCCAAGTTCGCGCCACAGCTCGGGCGCAAAATCTGCCCGTATGCTGCGTAGTATGGTCGCAAACAAATACACCAGTACAACCACTGTTAAACCAGGGGCATATTGCATAAAAAATTGTAGTCGTTCCTTGCGTTGCATAGGCGCGCGCTCACTGCGGGCGGCCACATCTTTGGCCGTTGGTGGCGGCACCGCGCTTAACATGGCACAAAACACCAGCAAAGGCAAAACAAACAACAGCCCGGCAAAAAAAGGCATCCAGGGTTCGGCCACGCCAATATCAAGCAACCATTTGCCTGCCGATTTGCTCACCCCGTCTGACACGATAAAGCTGGCGCAAAGCCCTGCTATAAGGGCCTCTGTTTGCCTGCGCCCCTCCAAAAAGCCCAATACCAGGCCAAACACAATGCCCAGCGGCAAACCGTTTAAAAACAGGCAAACGGCGTTCCATGGCCTTGGTACCAGGCCAAAGCATAGCAGCATCAGTTCGGCAAAGCCTACCAGCAGCAAAATGGCCTGTGTGCGTTGTGCAGGTTTAATTTCAGACACTATTTTTATGCCTGCCCACTTGGCCGTTACATAGCCGGTGGTTTGCGCCAATATTAACAGGTATTTAAAATCAATGCCCCATACCCCTGCATTGGCGTAGGTAGCAGCCGTGTAAGGCTTGCGGAAACCGTACATGCAAAAATAGGTGCCGAAGGCGGCAACCACCATCCAGGCGGGGCTGCCAGCCAGTTGTTTAATGGCATTGTTTAACCCTTTTTTAGCGGGCATTGCAGTTGCTTGCAAGTAAATGTGTTTTGGGCGAAAAGCTACTTAGCTTGGGCGTAGTGGTGTTAGTATGCTGGTTTATGTTATTGTTAAGAATGGGGGAGATAGCCTAGTTTGAAAGTGAGGATGCCCACCCACAATACGAGCTGAGTTTTCTTAGGTATGGTTTATTTGACAACTTTTAAAAGTTACCAAATATCCGAATTGGGCTATATATCCCTGATGATTTTTAGAAAATCCTCTAAGTTGTAAGCACCATCAACCTGCCGCCTTTCATACACCATGAAGTAGCGGAAATTATTGCCTGCTTTGCTTGCCCAAACCCTGCCAAGCCTTATTTTTTGCTCCGCGTCCAAGTGGTCGCCTTTGGTTTCAACCAACAGTATTTTACCGCTTTTGGTGGAGATGATAAAATCGGGGTAGTGGTTGATGAAGCCGTTAATCTTGAACCCCTTTTTCTCAATGTTCCTTGTCCAAAACGCAATACTGTCCATATTGCCAATTTCGTTAATTACCCGCTCCTCAAAACCATTCATACTACCTTCCTTCTCGTATAGCGATTTCGTAATATCCTTTGCGGTTTCGCCCGGTGTGATATAAGGTGGTAAGGCAAATGACGGCTTTGCCACTACCTTGTCAGTATCTAAAAGCTCCCTGAATTTTTTTTCGGCAAACACTTCCGATAGTGCTGTTATCTTGGCTTTTATTTTACCGGTATACGTATATTCATTGTCCGCAAGGCTGTTAAATTGCTCGTCACTAAAATCGTCAAGTATCCGCTTAATAAATTTTTCAATTTCTTTATCGGCAATTGGGTACATATTGCCGATGATGTCCATAATACGCTTGGTAAAGTTTTTAACCCGCGTTTCTTTATGGGCAGGGTCGAGCATATACACCAATATATTCTCCCGTATGTTACCGTCAAGGCGCACAAAGGTGGGTGTGTGTTCTTTTTTTGTTTCGTCCAAGTCTATCCGGTATAATTCGGATGCAATAGTGTCAAAGCTAATATTGGTATCTGCCTTGCTTAGCGCAAAACCTTCCAGCAGATTTTCCTTTTCCAATGGTACTTCCTGTAGCCCGCTGGCAAATAGCGTGCTTTCTGGCACTTTAATAAAAAACTGTGGCAGGGTTATTTGTTCGGCATTTGGTTTAAATATTTCTTTAACGGGGTATGTTTTCACAAGCTTTTGTATTTCGTTTGGCATGGGCGTTACATGGTTCGCCTCCATGGCAAGCACCGTTTTTTCAAACGCTGCGTTCTGTTCCATGGCAGTCAGTTCAATATCACTTACTGCGTTGTTTGGTGCTTCGGTTTCTAACGGTAATGTAATTCTTGTAGTGTCAATATCATCTGCTGCATCAATATTGGTAGTTTCTGAAGCAGTTGTTATTGGGGGGCTGTTAAAAAATGACAGTTGTAACAACGGGTCGGCCTTTGTAGCTTCTTCAACAGTTGTATTTGAATCCGCTAACTTATAGTCTTTGTCGCTGAAGCCTGCTTTGTTAAGGCCTTTTACTATATTATCGAGCGTATCGAGAAATTTTGAGGAGGCTGTTAAAACATAACTTACATTAAGCAATGCAAAATTATGCTTCATCACGTAAGGCTGCCGCAATATGCGCCCCAAAATTTGCTCCACATCCACTGCGGAACTTTTATCTGCCAACGATGCCAATATGTAGGCAAAAGGGCAGTCCCAACCTTCTTTTAAGGCGTTTACTGTAATAATAAACCGCACAGGGCAGTTTTTGCTAAGCAGGTCTTCATTTTTTAATTCATTAATATTGGCTGTTTTAATTTTAATTTGGTCGGCGGGTATTTTTAATTCAACCAGTTTTTCCTTTAGTTTTTCAAAGGTGGTATTGTCCTCTGCGTTTTTGGGTTGTGCCTGAAACAATACTATGGGGCGTATGTATTTGCCCCCTTTCTTCTCTTCTTCCACCGCTTTTAGTTCCAGCCGTTTTTGTAATTGCAGTGCCGAATTAATAAACTCTGTTTTGTCTTGGTGGTTATACACTATAACGGGCAGCTTTACCATGTTCTCCTTTTTTAGCTCAAGGGCATCAATAAAACTGATGATATTGCTGTTTTTACGGGGCGTGGCTGTTAGGTCAAGAATAAAGCACGGGTTTATTTCTTTCAGCATGTCAACACTTAAATCGCTCTCGGCATTGTGGCTTTCATCCACTATAACCAAAGGGTTTAGGTATTTTATAACGGCGCCCAGTGTAATATCTGTTTGGCTGCCCAGCACATTTTCAAAGGACTGCAGGTTGCCGTTTTCCTGAAAAACCTTACGGTCTTCTTTGTTTTTGGCACGCAAGCTATCAAAGCTAAACACCATAATGTTTAGTTGCTCCCGTATGGTGGTGGCGTTAAAACCACTGCCTTGCAATAACGCGGCCTTGTCGAACACTTCAACCCTGTTGCCAAACAATGCGTTTATTTTTTGGCGGTAGGGGTGGGCCGGGTCTTTTAGGTTTTTAATGGTTTGGTCTAATATGGTTATGGATGGCACCAGCCACATAACGGCTTTGGGGCGGTTATAATCAAAGGCATCAAATATGGTTTTAATGGCGTTGCAGGCAATAAATGTTTTGCCCCCGGCGGTGGGTACTTTTAAACAGATGTGCGGCACGCGGGGAATATTGTTTTTGTAGGGCTCAATGGCCGTGCCGGGGTATGGAAACAGCGGTGTTATGGGGTGTTGTGCCCAAAAGTTATAAAAAGCCTCCTGTGTGTCTTTGGTTTGTTGTACCTGGTCCAAAAATAACGCGAGGTCGTTTATTACCTGTTGCTGGTATGGTTTTAATTCCATTTAAATAGTTTCTAAGGTTTCAATCCAATGGTTAAAGCGTGGGCATTTGTTCCTTATCTTAAACAACCCTATGTCGTGCGCCAATATTGCCCCGTAGAATACTTTCATGTTTTCATTGTCAGAATAATAGCCTTTGATTATTTTGGCAAGCCTTTTGGAAGGTGCTGTTTCATTGCCGTCATTAATCATTTCGGGGTTGGGGTTGTTTTCAATTGTTTCTGCGAGGTATTCGTAATCAAGCAACTCATTTTCTTCAAAGCTGTTTGTAAAAACGTCAATATCACTAAACAGCAGCCCTTCAAACTCATGCAACTGTATATAGGGTATAAACCTGTGCCGCCACTCTTCGTTTACGTCTTCCTGCATAGAACGTTCAATTTCGGATAAAGCCTGGCTTTTATCCTGAATATGTTTTACGTTTTCCCAGCGGGGATACTTATGGTGAGCATGTATGCCGTAATAGTCAATCAGCGTTGTAACAAAAGCAGACTTGTCCTGCTTTAGGTGCTGTTCTACCTGGTGTTTTAGGGCCTGCCAGTTTACTATACCGCCGCGTGTTTTTTTTATCACCGGGTTTTGTACATAAATGCTATGCCGCAAAAAATGCGGCTGTAAAACATCATTGCAAAATGATTGCTCTGTTTGCCCCTCGCCGATAATAATAATTCTTTTCATGCTATTTATCAAATGGTTGGGCAGCGTTAATAATGTTCCTCTCCCAAAGGTCGCCAAGGGTGTAATCATCCAACCATACGCTTAGCTCTTCCGAAGTAAGCCGCCTAAACACCGTTTGGTTTTCTTTCTTGCTTTTGTCTGTTGTAATAATGTCCTCTGGCGAAAAAAAACTTATTAAACCGGGTGATTGTGTGGCAACTATTACTTGGCATTTGGTGCTTACAGCCTGTATCATGCCCGCCAGTTTAGCTATGGCAAAAGGGTGCAGGCCAAGCTCCGGCTCGTCAATAATTATAACTTCCGGTGGTTCGGGTTGCATAAGTAGAGTAGCTAAAGCTATAAAACGCAACGTGCCGTCCGATAACTGGTAGGCCGAAAAATTAGATTCCGGGTCTCCTTTATCTACCCAACGTAATTCAATTTCACCATCCTGCCCGGCTAGCTTTTTCGGCTCTAATATAAATTTGCTGATATAGGGTGCGATGCTTTGTATGTTTTTTTCAATACGGCTGAATATTTTAGGGTGGTTGGTTTTAAGCAGGTACAAGTACGCGGGCAGGTTGCGGCCATCTGGTTTTAAATACTGGTTATCGTTAACATCGCAACCCCTGCGCAGCAATGAAGTAGAGGATGTGTCGTGAAAATGAAAAATTTTTAAAGCTGAAATATAAGCCTGTAATATTGTGTGCCTTGTTTGCCAGGCTAATGCGAATTGACTTTCATCCAGATTGTGGTTATAATAATACCCTGTAGAATTATCTTCTAGAGAAACATTGTAACCAGAGCCCTCACGCTGCAAATAAAGCCCCCCTTCAGTTGTTTGTGCGAGGTCGAAAAGATATGCGTTATTGTTAAGTGCATCTTTTGTAAAAATCATTTTGCCAAATATTCTTTTGGTATGCTTGCGTCCAAAATACAGCAGGTTGTCCGTACGTTCTTCCGCAACATATTGTTGAAGTGCTGTACTGAATATTGCATTTATCAATTTGAAAAAAGAAATAAAATTGCTTTTGCCGCTTCCGTTGCTGCCAATTAATATATTGATGGGCTTTAGCTCCAACTCCATTTTTTTAATGGATTTAAAACCTTCTATTTGTATATAGTCAATCATACACACACGTTTTAAAACTTTGTTATATCTCTCGGTATCTTTTTAAAAATAATGTTGTGTTTAACCAAATACTCCTTGGTAAGCAGGCAGTTGTCAGCATAAATAACATACTGCCCCGCAGCGGTTTTTATGGTGGCCAAAAAAGCATGGTCCAAATTGGTTACTAAGTCAGCCTCATAATTAAAATAATAAGCAGTATCCTCATGGGTGCTTAAATAATAATCATTGTCAGTATGCACCATGGCTATATACGGCCGCTTTGTTTCCGTGTAATAAATATACTGCCGTATTTTATCTATGCCAACCAGTTCGTTTAAATTGCCATCTTCCATAAACATGGGCTGGCCCAAGGTGTAAAAATCAAAACTGCCGCCCGTGCCTTCGGTTTCACCGTAGCCGTTCATAACCCGTTTAACCCTTTCGGCGGTAATGTTTTCGGCATAATCTTCCATTTCAATAACAATAAATTTTCTGTTGCCACCATCCTGTTTATTAAGGTTTAACACGGCATGCGCGGTGGTGCCTGAACCGGCGAACGAATCGAGGATGATATCGTCCGATGAACTTATTGCTCTTATAATTTCAGAAATTAATTCTAAAGGTTTGGGGTAATTAAACCGCTTGGTGTTGAAGATCTCATCCAATACTGAAGTTCCATTTACGGTATAAAATGATTTTTCAATCCATATTGTGGGTATCTCACTTCCTACAGTTTTATTTTCGCCGAAAGTTAATGTAGGGATGCCATCCTCTTTACCGCTAACTGTCAAAACCCCTTGTTCGATTTTTTTAATAACACCCTCCGGCAAATATTGTATGCTGTATTTATTTTTGCCATTTTTTGTCCTATTTGCGCTAATTTTTATGTATCCTTTCTCCCAATCATTTATAAGCCGATTAGACACCAATCGCCAAACACAATCCTTCCCCTTACTGGTTATTGGCCATACCGCAACCGTTCCCTCCGGAGCCTCGTCAAAATTGTAGATAAAGTCCTCCATAGTTCCACTATAGGTTCCTTTTTTTATTCGCTCTTGCAACGATTCTCCGACACCGGCAAGACTGCCATCAATAACTTTTATGAATACAGGGTATGTTTGATTTGGACGCTGTTTTTTATCAAACGTCGCAAGTGTTAATCCTTCAAAAGGAGTTCTGGTATTTCCACCGGAAAACAAAAGACTATTTGGCTCAAAATCATTTGGAACTATAAAAATCAAATATTCATGTTGATAATTAAACCCTCCCGCAGGCTTTCCTCCAGAGGTTTGCACGGTTACACAAACAATCTGCTTTGATGAAAATAGTTCTTTGCAGACTTGGATTAAATTGAATACTTCATGGTGACTGATGCTAATAATAAGGGAACCGTCGTCTGTCAAGAGTTTTTGTAGTAATTTTAATCTTGGATAAATCATACAAAGCCACTTGTCATGACGGGTCAAATCCTCGCTCTCTTTTCCAACAACAAGCCCCAACCATTTTTTAATTTTAGGGTCGTTCACATTGTCGTTATACACCCAGCCTTCATTGCCGGTATTGTAGGGCGGGTCAATATAAATACATTTTATGCGCCCCTCGTATTCGGGCAGCAAGGCTTTAAGGGCTTCCAGGTTGTCGCCGTGTATAATTTTGTTACCGCTGCCGGTTTCAGTGCCGCCCTGTACACCATTGTTAAAACCATAACTGTGTTGTAATACGCGGTACGGCACATCCAAATGGTGGTTAATCACTTTTTCTTTTCCTATCCAGTGTAATGTTGGCATGTATGTAATAAGCTTGTATGCAATTGAGGTCGTAAAATAGGTAAAATTAGGCCATTGGTAAAGTTAGCCGTTTTCTGTGGGTGCTGCACCCGTAGAGGCTATAATTTTTTAGGGCGGGGCGGTTACCCAAACTAAAAAAAAGGCTGCCTCTTTCGAAGCAGCCTCTTGTATTTTTTTCCTTCCTGCCCCTTTAGGGGGTGGGGTTATTCAAACTTCAAATCCAAGCCCAAGCCCCTCAACTCATGAACCAATACGTTGAATGATTCTGGTATGCCGGCCCTTGGTATGTTATCGCCCTTCACAATCGCCTCATAGGTTTTTGCGCGGCCGATAATGTCATCGGATTTTATGGTTAACAGTTCTTGCAAAATGTTAGATGCACCGTATGCTTCCAATGCCCAAACTTCCATTTCACCAAAACGCTGACCACCAAACTGTGCTTTACCACCCAGCGGCTGCTGTGTAATAAGGCTGTAGGGCCCGATGGAACGTGCGTGCATTTTATCATCAACCATGTGGTGTAGCTTAATCATATAGATTACGCCCACAGTGGCTTTTTGGTGGAAACGCTCGCCTGTTTCGCCGTCGTACAGGTAGGTGTGGCCCATTTTAGGTATGTCAGCTTCCTTGCAATATTCTTCAATTTCTGCTACAGAAGCACCGTCGAATATTGGTGTGGCAAACTTAACACCCAGTTTCTTACCGGTCCACCCTAGGATGGTTTCATAAATTTGGCCAAGGTTCATACGGCTTGGTACCCCTAGTGGGTTAAGCACAATATCAACCGGTGTGCCGTCTTCCATAAACGGTAAGTCTTCGGCGCGGGTAATACGGGCAACAATACCCTTATTACCGTGGCGGCCCGCCATTTTATCACCCACTTTAAGTTTACGCTTAACAGCAAGGTATACTTTCGCAAGCTTTAATACACCGGCTGGCAATTCATCGCCAATGGATATATTAAACTTCTCGCGTTTGTAACGGCCCAACTCCTCGTTAAACTTAATGTTGTAGTTGTGCAACAGGGTGTTTATAAATTGGTCAATTTCCGCATCGCCCGTCCAACCCAATGGGTTAACGTTTTGGTAGTCAATTGCCCCCAAGTTCTTCACATGAAATTTAGCACCCTTGCCTATCAGCATTTCGCCAAAGTTGTTGCTAACGCCGGCAGAAGCTTTGTCTTTCAACAGGCTCAACAATTTGTTAAGCAAAACTTCTTTCAGGTCGTCAACATTCTTGTCGTGTACTTTCTCTACTTTCTCCAGTTGCGCTTTTTCACGCACCTTGGCATTTTTATCCTTCTTCGCGCGTTGGAACAGCTTCTTGTCAATTACCACACCTTCAGTACCGTTTGGTGCTTTTAAGCTGGCATCTTTCGCATCACCTGCTTTGTCACCAAATATCGCACGCAACAGTTTTTCTTCTGGTGTTGGGTCGCTTTCGCCTTTAGGCGTAATCTTACCAATCAAAATATCACCTTCACGTACTTGGGCACCTATGCGGATGATACCGTTTTCATCAAGGTCTTTGGTAGCCTCTTCTGAAACGTTGGGTATGTCTGGCGTTAATTCCTCTTCACCCAGTTTGGTATCACGCACTTCCAGTTCATATTCTTCGATATGTATGGAGGTAAATAAATCCTCCCTAACCACTTTCTCGCTTATAACAATGGCATCCTCAAAGTTGTAGCCTTTCCATGGCATAAAGGCCACTTGCAGGTTACGGCCCAAGGCAAGCTCACCGCCTTTTGTGGCGTAGCCTTCGGTTAAAAAGTCGCCCTTCTTTAATATCTGGCCTTTTTTAACAGCCGGGCGGAGATTGATTGAAGTAGACTGGTTGGTTTTTATAAACTTGGTAAGTTTATAAATCCTCAAATCTTCTTCAAAGCTAACCAAACGGTCAACATCATTCCTCTTGTAACGAACGTGTATTTCCTTGGCATCCACAAATTCAACCACGCCATCGCCTTCGCTGTGTATTTGGATACGGGCATCGCGGGCAGCTTTGCCTTCCAAACCGGTACCTACAATAGGTGACTCAGGCAGGATAAGCGGTACGGCCTGGCGTTGCATGTTCGATCCCATCAAAGCACGGTTGGCATCATCATGTTCCAAGAAGGGGATTAACGAAGCACTCAAACCAACAATTTGGTTAGGCGCAACGTCCATGTATTCCACTTCATTCTTTTCCAGTATCGGGAAGTCACCTGTTTGGCGGCTTACAATCCTGTCTTCCACAAAGTTGCCTTTTTCATCCATGATGGAGTTACTTTGGGCAATTTTTGCGGTATCTTCTTCTTCCGCGCTTAGGTATTTAAGGTGCTTAAGATCAACCTTGCCGTTTTCTACCCTGCGGTAAGGTGTCTCGATAAAGCCCATCTCGTTTATTTTGGCATGCACGCAAAGCGTGGATATCAAACCGATGTTTGGGCCTTCTGGTGTTTCGATGGTACACAAACGGCCGTAGTGGCTGTAGTGTACGTCACGTACCTCAAAGCCTGCACGTTCACGGCTTAAGCCGCCGGGCCCGAGTGCCGAGATACGGCGTTTATGGGTAATTTCTGACAGCGGATTTGTTTGGTCAAGAAATTGGGATAACTGTGAGGTACCAAAAAACGAGTTGATAACGGATGATAAAGTGCGCGCGTTAATCAAATCAACTGGCGTAAATACTTCGTTATCACGAACGTTCATACGCTCGCGGATGGTCCTGGCCATACGGGCAAGGCCCACGCCAAACTGTGCGTACAATTGCTCACCCACGGTACGTACACGGCGGTTGCTCAAGTGGTCAATATCATCTATCTCAGCCTTGGCGTTGGTTAAACGTACCAAGTATTTGATGATTTCGATGATGTCTTCCCGCGTAAGCACTTTATTTTCAAGCCTTTGGGTAACCTCAAGCTTGCGGTTTATTTTGTAACGGCCTACTTCGCCAAGGTCGTAACGTTTGTCGCTAAAAAACAATTTGTCAATAATACCCCGTGCCGTTTCATTGTCGGGTGCGTCAGCGCCGCGCAACTGGCGGTATATGTGCTGAACGGCCTCCAATTCGCTGTTGCTGGTATCTTTGTTCAACGTGTTGTATATGATGGCGTAATCGCCGCCCACATCCTCACGCTGAATAAACACGCTCTTAACGTCAAGGTCGCTGATGGTATCAATGGCATCTTCGTCAAGTATGGTGTCGCGCTCCATCACAATTTCGTTACGCTCAATGCTCACCACTTCCCCGGTGTCCTCATCCACAAAATCTTCCACCCATGTTCTTAACACGCGGGCGGCTAGTTTTTTGCCTATGTGGGCTTCCAGTGCTTTCTTTTCGGCAGGCACTTCGGTGGCCATGCCAAACAGTTCAAGAATGTCTTTGTCAGTTTCATAACCAATTGAACGCAGCAACGTGGTAACCGGGAATTTCTTCTTACGGTCAATGTACGCATACATTACATTGTTAATATCTGTCGCAAATTCCATCCAGGCACCCTTGAAAGGTATAACCCTTGCGGAGTATATTTTTGTGCCGTTGGGGTGTACGCTTTGGCCAAAAAACACGCCCGGGCTACGGTGCAACTGGCTAACTACCACACGTTCAGCACCATTAATAACAAAGGTACCGCGCGGCGTCATGTAGGGGATGTTGCCCAAAAACACATCTTGTACAATGGTTTGAAAGTCAACGTGCTCCTCATCATTACAGCTTAAGCGCAACTTTGCTTTTAAAGGCACAGCGTAGGTTAAGCCGCGTTCCATACACTCTTCAATGGTATAACGGGGCGGGTCGATAAAATAATCCAGGAATTCCAAAACGAAAATGTTCCGCGTATCGGTGATAGGGAAATTTTCCTTGAACACACGGAACAGGCCTTCGTTGTTGCGCTTATCCGGTGTGGTTTCAAGCTGGAAGAACTCGCGGAAAGATTCTAACTGAATGTCTAATAAGTCAGGGGTTTCAGCAAGGTGTTTTGTTTTACCGAAACTGACCCTGGTTTGAACTTTTGTTGATGACATATCTGTATTTACTCCGGTTTTTCTAAAATCGTTCCTTTATTTGCCTATTTGGCAAGCCTCTTTTGAGGTATCAGTTGATTTACAAATAAGATTGATAATTAATGCATTACACACAAAATCTCCCCAAAATGTAAAACTGGTTGCTATTTAGCCCAAAATAAAAGGATGGCAAAATTAATAAGTTTTGCGGTAATATAAAAACAAATTTTATTATTAACAGGTTTGGGGGATATTTTGTGGATAAACGGTAAGTGGGTGCAAAATAAGGGATTTTGGGGATTGAAAAAAACATGTGGACGATTTTATAGTAAAAGCAATTGATCATTCGGTTTTTGATTGAAAAAAAATGATGCAATTTTATGAGGTGTTACTTTAGTTTTATAAAAAATATTTTTGATGTTTTCGATAAACCAATTAACCGGCGCATTACTGCCGCCGAAGACGCTTTGCCTTACTTTTGACGATGGCCCTTGGCAAATAGACGGCGACGGCCCTGGCCCAAAAACCGTGCGTTTGGCCAAGTACCTTAACCAAGAAAATATAAGGGCTGCATTTTTTGTGTTAGGCAGGCACGCAAAAGTTCACCCGGCTATAATGGGTAAGTTGGTATCGCTGGGGCATATAATAGGCAACCATACTGTTAATCATCCCGATTTTTGTGGGTTACCGTCATTTGTTGAGGCCATAGCTGAAATGGACGAAGCCCATAAGACGATTGTACACTATAACCACCATAATACCTTGTATTTTAGGGCACCCTATGGCGGCTGGCCGGAGGGTTTTGCCAGCGACATTAACAGCCATTGGCCTGAAGCAAAAAGCTATATCGGCCCTATTGCATGGGATATGAATGAAAATGATTGGGATTTTTGGGGCAACCTCAGCAGCGCCCGGGCATGTGCGGATGCCTATTTGGCCGCGATAACCCAACTGGGAAAAGGCATAGTGGTTATGCACGATTGCACGGCCGAACAAGATGCACTTGGGCTTTTGCGGCGTGACAATAACCGAACGTTTGAAACCATCCAAATTCTGGTGCCAGTGTTAAAAGGGATGGGCTATACATTTGTGGGTTTAGATGAGATTGTGTTTTGAAGAACGTTTTTTTGGGATTTTTACATAAGGTGGGTGGCTTGGTTTTGCACGTAGGCTACAAAAGCCGATTGAAGAATGCAGGTTTAATTAGGTCATTCAAACTGCCAACTCACCCAAACATCCCCTCAAACTCCGCCTTCGTTAATATTTTCAATTTCTTAAACTTTTTTTCAAGGATTGCTTTTTGGGAGAGAATGTCATCATCGCCGGAGGTAATAAAACCGGAAGATGTTTGCAGGGCAAGTGCAATTAGATAATCGTCGTTTTCATCGTTGGGTAGGTAGCGTTTTATGGGGTATTGCAATGTGTACATGGTACCTGTGGTTTCGAGAAATTTCACTGCCTGTCTTATATCAATATCGTGTTTTGCCAGTCTTGGATAATGTAGAACTCGTTTAAATTCATCTACTAATTCTGCACAAATAACAAGCTCAATCTTTTGCTTGATTACTATTTTGGCCAGGGATTGATGGTTTTTTGAGATAAAATAGCTGATATAGATATTAGGATCCAAAACGAATTTATTGCTGCGCATGTTTCTGCCTTGAAAGGTGCTTTATTTCGTTTATTTCCTCCATGGTAAGGGTTTCCGCGTTTGGGTTTCTTATAATGGGCTTGTTTTCAGCTAAAAGCCTTCTTATTTGCAATTCTTTAAGCAGCACTTCCCTGTCGTGTTTTTTAAGCTTTTTTGCTTCTGCTACAATCTGCTGTAAAGTATCGTCCATATTTAATGCTACTGCCATGATTGTATTTTTAGTATAAGGGCTGTGTGGTAAATAGTTGTTATTCTCAATGTGTAGTGAAGTGGCTTACCCAAATATTGTTGTCAAGTACAAACCTTTCAATTCGCATGCTATTTTTTTGCAACATAATTTCTCGACTCGTGTTTCCACCTGTTAATTTCTTTCATTGTGGGCATTTTAACGCCCTTGCGGGGGGTGGCCACAGGTTTTATGCCTTCCCGCAGCATTCTTTTTATCCGCAGCCTGGTAAGTAATATCTGTAACTCCAGCTTGTCCAGCTTTTTTGCATGTTTCACTATTTCTTCAATAGTCTCCTGTTTGGTTAGTATTTCTGCCATATCCAATATTTTTTTTGGGCTTTTACAGGCTTTTTAGAATACATCGACGGGTACACAACAACCGTCGCCCGTTCCATAAATATCCCTATGTACAAATATACGCAAAACATAATTTCGGAAAAAGCTAAGTAACAAACCGCAGCCACGAAAAATCCCCCCTACAAATTCAGCCAATAATTCATCTTAAATACTACCGCCCTGTTTTTGTTGCTTAAAAAAGGGGTGGTGTAATAATTATCTGTGTACACCAAAAAAATGTCGCTCATAGGTTTATAGCGGTATTGAAAGCGGCTGTTGATGTTATAATTGTTCTGCTGCGTATTGTACTGCAAAAAAGTGGTCCAGAATATTTTGGTACTGAAATTAATTTCAATGTTGGATGACAGCAGTATTACTTCGGATGAGCCATAGGCCCCGGGAAAATCAAGCTTGTCGTATTCAGCTTGTAATGCAACATTTACATGTGGCTGTTTGCGCCAATTTATGCCACCACTGTATGTTTGCAGGTTACCATTGTAAAAGCTGCCGCCACCGGCAGTAACATTGTAGCTAAACACTTTGCGCATGTCAGAAAAATAGCCCACCGAACCATTGGCGTAAGTATAATTCGCCTTTGGCAGTGGGGTGCCTTTTGTAAATGCAACCGGGTACAGCAGGTTTACGTCGTCGGCAAACGCAGTAACCATAAAGCCGGAGGTATTGTTAAAATTAAGGTTGTATTTAAATGTATTTTCCCGTTCGTTAAAGCTGTAGTTTGGGTTAAAGTAATACACCGTTTCCAGTTCAAATTGGTGTTGCGCTACTTTTCCTTTGGCGGGGAACAGGTTGTACGCAATATCGTTATAAAGGTTTTTAAAACCCACCCTTATGCTTGTATCCCTTACAGCGTCGTAGTTGCTAATTCGTTGCACAAACCCCATGTCGGTATAGTAATTGGTACCCACTGATAGTGCATCCAGCGTAAATTTAAGGTGCTTGTTGCTATAGGTGCCACCAGTTTCCACATATTTATCTTCGTTAGTGATGCCGGGCTTGAAGGATTGCTGGTAGGTGGCATACCCTTTCCACGTGCCTGGCAGGTTGCTGTAATCAAATTGCACACCCGCGTTCCTGCCCCACTTGCTCAAAGGGTCACTTTTTTTAACCGCCTCCGGCTCAAAGCTCTCCCTGTTTAAAAAATAACCTTTTACTGAGGAGCGGGCAAACACATTTTGGTTTACAGACATTGCAGTAAAATTTTCTGCAGAATAATCCCCCTTGCTGCCTGTTTCCATATTCATAATGCCGATGCGCGTCGATTTGGAAACATTGCCCGACAGCCTTGCCCCGCCGATTATCGGGATGCGGTTGCCATTTTTGTCAAGCCCAATGGTGCGGGAGTAAAAAGGGGATATATATCCCGGTAGGCCGTAGCCACCAAATAAGTCGGCATTTTCTAGAAAAAAACCTCGTTTTTCAGGCAGAAAAATATCATAGCGCGTAAGGTTGGTTACTTGTTTATCTACTTCTACCTGCGAAAAATCGGGGTTAAGGGTAAGGTCAAGGTTAAGGGATGGGGTAACGGCCAATTTGCCGTCGAAGCCTGCGTTAAAGTTTGTTTTGGTGGCTTGGCCGTTTTCTTGGTCGCCGTTAACGCCGCCCGTGGTATAGGGTATAAATACCATGTTTTTACCGGGGTAGGGGGGCGGTTCGTCCCAAACCAAGGCCCCGGTGTAGCCAAGGTCGTGGCTGCGAAAATTTGACGGTACATGGGTCCAAGTGGAATACTCGTTGTTTTTTTCATCCACGCGCACAAAATTCAGGCCCCAGGTTTTTGCATCCGTTGAGTACCGGAGTGTTTTAAATGGTATGGCAATCTCGGCCGTCCAATGGTCGGGGTACCGCTTCGTTTGTGAGTACCATTTATTGTCCCAGCTGTAGGTTATTTGGGTGCCGTAATGCAATTGGTCTTCGCTTTGCGCATTAAAGGCGTTTAGCACAAACCAAAAACCATCGTGCCTTTGGTCCATTGGGTCAAGCACAACTACCACACATTCATTGCCATCGTGGCCAACATCATGTTTCAGGCTTTGGATAATAACCTCCGCCGAATCGTGGCACACAAACGCGAAGTACAGATAGTTATCGTCAAAAAGCATCTTTACCTCGGTTTTTCGGGTGGCTTTGCCAAAGTCGTTGGGGTATTTTTTCCAAAAATCGTTGGCCGCAGGTGCTGCTGCCCAGGCACTGTCGGTAAGGTCGCCGTCAATTTTTACTGGTCCCTTTGCCCGGCTTATATGCAACTGGTAGGTTTGGTGAAAATCGCCGCCACTATGCCGGCAAAGCCCTTGCAGCACTACAAACGAACATATAATTACCGTAAAAATTAGTTTGGCCATAATAGCATTGGTAAAGTTGGAGTTATACGACTGCGAAAGTACCAAAACAGCTAAGCTCGCCGTTACCGTTTATGTAAAAATAGGCGTTTGTATTTTTGTGTCAGTCCAAGGCAGGTATAATCGTAGTAGTGGGTTAAACTGCGTTTGCACTAATCTTGCTACTTTGCGGGGGTATTTTTGTAATAAAACAAAAGCAATGTTCTCAAAAAAGCAATTATACGGGCATGGTTTGCCGCCAAAACACATTTGCTTAACCTTTGACGACGGGCCGGGTGAGACATTGGTAGCTGGCCCGGGCCCCAAAACCGAGCAACTGGCGGAATACCTTGCCCAAGAACATATAAGGGCGACTTTTTTTGTGGTAGGCCAATTTGTGGAAAAATACCCAGCCATAATGGCCAGGCTGGTGGCGTTGGGCCATTTGGTTGCCAACCATACCTACAGCCACCCCAAATTGGAGGAGTTACGCAGTTTTGAAGAGGTTAGCACGGAAATACTAAAGGCCCACACGACCATTGCCCCTTACTTACAGCAGCCGGTTTGCTATTTCCGCGCCCCGTTTGCCAGTTGGCCGGTGCGTTTTGTGGATGGCCTTAACCAGCAAATGCCGACAGGCGTTGAATACATTGGACCAATAAACTGGGACATTAATAAGGATGACTGGGAGTTTTGGAAAAAAGGTAAATCAGCTGAGGATTGTGCCAAAGCATATTTGAAAAAGATAACATCTGTAGGCAGGGGAATTGTGTTAATGCACGACTCTACTGCCAATGAAGGCAGCCTGTTTGAAACGATACGCCGGGGAAACCGCTGTTTAGAGACCGTTAAGATACTGGTGCCTCGTTTAAAAGCGTTGGGTTACCAGTTTGTAGGGCTGGATGCGATACCTTTTTAAGCTAAAGGCCATGTTTGGCAACTAAACGGAATTGGGAAGACTCTGCGAAGGCTTGTTTGGAAAAACCTTGGGACCTTGGATTTCAGGATGCCCCTAACCCAAATTAGCCTGCCCTACGGGCAAACGAATAGTTGGGTTAACAATAACGCCTCGGCATAAAGCCCACATTTTATTGCGCAATTATTTTAATATGTGTATTTTATAAATTTGGGCATGCATTTAGCACTAACCAACCAATATGAAGAAAACCATTTTTGGCAGCATAGCCACTTTGGGTATATTGCTGGCATTTGCCAATATTGCCTATGCCCAGTTGGTACCCGATACAGTAAAAACGGGTATTTATGTTACCAGCATACATAATATTGATTTTAAACAGAATGAGTATACAATCGATTTTTGGTTATGGCTGAAATACAAGAATAAAGCATTCGATTTTGTGCGCAACCTCGAAATTCCACAGGCTAAATCTGTCACAAAATCTTTTTCCACCATTGATTCTTCAGCGGGGCAAATGTACTTGCTGCTAAAAATACAATGCGTGATGCAGGACTCGTGGAAGATAGCCAGTTTCCCGTTCGATCAACAGCGCCTGCGTATTTCTTTGGAAAACTCCCAGTACGACTCTAAAGCACTGATGTTTTGGCCCGATACCCTTGGCCAGCATTTTGACCCAAGGTTTACCCTGAAAGGTTGGAATATTGACAGCTTTTTAATTGCCACACCTACCGTGCAGTATGAGACTGCTTTTGGCGACGACACCCAACCCCAGCCTCACAGTGCATACAGCTCCTACCGGGTTAAGGTTGTACTCAGCCGCGATGCCACTGGTCTTTTTTGGAAGATGTTTTTGGGCATGTATGTCTCTTTTTTAATTGCCTATATCTGTTTTTACATTGATGCAGACAATATCGGCTCCCGGTTTTCCTTAAGTGTGGGTGCCTTGTTTGCCGCAGTTGGCAACAAATACATTATTGACGCCTCTTTGCCCGAAACTACGTCATTTACATTGGTGGATACCTTGCATTGCTTTACATTGTTTTTTATTTTTTTAATCATACTGTCATCGGTGTACTCGTTAAATCTTATCAAACAAAACAAAATAAAAGCGGTAAAACGTTTTGACCTTGTGGCGGGGCAGGTTATATTGGCCGCGTACGTTTTGCTAAATGTTTATTTTATCAGCAATGCAAGAGGGTAAACATTCCTAGGGTCAATGGCAGGCCTCTAAAAATGGCTTGGCCCAGCGTATTAATATTTGAAAACAACTTAGTTCTACAAACCAATTTAATATCTTCCGTTTTTAAATGATACCCATGAAAAAAAGTATACATGTTATCGCACTGTTTTGCATAACTGCTATGCCCTGTTTGCTGGGCCAAGCCGCTGCCCAAGCGCCCCACCCCGATACGGTTAAGGCAGGTATTTATGTAACCAGTATACACGATATTGATTTTAAGCAAAACCAATATACAGCAGATGTGTGGCTTTGGCTGAAGTATAAAAACAGGGCGTTTGACTTTGTGCAGAACTTGGAGATACCGCAGGCAAAAACCGTAACAAAATCATTTTCCACCATCGACTCAACCAATGGCCGCTATTACCTGCTAATGAAGCTGCAATGTGTAATGAGCGATACTTGGAAGATTAACAATTTCCCCTTCGACCGCCAAACGTTGCGGTTTAGCTTGGAAAATTCGCAATTTGACAGGCATGCGCTGGTATTTGTGCCCGATACGCTCGGCAAGCATTACGACCCAAGGTTTACCCTTAGGGGGTGGAATATCGACAGTTTTATTGTGGCTTCGGGTATAAAACAGTATGAAACCAATTTTGGCGATGAAACCTTAGGCAAGCCACATACAGAATACAGTGCTTTTAGGGTGCGGGCGGTGATTAAGCGCGATGCATCTGATTTATTTTGGAAAATGTTTTTGGGTATGTATGTTGCCTTCTTGATATCCTACGTGTGTTTTTATATACACTCAGACAATATCGACTCGCGGTTTGGCCTTAGCGTAGGTTCGTTATTTGCGGCCATAGGTAATAAGTATATTGTGGATGCATCGTTGCCGGAATCTACATCGTTTACCTTGGTAGATTTACTGCATGGCCTAACACTGTTCTTTATATTTTTAATCATAACATCGTCAGCATGGTCGCTATATCTAACCAAGCAAAATAAAATTAAACAGGCCAACAAGTTTGATGTTGTGGCGGCACAGGTGTTACTGCTTATTTATATTGCGTTGAATACCTATTTTATCCTCAATGCAAAAAACGCATAGTTTTTAAATAATTAACGCGGTACTTCAATTGCCTGCCAGCAATTTTGGTACCGCGTTAGTTTAAGCATGTAAAACCTGCTATAAAAAACCTGCTTTAAGCAAAATCGTCACTCCACCTATAAGCTTTAATCAAAGCCAGTTCGCCTTCTTTGCCTGGTGTAGCATTGCCGTGTTCCATACCAAGCATGCCTTTAAAGCCTTTTTGGTATAAGTGTTTAAATATGTTTTTGTAGTTTACTTCGCCGGATGTGGGTTCGTTACGGCCCGGGTTATCTCCAATTTGGTAATAAGCAATTTCATCATAACAAAGGTCTAGGTTATGGATGATGTTGCCGCTGTTTCGCTGCATGTGGTACATGTCGTACAGTATTTTACAGCTGGGGCTCTTAACCGCTTTACAAATAGCATAAGTTTGGTCTGCAGTGCGCAAAAACAGGTCGGGATTGTCGCTCAATGGCTCCAAAACCATAACAATGCCATGGGGTTCCAGTATTTCAGCACCTCTGCGCAATGCCTCAATAACGTTGGCTGTTTGTATACCTTCTGGCAGCCAACGTTGAAAGTCGCCGGGTACCACTGTAGTAAGCTTGCCGTTTACGCGTTTGGATACTTCCACGGCATTGCGGCAGCCTTTCAAAAATATGTCTACAAATTCTGGCTTGCCGGCCGTTAGCGTGTTTTCATCATTGCCGCCTTTGTTCAGCACAAACACACCCATCGTCATGCCCAATTTGGCAAGCGTGTCGCCAATTTTCGTTTGTAAGGCTTCGGGCCGGCCCGAAAGGCCATTGTCTTCAATTGAGCGGAAACCTGCATCGTAGGCAAATTTTATCTGGTCGATGAAATCCTTGCCCGCGTGGTTTTCAAACATACCATGGTGTATGGCATAATTAAGATGAAAAGGTTCGCCCTTTACCACATCATCATCTTTTTCCCTGGCCGCGCCGGCTTTGGCGGCAGCGGCTGTAAGCATGGCGGCACCCGTAAGCACCGAAGCCTGCATAAAGTCTCTTCTTTGCATATAGCGAGAGTTTAATCGTGTTGTTAATTATTGTCGTGGAGTTTATAAGTTCCAAAATTCACTAATTGGGTTAAACAATCATGTACTTTGGCACTCGTAAACGTTCAAAAATGCCTAAAAATACTTGGTCACCCCTGGCACAGCCACTGGGTATAAACCATTGGCATCAGGCAATACAGGCGCTTCGGCATCAAAGGCATATACTTTTGGCATGATGTTTATGCCCGAGTTTATGGCTTTGTCCCACTCAATCATTTGGCCTGAGTAGGTTGCCATGCGCCCCAGCAGCGATGTCATGGTGCTTTTGGCACCCCTTTCCGCGTCGTGAAACTTGTACTCGCCCTTTGCAACGGCCTCAAACAGCTCATCGTGTTCAGTTTGGTAAGGTTGGTTTTCTTTGGCTTTATCAAACTGGTATAATACTTTGCCTTTGTGGTCGGTAATGCGGGCATCACCACAATAAAGTTTGCCTTTTGTGCCAACCAATAATTCGTCAACCTTGCTTACGGTGTTTTTAATGTGCCTGCATTGGCTGTTGAATGTAACGCCATTGGCGTATTGAAACTCCACATAGTGGTGGTCAAAAATTTGGCCATAATCTTTGCCTTTGCGTACCTCGCGGCCGCCCATGCCCTGTGCCTGCACGGGGTAGGCATCCAAAGCCCAGTTTATAACGTCAATGTTGTGTATGTGCTGCTCATTTATGTGGTCGCCGCAAAGCCAAACAAAATAGTACCAGTTGCGCATTTGGTATTCCATTTCAGTTTGCCCTGCCTGGCGTGGGCGTACCCAAACACCATCATTGTTCCACCAAGCCTGCGCGCTAACTATTTCGCCGATTGCACCGTCCTGTACGCGTTTTATCAAGTCGCGGTAGCTGTTTTGGTAACGGCGTTGTAAGCCTACCACCACGTTCAATTTTTTCTGTTTGGCTACTTCCGCGGCAGCCAATACACGTTGTATGCCGGCAGGGTCGGTGGCCACGGGTTTTTCCATAAATATTTGCTTGCCTTGGTTAACAGCTTCTTCAAAATGTATGGGGCGGAAACCCGGGGGCGTGGTTAGTATCACTACATCGGCCAAGGCGATGGCGTGTTTGTACGCATCAAAACCCACAAACTTGTTTTCTTCTTTTACGTTTACGCGGTCCTTTTTGCCCTCCATGGCTTCCTGAATGTTCTTGTAGCTGTCGTCAAGCCTGTCCCTAAACGCATCGGCCATAGCCACCAGTTGCACATTTTGCTTGGTGCTTAATGCTTGCACCGCCGCGCCCGTGCCGCGGCCGCCACAGCCAATCAACGCAATTTTTATTACATCGCTTGCACCAGAAAAATAATTGGCCTGCGATAAAAAAGGTGCTGCCAGCACGCCGCCGGCTAGTATGGAGGATTTTTTTACAAAGTTCCTTCTGCTTTGGTTCGTTAGAAAACCGTTACTCATATAGCTGCTTGTTTTATTGGTAAATAATATTTTACATGGACATTGAAATATATTTATGTAGCCAGCAACATAGCTACTAGGTAGCTTTTCTTGCGTCGCACCCTTGTGCTTTCTGAACGTTTTTCGGCATGGCACCATCAAATACCAGATTCCCATCTATGCCCAATGCTAAAGCCAAGTTTTATTTTAATTCCAAATACCTTTCAAAGAATTTATCTATCTCTTCGGCAGAGGGTTGATTAACGGGGCGCACCACCCTAAAGCCAATAAAAGGCGCATCCGTGTTCCACCATTTGCTGCGCGGTATCTGCGGGTCGCGTGCATTCCATACAGGGTTGCTTTTTAGCCTTGCCGCGCTGCGTAAATCGGCAGCCCCATTTCTAAAATGCCCGCCACGCAGGGTAATGGGGCTTTTTTTAACCGGTTGCATATTTGGGTCAACTGCGTTAGACTTCAGTAATTCAAAATATTGTTCGTTGTATTGGTCTAGCGTCCATTCAGCTATGTTACCCAGCATGTCATACAGGCCCCAAGGGTTGGGCTTAAGCTGTTTAACAGCATGGTATTTATTATCACTGTTGCCCGCGTACCAAGCGTAAGTGCCTACATTTTTATCGTCATTCCCAAAAAAGTATTTTGTGGTAGTACCGGCGCGGCAGGCATACTCCCATTCAGCTTCTGTGGGCAATCGGTAAAAAATGCCAGTTTTTTTATACAGCCATTTGCAATACGTTAGTGCCGCGTATTGGCTCATACTGTTTGCGGGAAAGCCGCCTGTTTTACCCATGCCCAGCGTAAAATCAATATAAGGTGGGCTGGGGCGGGTAATACCATCCGGCTTGGGGTCGGTATCGCTGCTTTCGTCTTCATACAGAATATACTCGTCGTAGGTAACTTCATGTTCTTCCATCCAAAAAGCACTTAACTGTACCTTGTGTGCAGGGCTTTCGTCCGCAGGGTGGTTTTTGTCACCATCGGTGCTGCCCATTATAAACGTGCCTGCCGGAATGGCTACCATTTTAAAGGCTACAGGGGTACCCGCTATGTGCTGTTCGTACGTTTTAATAGCTGTGTCGCTGGCTGTTTGTGCTTGTGTGCCGGTATAACTTGATACCAGCAACAAGGCTATCATCGTTTTATTCTTCATCTGGCTTATATACGCTAATGGGCTAAAAGTATTGAATAAAATTATAATGGGTGTATTTTTGACAACTATTTTTGTATTTCCGCAATCTTACCATTGGCCGCCCCTATTTAATAAGGCTAGGCTGTTTAATTATTTACCAGTTTGGAAGTCACTAACTAGTTTACTTGGTAAATGCAAGTTTTCCTTTTTCCTGCTTTTTGCATTGCTTCAAGATTTTCTTTTTCAAAAAAAGAAGGATAAGCCCACGTTCATCATGACCAACTATATTCTCCTTAATACTAATCACCAAATTTATGATATTTACTATCGTAAAAAAGTAGCAGGTTGTAAACGCAACCATGCAGTCAAAAACGGGGCAATAATGGGTAATGTTGTTGTATTTGTTGCAGAAACAAGCTTCTATATATTTTTAAGCGGGCCAAATAGGTTTGCCGCGTTCGGGGGCTGGGGGCCAAAATATGTTGGTTTAGCGTCTTAATACCCAGCTTTTGTTTACGTGAATTTTGTTGTGCTGCACCATTATTCGGTTTGGGCATGTCGCCATTTATACCTGTATACCGCAAAACCTTCTGACTCCCGGTGCCATATATGCCCATGTTTGTTTTTGGTTATCAACAATGCCCCGTTGTTAAATTGCCGTATCAGGGCCAGTGCCTTTTTGGGCGGCAGTATGCTGCAAGCCGTTGCCAGCCAGTCGGCAATGGCACCGCCTGCTGCTATGGCGGTTACGTTGCTGCTGTGGGTAAGCCCTATGCCCGTTTTGGGGTTTACAATGTGGGAGTATTTTTTGCCGTTAAACACCAGGTTTTGGTATACATCGCCCGATGTGGCAACGGCGGTGTTTTTAAGCACCAGCAATTGTTGCATGACAAACTGTTTTTCCTCGGGTACGTTTATGCCAATCAGCCAGCCTTGCGTGCCCGGCGGCGCATCGCCAATGGCTATCTTGCCCCCTGCGTTAACCATGGCGGCGCCAAAGCCTGAGTCACGTATTAGGTCAAGTGCAATTTGTGCCACAAAGCCTTTGCCAAGGCCCCCTACGTCTAGCTGCATGCCCGCTTTTTCAAGCCAAACAGTTCTGTTGGCACTGTCTAAATGGAGGTACCTATAGCCTGTGCGTTGCAACGCCAAAGCAATGGAATCTTTATTGGGAAAGGTGTTGGTTTTCCTGGCCTTGCGCCACAGTTTTACCACGGGGCCAATGGTAATAACGTAGCTGCCGTGGCTGAGGGCTGCTGCAGACTGTGAAATGGCCAATATGTCGTACAATGCTGGGGAAACCTGTACATACCTGCCTTGGCCGGCGGTAGCGCTAAGCCGGTTTATTTCGCTGCTGTCAATATAGTCGCTCAATATGCTGTTTAGGGTGTCGGCTTTGTTAAAGGCTGCTTCTGCCGCCCTGGCTGCTTTGGCAGAATCTGAACTACAAATGGTAACGGTAAACGGTGAACCCATTTTTGCGCTTTCAAAAACATATTTTTTCTGCGCCGCCACGGGCTGGGCCAAAAATACCGCAAAGGCTAAAAAAAATGTAGGCGTGGCATATTGGTTAAAAATCATTTGATGGTTTTGTGGCCGCTAATATATCAACAAATAAGTAGCTGTTTTTACAAATGCTTCGGGCAGATTAGTGTGCATAGAGCCATGGGTACAGGGCGGCGTTTAGTAATGTTGCCTTTTTTATGCGGGCGAAGGGGGGATTTAAATAAAAGAGGCATACCCCAAGGCATGCCTCTTTTGTCTCATAGCTTGCTATTTGTAACTATTTGTGCAACACCAGCACCGCTTTTATACTTTTTTCAACCACTTCGTTAACAGTATTGCTACTAAACAGCCGGTAAATAATGTTTTGGTGGCGGTGTACCAAGCACAGCAAATCAGTATTTGTGCTGACTGCAAAGTTTATGATGCCCTCTGCCGTATTAGATTCGCTGATATAGTAAAATTCAAGCGTATGCTTGTCAAGCATTTTACGCAGCATCTCTTCGCCTTCGGGGTTGGTTTTCCAACCCCCGTCTTCCAACACGTTCACCACTTTTATTTTTGCCACCCCAAGCCCTGCAGCAAGTTCATTCAGCGCATACATGTCTTCGGCCGACAGCGTTGATACAAAGTCTGTAGCAAGGGTTATAACGGGGCTGGCTGCAAACTTGCCTTCCAAGGGGATTATTAATTCCGGTACCGTGGTTTTTTCTACCATCATCTTTGAGTTGCCTCCGAACAGTCCCGTAATTCCACCAGGCGTGCCCATAGTGCCCATAACCAGTATGTTAATGCCGTTTTGTTCAATATATGCCTTAAGACAGGTGCTTAAAGACCCTATTTCCAGGGATGTTATAATCGAAACGTCCTTGTACTCGTCCCTGCTGTTGTACGTATGGGCCCATGCTTCAAGTGCGCCTTTAAGGCTTTTGCGGTAGTCGTCAACAAAAATGGCGTTATAGGTATTGTTGTGTACCCCTGCCATACTGCCGATTACGTTAACAGCATGTACCTGCAGGCTAAGAGTTTTGGCAAGTTCCATGGCATACTCCATGGCGTTATTGGCGCAGGCTGAAAAATCGGTGGCAACTAATATTTTTTTCATTACTATTTGTTTATGTAAACAGGCTGTAATTCTTTATCAGGCAAAGAGTCTGTTTTGGCTTAACTGGGTAAATTGAAATTAAACAAACAAATGGAATAATGCAAACAATGCACTTGAAACAGCAATACAAACCGGCAAAGTTAACACCCAGGCAATGGCTATATTTTTTAAGGTGGCTGTGTTTAAATTGCCGCCGCCTTTGGAGGCTACCATGCCCCCTGCAATGCCGCTTGAAAGCACGTGGGTGGTGCTTACCGGCAGCCAAAAACCAGTGCTTAGCCCTATGGTTGCGGCTGCGGTAATTTCTGCAGTGGCACCTTGCGCATAGTTTAAATGCTCATTGCCAATTTTTTCGCCAATGGTAAGCACTATCCGTTTCCAGCCAATCATGGTACCCAAACCCAATGATATTGATATGGTGGCAATAACCCAAATGGGCGCATAGTCGGTAAGGTTGTTCATATCCTTTGCCACGGTGGTTATCGTTAGCCTGTCCTCTTCTGCCAGTTGTAGGTTTTTATCGGCTGCAATGTTTTTTAGCTGTTTGGTGGCGCTTTGTATGTCTTTTCTAAACCTAAAAGTATTGGCAGCGTTCGCAAGGTCTTTGCTGGCTGCCTCCGCTTTAATTTTTTCCAAAACGGCCTGGGCCGAATCAAATGTAGCTACCCGCCCCTGGTTGGCTTTTGCCGAGGTAGTTAGCGCAGCCTGGGCGTTGTTGGCAAAGCCTTGAATTTTTTGGTAGGGCACAGATTGGTTCAAGGCGAATTTTGCCGGTAAAAATGCAATTAATATCAGCATTAACAAACCCACGCCTTTTTGGCCATCGTTGCTGCCGTGGAAAAAACTAACCAGCCCGCAGGTGGTCCACAACAGCAGGCGCACTAAAAAAGGCGGCTTGTCCTCGCCAATCGGTATATGGAACAACGACTCAGAATTGATTGGGTTTTTGGAGAATTTCATCAGCAGCGCAGGAATGGCGAAACCAACGGCTACCAGCACCACCCATGAAACGGTGGTAAGCGGTATTTTAAAAATAAACATCAGCAGCCCGCCGTAAAAAGCAAACAACAGGAAGAACAGTACCAGCACGCCCAAATTTTTACCTTTTTTTAGCAGCATCATCAGCAGCCAGGCCGCCCCAAAACCAAACACGGGAGAAAGCAACAGTGAAAGGCCAATTTCTTTTGCTTTGTCCCAATTAACGCTGCCAGTATGGTGAAACCAAGTAAAGGCTAGGCCCGCCCCTATCAACGACCCGATAAGTGTATGTGAGCTTGAGCAGGGAATGCCAAAATACCAGGTGCCAAGGTTCCAAATAATGGAAGTGATTAATACTGCCAGTACCATACTGGCCCCCACCTGAACCGGTAATGCCATTAGCTCATTTAAAGGCACCAGTTTTAATATGCCCATGGCAACCGCAACACCGCCTGTAAAAACGCCCAAAAAATTGCAAATGCCCGAAAATGGCACCGCTAGTATAGGTTTTAGGGCCTTTGTGTAAATTACGGTGGCCACCGCATTGGCGGTGTCGTGAAAGCCGTTTACAAACTCAAATGCCACCACAAATACATAGCAAAGCAAGAAAGCCGCCAAAATGCCACCGCTGAGGTTTACGTCGCCAACAAATGGTAGGTTAACGGTATTTAAGGTTAAATGCATAACCAAAGTAATAAGTGTTAGTAATAGAGTTACGTTTAAATATCAGGCTGCCGTTTGTCAATGAACAAATAACCACATAAGATACGTAACCGTGAAATTTGGTATGTTAACAAATTATTACGCAATTGGGGGATGGCGGAGTTGCAGGTGCTTTCCAGGTAGGGAAAAACGCGATTTGTAGGGTAACCTGGGGCTAATATAGATGTTTAGCTACTGTAGTATACTTAAATATACCAAGTATACCATGGCAACCGGTAACCCCCGTTTACATGCCTTACCTTTGTGTTTTAAAAAAGAAAGGGACAATATATGGAACTCGGCATCAGCTCATTTGCGGAATTGATACCCAACCCCGCATCCGGCGAAACGGTAAGCCCACAGCAGCGCATGGCAGATTTGATGGAGGAAATTGAATTGGCAGACCAGGCTGGCCTGGACGTGTACGCGATAGGGGAGCACCACCGGCCAGATTTTATTGCGTCGTCACCAACGGTTATACTGGGTGCAGCTGCGGTAAAAACTAGTAGGATAAAGCTTTCCAGCGCGGTTACGGTACTAAGCTCCGACGACCCGGTTAGGGTTTACCAGGATTTTGCCACCGTTGACCTGTTATCCAAAGGGCGGGCGGAAATTATGGCTGGGCGCGGCTCGTTTATCGAATCGTTCCCGCTGTTTGGTTACGACCTTGAGGATTACGACAGCTTGTTCAGCGAAAAACTAGACCTGCTGCTTAAAATAAACGAATCAGAAAAAGTTACCTGGAAGGGCAAGCACCGTGCGGCCATCAACAACCTGGGCGTTTACCCGCGCCCGTACCAGCAAAAACTGCCTGTTTGGATAGCCGTTGGCGGCACCCCGCAAAGTGTGGTACGGGCTGCCAAGCTGGGCCTGCCGCTGGCCATAGCCATCATTGGCGGTAACCCCGCCCATTTTGTGCCGTTGGTACAGCTGTACCGCCAAACTGCCCAGCAGGCTGGCCATGGCGAGCTGCCGTTGAGCATTCACAGCCACGGCTATATTGCTGAAACCAGCCAGCAGGCAGCAGATGAATTTTACGGCCCTTACGCTGTTGTTATGACCAAGCTTGGCCGCGAGCGCGGCTGGCCACCTATGAGCAGGGCACAATACGAGCATGCCCGAGGCCCGCAGGGTGCCTTATTAACCGGCAGCCCCCAGCTGGTAATTGACAAAATTTTGTACGAACACAGCCTGTTTAACAACAGCCGTTACCTATTGCATATAAGCGTAGGCACGCTGCCACACAACCAGGTAATGCGCGCCATAGAGCTATATGCCGGGGTGGTTGCACCGGCGGTGAGAAAGGCGTTGGGGGTAGAGGCAAAATCAACCGAACCTTTGGCTTAATCTTATTTGCCACAAGTGGCGGCCCTTTTAGCGGTGCCGCCACTTGTGGCAAATTGCAAGTATGTAGGTTTGCCGGGCAAAAGCGTTATATCCTTCTTTGGCCATTAACGGTAACCTTTACATTGCGCAGGGCGTGTTTTATGATTGCCCGTATTTTTACGCTGTCAATCACGCCTTCCCGGCGTATCTCGTCCTGGGCGTCCTGTATGTCCCGGTTAATGTCTTCCACGTCAACCTTGTCAATTTCTTGCTGGGCTTCCTGTAGGCTTTGTTTTATTTCCCTGTTAATTTCTTTCCAATCAATATTATGCACTTCCCGCAGGGCATCACGCACAATAGCATTAACGTTTATGCTGGCAAGTGCCTCGCGTACGGTTTGGGCAATGGTGGTGTCAAAGCCGTTTAGGTCAATGGTAATATCATCTGTACCAAACGTAGTGTCGCTTATTCCATTATCAGCCTTGTTAGTACCATGCTTCCGGGGTTTTGTGGTGTCAGCGTCTGCATAGTTGTTGGCCGAGGCGGTGTCCCCGGACTGTTTTTTGTCTTTAAACTGCCAGGCCGAAGCAGTAAACAAAACAATAACAAGGCCGGCAACCATATAAGTTTTCGGAGATTTAAATACATTTTTCATGCTTTTTAGGTTTGATTGTTGTTTTACGAATACTTTCGTATCAAATGTACGATTGCCTTCGTATTAAGTTACGGTAAGTAATGCTATTTGGAAAACTTTAACATTTATGCTGCCGGTAAAGTAATTTGCAGTTGGCAAAGTGGTAAGCACTATTTTGTTAAATTGCCCACACCGCAGGTTGGTGTTAAGCTTTTTACAGTACTGAATGAATGTTTGGCGGCCTAGCGCACATTGCATACTTTAGCCACAAATAAACAGTATGGGCGCAGAAAATACCAAAGCAACGGGTAATAAAGTTGTTATTATAACCGGTGCCAATGGCAACCTTGGCAGTACCACCGTTAAAAAGTTTATTGACGAGGGATACTATGTGGTTGCAGTTGACGGCAAAAGCAACCATCTTGCCTTTGCGGAAGGCAGCGCGGCATTTGAGTTTCACTCAATAAACCTCACCAGCGAGGCAGAGACAGCCGCTTTTACCGGGGCTGTAATTGCCAAACATGGCACCGTGCATGCCGCCTTGATGTTGGTAGGCGGGTTTGCCATGGGTAATATAGATGCTACATCCAGCGCAGATATTCAGCATATGTTCAGCCTTAATTTTGACACTGCTTACAACATAGCCCGCCCATTGCTGGCCAACATGCGCCAAAGCGGGTACGGCAGGCTGGTTTTTGTGGGTGCCCGCCCAGCATTGCAACCTGCCGACGGTAAAAACATGGTGGCTTACTCGCTCACAAAATCGCTGCTGTTTAAACTGGCCGACCTGATAAATGCCGAAACAAAAGGCACCAATGTGGTAGCCTCTGTTATAGCCCCCAGCACCATTGATACTGCCCTTAACCGCCAAAGTATGCCTACAGCTAATTTTGACAATTGGGTAAAACCGGAATCCATCGCGGATGTGTTGGAATTTATTTGCAGCGAAAAAGGGTCAACCCTGCGGGAATCGGTATATAAGCTGTACAATAATGCATAGACCCGCCATTGCATTACTAAAGGTTTGGGTTTGCGCAAGTGGAAGTGGTTTTGAGAGCTTATTGGATAATGGGCGAATGGGTTATTTTTATCGGCGGTAGGCTGGTTGAAGGTTGCGAGGGATTGGTACAGTACCAAACGCCGAAACTAAACATACGCGCACTTTGTTTCAACCTGTTCGTATTTACATTCATGCATCCAACATTATTATGAGAAAAATAATTCTTTTTACCGCACTGTTTATGGCAAGTGTTTTGGGCGCACTAGCGCAAAAGCCAGAGGCTGGCTTGGCCACTCCGCACACCGCTATTGCCAAGTTTATGGAAAAAAAGTTTGGCATGTTTATCCATTTTGGGCCGGTTACCCTGCGTGGCACCGAAATTGGCTGGAGCCGCAATAACCAAGTGGCGCAGGATGATTACGACAGCCTGTACAAAGAGTTTAACCCCGCCTTGTTTAACGCCGACACTTGGGTTAAAACGGCCAAGGATGCGGGCATGAAATATATTACCCTAACCGCCAAACACCACGATGGGTTTTGCTTGTGGCCTACGGCTTTTTCAACATACAATATCAGCCAATCGCCGTTTAAAAAGGATATAGTGGGCGAGCTTGCTACCGCCTGTAAAAAGCAGGGCATTGCCTTTTGCATCTATTTTACGGTGCTTGATTGGCACGATGCCGATTACCCCATACACAGCCCTTACGACAGCACCAAAAATGTAACCGGCAACATGCCCGCCTTTGTGCAACGGATGAAGAACGAATTGAAGGAGCTGATAGCCAGGTACAAGCCCGAAATGCTTTGGTTTGACGGCTATTGGGAAAAACCTTGGACGGCCGCCTACGGAAAGGAGATATACGACTTTGTGAAGGCCACCGACCCGGATGTGGTGGTGAATAATAGGCTGGGCAAGGAGCCTGCGTCTTTGTCAGCACCGGGTTCCGTAGGCGACTACCTTACGCCTGAGCAAGAAATAGGCAAACTTAACATGCAAGAGCCTTGGGAAAGCTGCATAACCATTTGCAAACAATGGGCTTGGAAACCCAATGATGCCATGAAGCCGTTAAAAGAATGTATACAAACCCTGGTTAAAACTGCGGGTGGCAACGGCAACCTGTTGTTTAACGTGGGCCCGATGATGGATGGCCGTATGGAAGCGCGCCAAATTACCCGTTTAAAGCAAGTGGGTGAGTGGCTGCAACAATATGGGGAAAGTATCTATGGCACCACCGGCGGCCCATATGTACCAAACGACATGTATGCCGCCACGCGTAAGGGTAAAAAAGTGTACCTGCACATTTTTGACAATACCATTAATACCTTGATTTTGCATGATTTGCCAGGGGCGAGGATAACAAAAGCCTACTTGTTGCATGGCGAAGCCCTGGCTTTTAGCGAAGATAGGGACGAGGGTATAAAGCTGGTTTTTCCCCGTACGCTACCCGATGCAAACTGCTCGGTAGTGGTGCTGGAGTTGGATAAAGATGCCGCCGATATACCGGTGATTGCAAAGTAGGGTTGCAGGCTGTGGGACTATCTGATACATGCAAGGGGTCTGAAAATACCTGTTGACTTAGACCACCGCTCCCTATTTTGTCCTGCACACAAATCTTTTGGTCGTAATACAATCGGGCTTTTTTTAATAAAATATAATCAACGGATAGAGAAAGCCAATTTAGCCCGCGCTCACATCAAGCTTACCCGGATATTCAACGCGTGCTTATTTAAGCCAGCAGTAATGAAGGTTGTTTTAATGGCAATTCGTAAAACGGTATCGCTTCTTCGGGTCCTGTTTTCTAAAAGTTTTATTTCCTTTTTTCATACAGCAAACAACCGTTAAGGCAAGTATTTTTGTTAGAGGCCCAAGCATTGGTGTTTTGAAACAAAACGCCTGTTTTCAATAAAGTAGGAAGTTTAAATAAGGCTGCAAATCGTTAGAGGTCTAAAGTTCCAGCCGGTGGAACTTTTTTTGGTAGACGAATGTAGGTAAACATCACATCACCCCAATCATTTTCATTAACTATATTTTTGGGCATATATAAACGTTGCAAAAGTTGTGAAGAACTTCTTTTTTGATTTGCAGCGATTAGGCTAATCTCAACGATATGGGTACTTGGTGCCGCCCAAGTCAACCCCCAACCCAGCTTGGCTTAGGCAATTTTTGATACATCCGCTTTGGCAGACTCCCAGCCGATGATGGCTGTTTTACGGGCGGTACCCCAATGGTATTCACCTATGATGCCAGTTGACCTGATTACCCGGTGGCAAGGTATTAGAAAAGCCACGGGATTGCTGGCAATGGCGGTGCCTACTGCACGTTGGGCTTTTGGCGCTAGTATGGTTTGTGCAATAGAAGAGTAAGTGCTTAAGCTGCCTTGCGGTATGCGCAGCAGTGCCTGCCAAACCTTTAACTGAAAAGGCGTTGCCTTTAAATGCAGTTTTATGTTAGCGGGGTTTTGTGTTCCCTTAAAAACCTCTAATGCCGATTGTTGCAGTATATCGGTCTTTTGTTCAAAAGCCGCGTTGGGGAACCTGTCTTTCAATTCCTGCAAAGCAGCATCACCCATTTCGGTAAAAGCAATATGGCAGATGCCTTTTTGGGTGCTTGCCAATAGCACATCGCCAAAAGGCGTTTCTGCAAAGCTGTAATATATGGCGAGGCTTTCCCCGCCGTTTTTGTACTCACCGGGGGTCATGCCCTCAATATTCACAAACAGGTCGTGCAGCCGGCTGCTGCCGGAAAGCCCGGTTTCAAAACTAACATCTGCCAGCGATGCATGGCTTTTCAACAATGCCTTGGCATGCTCGATGCTTAGGTATTGTAAAAACTTCTTTGGGCTAACGCCTGCCCAGTCTTTAAACAGCCGCTGAAAATGGTAAGGGCTTAAATATACTTGCCTGGCAACCTCGTCAAGGCCGGGCTGTTCTTTAAAATGCTCTTTTATAAATAGTATCGCTTTTTCTATGCGTTCAAAATCTGTTATCATGTGGTAAAGGTAAAACGGTGTTGCAAGCCAGGCAATCCGATTGTTGCGCAAAATTAACCCTGCCGCCAACTTGATTTGCCATGTCTTGGTGACTGTTATTGCTGCCCAAGAACTATCTGTTAACATTGTTTGACGAATGTCATTTTTTTTGATGACGAGGCTCATAAAACCGCTAGCGTTTGTAACAATAGCTTTGTAGTGTTAATTAGGGTAGGGCATTTACTCAACGCCGCAATATTGGCCGATTGATTAATTGTGCAGCCGGTTCCAACGATGGCACTACCTAGCAAAACGCAACTAACCTTAGATAAATTACTTGTTATCAAACTATGGACAACAGCTTTTTTGCATACCTGCAGCTGCTTGAAATAATGGCATTTTTCTCCGGGTACCCGTTGGTATACGCTTTTGTGCAGGTTAGCCTCGGCAAAAAAATAATGGCAAACAATTTTGTGGCAAGGGTTGGCCCTTCTGCGTTACCCTATTCCTACGCCTTGGTAGGCATGTTGTTTTTGGGGTTTCAACTAAAGAAAATATTTGCTGCATTTGCTATTGACCACGCTGCCGTTTCCATACAACAGCCTTGGCTGATGCTTTGGGCATTGTTGGCCATGTTATTTTGGGTGCCGTATGTGGCCAAAAATACGGTGTTAAGCCTGCTGCACAGCTTGGTGTTTTTTTTATACCTGGTTTGGGAAACTTTTTTGAAGCGAAACCAGCCTTCAGATTTTGGCAATATGCTACAGAATGATGTGCATGTTTACACCAGCAGCTTGTTGCTTAATTTCTTTTCTCTTTGTTTAATACTGTTGGCGGCCTTTTTTTATCAAAAAATGGGTAAGCGGCAAATTACCAACTAACAACCAATACACCATAGGCCACCATCCCTTTGGCAGGGCTATGCATGCGCATTGCCCTGTGCATATCCCAATGTTCATTACCGACATGATGCGTGTCAAAATAGCACCTAACAAATATCATTTCGCCGGTTGACGCGAATTACCCAATGGCTGTGGGGTTTATGTGAGCTTTGTTACAGCAAATTAAAGAAAGGCCTAACAAACATTTTTATTATTCATTTTAAATACTTTTTATGAAACTGATTAGCAACAAAACTTTAATGGTACTGCTTATTGTGGTAAGCGTTTACGGGTACATTGTAGCCTGTACACATAAAGACCAAGTGCTGCCTGCGCAGGCATCTGGCACAACAACCTACACACGTGGCAACGCGGTGCTTTTGCCCGGCACATTAACTGCCGGCGACTCCACACAATGGAAGCTCGACCAAGTACACTCCAGCGTTTTATGGTCAACGGCGTACCTTGGTGCCGCAGGGTTGCTTACCGGGCGTTTTAATTGGTTCGGTATCGCAAATGTAACACCCGCGCAAATGACCACCTATGCAACTGCTGGCCAGCCATTAAAAGATACCTCTTGGGCTTTTTATGAAAACGACCCAAGCAAAACCTATTTTAATGGCTATGTGCAAATAAACACATCCAACACAGGGGAGCCTGGCCGGGATACCGGCTGCAATATCTCTGCCTTAGGTACGGTAAAAATACTTCCCGGTACACAAAATTTGGCTGTAAATAATTTGGCCCAAATACACACAACTAAGGTGGAATTGGACCCCAACAGTACTGGTTATATTGTAACGTTTGACCTGACTTGGCAAGGTAAACTTACCGCCCCCAAAACACAGTCTTTAGTAGGCAAGTTAACTTATGTGCCAAAAACTAATGTAACCATAGGAACCGCCACCTACGGGGTTTTTGGCCTTCGCCTTGAATTTCAATTTAATTGCAGAGACTACGGCATTGTAAGCACGAGCATTGGCGACAATATTGCCATTCAAGTGAATGTGAACTTTAACAACAAGTAACAACAAAAGGAGGAATGATGAAAAAGCTATCAATATTGTCTGGGCTAGTGCTAATTACCATAGCCAGCCTTACCATAACAGGTTGTTACAGGGATGTTATTGTGCCACCGCTACCGAGCACCGCCCCGCAAAAGGTGAGCTTTAACACCCAAATAAAGCCCATTTTAAATGCCAACTGTGCAAAATCGGGCTGCCATGTGCCTGGGGGCCAAAAGCCCTATATGGATTCAACGGAAGCATACACAAACTTAATAAACGGCGGCTTTGTTAACACCATAGTACCCAACCAAAGTGAAATATATGTGATGCTAAACGGCGCCATGCAGCAGTACATCCCTTCCAACGCAGACATTCAACTGATATATGATTGGATACGAAACGGGGCACCTAACAATTAATTAACCCGAAAAACAAATACAATGAAACAAACAATAAACAAAACTGGCTACGGGTTACTAATACGCTTTTGCCTGTTGGCTTGCATGCTTTTAGTACAAGGGGCTGCCACGGCGCAAGACAATGCCGCCACGCACCCAAAACCCAAGCCAGTAAAAAATACTTTTGAAAACCCATTGGTTATTGATGCCCAAACTGTGATGGTGCCAACCAAGGGATCGTTCGAGATGGTTATACAACACCGGTTTGGCACGGTGCAAAACGGTTACCCAGATTTTTGGGGCTTGTTTTCATCTTCAAATATACGTTTGGGGTTTGGGTACGCGCCTGTTAAAAATTTATACCTAGGCTTGGGCATCACCAAAGAAAAAATGCTTTGGGACGGTAGTGCCAAGTACGCAATTTTAAGGCAAACCAACCACGGCATACCCGTTAGTATTACCTATTATGGCAACATGGCATTTGATTCAAGAAAGGATGCCAACAAAGTGCTGTTTAATTATAGTTCGCAAAGACTGTCGTATTTTAACCAATTAATCGTTGCAAGAAAAATTAACAGCAAGCTATCATTGCAGGTGGCGGCAAGTGTATCTCACCAAAACTCAGTAAACGGTTATTATACCCAGTACGACTCAGTAAAACACACGGTTTTTAACGACCAGAAATTTGACCTGTTTGCTTTATCCGTTTGCGCAAGGTATAAGTTAACAAACACCACATCATTTATTGTGGATTACGACCAGCCGCTTACAAAACAGCCCACTGCCAATCCGCACCCTAATATTGCGTTTGGTTTTGAGTTTAACACCAGTGGCCACACCTTTCAATTGTTTGCTGGCAACTACACACTGTTAAACCCTCAACAAAACAGCCTGTATAACAAAAATAATCCGTTTGGTTACACCAATACCGATGGAACAAAAGTATCTGGTGGCCAGTTTGTAATTGGCTTTAATATCACTAGGCTTTGGAATTTTTAACATTGAGCAATCGTTGTTTAAAGCTCGTTTTTTTGTTGTAAATTTTGTAAACCCTGGGGGCATGATGTAACCCAGGGTTTTACTTATGTGTTATTAGTATGGCGTAGATACTACTTACCTAATTAAAATATCTTAACCAGTTATGCATCGGTTTGCAAAAGCGCTTATGTTACTGTCAATATTTTGTTTGTCAGGTATTGTTTTGTCATGCAATACCCATGGCAGTAACCCAACGGTTGCTGTAAAGGCTGTAGCCACCGCTATACGCTTAACAAAACCGCCATCCAGCTATCAAGATACGCTGATTGTTCGTGGCAACGCTGCCGTTTTTTATTATCCTGACTCTTTACAATTGAATAAATATAAAGCAGCGATAGATTCCAATGCCTACAAAAGCATTGACCACGAATTTTTTTACCAATTGCATTATGCGCATTTAGCCATAAAAAAATATTGGCCAAAAATATTGATAGCGGAGTGCAACATGTACCGGTATCTTAAGTTTATTGGAGCGGGAAAAACATACGAACTGGTTGATCTAGACACGAAGGGGGATATTTACGGACTATTTGTATTTGATGGGAAAAAAGCCCCGGTACAGGTTGACTTAACCAATGTTGAAACACAAGTTGGGTTTTATTTTACGAAGTAGCGGCGATCTTTTTTCTATTGCCCAATACCTTTATAACAAGTATGGTAATACCATGTCCCCCTCGGGTAATAGTAATGTTAAACCACGCGGTACCTTCCAGCTACTAATTTTCAAACCTTTGCTGCTCTAGCTATGTATTAGTGCCTGTTATGGGAATATTGCAACTTATAAACGCAATTGTGTAACATTTTAGTTGGCTATTGCGCCAACCTTTGCAAAGCAACTGCTTATGTAAACATCCTTTTTTATTGTTAATTGGTGTATTAATGTAGTTGTAATAACCTGTTTATGGGAATAAAAAAGTATGACTTCCGTCATTTTATCCCATAACAAACCTCACTAAAAAAGATGGCATTACAGGGTAAGTTGCACCCTGAAATTATTATCATTAATACTAAAATTTTTCTTATGAGAGTTTTTCAGCGCATTCAATTCTGGATTATAACAACACTTGTTTGTTTGGTGGGTTATGCGGTAGGCTGCGTTAAAAGCGACCAAGTTGTACTGCCTTCTTCTTCAGATGCTAATTCAACAACGTTGGTGTCTTTAAAAACAACAACGGCACCAACTATTGACGGCACAGTCGAGGCCATTTGGGACAAAGCAACAAAACTAAATTTTACGCCAACTGTGCCTGACCCTGGCAATGGCTTATTTACCGGGTATATTGGCACTACATACCCAGCAACCCTACGTTCAATGTACGATGATAAATACATTTACTTTTTGGCGGAATATGCGGATGCCACACAAAGCGTGAATGTGGCCACTTGGTATTTTGACCCCACCACACAGCGCTGGGCACAAGAGCCAACCAGCAAAACTTTTGATGCAAACGGGGTACTAACAAGGGATGGTATGGGAGAAGATAAATTTGCCATGCTGTTTAATATTGACAATTCAACGCCCAAGTTCATAACCCAAACTTGTTATGCAAGCTGCCATGTGTTTACACCTTATTTGGACTATTCGGTTACGCCTGCTGTAGAAAAATCAAACGCCAACAATGGTAACCACTACACCAATGGCGCCAGCGAAAAAATTGACATGTGGTGGGGCCACTTAAGCCGCGATTTGATATTTAACCAAATAGATGACGACTACCAGGATTGGGCTGGCGGCCCGGGTGTAACAAACCTAGTTGGCGGGTCAGGCAACGGGCGCCATGTGGATGGCATTACCGTGTCTGGTGCATCTGCCACTTGGCCTTATGCCCCAACGTATACTGCCGCAGCTCCGCAGGGCGCATCAAACAATAAACAAAACCTTAAGTTAGACGGTAGCGGTGCTACAGTGTCTGTTCCATTGTGGATTGTGCCCAATGCATCCAACTACTATTATATTTTGGCCAGCGATACCGCTGCAGGCGGCAAAGCGGTTAAAATTACCGGTGTTAGTTCTACCGGGGTATTGACCTACAATGGCGGCTCCATTGACCCTAATACAGGCAATGACTACCAAAGGACGGGTGATGCGGTTACTGGGGGAGATGGCCCCAAATGTTTCCCCAGCTATATAGCATCACCGTTAATCGGTGCAAGGGCTGATATTACCGGTGCTGCGGTGTATACTGGCACAGGTTGGATAATTGAGTACAAACGCCTGTTGAAAACAAGCGATGCGCTTAAACAAGATGTTGATTTTTCAAGCCTGCAGGACCAACCTTTTGGTTTTGCCATCTGGAACAAATCAAACAACCAGCACGGTATACAACCCAACCTTTTGCTTACATTCCAGAAGTAGTATTTGGCAGTTCTTTTATAAATCAAAAAACAAAGACCATGTCAAAGAACAAGATTATAATAGCTTCTATAGTGGCGGCCATACTCGTTGGTTCAATAACGGGATGTTATAAAACAACCACCTTACTTGTAGTGGCACCAGAGGTTACTACCGAAGTAAGTTTTAGCAAAGACCTTACACCGCTTTTAACGGCCAATTGCGCCAAAAGCGGCTGCCATAGCGGTAGTGTTGCCCCCAATTTAAGTGCCGACAACGCATATAATTCGTTGGTAAGCGGTAAGCTTGTGGATGTAGCAAACCCCGAGAGCAGTGAGGTATATTTATGGTTAACCGGAAAACACAGCCCGGCTATGCCACTCGGCGCAACCAACAATCCTTCAAACATAAATGGTATCATGCTTGCTTGGGTAAAACAAGGTGCTAAAAACAACTAAAAAATTCACAATGAAAAATAGACTTTCCATAAAAATAATGCTGCTTTGTTCTTTGCTGTTGATGGCATTAGCTATTATCGGCGTTGGCACAGCACAAGCCCAGGATTCAACAACGGCGCCTAAACCAGCCCCCAAAAAGAAATCCTTCGTTAAAAATACCTTTGAAGGCAATTACCTCATAGATAACCAAACGGTAATGGTACCCATTAAAGGAACGTTTGAATTTGGCATACAGCACAGGTTTGGCGTGGTAAATAACTCCTTTACCGATTTATTTGGGCTTTTTGCGGGGGCAACCATGCGTTTAGGTTTTAGTTATACGATTATTAAAGATTTGCAGGTTGGTTTTGGTGCCACCAACGATAAAATGCAAACCGACTGGAGTTTAAAATACGCTTTGCTGAAGCAAACTAAAAATGGCAGTATGCCGGTAAGCGTTACCTATTTTGGCAATGCCGTGATGGACACCCGCAAAAGGGATGGCTCGATACCCATTGTACAAACCAGCGACAGGTTTTCATTCTTCAATCAAATTATCATAGCAAGAAAAGTAACGGAGGATTTTTCAGTACAGGTAAGCCCGTCGCTGTCGCATTTCAACAATGTGCCAGCTTATACTGATGCCAACGGTAAAATACAACCCCAAATGAAGAACGACCACTTTGCGGTGTCGGTATCAGGCAGGTATAAAATATCCCCCAAAACAGCACTGATTATCAACTACGACCAACCGCTTACGCAACACCCCATGAACAACCCATTGCCTAATATAAGTTTTGGGTTGGAAATGAAATCGAGCGGGCACGATTTTCAAGTGTTTGCTGGTAATTACGGCAACATACTACCCCAGAACAATAACCTGTTAAACCAGAATGATTATAGGAAAGGGCAGTTTTTAATCGGCTTTAATATTACAAGGTTGTGGAATTTTTAAAGCTCGTATAGTTATACAAACTCATGATAGCGTTGAAACAGGCATAAGAATTTATTCACTTAAAAAAATAACATCAATGAAAAGAAAATTGTTATTAGGACTTTCGGTACTGGCTGTTAGCTGTATAAGCTTCGCGTTTAAAATGCAAACGAAGCCTTGGGCGGTGCCAGAAAAAAATGCCAAGGAGGTTAACCCAGTTAAATCTAACGCAGAGTCAATCGCGGCAGGTAAAGCATTGTGGAGCCTGCATTGTTCCTCATGCCATGGTAAAACAGGCTTGGGCGACGGCAACAAGGCTGCACAGCTAAAAACACAGCCGCCCGATTTTACAACCGCCGCAGTACAAGGGCAAAGCGATGGTTCGTTGTTTTACAAAACGTCTGAAGGGCGCGACGACATGCCGAGCTTTAAAAAGAAAATACCAGACCAAGAAGATATATGGAACTTGGTAGTGTATATACGCACGTTTAAAAAATAGTGCAAGCAACTTAGCCAACAAAAAGCCTTCCGTTATGCGGAGGGCTTTTTAATTGGATACTTGCGGTTGTTCAGCTTGTGCTCATGGGTTAAATCACCCAATTGAATGATTATCGTCATGTACACCCCATTACAGCATGTATAATTTTACCATCAACAAAAAATAATCCATTTATGGCCAGCAAACAAACAAAAGCTGTAACAGCACCACCCGATAGAAGAAGGTTTGTATGGGCGGTGGGGTTTTTATCAATATTCGCAGCCTTTTCCGCCGCCACAGGGTTTCGCCTGCCACGTAAGAAAAACATTTTAGAATGTGGGCCCGAGGCCAAAAAAACGACTGTTAAAATGCTTACCCAGGATGGTAAGTTGGTTGAGATAGATGCAGCCTTACTTGCAGCTGCCACCAAAAAAATATCTGATACGGAATTGCAGCAATGGATAAAAAAATAGCTGCCCGTTAACTAAAAATACTAAAACATGACACAAGACAATAATTCGAGGAGGGAGTTTCTGCTGGCCGGTCTTTTTGCGGCAGGTGCGGCAGTTGGCTGTTCGCCCAAGAAAGATGTTTTTGAAGCCGGTGCCGAACCTGGTGTGCAAGCATCGGGCAAAAAAGTTAAGCTGCTTTCTGTAGACGGGAAGGTGATTGAAGTGGATGAGGCTTTTTTAAAGCCAGTGCCCGAGTTACCCCCGGTTACCAACAGCGAAGCCAGGTTGGGCATTGCCGGCAAAAAATTTGTGATGGTCATTGACCTTTCTAGGTGTAAAAACCTGCGCAAATGCCAAGAGGCCTGCGATACGATGCACCACGTTAACCCCGGGCAACACTGGGTAAAGGTGTACCCCATGCAAGATGCAGACCACACATCGCCCTACTGGGAACCCACTACCTGCATGCATTGCGACGAGCCGCCTTGCGTGAAGGTTTGCCCTGTAGACGCCACCTTTAAGCGCCAAGACGGTATTGTGTTGATTGACAGCGACCGTTGCATAGGCTGCCGTTTTTGCATGGCCGCATGCCCTTACTCAACCCGTGTGTTCAATTGGGCCGCGCCTGATATTTCGGCCGAGCTGGCCAAGCTTCCATACTCCTGCGAAACCAGCGTGCCGCAAAAGAAAGGTACCGTGGGTAAATGTGATTTTTGTGCCGACATGAGCAGGAAAGGGGAGCTGCCCCACTGCGTTTCTGCTTGCCCCAACGGCACCTTCTTTTTTGGCGACATGAATGAAGACACCGTTAGCAACGGATCAGAAACATTCCGCTTCAGCGACCTGATAAGGGACAAAGCCGGATACAGGCTAATGGAAGACTTAGGAACCAAGCCCAGCGTATATTACCTGCCGCCTGTTAGCCGCAACTTTCCGTTTGAGCCGGGTGTTGACAGTGACCTAAAAAATAAGCTTTAACCTAAAATAACCAAGCTGTGGAAAATTCAAATGCATTGGCATCCGAAAAAATAATACAGGACCTGCTGCCACAAAAATTTGGCACAAAAGGCAAAGTTTTCGTAGGTGTTTTATTGGCTTTTTGTTTGGTAGGTCTTTTTGCCTACTACCGGCAGTTGCGGTATGGCTTGGTAGTTACCGCCATGCGCGACTATGTGTCGTGGGGTATCTACATATCAAACTTCGTGTTTTTTGTGGCCATCAGTTTGGTGGGTTCCCTCATCACTGCGGTGTTTAGGCTGGCCAACGTGGAATGGAGCAAGCCGCTTACCAGGATTGCAGAAATAATAGCGGTGGCTGCTATCATTTTTGCGTCGCTCATCATTATAGTTGACATGGGTAGCCCTGAGCGGTTTTATTTCCTTTTTTTATATGGGCGCATACAATCCCCCATTATGTGGGATGTGATTGTAATAACCACCTACTTTTTTATAAGCATATTGCTGTTATATTACCCGCTGTTACCCGATTTAAAAATACTGCTACGCTTTAAAGAAAAATCTGGCAAAGGGTTGAACAAGTTGTACAAATTTTTGGGTTCGTACTGGAAGGAAACGCCCCATCAAATAAAATTGGGCGACAAGGCCATAAACATACTTTGCATAACCATTATACCTGTGGCGTTCTCCATCCATACCGTTACCTCCTGGCTTTTCGCAACCACTTACCGCCCCGGTTGGGACAGCACAAATTTTGGCGCATACTTTATTTCGGGTGCCTTTTTGGTGGGTGCTGGCAGTGTTGTGGTGGCCATGTACATTTTTAGAAAAGCATACTCGCTTGAGCAATATATAACCCCTAAGCATTTTGAAAAAATGGGCCGCATAGTAGTGCTATTGGCCTTACTGTACCTGTACTTTAATATAAACGAGTATTTGGTGCCCGCGTTTAAGATGAAAAAATCGGAGGAAGCCCATTTAAACGGCCTATTTGCCGGGGATTATGCACCGCTATTTTGGTTTGCCATATTAACGGGCATGATTATACCCATTATAATACTGTTGTTTAAAAAGGGCAGGCGGCCGGTGCCGGCATTTATAGCAGGCATAATGGTGGTGGTGGGTGCCTGGTTTAAACGGTATTTAATTGTAACGCCAACCATGCTGCACCCTTTTATGCCTATGTACAACGTGCCGGAAAGCTACCACCACTACTTTCCCAGTTGGGAGGAGTGGGCCATTGCAATCGGCTCGCTTGCAGGCACCATGCTTGTGATAACTATTCTGGGCAGAATATTCCCCATCATCCCCATTCAAGAAACTATAAACGAACAACATGAAACCGTTGCATAAAAAACTGTTAGGGCTATTGTTTACCGCGCTGCTGTTTACCGGTTATAACGCTGTTGGGCAGGATGCTAAAAAGGGCAGCCTAAGCATTTCGGTTGGTTTTTACAGCCAAAATAACCAAGTGCCTTACGTTAAGGCAAAGGTTAAAACAAAGGTTGACGGCAGGTTTAAAACCGTTGCAGGCATACCGCTTGCTTTGTATATAAACAATGGCGATGAAAGCGGTAACCTAATAGCAAACGTAGTTACCAACGAGAAGGGCGAGGCGGCTGCCACCATACCTGCATCGTTAAAAGCCAAATGGGGTGCGGGCCCAAGCCATACCTTTTTGGCAACCTTTAAGGGCAGCAAAGAATATGAGGCTAACACTGGCGACGTAACCGTTGGGCGGGCCAAAATTGACATAGACACCACGAGTGACCGTAAAATTACAGCCTCAGTGTATGCGATGTCAGATTCAGGATGGAAGCCCGTAAAAGGCGTTGATGTGATAGTGGCGATAAAACGCTTAGATGCCAACCTTAATGTGAATGAAACCGCTACTTTTAGTACTGACTCAACAGGCACTGCCTCTGCCGATTTTAAGCGCGACAGCATTGCCGGCGATGCCAACGGAAATATTACCCTTGTGGCCAAGGTGGAAGACAACGACCAGTTTGGGAATTTATATGTAGAAAAAACAGTGCCTTGGGGCGCGAAATTTACACCGGTGAGCACTTTTGATAGAAGAACCTTGTTTGCCACCAGAGACAAGGCGCCTATATGGCTAATATTAATGGCGACCTCCATAATAGTTGTCGTTTGGGGCATCCTGTTTGGGTTGGTGGTTAACCTTATAAAAATTAAAAAGCTTGGCGGGCAGTCAGCATAGTTTTCGGGTGAACCAGCAGCTTGGCAACATGAAAAAGGAAAACACGCTAACGTGCCAAAAACTTTTACAAGTTTTAATAAGTACGCCGTTTATATTTTGCGTGCTTGTTGTTTATGCAGTGCAATGTGTGGGTTTTTTTAGCTTACCCTAATAGGGATTGGTATTTTGTTTCTACGGCCAGCTGCCCTAATATAACTTGATTTTGTGCGGATGGTTTGCAATCGTGGCACCCTATTTGGCTTAGATAGGGTTATGAAAAAGATATTACCATTGTTTTGCATGGCCGCCAGCTTAATGGCCATTAGCGCCGTTAAAGCACAAATTAGGATTAGCATAAATGCCAATATAGTTTCGCAGCCTGTTTGGGGGCCAACCGGGTATGATTATGCCCGTTATTACTATATGCCCGACATAGATGCATATTACTCCATACCCAACCACACGTTTGTGTATTTAGAAGGTGGGCATTGGGTTTTTGGCGAATCGCTGCCCGGCAGGTTTAATTACGATTTATACCATGGTTACAAAGTGGTAGTAAACGAACCACGGCCCTATTTGCATGCGGATGTTTACCGTAACAAGTATAGCCAATATAGGGGCTGGCAGGGCAAGCAGGATGTGATACGAGATAGCAGGGATAACCGGTACTATGTTATAAAAAACCACCCCATGCACGGCAGTTACCGCCAAGGTGATGGCAGGCACCAGGGGAGGGGAAACGGTGGTGAAGAAAATGGCAACAACGGCCGAGGAAAAGATGGCGATAAAAAGCACGGCAACGGTAACGACCGTAGGCACCACGAATAAACGTGTTATTCTATAAAACTACAAACACCGCAAATCAAACGTTTTGCGGTGTTTGTAGTTTTATGGAATGGTGTGTTAACTATAATTTTTCTACCGTTAATTTATGTAGTGTGTCTGATGATGCAATTGCAAGCTTTCTGTAGTTGGATTTATTATGCCAAGTTGCGAGTTAGCCCCAGTCGCGTTGCCGAACGTTACCATTTTAGTGTGGTTTGGCTTTTAATTTCAATGCTTGCTGCTTTATTTATATCTTATTTTGTACACTAAAATAATGCAGGCAAATACCAGCGTTATTCCGTTTGCTATGCTAACCGGAAGGCTATTGCTCAATAGGCCGAATATAAACCAAAACAAAGTGCCGAAAGCAAACAGCGAGTACATGGCCAAGGAGATGCCTGCGGTGTTTTTTGTTTTAATGGTCTGCAGGGCCTGTGGTAAAAATGATGCGGTTGTACAAAATGCCGCAATAAGGCCGATAACGGTAATTAATTCTTTGCTCATGGGTTACAAGGTAAGGCTTTTTAACTACGTTAGTAGTATAGAGCCTGTGAATTTTGTGTTATGTGCAAAGCGCAAAAGCGATGTTTGGAATGTTGTTTGACGCGGCATTTTTATGATAGTTGGACGGTTGGTTTTACAAAAAACAATTAACCCCAAGCGGCTGCCATAAATTTCTTGCGGATTCATTTTGCCCAGCTATTTTGGTTGCCAAGCAGTGCGGTTGCAAACATTGTCTGGCATTACCTATTTATAAGTCGAAGCAGGGTAATCTAATGCAAACTACTGCGGCTAGGCCACCAAAATATTATGCAAAATAACGCTGGCAACCGAGCAATAAATGATAATGCCGGTAACATCAACCAGTGTTGCCACAAACGGGGCCGATGAGGTGGCGGGGTCTTGCTTGAGGCTTTTTAACACGATGGGCAACATGGAGCCGATAAGGCTGCCCCACATTAATATGCCCAATAAGGCGAAAAATATAATGGTTGCCATGGCCAGCCAATGCGGGCCGTAGTCGTACACATGCAAAAACTGCCAAGCACAAACGCGTATAAAACCTATGATGCCCAGAATGAACCCGAGCGATAAACCCGTTACAATTTCCCTGCGCATAACACGCCACCAGTCGGCAATGGTAACTTCGCCCAAGGCCATGGCTTGTATGATTAACGATGATGCTTGTGAGCCGCTGTTGCCGCCGCTGGAGGTAATAAGCGGTATAAATATTACCAAGTCGATAAAGCTTTTAAAAATACCGGTTTCTTGGTAATGTTGCATCGCTGACGCGGTAAGCATTTCACTGAGGAAAAGGGCTATCAACCATCCCACCCGCTTCTTAATCAACTTCAACAGCGATATGTCCAAGTAGGGTTCCCCCAACGCTTCGCTACCACCCATTTTCTGCATGTCTTCCCCAAATTCTTCGGTGGCAACCCACAAAATATCATCAATGGTTACAATGCCCAACAAAATGTTATTGTCATCTACCACGGGCAATGCCACGCGGTTGTTCATTTTAAACACTTCGTTGGCATGCTCTTGGTCGTCGTGTACGTTTAGGGCCACCACGCGGCCGTCCAAAAGGTCATCAATGCGCGTATTGGGTGCTGCAAGTATAACATCGCGTATCCTTATGTCATCTATCAGTTCGCCCTTTTCGTTAATAATATAAATTACGTCAATGGTCTCGCTGTTTTTGGCTACCCTGCGTATAGTGGTAAACACCTCCTCTACGGTATTATGCTCATACACGTACACATAATCGGGTGTCATTAGCCTACCCACGCTGTCTTCTGGCCAGCCCAATAGCGAAAGGGTTATTTTCCGCTCCTCCGAGGTAAGTAGTTTTATCAACTCCCGTATCGCCTCCTTGGGCAGTTCTTCCAAAAAGTCGGTACGGTCATCTGCAGGTAACTCATTTAGCAACTCAGCTGTTTTAAAGCTGGGCAGTTCCTTTACAATTTGTTTTTGGGTGGTGGTGTCAAGTATTTTAAACACGCTTACTGCGCGGTGTATGGCCATGTTGCTGATGATCTCAGCCTCAAAATCGGTATGGGTATAAATTAGGTCGGCTACAAAGCTTATGTTCTGGTCGTTTAAAAATTCCTGCAATGGCTCTTTGTCGGTGGCGGTAATCAGGTTTTCAAACTGTTCTTCGGCTGATAATCCCTCTGTTTCTTCAACACTCATGCGTGTATGGTTTTGGCGTGGCTTGCAAAATAAAAGGATATATCCGATTTTTGATTTTTAGTTTTTATATTCACAAAATGATAATGCCCTATTTAACCGTAGCGCCCTCCCCTAAGAGCGGCAAAGGAGTTTTTACCACCAAAAGCATACCCGCAGGCACTGTAATTGAAGTTTCTCCAGTGCTGGTATTTAGCGCAAAGGAGCGCAAGGATATTGAAAAAACTAAGCTGTTCGATTATATTTTTGCGTGGGGTGCCAGGCAGAGAATGGCCTGCATTGCCTTGGGCTATGTTAGCCTGTACAATCACGACTACTCCTCTAACTGCGATTATGAGATGGATTTTGACAACAATTTTATGACGATAAAAACCGTGAAACGTATTAAAAAAGGGGAGGAGCTATGTATTAACTACAATGCTTCGCCCGATGATAAAACACCGGTTTGGTTCCACGATAAAATAAAAGATCTCACCGCCTAATATTCTAACTATTTCCCAAACGGGAAATAAGCCTCCATGGGAGTTTCGTAAATATTACCAAACCCATTCCTCGTTTTAGCTTTGCGCCATGGCGTATTTGCGTGAATATTTTTGCCTCCACCGGAGGTGGAGCCTTTCTTGTAACGCAAAGCCGCCAAGCCGCCAAGAAAAGCCGTAAAAAAGTGACAACTTGTTGTTCGTTTTTTTATAGTTAGTGCCTTTTCAAGTAATCTTTAGGGGCCAATGAATGTAATGGGTTGAGATTTTTTTTGGCATGTGCTATAGCAATGCATGTTGCTTTGGTAAATTAAAAAAGGGCGCGCCAAGACTGACGCACCCTTATTCACCAAAACCAACTATAAAAAACTTATAGAATATTTTTGCTGCTAATTGTCAAGCCCCGGGGTGCATCAGCAAATGTGCCCGCATTAACCCCTTTAGATGCACGCTTACCCGCTCCCTAAATTCCGGGTCGTCGTAGGGCACATAGTCATCTTGTTTATTCAGCAGCTTCAGGCAATATTTTTTTGACAGAAGCAACTGGTTAATTGTACCTATAAGCGATACCATTGTTAGCGTAACATCCACCTGTTTAAATTCCCCCCGCTCAATACCCTCTGTTATAATGGCTTTAATGGCCAGTGAATTGGGCAAAAGCAGTGTAGTTATGCTGTCTTGCAGGCTTTCCCGCTGGTTCATAATCATCTCTTGGTGTAGTACCCTGTGAAACTTTCTGTTTAAAAAAAGCCGTTCTATGTAAGATTCAATGATCTTGTCAATTTTCTCTATCGAGCCTAAGTTTTTATCCCTTAACAAACCTTCCAGCGTAACCCTGCCCGATGCAGCCTTCAGTTCAACCAACGCTTCAAATAATTTGTCTTTTGAGCCGAAATAATAATTTACCATAGCCACATTAACATCTGCTTTGGATGCCAAGTCGCGTATGGACGTACCCTCGAATCCTTTTTGCGCAAAAAGATCAATGGCAGCCTCTATTATTTGTTCCTTTTTATCCATGGGTACATTTACAATGCTCGAACAAAAATAAATAATTACCCAATATTAAACAAACGTTTAATTAATTTTTTTGTTTTAAAATTCACATAAAAATAAAATTGGCGGCAAAATGGTTTTTTAGCCAACAAAAGCAGGGCTATTTACCAGTGGTTAGTTGTAGGTGTATAAAATTTTACCCACCAGTTGCTTGTTTTTGTCGTAACAAGTCTCGGCTTGCTTTAGCCCGTTGGCACTGTATTCATAATGCCAAGTAAGGTGGGTGCTTGCGGCGTGCAGCACTTGGTTGTATTCTGCCAGTCTGCCGTTGCTATCATAATCAAACAAAAAATCGGGTAACAATTTTTTTGTAGCCCTGTTGTATCGCACAACATCCGTAAGTTGGTGCTGTTGGTTGTAGTAATAAAAATAGGTTTCAACGCCGCGCCCATTTTTGGTAAGGTGTTCTTCAGCCACATTGCCCTGCTCGTCTTTGACAAAATCCACCACGGCTGTGTCTTTATCATCTTTAATGCGCAGCATTCGCAAAGGGCTGCCGTTGTTGTAAAACCATTGGTGTACCTCTTTTGAGTGGCTGTTCATAAAGGTGTCGCTGGTTAATGTGGTTAGCATGGTAACATTGCCCAACGCATCATAGTCGTATAAAACGGTGTTGGTAACATAACTGCCGCCGGTGTCTATTGATTTCTTGAGTAGGCCATTTTCGTAAAAAGCATCAGAAACGCTGCTGCCCGCCGACGGGTCTTTTGAGGTCGTAATCACCTCAGCCCCGTTGTTAACCAATTGCTGCTGCAGCACAAAGTTTGCCACGGGGGTGCCATCGCTTTCAAAACTTTTGGCGTTCACCAACAATATATGGTTCGCCATCAGTGCCTGGTATTGGCTGTTAGTTTGGCGCAATACAACCAAGTCGTTATAATAATACTGGCTAAAACCAATACTGTAAACACTTATACCCATTACTAACAAAAGCAGCCTCATACTATGCATAATGTGGCAAAAATACTGCAAAGCAGTTATTTTCGGCCTGGTTTTAGCGTTTTGTTGGGTATAGGTGGTATTGGCGCATACGGCTGGCCTGATTTTGTAAATTGTTGGGTGTCAGTTGGTTTGCTTAAACAGGCCCGCAAAATGGTTAGCCCTAATGGAGACTTTTAAAAAGGGTGGCAAAAAGCTGTTTTTTATGTAATTTTCGGCAAATTCTTACACATGTCTCATTTGGAGGAAAGGGAAGAAAAAATATGCCTTAACTGCAACGCAGAAATATTTGGGCGGTATTGCCATGTTTGCGGACAGGAGAACTTGCCGCCAAAAGAGAGTTTTTGGCACCTGTTAACCCATTTTGTATATGATGTAACCCATTTTGACGGAAAGTTTTTTAGCACCCTTAAATATTTGCTTTTTAGGCCAGGTTTTTTGGCCACAGAATACTTGCGTGGCAGGCGGGCCAGCTATTTGCACCCGATAAGGATGTATGTGTTTGCGTCGGCCATATTTTTTGTGGTGTTTTTTAGTTTCATTGTTAAGCCGGAGGAAGTGGGGGAGGTAGTGGCCGAACAGGGGCGCAACACGTTTAAGGAGGCCAAAGTTGCCCTACAGGACTCCATAAGGTTGGCAAAGGATTCGGTGAAGCGAAGCGGGTTTATAGATGCATACAGTGCCATTGAAAATATTTCGGCGACAAAAGAAGATGGGGATTCCACCGGGGGCAATCCCAAGGTATGGCCCAATAAAAAGGCAACAGATAAGCCTGACACCCTAAAGGCTAAAGAAAAAGGCTGGAATTTTAGGTTATATAAAGACGCACTGCCGCGTACGGTACCAGAATACGATTCCATACAAAAAAGCTTGCCAGACTCCCTGCGGGATGGCGTGTTTAAGCGCTTGGTGAAAAAACGGTCAATTAAAATACAGGAAAAATACCATGGCGATGATGCGGCTTTTGGCAAAAGCTTTACCGAAAAGTTTTTGCACACTATACCACAAATGATGTTTGTTTCACTGCCATTTGTAGCCCTGATATTGCAGTTGCTGTACATACGCAGGCGTAAACAGTATTTTTATGTTAACCACGTAATATTCATCATTTACCTGTACATAACCACTTTTGTGTCAATGCTAGTTTATTTTGGCCTTGCTGCATTATCGCATGCTACCAAATTTGCGCCCTTCGATTGGTTAAACACAGTGGTTACCATTTACATTTTTATATATGGCTTACTTGCCATGCATAATTTTTACAAACAGGGCTATGTAAAAAGCTTTTTTAAATACTTTTTATTGCTTTTTATCTGCCTTTTTTTGTCGGTATTGTTGGTATCAATTTTCTTTTTCACCTCCTTAATGTCAGTTTAAATGGATAATACTGTTGCGGTATCTTTTGAAAAATTAGTGCAAATAATGGATGACTTGCGTGAAAAATGCCCTTGGGATAGAAAGCAAACTATTGAAACCTTGCGCCCAATGACCATTGAGGAGACGTATGAGTTGGCCGACGCTATTACCAACAAAGACTGGCAGAATTTAAAGGAAGAGTTGGGCGATTTGTTGCTGCATATTTTGTTTTATGCCAAAATAGGCACTGAGCAAAACCAGTTTACCCTACAGCAGGTAATTGAAGGTATTTGCGAAAAGTTAATTGTACGGCACCCACATATTTACGGCGATGTAACCGTTAACAACGAAGAAGATGTAAAAAGAAACTGGGAGCAGATAAAGATAAAGGAGGGCAAAACATCGGTTTTAAGCGGCGTGCCTACTGCCTTGCCAGCCATGGTAAAAGCTGCTAGGATACAGGAAAAAGCCAAACAGGTTGGCTTTGAATGGGAAAACAAGGAAGATGTATGGAAAAAGGTGGAGGAGGAGATTGGCGAACTGCAACAGGCCATGCAGGATGGCCACCAGAACGAGGTAGAGGCCGAATTTGGGGATGTTTTATTTAGTTTGATAAATTACGCACGATTTTTGAAGGTTGATGCAGAGGGTGCCTTAGAACTAACCAATAGAAAGTTTATGCACCGGTTTAGGCGTATAGAAGAAGAGGCCAAGGCGCAAGGCAAAGCATTGCAAGACATGACCCTTGGGGAAATGGATGCGATTTGGAACCGCGTAAAAGGGGAAAATCATTAGTAATTAACAATTTAACCTTTTTACGGTTGATTGGGATGTCTACTAAGTAATAAATGACATTTTTTGGCGTAGACAATACATCAGTGCATGTAAGCAACAAATAGCATTTTTATTCGGCACCTAAAGGATAGTAAAACACGGGTTTTCAATTACTAATTGTTAATTACAAAAAAATTTCACATCCTCCTTGATACAGGTAATAAAAAAAGCTGTTTATAAGCACGGGTATATTTTTATTGCGGCGGCCTGGCTGTACACCATATCATTTTTATTTACAAACTATTTCTCCTACAGCTCATCCCCCGAAAAAGTAAGCAAGGTTTTAACTGGGTATCTTCGGAAGCAAGAGCTTCGGTTTACTGATTTGGTGAGCGACACTTCGTCGCTGGGCATTATGCTTAACGAAGGCCCCTCAGCTGAAAAAAAAGCACTGCTCAATAATTTCTTTGGCGTGTATGCCTACCGGTTAAGTGAGCAAGGCCGCCCATTGGAGGTATTTTGGAACAACAACACCATGGAGCCCGGCCTAGCCGATATTTTTAGGCCCGATGGGTATTACTTTAATACTTATCTCAACGGGTCGTTCTATTATATTAAAAAAACCGTTGCGTATAAGCACAAACAGTATATTGTTGCAGGCTTGATACCTGTGTTATGGAATTATTTTTATAATGAGAAATATAAAGAGCCTTGGTTTCAAAATTACCCTGAGCTAGCGGGCGAGTACGAGATAAGCCGCAACGATTCGGGTGCGGCCGTAATAGCCCCAAACCAAAAAATACTGTTTAGGGTAAAAAGCAGGCACACCATTAATAACGACCGGCCTGGTGCTTTTTCAACCTTGTTGCGGGTGTTGGCGGTAATATTGCTTATTGTGTTTATTAATAGCATCGCCACCGATATAGTAGGGGACATAGGCTTTTTTAAAACCTTTTTTTTGCTGGCCGGGCTTGTTTTTTTATTGCGTTACCTCACTTATTATTTTCCAGTGCCTTTTAATTTTAGGCAACTAAAATTGTTTGAGTCTACCACATACAACAGCAAGCTAAACCAGTCGCTTGGCGATTTGTTGATTAACTCGGTATTGTTATATTGGATGACATCGTTTATTAAATTTAACAGGCCCAGGGTTTTTAAAGGAGGCGTGGAACCCGATACGCGCATCATGGTATTTTTTGCCGTACTCTCTTTAACGTTCTTGCAATTTATCCTTTATTTTTTTGAGGATACCATTAGTAGGCTGGTTGAAAATTCAAAGGTTAAGTTTGAAGTAACAAACTTTTTTACCTTGGATGTTTCCATTATTGTAAGCTTCATCATTATATGTTTGCTGTTCCTGTCTTTTTTTTACTTATCACATTTGTTTGTCAAGCCGCTGTTTAGGTCCCAGTTATCCTTCAAATACAAGTTGCTCATCATGGTGGCCATCGGCCTTGTTTTTGTTTCCGTAAGGGCTTTTACCAAGCCAGCGGGTGTTAGCTTACTAGTGTTGGTTTGGTTTATTGCTTATATACTGATACTTGAGCGCAGAAAAAGCGATGCGGCAACCAATATTATTGAGTCGCCTTTTTTTCTTTTCTGGGCAATATTTTTCACGCTTTCCGCTACCCTGCTAATTACTTATCAGGTTAGGCAAATTGAACTTGGACAACGAAAAAATATTGCAGAGAGCTACGCGTTAAAAACCAACAGCGATATATTAAAGTTGATAAATATTTCGGTAAACAGCCTCGATTTGGCTTCGCTCAACAATGGGTTTAACCGTTTTGCGAACCCATTTACCAACAAATACCTAAAAGACAGTATTATAAACAGCAGCTTTCAGGATATCCAAGATAAATATAGCACCCATATTTATACCTATGATGATAAACACGGTGCATTGTTTAACGATGATTCCACGCCGTACAACATCATCAAATCAAGCATACAGGAGCAACCCCAAAAAAGTACTACAAACGGGCTGTTTTTTTATGAAAATGCGCAGGATGTGTTCAGTTATATTTACAACAAAGAAGTTTACCATGACAATGGAATATTGCAAGGCTCCTTGTTTATTGTTGTAAAGCCAAAACGGTACGACAGGGATGCGTTGTTTTCTCCATTGTTTAGGTTGGTAAAGAATTTGTCTACCGACGATAATACCAACTATTCCATTGCATTTTATGAGAAACAGCGACTAGTAAAAACATCTAACAATGAGTTTGATTTTCCCGATACCATATACCAAAGCCAAACCCCTAAATTTGGTGACACACTTATTTCAAAAAATGGCTACAGCCAGTATTGGTACACGGCAGGGGGTAATAAAATAATTGTAGTTGTAAAAAAGAGTGACGGGCTGCTTACTTCATTCACTATTTTTTCATACCTGTTTTGTCTTTTTATTGCCTTGGTTATTTTTTTATATTACAGCAACCTGCTGTTTAAAACGGGTTTTAGGTGGGGTGTTATGCAACAGGTTTTTTATTTCAACATCCGCACCCAAATTCAAACTACGTTAATTTCCGTGAGTATTTTTTCGTTTATCGTCATAGGTATCATTACCATTTCGTTTTTTATTGTGAGTTTTAATAAAGACTCCGTAGACAAGTTAACGCATACTGCCAACGTAGTGAAAGCCGAGATAGAAGAGGCCGAAAGGAACCCTGATTACAACGAAAATGGCCCCCCCGATATTGCAAACGGCTTTAGTACTAAGCTAACGGAAAGGGTGAAGGAAATTGCGGCCCTGCAAAATGCGGATGTTAACGTGTACGACCCCAAGGGCAACCTCACCGTTACATCGCAACGGTTTATTTTTGATAACCAGATATTGAGCGGTAAAATGCAGCCTGAGGCTTACCAGGCATTGCACTATAACCACAGCACTTTGCATATACAAACTGAGCAAATTGGCACCATATCCTATTTAAGCATTTACGTAGTGCTTAGAGACGTTAAAGGCAATGTGATAGCCTACCTAAATATACCTTCGCTTAATTCGCAAAACGAACTTAAGCAGGAGATCAATAACTTTTTGGTTACGCTCATCAATATTAATGCGCTCATTTTTATTTTCGCCGGGGGTATTGCCATATTGGTAACCAGCCGCATAACATCTTCATTTACGCTCATTGGCAGTAAAATGAAAGAAGTAAGCCTTGGCCGTATAAACGAAGAGGTGGTATGGAAAGGCAGGGATGAAATTGGGGCATTGGTAAGCGAATACAATAGGATGGTTAGAAAGCTTGAGCAAAGCGCGCAGGCTTTGGCCCGAAGTGAGCGGGAAGGTGCCTGGCGTGAAATGGCCAAGCAGGTTGCCCACGAAATTAAAAACCCGCTTACGCCTATGAAGCTTAGTATACAGTATTTGCAACGGGCGGTTAACAACAATGCACCCAATGTAAAGGAACTGTCTCAACAGGTGGCCAACACACTGATAGAGCAAATCGAGCAACTTTCAAAAATAGCGGGCGATTTTTCGCAGTTTGCCAATATCAGCAACGTATCAATAGAAGACTTTGATATTAGTGAGGTTATTGCCTCGCTGATTAATTTGTACAGCGCAGACAGCAACCTGCAGTTGGAATGGGTGCGCCCAGAAACCCCTTGCCTAATAAAAGCTGACAAAGTGCAGATAAACAGGTTGTTTACAAACCTAATTAAAAATGCCATTGAGGCAACCGCCCAAGAGGGTCCGATACAGGTGCGTTTACACCAATATGTAAAAGAAGATAACGTGGTGGTGTCCATTGCCGACAAGGGCTCTGGCATACCGGTGGAGATGCGGCAAAAAATATTCATGCCCAATTTCACCACCAAATCGTCTGGCACGGGGCTAGGGCTGGCCATTTGCCACGGGATAGTTGAAAAAGCCAACGGGGATATTTGGTTTGAAACAGAAAACGGTAAAGGCTCTACTTTTTATGTGTCTTTGCCGCTGGTTAATGCATAGCGAAAAATCAAACATATTTTACGCAGGCTTTTAGGTTGTGAAAATTTGCCTGGGCATTATTTTTTGAAAAATAGCCTGCTATAAAGGGCCATTTGTTTTGGCTAAAGTATTCATGCCGGAAAAAAACGGATATTTACTACATAATCACACCCCTTTTTATGCCATCGTGTTGTTGTATTGTTTCTCTAAAAATTGCCAAATTATTCCGGATACGTTTTTTTCGCCATTGTTTAGCCATTGGCTTTGTATCAGCTGCTTTGTTGGTTAAGGCGCAGAACGCCAGCAATTCCGAAAGCAATATGCCTATTGTAACATTGCCTTTTGAAAGGTTCACCGTTGACAACGGTTTATCTCAAGGCATGGTGCGTGGGATAATACAGGATAAAAAAGGCTTTATGTGGTTTGCAACAAAGGATGGCCTAAACAGGTACGATGGCTATAAGGTTGTTGTGTATAGAAATGACCCCAAGGACCCCTTCTCATTACCCGATAACCAGGTAAGTGCTTTATTGGAAGACCCAAATGGTAACCTTTGGGTGGGTACAGGTACCAAGGGGCTGTGTGTTTTTGACCGCGAAACAGGCAGATTTTACCATGTAAGCATCAGCCATAAAAGCCATAATGGGTTTTACGAAGATATTGGCCGCATGGAATATAAAGGCGGCCAGCTTATTGTACGCATTGGCCCTGCCATAGAAGTGATTGATGTAAAAAATGTTAGGCCTGGCATGTATGCGCGTATCAAGCAGTACGCGAGAGACATATTTAGCACAGACGATATTAAGAAGGTTAACACAGATGAGCCGCTCAATTTTTTGTTGCTTAGCAACAACAACCTGTTAGTTATATCCCACGATTCTTGTTTTGTTTTGCATGAAAAAGAAGGTAGCGGTTATTCGGTGACAAAAAAATACAGCCTTAAAAACCCCAGTGGGGCTGGTGCCTTGCCCGACGGGCTGGTTGTAGACAGTGCAAGGGGGCGGTATTACATAATGTCGGCCTATGGCAACAATAACTACCAAGTAATATTTCCCAGCAATACCGGGTTTGGGCAAATGCCTGCATTACCAGCCTTTAAGGACTCTGCCGGAAAAATATGGGTGCTCGACAGCGTAATTTACCAGTATTCAACCGTAGGGAAAACCGTTGCAAAGCTTGCTTCAACAGATGCCGAAATAAGCAGGCTTTTAAGAAACATAATTTCGTTTTGTGTAGACAAAAACGGTATCGTATGGCTTGGCACTGGGGCTTACGGCATGATTAAATTTGACAGCCATTTAACGAGGTTTAAAAAATTTAACCTAGGCAGCATTTATTATTTAGACGTTGACAATGCGGGCCGCCTAAACTATTTTCCGCCTGGGCACAAGATGGCACCGGCGTATTTTGACCTTCAGCATGCCATCAATTATAAAAACCTTTTACCGCCAACATTGGTTAGGCCCCAATGGTCAATCGGTGATGTAACAAACATCGTTAACGACAAGCAGGGCGACTATTGGATGGTTGTTTCAACTGACAATAATGCCCCGCCTGGCAAAACGCCCATCAGCCTGCTTAAGTACAGCCCGGCCAACAAAACGGTAACCCTGCACCTTACAGGCCCGAAGTTTTTAGGATACCGGTATAAAGCCATTATAAAAGACAACAACGACGAAATATGGATATTTGGGAATGACAGTAACGAAGACCGGGTAATTATTAAATACAATCGGGAAAAAGACTGTGTGGCAGGCAAATGGAAATTTCCGGTTGACAAAGGCATAGACAATTACCCCTTTATTTCTGCATGGTGGCAGGATAATGCGGGCGTTTTTTGGTTCGGCACACGCCGGTTCGGATTGTTTAGGTTTAATGAAAAAACGATGGAATGGAAGCAGTTTAAGAACAACCCCATCGATTCCGCTAGCCTTCCTTCCGATAAAATATTCTCGCTTTGCCCAGACCCCGAAAGCCCCCAAAAGTACTTGTGGGTGGGCACCGAGGGTGCTGGCTTTTGCCGTTTTGAACTTAGCACGGGAAAGTGCAGGCGCTTTAACGAAAAAGACGGCTTGTTGAACAGTGTGGTATATGGTATGCTCAGCGATGCCCTTGGCAACCTTTGGCTTAGCACAAACCACGGTCTATCATGTTTTACCCCGCCCGGGCTACATAACATGGAGGGGGGTAGCAGTTTTATAAATTTTACTAAACAAGATGGCATACAAGATGATGAATTTAACAGGTACTCGGCGGTAAAAACAGCAGATGGCACCCTTGTTTTTGGCGGTGTAAACGGCATTACATGGTTTAACCCCGCCGATGTATTGAAAAAAGATGCCCCACCCCAATTGGTTTTCACCGGGCTGTCAATTTTCAACAAGCCTGTGAGTTATGAAACTGACAGCACCATCGTGGCGCAGCCTATTGAGTACGCAAGCACTATCAGTTTGCCTTTTGCCAAAAACATGTTCACAGTCAGTTTTGCCGAGCTGGAATATTCCTCGCCCGAGAAAAAGAAATATAAATATTGGCTGGAGGGCTTTGACCATGACTGGATAGACAATGGGGCAAAAAATGAAGCCACTTTTACAAACCTTGACCCCGGAACATATACCTTTCATGTGAAATCTGCAGGGCGTGATGGTGCTTGGAACACCCAAGAGCAAATGTTAACCATCATCATCAAGCCGCCTTTTTGGCTCACCTGGTGGTTTAAAACCGTGGCTATCCTTGCCTTTGCCACAATATTGTATTTGGTATACCTATACCGTTTGAAACAGGCGCTTAAGGTGCAAAAAATGCGCAACCGCATTGCGAGCGACCTGCACGACGAGATTGGCAGCACGCTCAGCAGTATATCATTGTCCAGTGCTGTAATCCAAAACAAATTGGAGGGTACCCCGGATGAAGTAAAAGCCCTGCTTGACCAATTGAGTGTAAATGCCGATAACATGATGGAGGCAATGGGCGATATTGTGTGGAGCATCAATACGAGGAACGACCGTTTTGATAATATTGCCACGCGGATGCGTGTTTTTGCCACAGGCATTCTTGAACCCCAAAACTGTTTATGTCATTTAAAGGTTGATGCTAATGCCGAACATGTAAAATTGAATATGCAGCAGCGCAAAAACCTCTATTTGGTTTTTAAGGAGGCGGTAAACAACGCAGCAAAATATGCCAAATGCAAAAATGTATGGATTGATATTGCCGTGGCAGGCAAAAAAATGGTAATGGTTATTAAGGATGACGGTGCCGGGTTTACCATAGAGCAAAAAGACAAAAAATATTTTGCAGCAACCTCTATGGGGAATGGTTTGGCCAACATGCAAAAACGAGCAGACGAGCTGAATGGCTCGCTGGCCATCCATTCGGCTATGGGGCAGGGTACAACCCTTTGTTTAGAGTTTTTTGTGTAATAACATTTGCCATTACTTTGGCCACCCAAGAGGCATTTCTTTAATAAGCAATACTTAAATCATTGGTTTCAATGATATTCAATTAATATTCAATGTGTTAATTTGCGTCCATGCAATTAATTAAAGTGGCAGTGTTTGAGGATAACAAGCCCCGGCGGGAACTTTTGGAAATGTTGATGAATTCCACCGACGGCATAACATGCTGTGGGGCATACCCCGATGGCCGGGATGCCTTAAAGCACATCGCAGGCAATATGCCGCATGTTGTGTTGATGGATATTGACATGCCCAATATTAACGGAATAGAAACCCTTACCGCCATACGCAGCCAATACCCCGAGATTAAGGTACTGATGCAAACAGTATTTGAGCAGGAGGATAAGATTTTTGACAGCATATTGGCCGGTGCAGATGGGTATATTTTGAAAAAAACACCGCCATCCAAATTACTGGAGGCTGTGCAGGAGGTAATGGCGGGCGGCGCACCCATGACACCTACGGTTGCGCGCCAAGTATTGTTGCTGTTTAATAACAGGCACCAAAAAATACCGAAGAACAATTTTGACCTTACCGAAAGGGAATTGGAAATATTGGGGCTGTTGGTGAACGGCTTTAGCTATAAAATGATAGCGGAAAAATGTAGCGTGTCATATGCCACAGTTAACACCCACATAAGCCATATTTACGAAAAACTGCACGTGCAAAGCGGTACAGAGGCCGTTGCCAAGGCTATACAAGAAAAAATTGTGCGATAACAGCTTTGCCATCTGTTTTGCCGAAATAGGCAACATAGTGCCAGCCCTGTGAGGCAGGGCAGCACTTGCATATAATCCCCCTAAAAAATGTGTACTAGTTATGGCGCTCCAACATCATGGGCACTAACAGGTTGTTGTCTTTGTTGCTTGGCAAAACTTTTGGCGTTTTGCAGCATACATAGGTTTAGTCAACGGCCTTTGTTACGAGTGGTAAAAATATAGCCATTTTTTCTGCCACAAATCATTGATTCCAATGATTTTTGCCGCTTGCCCGCACACAAAAATTATAGGGTAAAGCATTTTTCCCACAACAGGGTCGGCTATTATATATGGCACGCAACAAAACTCCTTCGCCGGTCCCATCTCGGTATTTATTACCCCTTTTAAGTATTTAATTAAAGTAAAAAAAGTAGCTGTACTGTGTATGCACCTACCTGGCAATTGGCCTTTTGGCAATGGGTTAATAGCCTTTTTGTGCCAATATCATTGAAACTAATGATAAGGCGGGTATGGTTAGGCCTAAAAGTCATTGGTACCAACGATTGTTTTTTAAGGCACCAATACGCACTTTTGGTTAGTTAAAAACTGGGTTTGCTGGAAAGTGTTTTTTTCGCGTTGGCAGCCTCTACAAGCGAGATTCAAACGTTGTAAAAAGCGCTTACGTAACTGTTTTATCGGGTGGTTGTTTGCATTATTGTCCTTTTGCCATGTGTTATAAATTTTTAAAATAAAGCTATTGTCATGAAAAACTTTACCAAGCTTTTGTATGTAGTTCTTTTAACATGTTTAAGCGGCAGCTTGTTGGCCCAGGTAGACACTGCCAAGTTTACCACGCCGGGTAGTTTTCAATGGGTGGTACCCGCGGGTGTTACAAGCGTTACTGTGCAACTTTGGGGTGCCGGCGGTAACCTTGTAGACGAGTCCTATAACACAAACTTCTTAGGGCACCAGATTAAAGTTACAAAATATTCAGCCTCGGGCGGGGGCGGTGCTTGGGTAAAAAGTACATCGCTTACAGTTACGGGGGGGCAAACTTGCTCCATAACGGTTGGTAAGGGTGCAGCTGGTGGCGATTCAATAGGTGGTAACAGCAGCTTTAGTTATTCTGACATATTTCAAACAAAAACCGTCACAGCAAATGGTGCCCAAGGTTGGGTAGGTGGCACTACAACCACTAGTTGGGTAGCCCAAGCGTTTGCTGGGGGTAATGGGGGGGCTTGGACAAGTGCCGCGCCAGCTTTTTTTGGCGGGGGCGGGGCAGCTGCAGGTGCCGGTGTAAATGGTGCCAATGGTGGTAATGTAGTGGTCGGTATATTTTCAACTACTGCCAATGGCCAAGGTGGGGCGGGTACCTTGGGTGGTGGTTCTGGTGCAACCGGGGGGCAAGACGATGCTGGTTTCCCCGGTGGTGGTGGTGCAAGCTTAACCGGATCTGGCGGCAATGGTGAGGTGTTAATTATATATACCTGCAATGCAGCCCCTTTTGCAGGCACCATAGGCAGCAACCACAGTATTACATTTCCGCCCGAGTTGGTGCCAGACAGTATAATCAGCATTAGTAACCCTCCGCCTCCTTCAGGCGTTCGCAACGAATTTTCTTATGTCTGGCAACAAACCACTGATACTACCAAGCCCGCAAGCTGGGTAGCTACAAAGACCGCAAAGAGTAATTCGGCAGGCTATCGTTTTGACCAAGATAGCTTGGGAACAACCACGTATTTTCGCCGTGCTGTCAAAGCTTGCCCGGTACTTAATAGTTCTGCATGGTCTAACATCGTGCAAATTAAGGTACTCAATTCCAACAACGGGCGAAATGGTAAAATCAAAGGAAAAGTTGTAACGCGCAGTGGCGTAAGCATACAAAACCGAAAGGTTTATGTGCAAAGTACAACAACCCTAAAAGGGCGGTCAGCTGCTTATTTAGACAGCGCTATGACCGATGCGCAAGGGGTGTTTTTAGTAGACAGTGTATATTACGGGGACAAAACAACCGGCGACCCTGCGAACGTTAGTTTTTTGGTGTACCCAGATACAGTAGGTGCGCATCTATACGATCCTCCTACTGCAACGGTTAGCCTAAGTTCATCTAACCCGCAGTACTTAGATCTGGTTAGCGCCCCCTTTCATGATACAACCGTGTTTGCCCTAACCGGCCAGGTGTACCAAGTGTGTAACGGTTGCCTAGTAAACGGCTCAAGTAATTTTAGCGATACCGGCACGGTTGCCGCAGCACTGGACATTGTGCGTGTTACAGCAGTGGGCCAACATAGAACCCTTAACAATAGTGAAACTGATTCTACTTTCACAGGGTACCTAAATCCTCCGGGCCAGTACGGCAATTATGCGCTTAATTTTCAAACAGCAGACAATTATACTGTTACGCCTGTTCTAAAAAATAATCTATTTGTACCCACCAAAAAAGTGGTGTCTTTGTTTAACAATGTGGGCAACGTAAACTTTAACGACACCAGCACACACGTTATTTCAGGGCGTTTTAGTGCAGGCTGTAACGACGCGCTGGGTACGGCGGTGTTGGAGTTTGATGATTCCCTGCCCATCGGCTACGATGGCAAGCCACAGCCTTCCATATTTAGGAAACAAGTAAAAACTGATGACAGCGGGTACTATTCCGTAAGGCTTCCGGCACGGCAATATAAAGTACGTGTGGTAAGCTGTACGGTAACCAGCAGCGTGGACAAGGCTGCCAATACCAACAGTAGCCAATTGATAGCGTTTTTTGACACTTTACCTGTCAGCAAGCGGTACAGGAATATCACCACTGCCGACACAACCCTAAATTTGGTGTACCAACGGGCACCCCAAATGCAGATAACGGGCCTGATAGACAGCAATACACTTATCAAGTGCCCTGCACTTACCAATTATGCCATTTGGCCCCAAGCCACCAAAAGGGATGTGAAATTTATCACCTACCAAGGGCCCGTATCAAAAGGCTGTGGCTTAGATATGGGGGCGATTACCTACAAAACCGATATTCGCCAATTGCAAGGCAAATTTGATGAGGACACACTAAAGCTAACGAACGATACTACAGTGCTGCGTTTTACCGCTGGCCCGCCCAATACGCTTCAAGACACCAAAACTGGTGCATACCCCAAATACTTGTATGCCAGCTTTACTGACCAGTTTGGCAGGTACATAACAACGGATGCCAACGCACCAAGCCACATTGAACAGCCACTGCCTACTATTGTTGTTACGGGTACTTCCGTTGATCCCAAAGCAGCCACGTTTGTTACAACCACGCCGCAAATACCCATGCTGGTATTACACGACCCCCCAGGCACCGGCAGCTACTCAGAATGGTCGCGTACTACAACCAGTCGGCAAACAATGAGTTTTCAGTTAGGTGCATCGGCGTCAACCACTGCTTGGACGAAAGTAAAGGTAGGTATAGACAATTTTGTAGGGCTTGGCGATGTGGTTGAGGTGAAAGCTTGGGGACAAATTAAAAGCTCCTTGAATGTAACCGGGTCATGCAACAATACAGACCAGGCCGTTATTTCAACAACTAACAGCACCACCCTCCAAACATCGCAGTCTACCGGCATTATTGGTTCGGATGCCGATGTGTTTTATGGCGGGGCACTGAATCTTGTATACTCAGTTGGCAATGAAATTGATTGGGACAGCACGAAATGTATCTTCATATCAAAGCCTGTGATGATTTTTCAGCCAACTGGCATCAGTACCGATTATATTTTCACTCTTTCAGAAATAAGGGATCGGGAGATACCAAAATTGAGGCAGGCCCAAGCCTCGGCCCAGAACAGCTTGTCGGCACAGTTTTTTGCCAACCAAATAAAAGTTTGGGAGCAGCTGTTGGCTAACAACGCCAAAAACCAGCAAACCGCCAAATTGGATAAAAACCTCAGCTTTAGCGGAGGAACTTACATCAAGAATTCGACTACTACAAGCAATACCAAAACCAATACTTTTCAGTTTAATGTTGAGATTGACCAAACTATTGCGGCCGAGGTTGGGGTAGAAGCCTCAGGCACTGGTGTATCGGGTGGGGTTACCGTAAAATGCCAGCTTACCACGGGTGGTACCACCGAACAAACAAACACGGTGGAAACAACCACCGACTACACATTGGCTGACAATAACACTGGCACCGGCGGCAGCAGGTATGGCGACTTATTTTCGGTAAATGTGCTGAAGGACCCTGTTTATGGAACGCCCATGTTTTCAACCGTGGCGGGGGAATCCTATTGCCCACACGAAGATGGCACCATTGCGCTGGATAGCCCTTACTTGGCGGCCACCGTGCCGGTGTTGTCAAACATCCTAAAAGACACAGCCAACTTTACATTTAATGCGGGCAACTTCAGCATTGACCCTAACCCCAAAACCTATACGTTGTACCTGAATGGCGAAAGTAACCCAGACGGGGCAACCATTGACATAGGCGGGTTACCTGCGGGCACTAAGATAAACGATGGCTTTGCATTGTCTATTCCACAAAATGCCATAACACCCGTTAACGTAAGGGTTATCAGAAATTCATCACTTGGGGTATACAATTATGATAACCTTAAGTTTACCCTAACCGATGGTTGTGAGGATGTTTCAAAAACCACTACCATTTCAGCTGATTTCGCCTCTCCCGTTAGCGGTGTAAGCTTTGTGGCACCGGCTAACAGCTGGCTGGCGAATATCGCATCTGCTAATACGGTGCCTGTGATGTTTAACGGGTATTATAAAAACAATATTACGTCCATATCCCTGCAATACGACACTGCCAGTGGATACCACTGGAAAACCTTGAATACCTTTACGGCCGCCAATTTAAACGCAAACAGTACAAACTACAATTGGGATATTAAGAATTTGCTAGACGGCGCATACAAGCTGCGGCTGGTGGTTGAAAAAGATTATAGCAACAATACCAAGGCCTTTACTTATTCGGAGGTGGTATCAGGTTATATTGACAGGGTGGCTCCGGCATTGTATGGCGCTCCAGAACCTACCACTGGCATTTATGTAACCGGCTCGCCAATTTCTTTCAGTTATACCAAAATAATCAACCAGCTTACACTAAACGCGGTTAACGTAATAATCAAAGACCAAACCAGGGGCGTGGGCATACCTTGCACGTTTAACAGTTTCAGCAATACACTCGTTATTACGCCGTCCACCAACCTATTGAACTTTGCAGGCGATAAAATGATGGTGATTGTTAAAGGCATCACCGACTTAAACGGTAACCAAAAAACGACGCCTGATACCGCCTATTTTGTGGTGAGTGGAAACAATATTGCCGCAGACTCCCGGTTGCAGTTTATTGGCACCAACCCCAATATTATAAGCGTTACGATAGGCACAGACAGCGTGTACCAAAACGACAGCCGCGCCATTGATGTGCATTTTAAACAAAACACGCCTGCAACGGCACCGCAAATTATTTATTACAACCTGGCAGGCAGCGGTAGTTATGCCGTTGACTATAAAGATGGCTACAGCCCGGCGCAGTATCATTTAACGGTGTATGACCCAACTAACAAAACCAATACGTTTGTGCCAAACACCACCACCGGCATTAGCGGGGCACAGGGTGCCATTATACTGCCGCAAGACAGCACATCGGTAACCTTGTTTATTAGGCCGCTGAACAACCCCGCTGCAAGCGAGAACAAAAAAGTGGTTGTGAGCCTTAGCCCAAGCGGTGATTACGTTATTGATAACCAGTATGCCGTAACAGGCACCATACTAACCACCAACGCGGCATTACCGGTACAGTGGCTGAACTTTACCGCACAAAAGGGTAACAATAGTTCAATTATGCTTGATTGGGCTACCTCCTACGACGCAAAAAATAAATTTTTCGAAGTACAAAGGAGCGCCGACGGCCTCTATTTTGCACCGCTAGGCATAGTCAATGCTGATAACCACAGTGGTATTGCCGGCGCATACACGTATACCGATGCAAGCCCTGTTGCAGGCATTAACTACTACAGGCTTAAGCAGGTAGACAAGGATGGCCGCTATACTTATTCAAAAGTGGTTACCATGAGTATTTCCGGCAGTGCGGCGTTGTGGCAGGTGTACCCTAACCCGGCACACAACAGTACCAGTTTGCATATAAACACCAACCTTGGCAAAATGGATGTGCAACTGGTAGCTGCGGCAGGCAACGTTGTATACCGTAACCAGCTGTCAACAACCATTAGTGGCCAAAAGCTAGATATTCCTTTGGTTAACTTGCCTGCTGGCATTTACTTCCTAAAGGTAGCTACCGCAAAAGGTGTTCAAACCCAAAAGATTTTAGTAAAGTAAATTCAATATCCTGTTAATCTTAGTAAGCCATACCCGTTCGGGTGTGGCTTACTTGTTTTAAATACAAGTTTTTTTGCCGCAGGTTATTTTATAAAATGGCATCGCTACCATTAAATAGTTTGTAGCTGTCCGCAAGTTGTTTTAAGCTTAGGCTAATGCCATGTGTTGGATTTGTAAAGGCACAAACCGAGGCAAACTTACTATATTCCCCGCCCGGCAAATCTTTCGGACAGGTGTCCCAATAACCAGATGATGGGGTTGAAAATGGCGTAGGGGCCTAAACTAAATAGTGGTTACAATACTTCTCCAATACCAGTCTTTCTTCTACGCCCTCTGCTGGGCATGCTCCATGCAATAATGGATGGTTTTTGAAATAGAGAAACCATTATCCTGGAATATCTGTTGTAGTACGTTTTGGCTGATGTTGTATTTTTTTGACCAATAGGCTATCTCTCTCGAGCCGTTAAAATTAACCTGCACGTTGCTGTTGAGTTTTTCTTTTGTAGGTATTCTAGACATAACCAAATAGTTTTAGATTGTATCTAATCCAAACGGCGTGCCTGAATAAATTAGTATTGGGCTTTTTATGCCAAAGCCATTAATTTAATATTTTAACAACTCCTAAAAATGCCGTACACAATCCAATACGGCGGCTCAATGCGCTTTCACATTGGCATCCAACCATTGGCCAATGGTGTCAAGTGCCTGAGTGGCTATGGTTTCCTTAAGATTGCCATACTCGTTAACCTCACCGTTAACAGCAGTTTGCAATAAGTGGTTCAGGCCTTTTAACGGCACTACCTTGTACGATTTGTTATTGTTCTTTTTTAAAACAGCTGCTATTATTGCCAGGTTGGTTTGTGCGTCAACCTGTGTGTCCAATTCGCCGTTTATGGCTAATACTGGGCAATGTGCTTTGGCCAGGTCAGCCGCAAAATTATGGGCGATAAAAAAGCGCATCCAAGGCAGGTTATACAAACCGTCATACAGCGTGCTAACTGTTCTGCCAATGATGGTGCTGTCAGTTACTGCCAGGGCCGTTAACACCGCAGGGGTTTGCTGATTGCGCCAATTGGTAAAAACGTGCTGCAATCGGTTGTTAAGTTCGGCGGTGTTTTTTGCAGCCCCAAAAAGCCCTAAAGCCTTTTTATGCAGCTGTTTAAAGGCGGTTACAGCATCGCTGCTTATACCGGCTTTTTGCAAGGCTGCCGCATTTTGCTCAGTATTTATTGCCAAGCCTCCGGCCATGGGTGCACCCCAAAGCACAATAAAGCCAATGCTTGGGTCGGCCGCAGCTACCATGGGTGCAATTACACCACCCTCACTGTGGCCCACCAGCCCTATTTTATGCACATTTACCTCGTTGCGGGTTTTTAAATAAGCGATGCCGGCTGCTACGTCCTCTGCAAAATCGGCACTGGTGGCGTTGGCCATACTGCCGGTTGTTTTGCCAACGCCGCGGTCATCTACCCTTAGCACGGCATAGCCTTTTTTACTAAGGTAATCTGCCAACACGGCAAACGGTTTGTGGCCCAAGATGGTTTCATCCCTGTCCTGCGCACCGCTGCCTGTTATTAAAATCATAGTAACAAAGGGCCCACCCGTTTTTGGGTAAGTGAAGGTTGCCCCAAAATGGATGGATTTATCGGCATTGTCATAGCCTACGTCCTCACTATTGTAACCAAACGGAGGCAAAGGTGTTTGTGGCCGAGTAACGGGTGTAACGGCCGTCGCGTGCTGTACATGCTTAACAACCAAGGGTAGTGAAGCACCACCCTGCTGCCAGGTGCCGGTTAGCGTTGTGTCGTTGGTTAAAACAGCTTTGTAAGCAGCGTGGGCGGGCGTAATCTCAACAGTAAGGCTGTCGCCCTGTAACATAACCTTGTTTAGCACAATGCCTTTTACATGCTGGTCTGGGCTGTCCAAAGTACCCGAAAGGCTATCCGATGCTGTTTGCGCAAGGGTAAACACCAAGTGTATTTGAACACCCGCATTTAGCGCACCCTCCCAAATGCCAGCAATTTTTTTAGGCTGGGCTTGGCATACAACACACAATATAAGTACCGGTAAAAAATATAATTTACGGTGCATGGTTATGAATTTTCGTTTTTTTGGATAGACTGGTAATACACGTATGAATAAACAATGGGGATGATTGCCATAATGAACAGCAGCCCCACCATAACATAAGTATTGATGGGTGAGGGTATTGCCAAACCCGTGATAACGATAATAAAGCCCCCGGCAAACCAAATTTTGCCCCCCAGTTGATGTGTTTTTCGCCAAGTTTCCTCACTCTCTAAGGTCCAAGGGGTGCGAATGCCTGCAAAATAGTTCGGTTTTATACTGTGCAGCAAGTTGCCCATAAATATGAAGAAAACACCCAATAACACGGGCATGGTTTTTATAAACTTAAACTCGCCGGTTTGGGCCGCGTTAATGATGAAAAAATTAATACATACCAATAGCAGTGCCACTGCGATGGCTATTTTGTTAAAAACGCCTGCGGAATATTTGGCTGTTTTTTTCGGGTCAATCCTCGGCAGTAAGCGAAGCAATAAGTACGTAAAAATGCCCATGCCGCCGGTGACTGACATGCCGAGCCAAAGCGTAGATTTGTTGCTGATGGTATCGGCTTTGCCATCGCTGCCAAAATGGGTGGCTACCTGGTCGGGTAGTTGGTTATAGATGGTTAATAGGTAGATGAATGGCAATACTGTTATTGCAACAATTGCCAAATCTATGATATGTAGCCTAGGTTTCATCGGTATATTTTTTAAGTGATTATGTGTTTTTATGGGTGAACTGCAACAGCCATTTAAGCATTTCATCCATCACGGTGGTATTGATGGAATAATATTGAAATTGCCCCTCTTTTACCGATACTACAAGGCCGGCCTGCTTCAGCAAGTCTAAATGATGGGAAATGCTCGGCCTTGTCATATTAAACTGGGCCGCTATTTCCCCGGCTGACATGTCCTTGTCTTTCAGCAGTTCCAATATTTCCCTGCGCGTGGGGTCGTTCAATGCTTTAAACAAAAGGTTCAATTGTGTAGATATTTAGACAAATGTCTAAATAATATTTCAAATGGGATCATTTATTTTAATGACTCATGCGGGGGATGATTTTTTTATTGCCTGTATTCCCCCCAAACATCCCGCAATGCATCGGCAATTTCGCCCAGCGTACAGTAATTTTCCACTGCCTCAATTACAAAAGGCATTAGGTTACTGCCGGTGTTTGCAGCGGCGGTTATGGCGGTTAGGCAATTGGCTGCTTTGGTGGTATCACGCCTGTTTCTTAACGAAGCTAATTTGTTAACCTGAATTTGCCTTATGCTATCGTCAATTTTAAAGCCGGGCACGGTGTTCTTTTCAACAACGGCAAACTTGTTTACGCCCACGATAACTTTTTCCCCAGTTTCTATTTTTTGTTGGTATTCGTACGCGCTGCGGGCAATTTCGTTTTGTATAAATCCTTGCTCAATGGCGCTTACACTCCCACCCATGGCATCAATTTTTTCTATTAGTTGCAGGGCATTTTTCTCCACTTCGTCGGTAAGGCTTTCTATAAAATAACTTCCGCCGAGTGGGTCCGCGGTGTCGGGGGCACCACTTTCAAACGCCACCACCTGTTGGGTGCGCAGGGCAACACGTGCAGCTTCCTCCGTGGGCAGGCTCAAAGCCTCATCGTAGCCGTTGGTATGCAGGCTTTGGGTACCGCCCAGCACGGCCGCCAACGTTTGTATGGTTACCCGGGCAATGTTGTTGAGGGGCTGTTGTGCAGTTAGTGTGCTGCCGCCCGTTTGGGTGTGGAAGCGGAGCATCATCGCTTTTTCATCCGTAGCACCAAGCTGTTTCATCATGTTTGCCCACATGCGCCGGGCAGCACGAAACTTGGCTACTTCCTCAAACAAATTATTATGTGCATTAAAAAAGAAGGAGAGGCGTTTGCCAAACACATTAATATCCATCCCTTTTTGCAAGGCTGCTTGTACATAGGCTTTGCCATTGCTGAGGGTGAACGCAATTTCCTGCACCGCCGTGCTGCCCGCTTCGCGAATATGGTAGCCGCTTATAGAGATGGTGTTCCATTTGGGCAGGTATTGGGCGCACCATTCAAAAATATCGGTGATGATGCGCATGCTTGGCTTTGGCGGGTATATGTACGTGCCACGGGCCGCATATTCCTTTAAAATGTCGTTTTGTATGGTGCCGGTTATTTTGTTTAGGTCTGCCCCTTGTTTTTTTGCCAACGCAACATATAATGCGAGCAGTATAAAGCCTGTTGCATTAATGGTCATCGAGGTGGAGACTTTCTCCAAATCAATGCCGGCAAACAGTAGCTCCATATCCTCAATACTGTCAATGGCAACCCCGGTTTTACCCACTTCGCCTTCAGATAGCGGGTGGTCGCTGTCGTAGCCTATTTGGGTGGGTAAATCAAAGGCCACGCTTAGGCCCATTACCCCTTGCGACAATAAATAATGGTAGCGTTTGTTGCTTTCCTCCGCAGTGGAAAAACCCGCATATTGCCGCATGGTCCAAAGCCTGCCACGGTACATGTCGGCCTGTATGCCACGGGTAAAAGGATAGGAGCCGGGATTCAAGTTTCCAATTTCTAGTTTCGGGGTTCCAGTTTCTTGTATAGAATGTTTGTCGCGCGTAAAATTTACCTCCGCAGAAGTGTATACTTCCTTTATCTCAATTCCACTATCCGTATACTTTTTACCTTCTGGCATATTTGTATTTTTTTGCCCCCTTTAGGGGGTGGGGGTTTCTACATCAACTTCTTGGCTTCGTAACTAAGCACTTCACTTACCAGTTCGTGTAGGGTGCCTTTTTTATCGTTCATTAAAAACTCCAGCAGCAGTTTGTTCAAGTCAAGGCCGGTGGCATTGGGTGGCAGTAGGTTGGCCAACTGGTTAACAATCAGCATGTTTTGTTCCTTCAGGTTTTTCACGGCCGACCAAGCATCTGCGCTCACATATATCTGCTGGGTAATGTTGTATTCAAACTCGTCACGAATGTTTTGTGTAAGCAAATGTTGCATTTCCCTGGCACTCATGGCTGTTTTACCCACCCGGCTAATTAGGTTGGGCAGGGCTATACGGTCAACCAGCAAAATAAGCCGCTCATGTGCCTGCAACTGCATTTGAATAGAGGGGCTGCTTGTATCCGCAGCATTTTTTTTGCTGTCAGCGGGTTTGTTTTTAGCTGTTACTATGTAGGTAATGGCGATGGCGCCCATTGCTACTACAGCCAATAGCACGATAAGGGAAGTATCCACAAATTAGTTTTTAAAAAGTAAAATAACCCTTTTCTGGTTTTTTACACGCCAGAAAAGGGTTTAAATCGATTATAATTAAACTGTTCTTTTTAGTTTACGCCTTTCAAATTGTACTTAACCTGCCACAATTGGTAGCGTTTGTACTGTGTGGGCATGCGCGCCAAAAAGCCGTCCCAGTTTTTAGTGCCTTTTTGACTCCACAACACCTCGCTCAAAGCCGCCAAACGCGGAAAGAGCATGTACTCAATTTTGCCGGGGTTGGTCATGTATTCAGTCCAAACATTGGCTTGTGCGCCTAACACATATTTGGCTTCGGCTTCGGTAAGTGCGGCTGGCACTGGCTCGTAGTTATACACCACCTGCAACGGCAGGTAACCGCCAATGGTCAACGAATCCTCAGGTTTGTTTTGGCTATGGTCAAAATATACGTAGGTACCAGGGGTCATCACAACGGTATGGTGTTGTTTGGCAGCCTCAATGCCACCTTCTTCGCCGCGCCAGCTCATCACGCTGGCATTGGGGGCCAAGCCACCTTCCAATATCTCATCCCAGCCAATTATCTGCCTGCCCTTGCTGTTCAGGTATTTTTCAATACGTTGTACAAAATAGCTTTGCAAAGCATGTTCATCTTTCAGGCCCAGGTCTTTTATTCTTTTTTGGCAAACAGGGCAGGTTTTCCAGCGCACTTTAGGGCATTCGTCGCCGCCTATGTGTATCAGTTTCGAGGGGAACAACGCCAACACCTCTTCCAACACGTCTTGTATAAATTTGTAGGTGCTGTCGTTGCCTGCGCAAAACACGTCACTTTCCACACCCCATTTCATACCTACTTGGTAAGGGCCTTTAGTGCAGCCAAGGTAGGGGTAAGCTGTTAAAGCTGCCACGCTGTGGCCGGGCATTTCAATTTCAGGCACCACGGTAACAAACCTGTCGGCGGCATATTTAACCACTTCTTTAATTTGCGCCTGTGTGTAATAACCGCAGTATTTAACGCTATCGTTGCCTTGGTTGTGGCCAATAGCCGTGCCGTTGCGGCAACTGCCTAGCGCAGTTAACCCGGGGTATTTTTTTATTTCAATGCGCCAGCCTTGGTCTTCGGTAAGGTGCCAATGAAAGGTGTTTAATTTATACGAGGCTAAAAAATCAATGTATTGTTTAATAAAGTCTACAGAGAAAAAATGCCGGCCACAGTCAAGCATTAAACCGCGGTATGCAAACCGGGCGGAGTCTTCCACACTGCATTGCTGCACGGGCAGGTTAGTTGATTTCTCCGTGGGCAGTAATTGAATAAGCGTTTGCACACCATAAAAAGTGCCGGGGCCGTTGTCGCTGCCTATATAAGCTTTTTCATTGTCAATCTCCAAGTCGTAGCCACCGGGCTTGCCAAGGTCCATCCTGTCGTAGTTCAGCATCACGGCGTTTTTCACTTCTTCATTTTGTTTGCCTTGCACCACGGCCAGGCTAAACCCATAATAATCCTTCAGGTATTTGTTTAAAAAGGCGGCACTTTTATCACCGTATGGGGTAGCCACTACAATTTTTGTGGCTGGTGTAATAGTAAATGTGCCTGGTTTTACTTCGGCCTTGTATGGCGCGGGCACAACATTAAGTGTTTGCGCAAAGGCACTGGTACACAGTGCTGCAAAGGCAAGAACCAATAATTTTTTCATGCAAAGTTTGCGTTTTGTTTTGGGTAAATCGCGGTAAAGGTAATAGGATTATCGTGTTTAAAATGCACCTTGAAAAAACGTGTTTTTGGTTTATTGGCAATTCTCTAACACTATTTTCAATGCCCGGTACAGCTTTTGACTTGCTTACACAAAACCTATAATATGCAAACAACAATGGAAAACACCGTTACCGAAACAAATGACAAAATGGCTACGTTAAGCCAAATAATGGAAAAATTACGGGTGAAAAAACTGGACAACGAATTTAGATGGGAGGCTGGGCAGTTTACCGCAGGTAAAGGTAAAACATACAATGCGGAGGACTTGGCCATTATTAAAACATTTAGGTTTGAAGGCGACTCAAACCCTAGCGACTCCTCTATTTTATATATAATAGAGGCCAACGATGGCCTAATTGGCTATAGCATTGACAGCTACGGGGTATATTGCAACCACGAAGACGGAGGTGGCTACGATAATTTTATACGTAAGATAAATGTGGAAGCCCGGGAAGAACAATTATTTTTTGAGCTGTGAGTTTTTGGGGTAACAACCCCAAAACTTTATTTTGTTGATCATCAGGTTACTTAGTGGTGTAATTTTTCAACAAACAGATTGATCACTTCCACCAATATCAGGATAATAATGATCCATTCCAACACTACGCTGTTTCTGTATTGCAGCAGGTCTTTAAACAGCTCCAGGTTTTCTTTCACAATTTGCAAACCCTCCTGAATGGTGCGGAAACGGGCCTGCAAATCGAACGTTTTTTTCAGGCCAATATCCAACTTGTTCAGGTACTCGTCTTCCCACGTTTCTTCGGGGGAGTCAAATATGTATAAGTTTTCGGCAATCCTGTTTTTTAGGTTCAGCGTGCGGCCTATGTATTTTTTCAGGTCCATACCCGCTAGGTCAAGCTTTCCCTTCTTTTCCAATATTTGGGTATGGTAATTTGTTTCCTCCAACAATATATTGGTTTGCTGCGAATAATGGTCTAAAGCCACCGATTGTGATACGTTTAGCATAACCAACCTTAGGTCTTCAATATCGGCACGCACTATCTCTACTTTGTTAAAGCCAAAATTGGTGCGGTGCGTGTCTGTTTCAATATCAAATTCATCATTCAGTCTTTCTGTTAGCGGGTTTCTGCAAAAAGGTGAAATCAATTGGATGAAGGCCGACATCTCTACCTCGTTATGGTTTAAAAAGCACACGATGCCGTACTTAAACACGTAAATATATTTCTGGTTGCCAATGCTGTAAAACAACTCGTCGGCGTCGCCATGGTGTATTTCGGCAGTAAAAGCAGCCTTGAATGATTTGAGGTCTATGGTATCGGCTAACTGGAAAGAAAATACTTTTAACATGAACGTTTTTTTGGTGTAAGCTTTTTCTCCGGGGTTAAAGATACATAATATCCGCATTAACGGTTGGGTATGCGTTGTAGGTCTCGTTTAATTGTTTGTGCCACCCTTTTTGCCGATTTAGAAGAATATAGTTAAATAATATTTATTTTAATGTTTACTTTTTAGATGCATATGAACAAAATACAATATTTTTCCTGCGAAACCAAAATTCTGTATAAACGATGCGTGTTGCTTGCAAAAAACTTGGGTTTAGTAGATTGCTGGCCGCTTTGTTGTATGCCGTAAGCATTTTATGTGGCGGTTGTTCCAGCAGCTATAAACCCCTGGGAGACCATGCCGCAAGAGTTGACTCATTAATTGATGGCCGTGTAAAAGCCGCACCAAATGAAAATCCCACATTTTATTTGGACAGTGCTTACCAAACATTTAGCCCGGGCCCGGGAGATGTTTTTAGGAAGTTTGACGCTATCAGAAATTTTTACCATACCACCAGGCATAATTATGATTCTGCGATTGTGTATGCCGACAGCATGCTTTTAACAGTGCAGCCGGGGTTTGCCGCCGGGGCTTATAACCTTGAATACGTAAATGCCTTGTTGTTTAAAGGCGATGCCCTTTTGGAGCTGGAGCGTTATGATGCTGCGTTTACGTTATTTTTTGAGGCTAGAAACTTAATTGCGCAAAAAATGGCGGACAGCATTCAGGTTTCAGGATATTTTGACAGGCTTTCGTACGGCCTTTTTAAGCAGCGGAATTACCCGGAAGCCATAAAAAATTATAAGCTTACCATAGAATACCTATCAGCTGAAAAACGACCGTTTACCCGTTTTGTTTACACACAAATGCATCTGGATGATATTGGTTTGTGTTATAACAGACTGGGGATGAATGACAGTGCATTGTTTTATTACAACCGCGCACTTGATTATATTAATCGGGAAGGCAATGCCTTTAAGAACGAGCGTTTGTTTATGGAAGTTGCCACCGGTGTTATCTATGGTAATATGGCAAAGGCACTAACGCAAATGGGCAACGACAGTGCAGCAGAACGTTATATGAAAGAGGGCATAAGGATTAACAGCCGACCCACCTACGCACCGGAAGATGCCGAGTATACGCGGGAAAAACTTGCGCGCTTATATTTAAAGAACGGCAGAACTGGTGACGCCCAACGTGTTTTGCAAGAAATAAAAACTTGGGTGGCTAACAATAAAATTGGTACCCATACCAGTGCCTACTACCGTTTACAGGCTGCTGAGGAAGGGCAACGGGGCGGCTTTGAAGATGCGTTTAAAAATATAAATAAGTATTTGGCTATCGACGACTCCTTAGACGCACTACAAAAACCTGGCGCATCGGAAAATATTCAAAAGCAGTTGGATTTTATGGAACGCACCAAGCAACTGACTCTGTCGCGTGCAGAGGCAGATAAGCAAAAATTAATTGCCTTGGTTTTTATTGCCGGTTTTTTTATGTCGGTGGTAATTATTTTGCTCATTTTGCGCAACTTCAGGCAGTCGCGCAAAAATGTACACCGTCTGATGGATCTAAATAACCAGGTGCGGCTAAAAAATACCCAAATGCACACGGCGCTTGGGGCTTTGGAAAAAAGCCAGCAGGAAAATACTAGGATGATGAAATTGATTGCCCACGACCTGAGGAATCCGGTGGGCGCGATGCTTACGTTTACTGAAATGCAGATGAATAACCCTGTTGAAGGTGAACGACGACACAAGATGCTGGCATTGCTAAGAAAGAGCAGTGCTGATGCGTTAAACCTAATTGAGGAACTACTTGAAAGCAATGCCGGCACGGACGAGATGGTGAAAGAAAATATTGAATTGGACGCTATTTTGCAATATTGTGTTGGCCAGTTGCAGCCCAAAGCCTTAGAGAAAAAACAGGCGGTTATATTTTACCCCAAAAACATTGCAATAATTGCAGACCGGGAAAAACTGTGGCGGGTGTTTAGTAATATTATTACCAATGCCATAAAATTTAGTCCGCTTGGTGCCGCTATTACTGTAAAAATGAACAAAGAAAACAATGATGTGGTGGTGGCCATTGCCGACCAAGGTATAGGCATACCCACATGGATGCAGGAAAAGATGTTTGACCTGAACGAAAACATAAAACGCAAAGGCACGGCCAACGAAACCTCGTTTGGGTTAGGCCTCTTTATATCCCGGCAAATAGTGGAAGCCCACGGTGGAAAAATTTGGTTTGAAAGCCCAGCAACGGGCGGGGCGGTTTTTTATGTAAAGCTGCCTTTAACTGGTGCATAATTGTTACAATACGCTGCTACTGCTCCTCTTGGCTAAACGTAACAGCCTGCTGCTGGTGGGTTTTTACCCGGCGGTTATGGCTTATGGCAGGTTTCCAAGCGGGGGACCGTTTGATAACATCCACCGCTATTTTGTCAAATTGGGGGTAAAACGGTGTTTTTACGTACACATCCTGCACCTTCCCATTTTCATCAATCGTAAAAGCAATAACTGAAACAGCCTTGTCGGAGTTTACAATCTTATAACCTGGCGGAAAGTATAAACGCTTATACAAATAATTCTGCCATCCATTGGCACCGCCGGGAAATTCTGCCCAGTGGTCATGGTTGGCGGTGTCTTTGGTGTTTCCGTCTTCGTCAAAATACTGCTTGTCGGTCAGTTGTCCGTTAATATACGTTTCCACGGCACTCAATTTTCCGTTGTCATGAAAAAACTGCCATTTGCCATGCGGCCTATCCCAGTTAATATAACGGCCGGCTGATGACGGGTTACCATTGTCAAACCAGGTTATAACAGTTCCGCTTCCGTCTTTTTGCCAAAATGCCGAGTCGGATGGATTGCCATTCGGGTGCCATCCTAACCTTACACCAACAGGGTTGTCGTCTTCAAAAAAAGCAGAATCGCTCATAATCCCGTTCGCGTTAAAGCTAACCCACACCCCCTGCCGTTTGCCATGCACGTAACGGCCCACGCTGCTGGGGCGCTTATCCGCATAAAAGTAGTAAAACATGCCGTTGGGTATTTTGCAAGCACTGTCCTCATAAGTGCCATCCATTTGCAGGGTAACATCGTGTATAAAATAATCCTGCCGGTGCCAGCCAGAGTCTGTTTTGTTTATAAGTCCGTAAAACCTAGCGGCATCGGGTGCGCACAAATTCCATCGGTAGTCAAAAAACTTCTCAATTTTTTGGGCATTGGCAAAAAACACACTCCAAGAAAGAGTAACGATTAGTGTTAGTCGCATCAAGGTACATTTTCGGGTTTAACTTATACAAGATTATTTATTAATACTCGCGTTGTATTAAAAATGCGGCAAGTTGCATAAGCGGTTTTTTGCGCACGGCGGTAACAGCTACCTCATCCAAGTGAAAAAGTGCTTTGTCCAAATATTGTTGTTTTAGCTGCTTGGCCCATTCGTCTACATTGCAGGCCTTAAAAATATCCAACACTTTGGCAACTTTATCGTCGGGGTTATCCCGCATCAATTGCAGCAGTTCGGCTTTTTGGGCTGCATCGGCTGTTTCAAGTGCATGTATCAACAAAAATGTTTTTTTGTTTTGGCGTATGTCGCCGCCCGCGTCTTTACCAAATTTGGCTGGGTCGCCAAAAGCATCGAGATAGTCGTCCTGTATCTGGAAAGCAATACCCAAATTTCGCCCAAACTCGTACAGGTGGCCGCAATTATGCTCGCTAGCACCGCCCAGTATCGCGCCCATTTGTACGCTGGCTGCCAGCAGTACCGATGTTTTAAGCTCAATCATGCGGATGTAATCCTCAGGGGAAACGGCTTCCAATTTTTCAAAGTCCATATCCATCTGCTGGCCCTCGCACACTTCCTTCGCTGTACGGTTAAATAAATGCAGTATGCGGTGCAGGTAGGCAGTGTTTATTTTATTAAGGTAGTCGTAGGCCACTATCATCATCACGTCGCCCGTAAGCAGGGCCGTGCTGGGGTTGTACTTGGTATGCACGGTGGGCATGCCCCTGCGCAGGGGTGCCGCGTCCATAATGTCATCATGTACCAACGTAAAATTATGGAACAGCTCAATAGCGGTGGCAACATTATACGCATCGTTGCCTATTTCGTAAAACAGTTCGTTGCCCATCAAGCAAATTACCGGCCGCACCCTTTTGCCACCCAAGCCCAAAAAATATTCGCCCGGTTCGTAAAGCGAGGCGGGTTCCTGTGGAAAATGCCTAATCTCAAATTTCTTTTTAAACTCCAGCGACAGTTCTTCAAATGTGTGCATGTTGGTTGGTTGTTGCGGCTGCTAAAATAGTAAGCGTTTGGCGGATTGCCTAATTTGCTGGGCAATGAGGGGCAGTAGTTTCGTGGCCCGCTAAAAACATATGGCATGTTTTAAGCCGTGTGGGCATATGGGGGCAAAACATTTGGCGGTAATATTGCACATACAGGCGGATGTAATGCAGTTTTATGCCAGATAAGCCCGATAGGGGCATAAAAATCCCCTATATACTTTCATAAACAAACCTATTTTTGCCCCCTTAACAAATTTATATGGGCAAACATGCTTTTATATTCCCCGGCCAGGGCTCGCAGTTTAGTGGCATGGGGAAGATTTTGTATGATACAAACGACCTAGCGAAGGAACTGTTTGAGCAAGCCAACGATACTATCGGCTTCCGCATAAGCGATACCATGTTTGGCGGCACCGACGAACAGTTGAAACAAACCAATATTACCCAGCCGGCCATATTTCTGCATTCGGTAATTGCGTATAAAACGCTTAACCATTTGGTGCCCGACATGGTAGCCGGTCATTCTTTAGGCGAATTCAGCGCATTGGTGGTTAACGGTACCTTGCATTTTACCGATGCGCTTAAATTGGTTAGCCTGCGTGCCAATGCAATGCAGAAGGCCTGCGAAACCAACCCATCGTCAATGGCGGCCGTATTGGCCTTGCCTGATGAAAAGGTGGAGGAAATTTGCGCGGCGGTGCAGACAGAAACGGGCGAGGTAGTAGTGGCTGCCAATTATAACTGCCCCGGGCAGTTGGTTATAAGCGGCAGTATTAAGGGCATTGAAATAGCCTGCGAAAGAATGAAGGCCGCAGGGGCCAAAAGGGCCTTGGTGCTGCCCGTGGGAGGGGCTTTCCATTCCCCATTGATGGAGCCTGCGAGGGAAGAGCTGGCCGCAGCCATTGAGGCTACCACGTTCAGCCACCCCAGCTGCCCGGTTTACCAAAATGTGGTTGCAAAAGCGGTTACCAACCCCGCTGATATAAAAAATAATTTGATTGCGCAACTTACCGGTGCCGTGCGTTGGACACAGAGTGTGCAGGCCATGGCCGCAGACGGTGCCACGCATTTTACAGAAGCAGGCCCGGGCAAGGTATTGCAAGGGCTGGTGGGTAAGATTGTAAAGGATACTGTGGTGAATGGCATTGGTTAGGGCGAGGGACGGGAATCGTGAATCGTGAGACGGGAATCGAGAAACGTGAAGCGAGAAACGTGAATCGAGAGACGTGAATCGTGAATCGTGAAACGGGAATTGTGGGACGTGAAATGGGAAACGGGAAGCGTGGGACGTGAAACGAGAATCCTGAAACTTGAATTGTGAAACGGGGGTGGCATTCACCTTGGCCGTTTTTCTATTTTTATGTAATGAAAAATATTGAGAACTGTTGATCGCATTTTCATGGCGTTGCCTTCACGGTACAGCAGCATGATTGACGTTTGATATTAAACACTGATTGTATGGATACCCTGTCTTCACCTTTGCCGATTGGCGATTTACAAATTACGACCGACCTGCAAGTGCTGGCGCAGGCGGAGCTTGACAGGCAGGAAGAAAACTATTATTTTAAAACGTTTCTTGAAAAAAGGGACGGGGAGGAGATAGATGCGCGAGTGAACAGATTGAACGATATAATTGCCCCGGCCATTGATTGCACGGCTTGTGGTAACTGCTGCAAATCGCTGATGGTGAATATTACCCAGCCAGAGGCTGAGCGGCTGGCGGTATACTTAAAAATGGAGGTTGGCGACTTGAAAGAAAAATACATTGAAACCAGCCAACAGGGTAGCATGATGGTGTTAAACACCATACCCTGCCATTTTTTAAAGGGTACCAGCTGCAGTATTTACGAACACCGTTTTACGGAGTGCCGCGACTTTCCCGCCTTGCACCGCGGTAATTTTACGGAGCGGCTTTTTGCCACTTTTATGCATTATGGCCGCTGCCCCATTATTTATAACGTGGTGGAACACCTAAAAATTGAAACGGGTTTTAAGGCTGCGCAAACAAACAGCTGATAAGAAACTTGCCATTTAGCCGTTTATTTGTTTATGAATACTTTTTTGTGACACATAAATACCCCAACATGAAAAGGCTCATTTTTTGTTCAATACTTGCTATTAGCGTTCAATTTGCTGCCCAAACCGCTCTTGCACAGCCGAAAATTGTTTTGTTAGACAGTGGCCGCAAGGCAAGCCTGCGTGGTTTGTGCGTGGTAGACGACAATACTGTTTGGGCAAGTGGCAGCAACGGAACCGTGGCCCGAAGCATTAACGGAGGTAAAAACTTTGAATGGCTAACTGTTAAGGGGTACGAAGCCCGCGACTTTCGCGATGTGGAAGCATTCGGCGCAGACACGGCACTTATTATGGCTGTGGATTTGCCCGCTGTGATACTAAAAACGTATGACGGCGGCAAAACTTGGAAAGAAGTTTTTAGGGATACCACTAAAGGTATGTTTTTAGATGCCATGGATTTTCATGGTAAGTATGGCGCGGTTGTGGGTGACCCCATTAACAGCAATGCCTTTGTTGCTTTTACTACTGATGGGGGCGAAACCTGGAAAGGCGATTGGGCGTATAAAAACGGCCACCTGTTGCAAAAGAAGATTGCCCTTAAAAAGGATGAGGCGTTTTTTGCCTCCAGCGGTAGCAATATTAAAATTCTTTGGGATAGTATTGCACATGTTCCCAACGTTTACATGGTTACCGGCGGCAGCCATGCGGGGCTGGTAGTGGGTGACGAATACGGCGGCCTGCCATTATTACAAGGCAGCGCATCACAAGGGGCCAACTCAATAGACGTTTTTGATAAGAAAAACCTCGTGGTGGTGGGCGGCGATTTTGCACACGACACCGTTACATACAGAAATTGCCTTGTACTACAGGCTGATAAAGGTGGATATTATATGCCTAAAGTACCACCCCACGGCTACCGCAGCTGTGTTAAATACCTTTCAAAAAACGCATTAATCACCTGCGGCACCAGCGGCGTTGACATTAGTAACGATGGCGGTATTAACTGGCAGTTAATTTCCAGCCAAAGCTTTCATGTTTGCCAAAAAGCCAAAAAGGGCAACGCTGTTTTTCTGGCCGGGGCCAATGGCAAAATAGCGGCTTACCGCTAATGCATTGCATTTTTTGTTGTGTTGGAACGACCAATAATGACCACGGAGACATGTCCAATTGGTCAATTTGTGCTTTGGTAATTGCGTGTATATCGATAACGTCCTTGTCAAATACAAGGCTTTCATAAAGTATAGTAGTGCTAAATAGAAACGACAAGACTGGCACTTTCACGTCTCACAATTCCCGATTCACGATTGCCGATTCACGATTGCCGATTCACGATTGCCGATTCACGATTCCCGATTCACGTCTCCCGATCATCATTTCAACGTTTCCAACGCTTTCTTAACCACCGGGTCGTTTTGGTTGCTTACTTCAAAATAGCCTTCGGTGCGCCAAATTTGCCTGGCCAGCAGTGCGGGTAAAATATTTAATATGTCGGCCTTGGTTTTGGCAGATGCCGATTGTATATCCACACTGTCTTTTTGCGCGTATTCAGCCAGTTGTTTCCATTCGGTATCGCTGGGTTTAAAACCTTTGTATAAATCTGCCGGTGTTTTAAATGTCTGCAAACCGGCTTTATGCTCCATATAGTAATTGTACACAAAATTGCTCAACGTACTTCGTATGTACATTTGTGTAAGCAGTTTTGATTGTGTGGTAGTGTCAAACGGTACAAATATATCAGGCGTAATGCCGCCTCCGCCGTAAACAATACGGCCGCTCTGGGTTTTAAAGGCAGGCCCAGTGGGTTTTGCCGTGTCGCCATGTACCACCTCCCCATCATGAAAGCGCTGCATCAGTTCTTCCTCATATTGTTCCCTGCCCTTATTGTAAGGTTTTTGAATATTGCGGCCGAGGGGCGTATAATAGCGGGCGATGGTTAAACGAACCGCCGCGCCCCCGGTTAAATTAAACTGTTGTTGAACAAGGCCCTTGCCAAATGTTCTGCGGCCAATAATGGTGGCTCTGTCCCAATCCTGCAAAGCACCGCTCAATATTTCACTGGCCGATGCGGTGGATTCATCCACCAGCACAGTAAGTTTTCCTTTTTCAAATATCCCTTCTTTATTGCTCCTGTAATCTGTCCGTGGGGTTTTTGCACCTTGGGTATATACAATCATTTTGTCGCCATCTAAAAACTCGTCTGCAATATTGGTAGCTTGGTCAACCAGCCCGCCACCGTTGCCGCGCAGGTCCAATATTAATTTTTGCATGCCTTGTTTTTGCAGTTTGCCCATAGCTTCCATAAACTCTGGGTAGGTGGTTTCTGCAAACTTATTTATACGCAAATAGCCTGTTTGTGGGGCTATCATATAAAAGGCATCCACGGAGGGCAGGGCTATCATGCCGCGTTCAATGGTCAGTTTTTTTAATTGGCCGCCCCTTAACACTGTTACCAATACTGTTGATCCCGCAGGCCCGCGCAAATACTTTCGTATGTTAGTATTGTTTATATGGGTACCTGCAATGTTGGTAGTATCGTTAACCTTAATTAATTTGTCACCAACCTGCACACCCGCTTTGTCGCTTGGCCCGCCTGGTATTACGCTAATAATGTTTACGGTGTCCTTAAAAACTTGAAACTCCACCCCAATGCCTTGAAAATGCCCTTCCAAATCCTCGTTCACATATTGCAGGTCCTTGGCGGGTATAAAAACCGAATGCGGGTCTAAGTGCGACAATACATTGTCAATCACTTGGTCATTCAGGCTGTCGGGTTTTATATTATCAACATATTTATTTTTAATCAGGTCAGTAACTTCTTGCACAGGGCTGTTGCCGTTGTTTCGTAAAAAGCCCGCCGAGCCTGCAGTTGAGGCGCGCAACGTAAACCCTAAGTACATGCCCAACACCAACACTATCGCAAAAATTAACGGCAACCAAACCTGTAATTTTTTACTTCCCATAAAAAAGTTGCTTCTTTGTATAAGTAATCAAAAAGGTATTTACCCTACTGTGCCTGAAAAAACTAACCTTGCTGTTGTACAAGCCAAGCCAAAGGGCGGCAGGTAAAGCAGGGCGGCCGGTAGGGCGCGAATATCTGCATTAAAGTTGAATTGAGACAGTTATGAATTGCTGAATGGTAAAAATTATACATTATGCCTATTAAATTAATTGCAGACTGCGGTGCCACCAAATGTGAATGGCGTGTATTGGGCAGCGGTAAGCCAAAAACCATATTCACTGCAGGCATAAGCCCCTATTTTTTAAATAGGGAACAAATTATAAGCTTATTGGTTGCAGAGCTATTGCCAAAGCTTACAACAACTACCATAAACGAAGTGCATTATTATGGCACTGGCTTGGGTAACGTAGCCAATGTAAAATTGCTTAAAGCTGCGTTGAAAAAGGTTTTTCCGACCGCAGACATTGAGGCCAATACCGATTTGCTTGCCGCGGCACGGGCACTTTGCGGCAGTGAAAAAGGTGTTGCCTGCATACTTGGCACCGGCTCAAACTCGTGTTTTTACAATGGTAAAAAAATTATAAAAAACAGCCCCGGGCTTGGCTATGTGTTGGGCGATGAAGGCAGTGGTGCTTACTTGGGCAAAAAGGTGCTGCAGCACTACTTGTATAACACGTTTGATGAGGACCTGCGTGCCAGGTTTGATGCAAAATTTGTAACCACCCACCACGAAATACTGGAGAACGTTTACCGTGCCCCACAGCCCAACCGCTACTTGGCCTCATTCACCGTGTTTTTGGCCGAAAACAGGGGGCATTACATGATTGAAAACATTATTGAGGACGGGATTAACGATTTTTTCTTTAACCACTTATACAAATACAGGGAAAGCTGGTTATACCCCATCAGTTTTGCGGGCAGCGTGGCCTACGGGTTCAGGGATGTGTTGAAGGATATTTGCGGTTCGTACGAATTGGAATTGGGTGCCATTTTGAAACAGCCAATGGATGGTTTGGAAAAATTTCATAAAAGTGCCGAATAGCGTTTAGTTGAAACCATTACAGGCATTGCCTTGGCCCGATAGCCAAAATGAAATGTAAACAACAATGGCATTTTTTTGGATAGGATTCAACGACTGACTTATTATTATTGACCATTATACCATGAGCGGATTTATTAGAACTACGGAGCAGCCCTCGCACTACCGGCATTTGGAAAAAATGAGCGTGGCGGAAATTGTTACTGCTATTAACAATGAGGATAAAACGGTGGCCTTTGCCGTGGAAAAGGCTTTACCACAAATAGCTGCATTGATAGAGGCTGTAAGCGACAAGATGCTGGCAGGTGGCAGGCTGTTTTATTTAGGTGCCGGTACCAGCGGGCGGCTGGGCATATTGGATGCCAGCGAATGCCCGCCAACTTTTGGCGTGCCATATGGGCTTGTGCAAGGCATTATTGCAGGCGGCGAAGCAGCAGTTACCGGTGCCGTAGAAAAGGCAGAAGACAGCGTTTTGCAAGGGTGGGCTGATTTACAAGCATGTGCCGTGACGGATAGAGACTTTGTGATAGGTATTGCCGCCAGCGGTACCACGCCGTATGTGATGCATGCTTTGCAGCAATGCAGGCAGCACACTATTGCAACGGGTAGCATTGCATGTAATGCAGGCAGCCCCTTGTCAAAGGTTGCTGATTATGCTGTGGAGGTGCCGGTAGGGCCTGAGTTTGTAACCGGCAGCACCCGTATGAAAAGCGGAACCGCACAAAAAATGGTGTTGAACATGGTTTCTACTGCTGCCATGATACAACTTGGCAGGGTGGAGGATAACCGGATGGTGAACATGCAACTTAGTAACGAAAAGTTGGTGCAGCGCGGCACACAAATGGTGATGGAGCAACTGCAAATGGCAGATTACGAAGTGGCTAAACAGCTGTTGCTGCAGCACGGCAGTGTTAAAAAAGCAGTTGATTACCACAATAAATAGCATGCGAGGTTTATTTTGGCCGAAAATGAACGCTTTATAGGGTATGCCAGCATCAGATAAGTAGTTGCCGCAGGCACCACCCACCATTTACATTACCCTATGTGCAACATTTTACCTAACATTGCACCACAACAAATATTTCGATGTATCCTAATTTATATTACCTTTTTAAAGATTTGTTTGGCATAAGCCTGCCCTTTTTAAAAATTGTTAACACCTTCGGTTTTTTTGTGGCCATGTCGTTTTTGGTGGCTGCTTGGCTGTTGGTGAGGGAGCTTCGGCGCAAGCAAGCCGCAGGAATATTCACGTATACTGAAACCACGTTGGTTGTTGGCAAGCCTGCCGATTTTCCGGAATTGGCCATTAATTTTATCCTCGGGTTTATTATCGGCTTTAAGCTGTTGGGCGTTTTTTTGGTGAAAGATGCGCTTGTTGACCCGCAAAAGTTTATCTTCTCCTCCAACGGGCATTTTGTTGCCGGTGTATTAGTGGGTTTGTTTTTTACCGGGCTTAAATGGTGGGAAAAAAATAAAGTAAAGCTGGCCAAGCCGGAGGAAAGAACAATTAGGATTTGGCCCAGCGATAGGGTGGGGGATATGACCATTATTGCAGCCATCGCCGGTTTTGCTGGTGCTAAAATATTTGATAACCTAGAGAATTGGGACAGGTTTATACAAGACCCCATTGGCAACCTTTTTTCAGCCAGCGGACTTACTTTTTATGGCGGCCTTATTGTTGCTACACTTGCTTTGTGGTATTATTATAACAAACAGAAGATTAGCTTTATTAATATTTGCGATGCCTCGGCACCCTCATTAATGCTGGCATATGGCTTGGGCCGCATCGGCTGCCAGGTTTCTGGTGATGGCGATTGGGGGATTATTAACAGTGCCTACCTATCGTACCCGAGCGGCGCCTTGGCTACGAATGTAACACCCCAAAAGCTAGACACAGCTTTGGGTATGTACGGTAACATGTACCTTGAAACAGGCCAAAGTTTTCCGCCGGAGCATAAGGCACTAAAAGCTTTTGGCGGTTTGCCTGACTGGCTGTTTGCATACAGCTACCCCCACAACGTAAACAAAATGGGCATACATACAGAGAACTGCAATTTTGATGACTATTGCAACCACCTGCCGTTACCTGTTTTCCCTACCCCATTGTACGAGATTGTAATGGCTTTGTTGATATTTGCCTTTTTATGGTCAATACGTAAAAAGATAAAAATACCTGGGAGGCTATTTGCCGTGTACCTTATTTTTAATGGCTTGGAGCGTTTTTTGATTGAAAAAATACGGGTGAACACTAAATATTCCATTTTTGGGCTGCATCCAACGCAGGCCGAACTTATTTCTAGCTTCTTGGTGTTGGCAGGTGTGTTTTTATTTTGGTACGCACCCAAAATGAAAATAAAGCCACCCGGCAAGCCCATAACAGAAGGCACGAGCCCACGCTGATTGCACTATTCTTAATGCGGGTAAGCAAGTGCCTTAACAACAATGCACTTGCCAATGGTTAGCTGATAACCGATACCAGTACGAAGGGTAGTGTTAATATACCCGTAAATAATACGCCAACTATTTTCACTGTTGCTAGAGAACAAGCGCATTACAGCCAGATGGGTGCGGAAGTACAACGGGTTACCCTACCCGGCGGCCTTAATCTTACGCCGGTTGTGTAGCCTTTATTTTTTTAGCCAGCCAACTTTTGTTAACCGGTATTATCCAGTTGCCAAGTAGGTCTTGCTTAGTGGCCGCAAGGTTGTTAAAATACAATGTTTCCGGCGTTATAAAGCCGTTTTCCAGCGCATAGTTCAATTGGCCCAAGGGTAGCAACTGTATTTTTTCTTTCACGTAAAAGGCCAGCATCTGCCTGTTGAACAGGTCAACCTTGCACATTTCTTCTATTTGCTTTATTAACCTAACCGAGCTGTCTGTACTGCAACCGCTAACGCCTGCGGAGGTCTCGTCTGCCATTAAAATAATAAACTGGCCAAATAATAAATTCGCGTACCCTTTTACAGGCATGCCATGGCTTTGCCAACTGGCGGCAAACTGGTTTAGCAAAGGCTCAATGTTTAAAGCCTCGCTGATGGTAAAAAGCCTGCTGCTTTGGTATATCCAAACCCTTGACGATGGGTGAAAATCTGCTGGTATGTGTTCTGTAAAATCTAAGTTCATGGCACAAAGGTAGGGCAGTGGCGGCAAATTAATTTTCAGTCAAGGTTGATTTTGGTCATTGCGTTTTACCCAATAAAAAATCGTCATGCTGTATTGCTACAAAAGCAGGTTTTGGTGCATTCCTATTTAAAACCTACTAGAAAGTACTATTAAAATGCCGGACCGGGATAGTTTTTAAAGTGGGCCGTGGTCGGTTTTTGCCATGGAGTATTTTAAACTCGCCCTTTTTATTTTCTTGGCCATTACATACTTGCCGCAATCAGCTCTGCCACATCCAGCACTTGTACGTCGGTTTCTTTCTCCCGGTTTTTTACGCCGTCTGTAAGCATGGTATTGCAAAACGGGCAGGCAGATGCAATTATATTGGGCTGTATTGCAAGTGCCTCATCTGTGCGCTCAATGTTAATGCGTTTGGTGCCGGGTTCATCTTCCTTAAACATTTGTGCGCCGCCTGCACCGCAACACAGGCCATTGCTGCGGCAGCGTTTCATTTCCACCAATTCCGCATCCAATATTTCCAGCACTTTTCGGGGGGCCTCGTAAATGTTATTGGCACGGCCCAAATAACAACTGTCGTGGTAGGTAATGCGTTTTCCCTTAAAACTGCCGCCTTCTTTTAATACAATTTTGCCTTCGTCAATCAGCTGCTGTAAAAAACTGGTGTGGTGTATTACTTCATAATTTCCGCCAAGCGCAGGGTATTCGTTTTTAAGGGTATTAAAACAGTGGGGACAGGCGGTAACAATTTTTTTTATGCCGTAGTTGTTAAGCACCTGAATATTGTTGTAAGCCATCATTTGGAAGAGGAACTCGTTGCCTGCCCTTCTCGCAGGGTCACCGGTGCATGCCTCTTCTTTTCCCAAAATGGCATACTTTATGCCTGTTTTATCCAGTATGTATGCGAAAGCCTTGGTTATTTTTTGTGCCCGCTGGTCAAAACTGCCCGCACACCCTACCCAAAAAAGTATTTCGGGGCTTTCTCCGCCTGCCGCCATTTCGGCCATTACCGCAACTTTCATAGCCAAACAATTTGGTTCAAATGTAAGGCAAAAAACAGTTGTGCGTTTATACTGCACAGTTTGTAGTTTGCGTGTTTTTGGCGGTGGGCTGGCGGAGCCTTGCATTAGATACTTTTTAAAAAAATGTACATGACGTTGTTGATTGTTTTAGGCTTGGGTTGGCTGGTAAGCTTTCTTGGCCAATTACCGCTGGGTACCATGAGCATAACTGCCACGCAGATTACGGTTGCCGAAGGCTTTACCAATGCTTGGAAATATGCCATTGGTGTTACGCTTGTTGAGCTGGTGTATGTTAGGCTTACATTATCTGGCGTTGGTTGGATTATGGGGCATAGGCTTTTTTTTGAAATAGCCAATTGGCTAACGGTGGTGCTGTTTTTAACGTTGGGTGTTGTAACCATTATTGTTGCTTTGAGGCAACAGGGCGATAAAAAACCAGTGTTGCTCAACAATAAAATTGACCGGTTTTTACTGGGTGTTACAATGAGTGGGCTAAACCCGGCGCAGATACCTTTTTGGTTTATTTGGAGTTCGTATTTAATGAGCTTGCATCTGTTGCACCCAACATCGTTGGAGTTTGATATTTTTAGTGCAGGGTGCGGGCTTGGTACTATAGCTGGGCTTGCAGCCTATATGTACGGCGGTAACTTGGTTATTACCAAAATGAAGGCTGGCACCAAGGTGCTTAACCTTATTATGGGGGGTATATTTATTATTGCTGCTTTAGCGCAGTTATACAGGGTATTGTTTGTACACGAGGCATTGGCGTAGCGGTGGGTAAAAATAGGGCCTAAACAAATAGTTAGGCCCAGTTGGTAAATTTTATATTGGTGGTAACGGATTTTTTTGGTCCTTGGTAAATCGCTCTAGATTAGTTTTTTACCAAAACTATTTGGCCTAAATGGTACGATGCATGGTTGGTACGGCTGATTATAATGCTTAGCTTGTTGCGGTGCGGCTCTTTGGCAAAATCTTCCTCCGAAACCATGCTGTGCCTTGTAAGCCAATCGGCAGCCGTTAAGCTGGCAAACTGTTTGGCAAGTATGTCGTTTATATTTACCCAGTGGGCACGCAGTTGGGCCACCGTGGGTAAATCAGCAATTTCACGGTCAGGGTTATCAACAAAGGCCTCATCAAGCTGCGTGTAATGCCTTTCACCCAGCCCTAACAACGGCAACATCATGTCGTGTACTGCTACCAGATGGCCAAGCAAGTAGACAACCCTGTTTTTTCCCGGGGCTATTTCAGCAAAAAGCTGCTCATCGCTCAACCCGTCAAATGTTTTTGTAACTCTTTTGTTATTCAAATCCCAGGCGTGCAATACCATTTTTACAAACAAATCTTCTTTATTCACGGCGTTTGGTTTTAATACCCAAATGTACCACCGGTTATGTGCAGTATATGCCAATTGGCATGTTTACAAATTATTATTTTTATTGCATTGCAGCCAATGCTTGTACTACGCGGTTAACCGGCAACCCCATAACATTGTAAAAATCGCCGTTAATATGCTTAATGCCAATTACGCCAATCCATTCTTGTATTGCGTAGGCACCTGCTTTGTCAAAAGGCTGGTATTTGTCAACGTAAAATTCAATTTGTTGCCTACTTAGCGGGTTAAAGCTAACCTCGGTAATATCGGCAAATGCTGTTTCCCCGGTGGTGTGTAGCAACACCACCCCGGTAATAACACGGTGGGTTTTGCCAGATAACGCAAGTAATATGTTTACTGCATCCTCACGGTCTTTTGGTTTGCCAATTATCATGTCGCCTAGCACTACCACCGTATCGGCAGCCAATATAACGGGTTTTGTTGCAGCGCTGTCATTTTTAATTAAATCTGCAATGGCAAGTGCTTTGTTGCGGGCAATGTACACCGGCACCTCTTCCACGGCCATAGTGTTGGGGAAGTTTTCATCCGTGTTTTTTACCAACACATCAAAAGGTATTTCTGCCCATTCAAGTAACTGCTTTCTGCGGGGTGATTGCGATGCCAGTATAATTTTTTGCATGTAATATTAACTTGTACTTTTTTGTTGGTGGCTTGGTTGCCAACACATGGCCTGCATTATGCGTAATACCTGAAAAAGAACATTGACAGGATACCTGTCAGCATTACCAGTTTTATAAGTGAACTGAGCGAATGGAAATCTTCTGCAGTTTTTGCTGTAAACAACCTGCGGAAAATAACCAGCAATGGTATGATAATCAACAGTGTGCAATACCCTATGCTTAGCCACCAATGCAGGTGCACCGCATATGCCTGTGCTATAACCAGCACGGCAATCAACACTATTAGCCATACGGCAACAAACACCTTGGTGGCATTTATGCCCCAAATAATGGGCATGGTTTTACAGCCGTAACGCCTGTCGCCTTCAATGTCCTCCATATCCTTTACCACTTCCCGAATAAGGGAAATAATAAAGGCAAAACCCGCGAATAAAAAGGTTTCGCGCAATATTTTATTAATGCCCAGGCTGTTGGTGCTGTAGATGATATTATAATTTTCGCACCATGTTACCACCAATATAACCCACGCGGTGAGCAATGAAATGATGATGTTGCCGATAAGGAATTTCTTTTTTAGTGATATTGAATAGATGAACAGCAGTGTTACGCAAACAATATGTGACAACCCCAAAAGAAAGATCTTGTTATGATAGTCAAGATAGAAACCGATGGCAATGCCGGTGATGCTTAGTATTTGGTGCCAGGCAATCGTCCAGCGGCGGTGTATAATTTTATCCACCACCATTTTGTCGGGTTTGTTAACCATGTCAATATTCAAATCAAAATAATCGTTTATGATGTACCCCGCTGCTGCGATAAATATGGAAGACAGGCAAAGCAGCACAAAATTAAACCCATAAATTTCGGGCTTGATGGCGTAGGTGGTGTAAACCGGCATTATGATGCAGTACACAAACAAAAACTGCGTAAGCGCAATAAATAGCAGGTTAGGCCAGCGTACCAAGCGTATAAATGCTGTGATAAGTTTCAGAAACAGGTCGGTTTTATTGTTTAATAAAGTAAAAGTAAGTTTAAAATGTCAAGTTGATTATTGTGCTTTTATTAAAGCATCAATTGCCCAGTTACCGCGCAGTTTAAGCACCCGTTCTATAACATCCCTAACGCAGCCCTCCCCGCCTTTGATGGGGGATATGTATTTTGAAACCTCTTTAATTTCAACAGCCGCGTCAGCCGGGCAGCAGGGTAGCCCTGCCAGCTGCATTACTTCATAGTCGGGTATGTCGTCACCCATAAAAAGCACTTCCTCTTGTTTTAAACAGTATTGGGCCATCACATGCTGAAGGCTGGCTTTCTTATTTTCGCATTGCATGTATATATCTGCCACCCCCAGTTTTCGCAACCTTTCTTCCGTTTCTGGCGAATTGCCGCCGGATATTACCACCACACGGTAATTTTTTTTAATGGCCAACTGCAGTGCATAGCCATCTTTTATATTCATTTTCCTAACCATGGCACCGCCGGGCATTAATATAAGGCTGCCATCGGTTAGCACACCGTCCACGTCAAAAACAAAGGCTGTTATTTTTTTAAAAAGTTCCAATACATTCATACAAAAAAAATTCTCCTTGTTTGCTGCGGGCTTATTGTAATAGCCTGCAAAATAACAGATGTTATGTTTAACCGGCCTAAAAGATTTTAAACTTTGTCATTAGGTTCTGTAAAATATAAAAAAATAACAAACAGTTGTTTGTTTTAGCCGAAACTTGTATTTTCGTTAAAACAATTAAAACATCATAATATTATTGGCGTTCGGCAACGGGCGGCAATAAATTTGGTAGGATTGATTTTTAGGTTTTTATTTTTTTCGGTTGCTTGCTCATAACTATCCCTGCCTGTTCTCTGGCGGGGATTTTTTTGTTCCCACGGTATTGTAAAATGCCATAATACTCTCCGTTAATTGCTTGTAAACTTGTTGCTGCAAAGGGTATTCGGCCAGCAATGCCAAGTGCTTTTCAACGGTTGCCAGGTCGCCCCGTACGGCAGGGCCTGTTTGCATGGTGGCCGGGTTGTACAGTGCGGTTCTTGCCGCAACCTCTTCTATTAATGGTACCAAAGCGGTAAAAGGTATTTGTTGCTGGTTACAATAATCATTAGCAAGAGTGTATAAATAATTAGTAAAGTTAGATACCATTACGGCCGCCAAATGTAGCCGTAAGCGCTGGCCATCGTCGGCATTATGCACTGAAAATGATATGCTTTCAGCCACAGCCCTTATTTCCTCACGCACAATATTGTCGCTTCCGTCAATTAAAAAGGGTATCACTGGCTGGTGGCTGGCCTCTTTCCTAAGGCTTTGCAACGGGTAAAGCACGCCGTGGTAGGCGGATATATTGCTTAAGATGCTTTTGGGTGTTGCGCCCGAGGTGTGGACCACTATTTTACCGGGCAGTTTTATTGCGTTGCTAATTTCGGCAATGGCAGTGTCGGTTACCGTGATGATGTATAGTTCGGCGTGTGGGGTGATGCTGGCGATATTGCCGTAGTGCAAAGCTGATACTTCGCCCGCCAGCGTTTGGGCACTGGCAACAGAAGCATTGTAAATGCCTGCCAAGATATGGCCGTTTTGCTTCAGCAGCCTGGCCAACACAGTAGCAACGTTGCCCGCGCCAATAATGGCTATATGCATAATATGGTTGTTAAACTGGCAAAGTTACCAAATGCAACGGCTGGTAGGTGCTACCTCGTTTTGAATATGTTAACGAACGAATATAAAATGTAAAATAGCCCAGCAAAAATTAATAGAATCCCATTTATTGGCTTGCGGGTTCTGCCCATTTGTCGCGGTCGTCGGGCGCAAACTTCCAAGGGGCAAAGTTGTTTTCCATATTGCTGAACATGCCGTTCCACTCCTGCGGGGCGTTGCTTTCTTCCATAATTAAAAACCGCCGGCTTTGCAAAATAATGTCCAGTGGCGATATGCTTACCGGGCATTCTTGCACACAGGCGTTGCAGGTGGTGCAGGCCCTTAATTCTTCTTCGGTAATATAATCATGCAGCAGGCTTTTGCCATCGTCTTTAAATTGCTTGTTGGTGGCGATGTTTTTGCCCACTTCCTCCAACCGGTCCCTTGTTTTCATCATAATTAACCTTGGGCTTAACGCTTTGCCGGTTATGTTGGCGGGGCAGGCGGCGGTGCAGCGGCCACATTCCGTGCAACTGTAGGCATCTAACAGATTTCGCCAGCTAAGATCAAACACGTCTTTTGCGCCAAATTTTTTATGGCTGGCTGCTGTTTCACCGGTGGGTGCCAGTTCGGGTTGCATTGCATAGAGCACCTCTTTTTGAATATCGGGCATGTTTTCCATTTGGCCTATTGGTGCCAGCCTGGCGTAGTAGGCATTGGGGAAGGCCAGTATTATGTGGAGGTGCTTTGACCATGGCAGGTAATTTAAAAATGCCAAAATGCCTGTTATATGCAGCCACCAGCAGGTGCGCTCAACGGCAATAAGCCCGTTATGGCTAAGGCCAGATAAAAGTGGCTGTATAAACTGGGATATAGAAAAATTGCCTATCGGCCATTCTCTCAGAACCGCTTTTTGCGATAAAGAGTCGGCCGCATTCATGGTTAAAAAAAGGCCCATCAATATTATCTCAGTTACCAAAATACAGTTGGCATCGCTGCGGGGCCAGCCATTAAGGTCTTTGCTGATAAAACGTTTAAGCTTTAATATATTTCTCCGTATTAAAAATATAACACAAACCGTAATTACCCCAACGGCCAAAAATTCAAATGCATCTATCAGCCAATTGTAAACATCAAAAAGCACGGCGTGGAACAAACGGTGGGTGCCCAAAACACCATCCAATATAATTTCCAATACCTCTGCATTAATGATGATGAACCCTGCATAAATAACCAGGTGCATCACCGCCACCAATGGGTTGCGGAACATCTTTTTTTGCCCGAGGGCCAGCAGCAGCAGGTTGCGGAAGCGTTGCGGCCTGTTACCGCTAAAATCTTCATCCTGCCCGAGCATTATATTGCGCCGTATTGATTGGATTTTTTTACTGAAAAGCCAAACTGCTGCAGCCAACAAGGCCGTGAATACGATTTGGGCAAGTATGTTCATCTGTTAACGATTGAAATGTTCGCTGGCCTGCAATTACCCAACTAAGGTATAACAATCCGCCATTTCTGCCTAATCGGGCTATCCGGCCAATTGGGCCAGTGGCAACTTTATTTGGCACACAATCAACAAATCAGTTTATTTTGCGGTATAAAACAACAGGATGGAGGGTAGAAAATACGTTTTAGATGCCGAAATAGCAGACCAAAAACTGCACCGCATGGCTTTGGAAATTGCTGAAAACCTTAGCGGTGATGATGCACCCATAATTTTAGTGGGCGTACGCAACAGCGGCACCGCCATTGCCGAAATAATTGCAGGCTATGCCCGGCAATACCTGCCCAACCCAATAAGCGTTATTTCTGTGGCTCTTGACAAACACAACCCAGTTGAAGTTACCCTGAGTGAGGATATTGACCTGAACGGCAAAAACATCATAGTTGCCGACGATGTAAGCAACAGCGGCAAAACACTGATGTATGCTTTAAAACCCCTGTTGGATTTTTTACCCAAACACATACAAACGCTTGTGCTGGTGGAAAGGATGCACAAATCATTTCCCGTAAAGCCAGATTATGTTGGTTCATCCATCGCCACCACCTCCCAGGATTTTATTGAGGTGGAAGTGGTTGGCGGCAAGGTTATTGGGGCTTATATACAATAATGGCCGTAACAAAAAAAAGTCGCTGTAGGTTGTAATTACGCAGCCAGCCTACTCTTTCATGGTTTTGGTTGCCCCATATCACATATCATATATATACCACGCATCCTTTTTCTTCCAAAATGCGTATAAAGTTACCTGGTAAATCAATATTATTCCAACGCATATCCAGTTTCTCCAACAATGGCAATTCCGCAATGCCCGCAGGTACCGTGGTTAAATTATTACCCCGCAGGTCTAAAAAGCGTAGCTTTTTCAGCTGGGCAATACCCTCTGGTAAACTTGACAGCCCATTGTTTCGCAAATCCAACGTGTGCAGGTTTTCAAGGTGGCCGATACCATCGGGCAGTGCCGTTAAATTGTTATTGCTCAAACGCAGTTCGCGCAGGTTGGTTAGCAAAGTAATGGATGCCGGCAAACTTTGCAGGCTGTTGTGCATGGCGTGCAGTTCCCTAAGGTTTGCCAATTGCCCTGTTGAATGGGGCAGGGCCGTTAGCCGGTTGTTGTACACCCTAAGTTCAATAAGGGCCAGCATGTTACCCAAATCTTCTGGTAATTCGGTGAGCAAATTGTCGGTAATATTCAAATACCGCAGCTTGGTAAGCTGGGTAATGCTGGCCGGCAGTTGCCGCAGTTTATTGTTGCTTAGGTATAAAAAATACTGCAGGTTTTTTAAGTGACCTATTGCGTCGGGTAGCACATCCAACACATTGTGGCCAAGGTCTAGCGTATGTAGGTTTTGCAGCCTGTCAATGGTTTCTGGTATCATCCGCAGGTTGTTTTCGCCGAGATTCGAAAAACGCAGATTATCTAAATCCCAAAGCCAGTTCGGCAGTTCGGTAAGCTCGTTTTTAAACAGGGTAAGTTCTTCTAACCCCCGCTCAAATTGTATGTTTTCGGGCAGTGCCCGAAGCTGCCGGTTATTGTAGTTTAGTCTCGTTGTGGCCATTTTTCGGTGTTTTTACAATATCCCCAGGGTTTCCAGTTCACTCCTCAACAACTCCGGACTTTTAAAATGGATAGCGTGCAGCCCCAGCTGTTGCGCACTTTCAATATTAAGGGCATTGTCGTCAATAAAAACACAGTCTGGCGCCTGTAAGTTGTAGCGGTCCAGCAGCAGGTGGAAGATGGCCGGGTTAGGCTTGATGAGCTTTTCCACGCCGGATACCACAATGCCATGCAGCGTTTGCAAAAAAACAAACTGGTCAAACGCAAGGGGAAATGTTTCGTTGCTCCAATTGGTAAGGCCGTATATGGTGTAGTCTTTTGCCAGCAGCTCGTTTAAAATTTGCACGCTTCCGGTAATTTCGCCGTCCAGCATTTCGGGCCACCGTGTATGGTAGGCTTCAATATGGGCGGCGTAGTTTTCGTGTTCTTTTTGCAGCAGTTGCACCGCCTCGGCAAAAGGCCTGCCCTCATCCTGGCGAAGGTTCCAGTCCATCGTGCAAACGTTGGCAAGAAACCACTCCATTTCTGCTTCATCGGCAAAAAGTTTCCTGTATAGGTTACGGGGGTCCCAATTGATGAGCACACCGCCAAAATCGAAAATGATTGTTTTTTTCATGCCGCAAAGTTTACGGAATTTGTTATTGGCCGGTGTTAACCTTACAGTTTTTTATTCGGCAGTCAGTTCTAAATAGTTACCCTCCGGGTCAAGCACCACGCTTTCGTAGTAGCCGTCGCCGGTATGCCTTGGTTCGCCTGCAATGGAGTAACCATCAGCCCGTAGGCGTTCAGTTAATGCGTTTACTGCCGCTTCATCCCCCACAGTAATCGCAATATGGGCCAACCCGATGGTTTGGTTGTTAAGGCTGTTATTGGGGGCTATACCGGGTTTGCGCATTAGCTCAAATCTTGCACCGCCCCCGCCTAACGAAATAAAATACGATTCAAACTGCTTTTTGGGGTTGGTGTATTTTTGGTTTCGTTCAGCATTAAAGTATTTAACGTAAAAAGCTTGCATCTTTTCCAAATCATCCACCCAAATGGCCACGTGTTCTATCCTATGCATGGCTTGGTATTTTTAGCAGGCTAAAGTAATCAGATTAGGTTAGGCCGCCCAAAATTTCAGCTGAGGCGGGGTAAAATGGCTTTAAAAATAATGTTTAACAAAAAAGTTAAACAAATATTTGGCAGAAATAAAAACTGTTGTACTTTTGTGTTGAACAAAATTGTTAAACACGTACCAGCCATGGAAGTTTTATCAACCGATACCGAGCAACTGATTAAAGATACCGCAAAAAAGGTGTTTTTTAAGGATGGTAAATTACATGCCACCACACAGGATATTGCAGATGCCGCTGGCATCAACAGGGCATCCATACACTATTATTACCGCAGCCGCAAGCTACTTTTTGACAAGGTATTTGCCGAGGCTACCGAAGAAATGCATGTAAAAATGGCAGGTGTTATTTCACAAAACCTACCTTTTAGGCAATTAATAGAAGGGGTAATTGATGCGTTTTTAAAGAAGTCGGTGGAACACCCATATCTGGAGCTTTTTTTAATTACTGAAATGAATACAGACCCCAATCTGTCATTCGCTATTTTAAGCCCAGAGGAAACTGAGGAACGCAAAAAGATGATACAGTTGGCCGTTGAGGCTGAGGTTGCTGCTGGCACCATGAAGCCGATTGAACCAGAGCATTTTATTGCAAACATGATGTCGCTGTGTGCATTCCCTTTTTTAGGGAAGCCGATGATACAAAAAGCGACCAACCTAAACGATGATGGCTATGCGCAATTTTTGCAGGAAAGAAAAGAGGTTATTTTAAAGTTGCTTTTTTTAGACCGGTAAAAGCGGTATTTTTTTGCAATAAATTCAACAAAAAAGTTAAACAATAACATATAACAAATAAATAAAACAAACAAGATGAAAAAGTCAGTTTTAATCATAGCAGCTTTTTGCTTGGTTTTATACGGGCAGGCACAAACACCCTATACGCTAAAACAGTGCATAGACACCGCATTGCAAAAAAGCCTGCAGTTAAAAAGCGACCGCTACGACCTGGCAAAAACGCAAGCCAGCATAGGCCAAGCCTACAGCAGCTTGCTGCCCACATTAGATGGCAGCGCCAGTTACCAGTATTATTTTAAGGTACAGGAGCAGCTGATACCCACTTCGGTTTTTGGCGGGCCAGCGGGCAAGTACCAAGCCGCCTCATTAAGCACACCGCAAAGCAAATCAGTTGCGTTGCAGCTTAACCAAACGTTGTTTAATGCATCTTCCCTAATTGCCTTAAAGGCTGCAAAAGTGGCGGTTAACATTAACCAGTTGCAAATACAAAGCAGTAAAGAGGATTTGGTGTATAACGTAAGTGCCACCTATTACAACATACAGTCTATTTTAAAACAACAGGAGCTTACACAAAGCAACCTTGCCATTGATGAATCGCTTTTGGGGGTAACCAGCGACCAGTTTAAAGCGGGCCTGGCAACGCAAACAGATGTGGACAGGCTTACAGTAACCCGTGATAACACAAAAGCCACGTTGCAAAGCAACCTAAATAGTTTAGAAAAGCAATACAATATGCTTAAGGTATTGATGAACATACCTTTAGAAAGCAATATTGTTGTGATGCAGGATGCATATAATGACGCGGCAGTGTTGGCAAACCAACCGACAGGCGATTTTGACCCGGCCAGAAAAACCAATTATTTACAAGTGTTGGAGAACAAGCGGGTAGCCGATTTGCAACGCCAAAATATAAAAGCCGGCTACTTGCCTACATTGGCACTTGGTGCAAACTATGGCATCTCTGGCTTTAACAACAATGCCAACCCATTTACCAACCTAAACAGCACGTGGTACCCATCTTCGTATGTGAGCCTAAAGCTAAACGTGCCCATTTTTGACGGCTTCAACAAAAAATACCAGGTTAAGCAAAAGGAAGCCGACATACAAAAATTTGATGTACAGGCAGCGCAAACATTGCAGCAAAACAGTAAAGACGTGGCCGACGCCTATGCAGACCTTAAAAGCAACCATATAACCCTGCAAAACCAGCAGCGCAACCTTTTGTTAGCCCAAAAAGTGCTTGACGATATTAATACCCAGTATAAAAGTGGCTTGGTAAAACTTACAGACGCAATAAATGCACAGAACGAATTGCAAACGGCGCAAAATTACTACATAACAGCCTTAATTAACATTAAGCAGGCCGAACTTAACCTTAAAAAAGCAAAAGGCAACCTTATTCAACAATAACATACCCATAACAAAGTAAACATAACCAATACATAAACCAGTAACAAGATGAAAAAGATACTTAAATACACAGTCGTTTTAGCCGTTGTGGCCGCTATAGTAGCGTTAGTGGCATTTAAACTTACCGCCAATAAAAAGGAGGTAGAAGGGAAGGTGTACCACCCCAATGTAAACCTTACGGCAACCATACAGGCCGATACCATTGCCGAGGGCCCGTTTACGGAGGCAACCCAGTTTTTGGGTTCCTTTACGCCCAATAGGGAAGTTGCCATTGCCTCAGAAACCAGCGGCAAGGTAATAACCGTTGGTGTGCAGGAGGGCAGCTACGTTAGCACTGGCAGCTTGGTGGCTAAATTAGACGACGGCGTTTTGCAGGCCCAACTGCACTCCGCCACCGCCAATTACGACAATGCCACCAGCACATTAAAAAGATACGAGCAAGCACCCAACGGTGTTACCCAGTTGCAAATGGACAATGCCCGCACCCAAATACTAACCACACAGGCACAAATTGAACAACTGAAAAAACAAATTGGCCAATATACCATAACCGCGCCTTTCGGAGGCATCGTAACCACCCGCAATTTTGACCTTGGGGCGGTGGTTTCGCCCGGCAGCCCACTGGCAACACTTACCGACATAAGCCAACTAAAACTAGAGGTAAGTGTGCCCGAAAAATATGTGCCGCTGTTTAAATACGGAATGGCAATGCAGGTAAGCACTGATGTGTACCCAAGTGTGGCCTTTGTAGGTACAGTTGACATGGTGGCAAGCAAAGCCGATGCATCGCATAATTACACCATAAAAGTGTTGGTGGGTAACAACACGAAAAACCCATTAAAAGCAGGCATGTATGGCAACGTAACATTGGGCAATCTAGCGTCTGCAAAGGCGATAAGCATTCCACGGTCGGCACTCATAGGTTCAGCGCAAAAACCCGAGGTGTATGTGGTGGAAAACGGCGCGGTTAAGATAAGGGATATTGAAACTGGGGGTGGCAACGCAACCAGTGTACAAGTAATAAAGGGCCTACAAGCAGGCGAAGTAATAGCCACTGGCGGCTTGGTTAACCTTACCGACGGCACTAAAGTTACCATTAAGTAAAAGGCAGTACCTATTGTAAACAATAAAATTCATTACCATGTCACTAACAGAAATAGCCATAAAAAGGCCTTCCCTCATCATTGTCATCTTTACCGTATTGATTGGTGGCGGCCTTTTTTGCTACAAGCAATTAAGCTACGAGCTTTTGCCCGATATATCTAACCCCGTGCTTGTGGTAACAACCCGTTACCCTGGTGCGGCACCCGCCAATGTTGAACGAACGGTAACCAAAAAAATTGAGGACCAACTAAGTTCGATAGATGCCATAAAAACAATCACATCCCAATCATTGGAGGGCACATCGATTATTACTGCGGAATTTAACACCGGCAGCGACATAAACCAAAAACAGCAGGACGTACAACGGAAGATTAACAACATCATGGGTGATTTTCCCACAGATGTTAAATCGCCCAACATATCCAAGGTAACCCCCAGCGACCAGCCGATTATGCAGTTAATGGCCACTTCATCGTTGGATAACGCCGCCTTTTATGACATCATCAAAAACCAAATAAACCCATTGTTCCAACAGGTGCCGGGTGTGGGCGAAATTACATTGATTGGTGGCCAAGAGCGGGAGATACAGGTGAACATTAACAAAGACAAGCTTGATTATTACGGTCTTTCCATTTTAAACGTTACAACTGCGGTGGCCAATGGCAACCAGGAATTCCCGGCAGGCAAGGTTAAATCTGAAACGATGGGCCAAATGACGGTCCGCCTTTCGGGCAAATACAGTTCTGTTTCCGAATTGAACAATTTGGTTGTTGGTTTGCCTGCAGCGGGTAGCCCCATAAGACTCAGCGATGTGGCGAGCGTGGCCGATATTACAAAAGATGCCAGCAGCGTATTCCGCTACAACGGGCAAAACGGCATAGGCTTATTGATAAAAAAACAAGGGGATGCCAACGCTGTGGCCATAAGCAAACAGATAAAAGAAAAAATTACGCAAGTTGAAAAGCGGTATGCCGCTAACGGCGTGAAATTTGTGATTGCCGATGACACGGCGGATTATACACTGGATGCAGCCAACGGCGTGGTGGAAGACCTTATGTTGGCGGTGGTACTGGTGGCTGTAATCATGTTGCTGTTCCTGCATAGTATCCGCGACTCGCTGATTGTGTTGGTGGCCATACCCACTTCGCTTATTTCCACATTTATCGCCATGTATTTGTTCGGCTACACGCTTAATTTAATGACTCTGCTTGGCCTATCGTTGGTGATTGGCATATTGGTGGATGACAGTATTGTGGTGCTGGAGAATATCCACCGCCACTTGGCTATGGGCAAAGACAAACGTACTGCCGCGCTTGACGGCCGCAAGGAGATTGGCTTCTCAGCAGTAGCCATCACCATGGTGGATGTGGTGGTATTCGGCCCCCTGTGCTTGATACAAAATAGCATCGGCTCCATTCTGCGTGCTTACTCGTCCACTATTGTGGTGGCTACGTTATTAAGCTTGTTTGTTTGTTATACGCTTACACCATGGCTGGCGTCCCGCTTTGGCAAGGTAAGCATACTTAACCCCAGAAAATTGCAGGACAAACCGCTGATTGTTTTTGAAAAACTGATAACAGCGTTAACCAATTGGTACACCAACGCGCTTAAATGGGTGCTTAGCCACAAGTTAATAATGACTGGGTTTGTTATACTGTTATTTGTTTTAACCGGCCAGGTAGTAAAAATGGGTGTGATAGGCAACGAGTTTGTTACCCAAAGTGACAAAGGGCAGTTTAGGCTGGCACTTGAATATGATAAAACAACCACCGTTAAGCAAAATAATGTACGAACCAACGAAATTGAAGCCTATTTGCGCCAACAGCCGGATGTTACCACCATTTTTAGCAACGTGTCAGGTTCAAGTACCTCGTCGCTGGTAGCAGGTGTGGGCTCAGATTACAAGTCGGAGCTTACCGTTACGCTTGTTGACAAAAAGGAACGTACCCTACCCACCGAAAAGCTAATGCTGCAAAAGAGCGAGGATGTTGCCAAACACTTTGCCGGCGTAAAAGTAAGCCCTACCATGGTTAGCATGATAAACAGCGGGGAGCCTATACAAATAGTGTTGAACGGCGAAAATGCCACCCAGCTAATGGCAACCGCCAACGAGCTTAAACAACGCATTAAGGCTATACCCGGTGCCATTAACGTAAAACTAACAGTGGAAGACGGCAACCCTGAGGTGGAAGTAAATATTAACCGCGAGAAGATGAGCCAGCTCGGGCTAAACATAAACCAGGTGGGGGCCGTATTGCAAAATGCTTACGCAGGCAACGATGATGCAAAATACCGGGTGGGTACAAACGAGTACGACATACGGGTTAAGTACGACGATTTTGACAAGCACAACGTAGAAGACGTTAAGAACATAGCTTTTGTAAACCCAAGTGGGCAGTTAATAAAGTTGTCGCAGTTTGCAGATGTGGTGCAAGGCAGCGGGCCCAGCGTGCTGGAGCGCAAAGACCGCCGCACCTCCGTTACGGTAAAAAGTGATGTGCTGGGTATTACAGCGGGTGTTGTGGCCGATGAAATAAAAAAATCGCTGGTAGAAAAGCCGTTGCCAGCCGGTATTGACCTGCGTTGGAGCGGCGACATTGAGCGCCAAGGCGATTCATTCGGCGCGATGGGCATGGCCATTGTAGCAGCTATCATATTAATGTATTTGGTAATGGTGGCACTGTATAACAATTTCATATATCCGCTTGTAGTATTGTTTTCTATCCCTGTAGCATTTATAGGTGTCTTCATTATTCTGGCACTCACCAAATCGTCCATGAGTATTTTCACCATATTGGGTATGATCATGCTGTTGGGCCTTGTGGCTAAAAATGCCATTTTGATTGTTGATTTTGCCAACCACCGCAAAGAACACGGCGATACCACCTGGCAGGCCTTGGTTGAGGCCGGCAGGGAAAGGTTGCGCCCCATACTAATGACCACCATGGCCATGGTGATAGGCATGCTGCCCATAGCCACCTCAACCGCAGCGGGTAGTGAATGGAAAAACGGCCTTGCCTGGGTAATTATAGGCGGCCTTAGCACCAGCCTTTGCCTTACCGTTTTTGTAGTGCCCATGGTATACTACACCGTGGATAGGATTGCCGACAAATGTAGGCAGTGGTTTCCCAAAAAGGAACCCGTGGTGCCACAACAATCAGCAGTGCTTTAAAACATGTAGATGTGTTTGGCTAGCGTTGGTGTTGACCAAACCGTTAATGTATTCCCCGGGCTTTGCTGCAGGCAGTGGAATAGTAAACAATTGCTGTCTTACATTGGTTACTGTTGTGTTATGGATTATTGTGTTGTACGGCGGCATTGGTGCAGTTGGGCTTTGCTGCAAAGGCCGGGTTTAATGTACATGTAGGCATTGTTAGCATTAAAATAGTAATACTTGGCGGGGGCTTTGCTGGTATTAACCTTGCTAAGGCATTAGCTGGCAAAACGGGGTGGTGGTTTGATTGGTTGATAAGATTTATCGCCTTTTACTTTGGCTATTAAGGTGCTATGTTGACAATGCCTTTTAAAAGGGTTTTTTGGGCATGGCTTACGTGATAGTTAACACATATTATACCAATAGTAGGCTTTAGAAACAAAGCCAAGTTATGCTTTAACTGGCTGTTGAGTTTTATGACGAACGACCCAGCCCAGCGCTTAATAATACGGCCCAGTAAGGAGTAATTAACAGGGTAATGAAGGGTTATTGATCTATTGCAGCAATGGTTTTGTTGAACGGTTGAAAATTAAAATGAAGAAAATGAACAGAAAATTTAAAATTATTATTTGCGCTTTTGCGGCATGCATACTGTTTGCATTTACAGTGCTAGAGGGTAACTTTAATGTAGACCCCAATTATTCTATTCGGTTTTCGGGTAAAAAAGCCGAAGGCACTTTTTCGGGTCTGGCCGGTACCGTTATATTTGACAAGGATAATTTGGCAAACGCGAAGATTGATGTGGTGGTTGATGTAAATACCATAAAAACCGGCAATACCACTAAAGATAAACATGCCAAGGGTGATAGTTGGTTTGACGCAGCCAAATACCCGCAAATAAAATTTACTTCTACCGCTTTCGCCAAAAATGGGGCGTTATACATGGTAACAGGTATGCTGGAGCTGCATGGGGTTAAAAAGCAAATACAAATACCATTCAATTTCAGTCAACTGGCCAATAAAGCCAATTTTGCAGGCAGTTTTAAAGTAAACCGCAAGGACTTTGGTATTAATGGCAATATGATGGGCTTTTTAGTGGGGGATGATTTTGACGTTACGTTAAATGTGCCTGTTTCCAAAAAATAGCGTTGCCTCAATGTCCATTTCAATTGCTTTGCGGCGTGGCATTTATGTTGTTCCGCTGCGTGAAAAATGTAAAAAGCCTCCCAAATTAATCGGGAGGCTTTTTACATGTGACTCTCAGATGAAATGGGGGTTTATGCCAATATGGTGATAAGCCCTTTAATAACAGCACCAAGCTTAACGGCTTCAAATATTTTTTGCTGGGTGCCGCCATGGTTAAGTACAGATTGTTCATGGCTGGTAACGCACATTTCGCAACCGTTTAATGCGGAAACAACAATGCTTGCCAACTCAAAAAACTCCTTGCCCAACACCGGGTTTACCATGATGCTCATTTTTATGCCCGCCGGTTGGTTGCTGTAAAACTCCTTCTGCATAAAATGGCGGAAACGGTAAAACACGTTATTGGTGTTCATGAGCGATACCAATGCCACAATTTCTGCAATTTCGGCCTGCGTGGCACCTGCTTCCGCTGCCAATTGTGTAAAGGATTCCGTTAACGGCTTGTACTTTTCGTTAACCGCGGTGGCCAAAGCCAACAGCACCGCCTCTTTGCGGTTAAGGTACTGGGTGTTGTTTAAAACATTGCCCGTGTTTATCTTAAGGTCCTTAATGTACTTGGCTTCGTTATTTAAGAGTACCTGCGCATTGTCTGAAGGGGTATATCCTTCCAGCTTCAAATCGCTTAGTAGGTTGTTGAATGTTTCATTTTCAATTACAATAGCTGTGCTCATAAAAGTAATTTTTAAACACCGTTGTGGTTTGCTTCGCCGTTGTTGGTGAAAACATCAACAACAGCGAAGGGTTACCAAAATTTATCCGAATTGTAAAACGGTGTTTGCGTGTGAATTAATTCAAGCTCAACTGTGTGGTTAACGTTTCCTCGCCTTTGCTCCAGTTGCAAGGGCAAAGCTCGTCGGTTTGTAACGCGTCCAATACGCGTATCACTTCCTGCACGCTACGGCCTACGCTAAGGTCGTACACGCTAACCCAACGTACAATACCTTGTGGGTCAACAATAAAAGTAGCACGGTAAGCAATTTTCTCCTCGGCATCTAAAATGCCTAATTCTTCAGCCAGGCTTTTTGAAGTATCGGCCAACATAGGAAACTTAAGGTGGCGCAAATCGGCGTGGTCCCTTCTCCAGGCGGCGTGTACAAACTCGCTGTCGGTAGAAGCACCAATCAACACTGCATCCCTGTCGGCAAAATCACTGCTCTTTTTGTTAAACTCGGCAATCTCTGTGGGGCAAACAAAGGTAAAATCCTTTGGCCACCAAAACATCACTGTCCATTTGCCTTTCGCGGTGGCGGTTTCTAGTGTAATGTCGGTAAACTCTTTACCTTTTTCAATGGATACTACTGCTTTCTTCTTAAACGCGGGGAACGGGCTCCCGATTGATAATACTCTGTTGCTCATAAATGTACTTTTTATTTAGTCTGTTAATAAAATTTTGCTTCGTATTATGGCAGTATGGCAACCGTGTGAATGCAGTGCAAAGGTGCGGGTTTGTGAAATAGAGATTGATTATGATTTTCTATAAGAGATAGATGAAAACTATGAGGCGTGTATGTGCATTTTTTAAAATTTGTTTTTTAATTAGCAATATATCAAAGAGATTTAATGCAAAACTGGAAATTAGCAGTAAGTGGCGAAAAGCCATTTAGATTAGAGCCGTTAAAATAATGTAGTATGATAAACCAAAGGGAAGAAACAGTAACACCGGCCAATGACTATCAATTGGTAATAAGGTTTACTAATGCTGAAGAAAAGGTATTTGATATGAAGCCTTATTTGGATAAGGGGGTTTTTAAAGCATTGCGGGATGATTTTTTTTTAGAAAAGCCCATGTATGTTGGGGTACCGTTGTTTGGGATGATGATGTGGACATGGGCCCGGATACATTGTACCTGGAAAGCCGGGTATTAAATTGAACGATAGAATCATAGATACGTACGCTTCTACTCGCTACTTCTGGTACCGCACCCTCACTGCCATAGTCATATTATTAACATTCGGTTGTGGGCTTTTAACCATATAAATGTTCTGTACATATTGCTTAAAAACCTTTAGGCTGGTGTCTTTCGCATACTCCGTTTTTACATAATAAGGTAATGTTAGCCCCGCTGGGCAATGAAACTCATTGTTAAAGGTGTAGCTGCTGTCCCACGCGGTAATGCCATTGTTTTTAATGGGGTTGTACAGCGTGGTAAAATTTGTCAACGTAAAATTGTCGGGGTTGTAGTTTACCAGCTTAATGGCGGGGTTGTTTTGGTGGTCGGGCGTTATAGCGGGTATCGACAAGATGAAATTAGTGTATTGGTTACTGCGGTTGGTAAGTAACTTGATGGCATCCATATGGGTATGGCTGCTCAAAAGGCCAATGATATTTGCCTTGTAGGTGTCCACAAGATTTAGAAAAGTATCCAGTATGGTATTGGTGCCATAGGTGAGCGTAGGCGACCAAAAATTGTTGCCACTGTTGTTGTAACTGTCCTGCCCGGGGGGTACGTGCATGGCTACCAGTACGGCTTCTCCTGCAGAGGCCGCAAGCTCTTTCTCAAACCAAGCCATTGTGGCTGCCGCATCAGCCTGCTGCTTGCCGGGCTCCAAGGAATATTGGTTCTTTTTACTTTTGGTGAATATTACAGTGTTAAGCACTATTACCCTCAATTTGCTTTTTTTGCCCAGTGGCCAGGCCGAATAACTGCCTAAGCCTACTATTGAGCTGTCGGCAATAGCGGCCTTGCGGTTGGCTATCATCGGCCAGTCTTGCTCGTGGCCCTTGTCTAAAAAAAACGGTGTTTTTTTATTGGTGGCTGTGAAAGAGGCATAGTCGCCGTCCTGTGAATCGTTGTTGCCCGGTGTATACAGCAGCGGTATCTTTTCCGCTTCTGCAAGTTCCCGCAGATCATGCAATACAATGCCGGTATTGGCTTTGGCACTTTCCAGCTGCGGCAGGCTGTCTCTTTTGGCATGCCAAGGCAGGTCGCCAAGCAAAATAATGAAACTTGGTTTTTCAGATGCGATAACCTGTTTTAATTTGGGCAGAGTGGCTGCCCATAGGTCTTTGCCTGTTTCACTTCCGTAAGTGGTAATGGCAAGGGTAGTGTCAATATGGGTGTCAGAGATAACCAAGAAGCAGGGCTTTTTAGTTTGGCAATTGGCTGTAATATTAGCTATAAAGCTAACCGCCAGCAATAAAACATATATGTTACTTGAGCGCATGTAAAAGTTGGTTTAGCAATTATATGGTTGAGTATGGTATTATTGGCGATATACTGCAAATAAGCCGGTAATTAACCCTCCATCCATTTAGGTTTTAGGGGCACTATTTTTTTAAACACGGCACAGTTTTCATCATGCGCACCCGGTAGGTACCCGCTGCTCATTAAAAACTCGTTTACAATTTCGCCGCCTGTAAATTTAAAATGCTTTTTAAAAAGTTTTACCCATTCTTCTTTATTTAAAGGGTGGTGGTGGTTTATCCAGTTTTTAAAACTGCCAATAGGAATTAGCACTTAGGTCGCACTTCGTTTTTGAATATTTTCTAAACGTATAGGCGGGGCTTGCATCATACGTTCAATTAGTGCATTAAAAGTACCCGCCATTGCATTTCTCCTGTTGAACCTGAAGTGGTATTCGT
>CAIRZB010000005.1 GCA_903882935.1 uncultured Parafilimonas sp. | reverse complement strand
ATTTGCTGATTTCCAGCAAATTACAACTTTAAAAACTCCCAAAAAATCAAATCGTCTTAGGCTCAAAATCGGCTGTAACTCAATATTGACAATACTTTCAAAGAACTATTTTTCTCAACGACGCAATGCTAATGATTTGAATTATATTTTCAATGCGCCCGGCTGGAGCCATGACGGCAGCACCAAAACGACTAAACAAATGCGCAAAAACAAAGCAGCAAAATAGCCAAAGCAAGTACAGTGCTTTTGCCTGCTAAATAGGTTCGCCTTTTTAATATGGCACCATGTTTGCCTTAAATGGTTACTATAAATATTTTAACCATGAAAGTACAACAAACCAAACACGCCATATTTGCCATACCTGCGGCAATATGTTTATTTTTTGCCTGTAACAACGGTAGTGATTACAAAACCGACAAAGACAGTATTAAGCAACAAAGCGCAGTTATTGAACAAACAATTGTTGATACCAATGCAATGGGCACTGGTAATGCTACAGTTGGCCCAACCAAAGACACCACAGCGGTGAATGCCGACAAGCGGGAAGCCACTGTTGCAAAAAAAACAATGGCTAAAAAAAGCCCCGCCAAAAAAGGCCACAAAGGCGTTGTAAGAATAGCGGTTTACAACCCAACATACACCGCCAAAATGGAGGAAGACAACAACGGCATTTATAATTTTACCGAAATTAAACCCATGTTTCCGGGTGGGGAAGCCGAATTGGCAAAATTTATACAAGCTAACATACGATACCCACAAAATGCCATTGACGACGGTGTTGAAGGAACAGTGGTAGTAACTTTTGCGGTAAATGAGAAAGGCAAAGTGTTTTCGCCAAAGCTAAAAGATGAAAAAGTGGGCTATGGTTTGGATGAAGAAGCCATGGCAGCCGTGGGCAAAATGCCCAGGTGGACACCCGGCCGCGTTAAAGGCAAGAATGTGAAAACATATTATGACTTACCCATTACATTTACCTTGGCTGATTAAACGGCATAGGCAATTTACCCAATAAATAAAACGCGTTAAAAAGGGGCGGTGGAAAATGCATTCTGCCGCTCCCTTTTGTAAATTGCACACCCATGAGACATTGCCGGTATTTATTTCTACTGATACTATTATACACAGCCCCCGTTGCAGAGGCACAGCATGCAAAACTTAATTATACCATTGCACACTGGATGGATAATAAAAAGGCTGCTTTAAGCCTTACGTTCGATGATGCTATTAATGGGCAGTTTACAGTGGCGCTGCCCATGCTAAACAGCTACGGTTTTAGGGCTACATTTTTTATTATTACCAGCTTTGTACAGCCACAACTAAAAAGCTGGCAGCCGATTACCGATGCAGCCAACGTAGGCCACGAAATTGCCAGCCACACGGTTACCCACCCATTTTTACACAAAACACCCGCAGACAGCATACACTGGCAGTTTGCAGAAAGCAACAAAATAATTGCCGAAAAAGTGCCGGGCCGAGGCACCCCCACCCTAGCCTACCCATACGGCGATGGCGGCAATGCAACCGACAGCGAGCAAATGGTAAGGAACATTGCCCAAGGCTATTTTACCGGCGCAAGGGCCACAAGAAACAACCAGCTGCCTTACAATGCTTACGATTTTGCCCAAACAGCCGATGACTATTACAAAGTAAACAGCGACATGATTGCCGATTCGGCATCCATAGGTTCTTTTGTTAGGCATTTGGATGAGACAATACTGGCAGGTGGCTGGTATGTGCCAACCTACCATGGCATTGAAAACGGTTGGATAATTGTGAAAAAAGATGCATTTGCAAAGCAGTTGGCAGAAATTGATACAAGAAAAAAAGACATTTGGATAGCCCCGTTTGGTGAAGTACTTAAATACCATAAGGAACGGAATTGCGCAACCTTGCAGGTTGTATCGCGAACCAAACATTGCCTAACACTTGCACTCAGCGATACGCTGATGAACGACACCGTGTACAACCAGCCCCTAACCATTAGCCTTAACATTAATGCACACAGGGTGGTAAACATTCAACAGGCTGGCAAGCCATTAAAACTTGAGGCACAGGGCAACACCGTGTGTTTTAATGCAGTGCCAGGCAAACAGCCAATAACAATTACCAAACGTTAAAATGGCTGGGATGTATCCCCGCCCAATAAATAGGTAACCAATGTAAAACAGGGCAGTGGCACACTGTTTTGCAACAATATTTTGCAAACCTTAAAATAAACTTGCCCATTAAAATACTTTTACTACTTTTGCAGCCCCAAAAAGTTCTTTTTAGTAAGAAATAATTAGTACCGGTAAATGCCGGGCTTGGGAGTGCCGCCAACAACGGTACGTTAGAACCAATAAAATTATAAACATGGCAAAAGAAATCACAGGTTTTGTGAAACTGCAGGTTAAAGGCGGCCAAGCCAATCCAGCGCCACCTGTAGGCCCTGCTCTAGGTAGCAAGGGTGTAAACATTATGGAGTTCTGCAAGCAATTCAATGCTCGCACACAGGACAAAATAGGCAAGGTAGTTCCCGTAATTATTACTGTTTACAATGACAAATCGTTTGAATTTGTTATTAAAACTGCCCCCGCCGCCGTTCAATTGATGGACGCTGCAAAAATTCAAAAAGGTTCTAAGGAAAGTAACCGCTCTAAAGTAGGCAAGGTAACTTGGGCCCAGGTTGAGGCAATTGCCAAAGACAAAATGGCCGACTTGAATTGCTTTACATTAGAAAGCGCCATGAAAATGATTGCCGGCTCAGCACGCAGCATGGGTTTAAGTGTTGATGGCGCAGCACCATGGGAAAATTAATTAACACCTTAAAACTGATTTGATTATGGCAAGCCTTACCAAAAAAAGAAAAGCAGCCGAAGCTAAAATAGACAAAAGCAAGATCTATACGTTGAAGGAAGCTTCAACGATAGTAAAGGACATTAACACTACCAAGTTTGATGCTTCCATCGACCTACATATACGCCTTGGCGTTGACCCTAAAAAAGCCGACCAGCAGGTGCGTGGTACTGTAAACCTGCCACACGGCACTGGTAAAACAAAGCGTGTGTTGGTTTTGTGCACACCCGATAAAGAGGCCGATGCAAGATCAGCCAATGCTGATTATGTTGGCTTGGATGAGTTTATACAAAAAATTGAAGCAGGCTGGGTTGACGTGGATGTTATCATCGCCACCCCATCTGTAATGCCTAAAATAGGTAAATTGGGTAAAATTTTGGGTCCCCGTAACCTGATGCCCAACCCTAAAACCGGTACTGTAACCAACAACGTGGCAGAAGCGGTTAATGAAGTAAAAGGTGGTAAAATAGCCTTTAAAGTAGACAAAGCTGGTATTGTACATGCATCAATCGGCCGTGTTTCCTTTAACCCGGAAAAAATTGCCGCTAACAGCCAGGAACTCATCAATGCAATTGTTAAACTTAAGCCTGCTACCGCAAAAGGTATTTATGTTAGGGGCGTAAGCATGGCAAGCAGCATGAGCCCTGGTATTACAATTGACACAAAATCAGTACTGAACTAATCCCGATATTATCGGGATGCAAAAAAGGCGCATTATGACCAAGAATCAAAAAAACGATGTTATTGAAGCTCTCAAGGAGAAATTCACCCAATATAACAACTTCTATATTACCAATACAGAGTCACTGTCTGTAGCGCAAATTACCAAGCTACGCCGCATTTGTTTTGACAAGAAAGTTGAAATGAAGGTAGCCAAGAATACCCTGATACGCAAAGCGCTGGAATCAATTGACAGCAAGCGTTTTGAAGGTGTGTTTGAAAGCCTGAACGGCGTTACTGCATTACTTTTTAGCGAAGATGCCAAAGAGCCTGCGTTGCTTATCAGCTCATTCCGCGAAACAGCGAAAAGTGAAAAACCCCTCTTAAAGGCTGCTTATATTGACAGCTCGGTATTTGTGGGTAACGACCAACTTGACGCGCTTAAAACACTTAAGAGCAAGCAAGACCTTATTGGCGAAATCATTGGCTTATTGCAATCACCGGCCAAAAATGTTATCAGCGGCTTAAATGCAGGTACTAAACTTGCAGCCATCCTGAAAACATTGGAAGCTAGGGAAGAGAACGCATAGAAAACCTCCCCAAGCCCTTCCTAAAGGAGGGGCTTACAATACGCACTCTTAACTCCTTCCCATTAGGGAAGGTTGGGTAGGGTAAAAATATTAACCCGGCCTGGGGGTTAAACAATCACAAATTTTCACAAGACCGCCGGAGCGCAGGCAATGAAGGCGGCATAAAATTGAACATTATGGCAGACTTAAAAGCATTTGCAGAACAACTAGTTAGCTTAACAGTAAAAGAAGTTAACGAATTAGCTAAGATTTTGAAAGATGAGTACGGTATTGAACCAGCTGCTGCTGCAGTTTCTGTAGCTGCCGGCCCTGCTGGCCCTGCTGCTGCTGCAGTAGTTGAACAAACATCTTTCGATGTTATTTTGAAATCAGCTGGCGCCGCTAAGCTTCAGGTGGTTAAAATTGTAAAAGAACTTACTGGCTTGGGCTTGAAAGAAGCTAAAGACCTAGTAGACGGCGCACCTAAAGCTGTAAAAGAAGGCATAGCTAAGGGCGAAGCTGAAGAACTGGCTGCTAAATTGAAAGAAGCTGGTGCTGAAGTAGAAATTAAATAGTGTAAACTATACTTCTTTATAAAAGTCCCGCTGCTTCTTTTTTTAGGAGCGCGGGATTTTTTTATTGTAGCCCTTGCTAACCATCCCGCTTCCCCCCCAATGTATTAAAACGCCAATCGTCCTCAATTTACTTTTAACACTCCTACGCAGTAACCTAATTTTCTGTAAGCCATTTGTATTGTTTTTCTGCTATACCTTTGCTGATTATGCAGATAGATATATTAAAATCAAAAATACACAGGGCCGTACTTACGGAGGCTAATCTTAACTATGTCGGCAGCCTTACCATAGATGAAGACCTTATGCATGCCGCCAACCTAATTGAGCATGAAAAAATACAGGTGGTAAACGTAAACAATGGTGAGCGGTTGGAGACGTACGTTATTAAAGGCAAGGCCGGCAGCGGCACTGTTTGCCTTAACGGGCCTGCCGCACGCAAAGGTGCCGTGGGGGATATAGTCATCATAATTTCGTACGCCACCATGGGTTTTGAGGAAGCTAAAAATTTTAAACCATCTATTGTATTCCCCAAGGATGGCAATAAGTTGTAGCGTTTGCTTGTGGGATGTAATAAGAAAACCCATTACCAGTTGTTGGCCCAATAACAAAAACACTAACCCCTTACCGCATCACATTCCAAAAATAAATGTGATTAAAATAGTTTAACGTAACCAGTTGTTTTTCTTTTTTACCTTGCCACAATCCAGCTATGAAAAAGATAATACCCATATTAATTAAATACACGATTGCCTTTAGTATTGCAGCCTTTTTCGTTTGGCTGTCATTAAAGGATGTAAAACAGGAAGACAAGCACGATATTGCGCAGGTTTTTATGCGGGCCAAATTTTTGCTGCTGCTGCCCGTATTTGGCATGATGCTGCTCAGCCATATTTTTAGGGCCTTGCGTTGGCAACAACTAATTGAGCCAATGGGTTATAAACCGCCCGTTTTCGACCTGCTTTGCGGTGTGCTGCTTGGCTACCTTGCCAACCAGTTTATACCAAGGGCGGGCGAAATTGCCAGGTGTACAGTGGTTGCAAAACAACAAAAAATACCCGTTGAAAAATTGATAGGCACTATATTGGCCGAACGCGCTTTGGATCTGCTTTGCCTTTTTATATTAAGCATTTCAGCCTTTTTTCTGCAGTACAGCTACTTTAGCGGCTATGGGGCCAAAATTATTAACGGCCTGGGGGCAAACCTGCACAAAGGGGGCATAAAATTTTGGCTTACCGCAGGCTTTGCTTTGATAGCAGCAGCTACACTTGCCTTTTTGTTAACACGGCTGGCTGGCCACAAAACCAAATTGCTGGCCATCAAAATATGGAAAGGCCTTGCAGAAGGCTTTGTAAGCATCAAAAAACTACGGCGCAAATGGCTGTTTGCATTGTATACATTCGCCATTTGGGCGTGCTATATCCTCTCAACCTGGATGGGTTGCTTTGCACTGGCCGAAACACAGCATCTTGGTATAACCGCAGGTGTAGCCTTGCTGGTTTTCGGCACGTTTGGCATTATTGTGGCCCCCGGCGGTTTGGGTGCCTACCCATGGGCCATACAAAAAACCCTGCTGCTGTATAACATTAGCGAAAATATTGGCCGTGCCTCAGGCTGGCTGCTGATGCTGGCCCAGGTAGCATTCGTGTTAATATTTGGCAGTTTGGCTTACATTGCAGTTAAATATAGGAACAAACAATATGAAAAACACGGCGTCATTACCGCATAAAATTCTATCCCTGCACCAGCTCCAACAATTTGTTGCAGTGGCCAGGCTAACAAGCAAAACCATTGCTTTTACCAACGGCTGTTACGATATTTTGCACGAAGGACACATATTTTCACTCTCACAGGCGGCCGCCACGGCCGACCTGCTTATTGTTGGCGTTAATGCGGACGCGAGTGTTAAAAAGCTTAAAGGTGAAAACCGGCCTGTAAATAACGAACACTCCAGGGCTTTAATATTGGCGTCGCTGGCCATAACCGATGCCGTGGTGATTTTTGAAGATGATACCCCTTTAAACCTTATTAACCTTGTAATGCCAGATGTGTTGGTAAAAGGCGGTGATTATACCCTTGACCAAATTGTTGGTGCTAAAGAAGTTATTGCGAACGGCGGCCAGGTTATCATCAACCCTATTTTGGAGGGCTTTTCTACAACCTCCATCATTGAAAAAATTAAAAAACCAGCTTGAAAGCTGTAGTAAAAACTTTCATTTTTGATGGGAAAGCCAGTAATTTTTAGAACAAATAGTTTTAAGCAGGAGCACCCAATAAATTTATACCTTCAATATTTTAAAGACATTCAAGAAGCGATCATTATATGCTCAGCCTTTCCCTAAACTTAACTGCCTGCCGTTGAGAAATCTCCACCTTATGGCCGGTGGTTAACTCAGCAAGCATTCCCCCTTTAAAATAGGTACTAATTTTTGCAATAAAATCAAGATTAATAATCTCGCCGCGGTTTGCCCGAAAAAATATGTCGGCCGGCAGCTTTTCATCCAAGTAATTTAATGTTCGGTGTAGCATTGGCCGCGCATCGTTAAAGTGCCATTTTGTGTAATTGCCCACAGACTCAATAAAGTACACTTGGCTAAGCTTAACAAGCCAACACTTTTCGCCGTCTTTTATAAAAATTTTGCTATCCTTGGTAAGGCGGCCGGGGGCATTATTCGCAGCGTGTTCCTTTTCTATTTCCTGCCATAACTCAAATAGTGTTTTGTGTAACCTTTCGGGTATTACCGGCTTTAACAAATAATCAAAAGCGTTTGCCTCAAACGCCTGTATGGCAAACTGGTCGTAGGCGGTTACAAATATTACATACGGCGGGCTGTCCAATTGCTCCAGCAATTCAAATCCATTTTTTCCCGGCATATTAATATCCAGAAAAATCAGGTCGGGCGTAAGTCGGCCTATAGCTTCCATGCCCTCATCGGCATTTGAACAAGAGGCCAAAATTTCAACCCCTTCATACTTACCTAGTAAGTATTCAAGCTCCTTGCGGGCTGGTTTTTCATCGTCAATAATAATTACTTTTAGTTTCATACTTTCGTGGGTATATGTACAGTTGCCAAAACTGCTTCTTCGTCAATGTTTTCAATGTTAAAACGCGCCTGGCCACCGTAATATAACTCCAGCCGCTTATAAATGTTTTGCAACCCGATACCGCCAACGGCACTTTTTTCATTTGCCAAACGCCCTTTGTTTATCACTTTAATAACAATACTTTCTTGCTGCCAGGTTACAAAAATCTTCACCCATCCTCCTTTCACACTATTTCCAATCCCATGCTTGATTGCATTTTCAACCAACGTTAATATAAGGCTTGCGGGCACCGGCAAGCCTACTGCCTCTGGTTGAATATCAACAGTATACTCCAGCCTTTCATCAAAGCGTATTTTCTCCAACATCAAATAGTCGTTTACAATTTCCATTTCTTGCGTAATTGGTATAAAATCTTGCTTTTCGTAATTTAACGTGTGGCGCAAAAGCTGCGAAAGCCTTGTGGTGGCTTCTCTAGCCTGCTCGCTGTCATAAACAATCAATGAACGGATACTATTTAACGCATTGAACAAAAAGTGTGGGTTTAGTTGGAGGCGTAATACATTAAGCCTAGTATCCTGCAGCTCTAGTGTTGTTTCTAATACCGCCACTTCTGCCTTGTTCTTTAACATAAAGTATTTTACAACGTGGTAAAACAACAGCCAAACTACAATGTAACGGCTCCAGTTTACAAGATACATAAGCGATTGTAGGCTTACGATATTTTCGTTTACTTTTCGGCTTAAGACAAACTGTTCAATTTCAGATGTAAGAAACAAGCACAACGATAATGTAACCAATGCGATTAAAAAATACAATGCCTGCTGGTAAAGCTTTAGAGATGAATAATCAACCCTGCGTACGATTAAGTGATAAATATGGGTAAATAGTAAGGCAACCAATACTGTAAGACTTAGAAAACCAAAACCAACGGGGGTAAAATAGCCCATGGCCACGTAATTTACCAGCTCGTATAACAGCATAGTCGCCCACCCGGCGACTTGAAAAAACCAGTATAATTTTTTAATGGAAACGCCATTTACTGGGCTGGTAATATGCATATTTTGCTGTTGGAAGTTGTCTGTTATTATTATTAATAAAATCAGCATCGCAAATTAAGCCCGCCAGCATTTGTAATGCTAGCGGGCTTGCGGTTACGGGCCACAATTACCATATTTTGGCCCGCTCCTCCGGTTTTCTATATAATAAATTTAACTGATTTAAGTTATATGTGGTATAGAAGGGCGTAAAATTAGATAACGTGCCGTTAACCCTAAACTTATCAGGCGAGTGGGTATCAACGTTTATGAGCATGGTGGCAAAATTATCCCTAGCCATCGAACGCCAAACTGTGGCAAAGCTTTTAAAGAACAACATGTTAGGCGTTAAGCCATTTACGGCCGTATTGCTTTTGCCCTGTGCTGTTAATTTAAAAGCGTCGTAGGCTATTGCAATTCCTCCCTGGTCTGCAATATTTTCACCAAGCGTAAGCTCACCATTAACCGGCAACTTACCTAAAACTTTAAACTTGCTATATTGTTCAACCAATATTTGGGTTCGGTCAGCAAACATCTTTGCGTCGGTGGCAGTCCACCAATCCCTTAAATTGCCGTCTGCATCAAACTGCCTGCCTTGGTCATCAAAACCATGGGTAATTTCATGGCTTATTACCATACCAATGGCACCATAGTTGGTGGCATCATCAGCATTAACATTAAAAAATGGCGGCTGTAAAATACCGGCCGGAAACACTATTTCGTTGTTGGCAGGGTTGTAGTACGCATTTACAGTTGGTGTAGTCATACCCCATTCAGTACGGTCAACAGGCTTATTTACTTTTGCTAAAGCCTCTTTAAAAATGTGTTTTGCATAACTTTCGTTGTTGCCAAAAAAATCATTACGGCTTATCAACACATCATCATAGTTTCTAATTTTATCTGGGTAACCTATCTTTTTAGTTATTTTACTAAGCTTTAATAACGCCTGCTTTTTTGTGGTGTCGCTCATCCAGCCCAAATGCTCAAGCCTGTTTTTAAATGCCAGTAGCAGGTTGTTTACCAATATCTCCATTTTGGCTTTGGCCTGTACAGTAAAATATTTGCGTACGTATAGCTGCCCCAATAACTCCCCGTCACTTATACCAACCATCGTCTTCCACCGTTCCTGTTGGGCTGGTTGTCCGCTAAACACTTGGCTGTAGGCAAAACTGGCATCTGTAAAAGGCTTGCTTAATACAGGCGCCTTGGTGTTTATATACACATATTTTAATTTATCCTTCCACACACTTATGGGTATTGTTGTCAACAAAGTATCAAGCGTTTTAAAATACAATGGGTGCGCCACATTTAAAGTTTTAGGGTTAACACCCATTGTGGCAAATAAAATTGACCATTGAATATGTGGTGTAATTTTCTCAAAATCTGCAACACTCATTTTATGGTAGCTCTTTTCTGGGTCACGCAACTCCACATTTGATAAGTGCGATGCCGCAATTTTTGTTTCAAGGTTTATAATATCCTTAGCTTTAACTTGCGCCGCATCTTTTGGGGTACCGGTTAAAACAAACATGCTCGTAATAAAATCTGCCAGTTTCGTCCTAATTAATTTAGATGTTTCATCGGTGTTGGTGTAATAGCCCTTTTCTGGCAACGAGGTACCCGCCTGGGAAGCATTAACAATGTTAATCTTACTGTTTTTTAAATCCGGTTCTACACTAAATCCCAATAATTGCCCATTGCCTTCTTTATACAACTGGGCAATCAGCATCAGTAACCCACGGTAATCTTTAACGGCATCAATTTTTTGTAGTACCTTCTTTAACGGCGAGTACCCAAGCTTGTTTATTGCGGCCGTATCCATCCCACTCGCATACAAATCACCAACCTTTTGCTCGGCACTGCCTTTAGGAAGTGCGGGGTGGGCGGCTAATTCCTCCAATATGCCCTTTAGCTTCTGCTGGTTTTCCACTGCCAGTGTGGCAAAGCCCCCCCACAAAGGAAGATCATCGGGAATTTTGCTCCCGTTTAGCCAATCATTATTGATATATTGATAAAAATCATCGCCGGGGCTTACAGCGGAATCGCGGCTTTTCTGCTGGGCATGTAATTGTGCACAGGTAATCACCGCCAGCCCTACATAGATTACAATTTCCCTACTTAGCTTTTTCATTTTTTGTTATTTGGTTGGTTAATTAAGCATGGCACATTTTAATGCCTGCTGCTTTTTAAATGATGCCACGAAAATAAACGGCCGGATTTTACAAGAAAGGCGATTAATGATAAATGCAGAATAAACGTGGTTAGTGATGAATTAAAGAAACTTGCATGCATCGCAACATCTGTTACCGATTAATCTTTTCAACAATAAAGCACCGGGTAAACAAACTCGCTATTCATTAATTCCTGTACACTAAACCTATTTTTCGTCAACAGTCAATCAAATTCCGCGCTGGTGTAAGAAGCCTTTTGCCGGCAGCTTTTTTATTACAAGTTTGTGCTTTAAACAAACCAAAAATTATGAAAATAACACTTATGTTTTCTGCAGTGCTGATGATTATTTGTTCGTCGTTTACCGTTTTGGCCGACCCAACAAAAGACATAATAGGCAAATGGAAAATCGACCAAGCCTCCATTGAGGGAGTTGCCAAAAGCATTATTAACGCAACCAAGAAAAGCAACCCTGACAAAGCACAACAATTAGAGGAGCATATTGATATACTTAACCAAATGCTTGAAAGTATGGAATTTGAATACAAAGCCGATAACACCTATGAAATACAAACCCCACAAGGCCCCCAGCAAGGCCGATGGCTTTTTAGTGCCGATGGCACACAATTAACCGTAACCAGGGACGGCAAACCTGACCGGAAAGACAGTGTTTTGGAAATTTCGCCCAACAAGTTGAAACTGATTAATACGGAACGGGGAGATACTACCCTATTTATTCGTTTTTAAACATGAAAACCATTTACCAACGAAACAAAACCAATTTAGGGAAAATAATTGCTTGCGCAATATTGTTATTTTACCTTTTGGCATGGCGGGATCTAATTCAAGGCTTTGTAGAAGGCTACCACGATGGGCAAGAAGTGGATAAAAACCAACATACCCAGCCTGTTGAGTTGAAAAAAACTGCCAATGGCTACCCTTTTTACTAAAATTTAAAATGCCCCCATGAACAGTTTAAACTGGATTAGACAGAGCGACAAATTTTATTTGAATGATGGCAGCGAAACGAGGGTTGAATTAACGCTGAACCCAGCTGGCAATTCCACAATTTTGCTAAATAACAGGCTATACACTGCCGGCAGAAAAGGTGTTTGGAACCCGGGCTATTTTGTAACCGAAAATGGCCAGGAAGTAGTTACATTAAAATATGGTTTTTGGGGAAGTAAAGGCTTCATTTCTTTTTCCGGGGGGGCAGTGTACACTTGCGGCTATAACTCCAAAGGCGGGCTGAAGATGCGTTTTTTTGAGGGCGAAAAAGAATTGCTACGGTATGCAATAGGGTTTGAAAACAAGCGCCCTGTATTAAATTTCAGCCTCACCCACCCTACCGAAATAACTACAACAATATTGCTGTTAGCCACCTTTGGTATGATTGCGTTTTACCCGCTTTTTACCGCTACTGCCTATGGGGATGACACGGCAGACATCGTTCTACTTTCTGCTGTTTAGCCTAACCTTTACGTAGAAGATCATATGTAAAGAAACCCATACCAACTGATATGCATTATCAACAGTAACTTATTTTCACGTATTTTGCGCACAACCGCCCCATAAATTTTGCAAAAAACAGTTGGTGGCACACATAACCAAAGCAAGTTAAAATTTAGGGCAGGGTAAGCCTTTGCTGCCTGATGACTTATTGATGTATATGAGTGAAATTTCTATACCGCCCCTACTTTGCGATGCGGCCTTTAAGCTAGATATATTATAATCGTAGGTGGTTCCCAATCTCCATTGCCCATACTCCAAGCCCAAATACGGTATTAAGGCATCACCAAAACGCACCCACGAGCCTACATAAAAGCTTAACGGGTTATCATCATTTTCTAAGTTGGTAGCCGCAAACTGAAAGGCTCCGCCTACTAAAAACTCGTTGGCACCGGCCTGTGTGCTAAATTGCGTACTTAGGTGCAAAGTGGTTGACGGCCCCAACGGAAGGTACCCGCCAGATTGCAAAGTGGTGCGCTGGTTTAAGTAGTACACGTAACTGCCTGTTTGGTCAAACGACTGCTTGGGCCTGTTAATATGGTACATGCTAACGCCTGCGTAAAAATTATCCCTGTCGGTACTGCTCGATGTATACAGCAAGCCAGCATTAACGTCCAAAAAACTTGACGTTAGGTTACCCTTCATTAGCAAAGGGTCGTCTTGTGGTTTGGTAAAGCCTAGTGAGGTAAGCTGATCCCCCACCGTTAAGTTACCAGTATTAATTGCCATATTGCTATAGGCTGCTTGAAAACCAATGCCCAGCTGCTTGTAGCCATCTTCATCCAAGCCTTTATGAAAAGCGGTAGATATGGCAAAATAATTATACGAAACCGCCCCATTGGCACTTTTATCGGTAAGGCCCAACAAGCCTACCCCCCAGGTATCCCTATAGGAGATTTTATTTTTTAGTATTTGAAAATCAACCGAAGCGGTGGCCGTTTCAAAGGCCTTGTCAATCGTTGGCCATTGGTTGCGGTAGTTGGTGGCAAGCCGTACGTTTCCGTCAAATTTACCGGTGAATGCGGGGTTGAGGGTTAGCGGGGAAGCCGAAAACTGTGAGAAATGTGGGTCCTGCGCTATACATCTTCCTGCAAACAGTACTAACAACATCAAAAATAATACTCTCATTCTGCAGTTTTTGGTGTACTAAAATAGCTGTTTTTTAAATAACAGGGTTAAAAATCTATTCAAAAAATCATAAGTAACTAGTCTTGGCTTTTTGCGCCATAGGCAAGGTCACCGGCATCGCCAAGCCCCGGCACTATATAACCTTTTGCGGTTAGCTCGTCATCAATATCCCCGCACCATATTTTTACATTTGTTCCTACCTCGCGCAACACATATTCAATACCCACCGTGCAGGCTATAACACAGGCAATATGTATTTGCGCCGGGGTACCCTCCTCGCGCAGGGCTGCTATCGTTTTAACCAGCGATGCCCCGGTTGCCAACATCGGGTCGCAAAGTATTAGTATCCTATTTTCTAGGGTCGGGCAACTAATATAATCTAAACTTATTTCAAATCCCCCTTCCCTGTCATGCTTCCTGTAGGCACCAATAAATGCGTTGTCTGCCTTGTCAAAATAATTCAGCATGCCTTGGTGCAACGGCAGGCCAGCCCGCAATATTGCGGCCAATACGGGCTGCTGGGCCAATACCTTGCTGCCATGTATGCCTAAAGGCGTTTGCACGTCAACTGTTGCATGCGGCAGCTCTTTACTTAGTTCATAGGCCATTACCTCCCCAAGGCGCTCAATATTGCGCCTAAAGCGGAACCTGTCTGTTTGTATTTCGGTGTCGCGTAGTTCGCTCAACCAATTCGAAACGAGGCTGTGTTTGTGGCTTAAATTAACAACCATGCTGCTAAGGTAATTAAAGAACGCTTAATTTTTAGTTTTAGTGCAAATAATGGATAATGGCCTGTTTTGTAGGGACGAAACAGCTTTGCTGTTGCACAAGTTTGGTTATTACAAGTTACCCAACGGTGGTGCTTTTTCGGGATAATTTTATTGGCTGCTTGCCGATGCATGCCCAGTTAAGAAACAACTGATAGCGCGGCCAGATACTTGTTTGCGAAAAAATGTACCAAGGCAATTAAACGCCGGCTACTGTTATAACGTTTTACTGACTAATATTATTTTTAATTTACCCATAGGCCAAAATTGCGCTTTGCAGCACTATGCCCATGCCTTAAAACAAGCCTCAGTTGTTTTGGGCATAAAAAGCAGTTGGCATCTCCACCGGCACCGAATTGGGAATTGTTTTGGTTTCATAATTTTCCATTACTAATGCCGCAGCGCCTATCATCTCGGCCTCGTAGCCCAGTTGGGATATTTCAATTTCGGTGCTGGCGGCAAGCCTTGGTATGCACATTTCGTTAATAGCCTGTTGCACTGGTGCTTTCCAAATTCTGCCGGCACGCGAGCCACGCCCACTAAATATGATAATCTCCGGGTTAAGTATGTGTATTAATATGGCAACGCCCCGGCCAATGTTATAGCCTGCCTCTGAAAATAGGCCTACCGCAAATTGGTCACCTTTTTGGGCTGCCCTAATTATTTCTTCAAAAGCGTTCTCCGTATTTACATCAACCAAAAGGTTAGCGAGCATAGATACCTGCCCGGCATCAAGCCCTTGGCGGGCTTTCTCAACTATGATAGAAAGGGAGCTTTCTGTTTCCAAACAGCCTTTTTTGCCACAACTGCACAGCTTGTTGTTAGAAAAAACAGGTATGTGGCTAAACTCACCGGCAAACCCATTATATCCCCTAAAAAGTTTGCCCTCCAATATAAGCCCAAGGCCAACCCCCCAACCTATATTAACCACCATGGCGTTGGTGGTATGCTGGGCCGCGCCAAAACGTAATTCGGCAAGCGCCACCAAGCTTGAATCGTTGTCAATAAAAACTTCTAAACCAGTTTTCTCTGCAATGTAACTGGGTATATTGCCATAGGGGGCATCCAAAAAAGTATAATTTACACCTTTGCCCGCATCAATAAAACCTGGCATGCCTACACCAATGCCAACTATTTTGTTTTTTGGAAGCCCCGACGACGTTATATGGTTGTTTATTTTATCCACCAACGCCATCAGCACTTCAGGGTTTTTCAACAATACCAGGTCAAATTTCTCTACCCTGGTTACATACTGGTTTTGCATGTCTATAATTGCAATGCGCGTATAAAACTGGTCCATGGCTACGGCAACAATATACAACACGTCGCGCTTGAGCGAATATGTAAGCGGGCGCCTACCACCGCTTGAGGGGGCGTATCCATTTTCGATAATAAAGTCTTCGTCCATCAATTCATTCACCACCTTGGTGGTAAGTGGCAGGCTTTTGTCAATTTTTTCACTAATTTCCGCACATGAAAGAGATTGTGCAAAGTAGAGCTGTTTAATAATGTTTTTCTTGTAGGAACTTTTTTTCATTGACACAGGCCGGTTTAAATTTTAAAGCCAAATCGTTTTGTAAAGGCACCAGAACAGCGATAAAATTATAATAAAAGAATGTTAAAATAGATAAACGGCGGTTAAAAATTGATATAAATTGGTAAAAAATAGCCTATTTCTTTTCTTAGTAATCAATTCAAGACCAAGCGTTTATTAAATACGGCAAAACACTTAAACAAATGGCTCAACTGTCCCAATACTTTTACGTATTTGTGTAAGTAAGACCTAAAGGCATGTATTAAACATTTCTAGTGTTTGGAACGGGCGTGTTTAAGCATTTTAAAATTGGTTTCCACCAATGATTAATAAAAGCAATCTGCAAACCCAATTAAAACCAGTTCATTTGCCCTCAGCTGTTACATTAGATAGTATTTCGCCAGCCGTATTTGTATGCTTAACATTATTTTCAAAATTCTCCATAACCAATGCTGCCGAACCTATCAGCTCAGCCTCATACCCAAGTACCGATATGTCAATTTCAGTATTTGCAGATAGCCTTGGGATGCATAGTTCGTTCAAGGCTTGTTGTACTGGTGCCCTTAATATTTTGCCGGCCAGCGATCCCCGGCCACTTAATACAATAATTTCCGGGTTAAGTAAATGAACTAAAATAGCAACGCCCCGCCCAATGTTATACCCGGCGTCAGAAAACAACTCCACCGAAAATTGATCTCCTTTTTGGGCCGCTATAATAATTTCTTCAAAGGCGTTTTCGGTATCCAAGGTTTGTAAACGGTCCTGGAGTATGGATATTTGGCCATCACTTATGCCCCTCGCACCCTTTTCCACTATTGCAGAAAGAGAGCTTTCTATTTCAAGGCAACCTTTTTTGCCGCAACTGCAAAGCTTATTGTTGTCAAAAACGGGTATGTGGCTAAACTCTCCGGCAAACCCGTTGTACCCCCTGAACAATTTACCTTCTAACACCAAACCAAGCCCCACGCCCCAGCCAATGTTTACAACCATGGCGTTGGTTTTTTGCCTTGCTGCCCCAAAGCGCAACTCAGCAAGTGCAATCAAGCTTGAGTCATTGTCTATAAAAACACTTAATCCGGTTTTTTTTCCAATAAAGCTTGGTATGTTGCCGACTGGTGCTTCCAAAAAAGTATAGTTGATTCCCTTGCCCACATCAATAAAACCAGGCATACCAATGCCGATGCCAGCTATTTTAGCTTTTGGCAAACCCGAAGCACTTATATGCCTATTAATTCTGTCAGCCAAGGTATTAAGCGCCCCGGTGTTTTTGGCCAATACCAAATCGAACTTTTCAACGGGCGTTACATAGCGGTTATGCATGTCCATTATGGCAATACGTGTAACAAACTGGTCCATCGCGATAGATACGATATACAATACGCCAGCCTTAATGGAATACGTTAACGGCCGCCTGCCTCCGCTTGAAGGTGCATAACCGTTTTCAACAATCACCTGCTCATTTAAAAGTTCGTTTACAGTTTTGGTTGTAAGTGGCAGGCTTTTTCCTATTTTCTCGCTTATTTCTGCACAAGAAAGCGTTTGGGCAAAGTAGAGCTGCTTTATGATGTTTTTTTTATAACTGGCTTTTTTCACAGATGCGTATTAGTAGAAGTAAGTTTTAATTTCAATTGCATATTATACCTCCAAGCGAGGCACCGCAATTTTTTACCCAACTGCTGACTGATATGGGTAACTCTTGAAGGCTGCATTTAGTGTATTGGTACTGTTATTTAGCAGTTTGCATTATGGTGTATTTAGGTTAGTAGCTACATTAAAGGTGGGATTTATATAAACGCAATACCTGCGCAGACAGAGCTTGAAAAAAACTATCATAAAAAGGCCCCGTTCCTTTTGTAGGAGCAGGGCCTTTTAGTTGTTTTGTATATTACACCAATATAAACCCTGTTTTACTGCACATCCCAAAAAATCTTGGTGTCAAGCTTATCTTTAGCCTGTACAGCTTGGTAGTTTTTAGTATTGTATGTGTTTTCGCTGGTTGGGTAAAGCCACCTTTGCGGGGGTAGTTTTTGGATGGAAGAATTGTCTGTCCAAAAATTAAAAGCAGGTGCATTTAAACGCCTTGTTTCACTCCAGCTTTCATAAGGCTGAACCACATTAAAATGCAACCATTTTTGTGTGGCAATCAAATTAAGCTTGGCAGCTGTGGTTGTTGCTGCTGACCAGCTAACCCCGGGACTGGCCAAATAGGCTGTTATTTCTGCTGCAGAAGGTGTTTTAGCACCGGCAATACTGTCAGTATTATCTGCGGATAAAGCCCTTATTGCGTAAAAATAAGCAATAGACTGTTGTATACCAGCCTCATATGCAGTTTTTGCGGCTGCATCGTTGCCTGCGCCCAGGTTGTATTCTGCCACCAAATAACTAACTTCTGCAGCATTCATTAAAACACCTGGGAAATATTTGTTGCGGCTGGTGGTTGCACGGTTGTAAATGGCCAAGGTGCTGCTGTTGCTAATAAGGGTGTTTTGGGTACTTGCGTCAAGTGTTGGGTCTAAACCTATGTAAACACCTTTTGCACTGTCACCTGCCCTAAACAAAACCCTTAAGCGAGGGTCTGCATTGGTGTTCATGTGGTCTATCATGGCCTTGCCTGCAAGGTTGCCATTCCAATCTTCCAAACCGCTTTGAAAACCGCTGGCATCAATGCCTGTGCCAAGTGTATACACAGATACTTGGGCATTGTCGTTATTGCTTGTTATAACAGGGCTGCTCGCCGGGCTGCCAACAATGTCAGCCATTTCGCTTTTTGCCCTTGCTTGGAATGCCGATACACCAGACACCCTTGTTAATAGCCTTAAGCGAAGGGAGTTGCAGTATTTTGTCCAGCCAGTAACACTCCCCTTGTAAATCAGGTCCTGGTTTTTAAAGGTTGCCTGGGTACCTGCGTCCAACGTAATGGTGTTTAATTCAGATGAAAAACCTTTCAGGTCGTCCAGCATTTTGGTGTACACATCTTCTGCTTTGTCGTATTTGGCATAGGTGGCAGAATAGTTGCCGCCATCAGTGCTTAACATGCCTGCTTCAGAAAATGGTATGTCGCCATACAAGTCAACCATTTTTTGTGTTTCGTCATACAAAAAAATAGTAGCTGCCACCATATAAATGCGGTTTGCAGTTTGGCTGGCGGTGCTTAACTGGGCATTCACCTTTTGTAGCTCCCTATATTGTGCCAAAAAGTTATAATAACTATCCCAGTAGTTGCTGGTAGCCGAAGCGCCAGGTATGTATTGGTTGGCTGCGTTTGCAAAACCTGTTGCTTGTGTGTAAGGGTCAAGGGTGATGCGCAGTACCACAAAATAATTCCAATACGAGGGTACCACGTAGCCGATATTGCTGTTTAAAAAGCCCGAAAACTGTTTTGCAACTGTGGTCGAGTTTACTTTGGATGGATCAGGATACGCGTTCTTAAAATCTGTTTTTGTGCAAGCGGTAACACAGAGTGCCGCTGCCACAGCTATTGCAAATATTGTTTTTTTCATATACTACTTTAGTTATGATAAATAATGACTAAAAATTGGCCCTCAAAGAAACGCCGTAAGTTCTTGAAGTTGGGTTGGTGCCGGCGTTAGAAACTGTTTGTTGCCACCTTGAACCTGCTGTAAGTTGTTCAGCATCCATATTCTTGATGGTGCGGTACAGATAAAACAAGTTTCTGCCAAAAACAGACAATTGTATTTTTTTGGCACCAAGTTTTTGGAATATCCCAGCAGGTAGGCTGTAGCTTAAGCTAACTTCCCTCAGCTTGATATAGCTGTTCTTTTGGATGTACAGCTCGTAACGGCTTTCGCTGTATTGCGGACCGCCCCAGTTGTACACGTTCCAGTAGTAATAGGCTTGTGACACGATGTTGGTGTTGGTTTTACCATCTGAGGTAACCCCACCTAGCAACATACCATCGTTGTACACTTTCTGGCCGCTTGGGCCGGCAGATGCAGTTGTTTGCACCCCATTGCCACTTCCGTCAACATAGTAGCTTATGCCACCATGTGCTTTGTCCATATTGGTCAGGCTTTGTTCTGTTAAGCCTCTGCTTGTCATCCAGTTTAAGCCAGTTGGCATTACATAGCCGCCAAAACGGAAGTCAGCTAAAATACCCAACGAAAACCCTTTGTAGGTGAATGTATTGGAGAAACCGCCGATTACCTTAGGCATGGTATTGCCCACTTTTGTTAAACCTGCGTCAAGGGTATATAACCCGTCGGACCCAACAATTTTTTCGCCTTTGGCGTTGGTGGCTACTGGGTGTGCATAAAAATCACCCATTGGCTGGCCCACTACTGATTTTAAAACAGCTGCGTTACCATCGTAGTCAGCATGTATCAATTCAGTGGCACTGTTAGCCAGTTTCTCTACCTTGTTGGCGTTGCTGGCAAAATTTAAGCCAGTTTGCCATTCAAAATACCGTGTTTTTACAGGTGTGCCGGTTATTGATATTTCCAAGCCGGTATTTCTCAGTGTGCCAATATTGGTAAGCACTGAGGTTCCACCGGTTGTAGAAGGCAGGGTTAATGGCAAAATTTCATCAATTACTTTCGCATTGTAATAGGATACCTCTAACCCAACACGGTTGTTGAAAAACCTTGACTCAAAGCCAAATTCAATTTCATGCTTTTCCTCTGGACGCAGTTTTTCGTTGCCGTAGCTGCTTGAAATGGTGGTGTAAATAACCGAAGACCCGCCAGCTTGTTGTGAGCCAAGGTTACCTTGGTTATAAGCAATAGCTGCGGCATAGGGGTCAGTATAGTTACCAACAATACCCCATGACGCGCGAACTTTAGCGTAGCTGATTTGCTTAGGAAGCTTAAACGCCTCGGATAATATAAAGCTAGAGTTTACAGATGGGTAAACAAACGCGTTGCTACCTGGGTTAAGGGTTGAGGTGCGGTCGCGCCTTACTGTACCTTCTATATAAAGGTAGGTTTTGTAGCTGGCGTTTACTGTACCTAAAAACGCATCTTTTACCAAAGACGACCTGCTTGTGCCAGCATTTGCCTTATTTACTGAAGCAGCAAGATCAAAGTCATTTTCAGTTGTTAACCCGCCATTTGTTGATGCACTAACACCATACCCATCTTCTTTGGTAGCGGTATAGCCACCCATAAAGTTAAGGTCAATGTCTTTGTTTATTTTTTTGGTATAAGTTAACAATACATCACCATACAGCACTGTGTATTGGTTTGTACTTAAGCCAAAAGAACCAGAATATCCATATAGCAATGGTACAGAAGATGTGCTCCTGTCTTCTTCGCGCTGGCTGGTAAAGTCAGTGGCTAGCCGAGCACGTAACCTAAGATTTTTTACAATTTCCCAGTTGTTGGTTAAATTGGCAATAACGCGGTTACTGTATTCGTCTGTTGTATTTTCTTTTACATTCCAAATAAAGTCTGCAACATCACTTCTAAAGCCGTTGTACTTAATATTCTCACTTGGCGTTAAACTTTGGTTGCCGCCAGTAACATATTTGTACCCTAAGCTTGTTTTATACCGGGCTTTGTACCAGTCAGGGTTGTCAAACGTACTCAACATACCGGTAAAGTTGTTAATCAACCGGTCAGTTTGGTAGGGCCTGTTATGTATGTGTTGGTTAATGTAGTTTACCAATACGTCTGTTGTAAAGTGTTTACCTAACCTAAAGGTGGTGTTAAGGTTGGCTACGTTTTTGTAGTTATCGCTTCCAAGGCTTAGCCCCTGTGTGTTCTGGTGGGTGATAGAAAAACGTACGTCAGACACCTCGTCTGAATGCGATAATGCTACCGTAGCACTGTTGTTATGTGCGGTTTGGAAAAATGCCCCATAGTTATTTTGTGCAACATAGGGCCTTACTGTTCCATCCCAGCTAAGGGTTGGTTTACCGTCAAATTTTGGGCCGTAGTTAATGGTACGGTTCAGCACACCCCTAACGCTGGCGCCATTAATGGTATTGTAGAAAAACCCATCATCAGCTTGTGCGTCACCAATAACATTTGGTTGTGCGCCCGGGCCACGTACCGTTTGAAATTTTGGTAAATATGCCACTTTATCAATGCTGCTATTGGCACTAAAATCAACATGGTAACCTTTGCCGCTCTTGCCCTTTTTGGTAGTTATCAGCACAACACCGTTTACGGCATCTGAGCCGTACAACGCTGCAGCAGAGGCACCTTTTAAAACGGTGAGTGTTTCAATGTCTTCAGGATTAATATCCAACAACCCGTTACCACGTATGCGTTGGTCGCCCCAATAGTTGTTATTGGTTGCCTCACCATCGTGAATGGGCACACCGTCCAAAACAATCAATGCTTGGTTTTTACCCGTTATAGAGTTTATGCCGCGTACCGTGATGTTTACCGCACTGGTAGAGCCACCCGGTGCAGCCGCAATTTGAAGCCCGGCCGCCTTACCATATAAAGCCGTTGCAAAATTTGGGGTGCCAGTGTTGGTTAACTGTTCAGCCTTTACTGTGCTTACGCCGTAACCTAACGACTTTTCCTTTTTGCTGATGCCCAGCGATGTAACAACCACATCATTTAGGGCGGCAGCAGTACCCGTTTTTAGCAAAACGTTTATAACGTCTTTCCCGCTGATTGAAACCTCTTGGGTTTCAAAGCCCAACGCGCTGATGGTCAGCACATTTTTGCCCGGCAATACAGAAATTTTAAATACACCCACGGCATCTGTTACCGTGCTTCCCTTTGCATCTTTAACTGAAATAGAAACGCCCGGCAGTGGCTGGCCGGTGCTGTCTTTTACGGTTCCCGTAATTTTCCTTGTCTGGCCAAAAGCAGCCAGGCTGCCTGCGCAGAGAAAAAGGAAAAGCAGTAAGTGGTTAACTTTCCTCGTCATAAGTAGTGGTTTTGTTAATAAAAAAGAAAAAAAAACTAAAATGTTTGTTACTGGGTATCAATAAAAAATATTGGTCATTCTCACCCTACATGCGAAACCAACAAATAGGCACCCTACCGTTAAAGCAAATTTTTAAAAAATTCCAACTGCTTTATCATTTCCATCGGTTACGGCAAGCTTCAGCAGCATTTCAAACTCATATGGCAGCCTTTCACAACAACATCGTATATAATATCACCAAAGTATATTACTTATTATAAAACATCATATACTTTTATAATTTTATTATAAAGTAAATATAATAT
>CAIRZB010000004.1 GCA_903882935.1 uncultured Parafilimonas sp. | reverse complement strand
TATTCCAAGCAAGAATCGTCATCCGTAAACCGCTTATGAAAATTTATAGAATTCACGCCTTTGAATTTATCCAACATATCCATGTCGCAAATATAAATCTTCTAATTTTAAAGTGCGACCTAAGTGCTAATTCCTATAAATTAATTTAGATGGTTTTGGGGATCGGATGTTTGCCAAATACAAAAAAGCCAGCAACAGGAATATTTTGCTGTCGGCCATTCTTTAAAATACATATCCCCTACTTCAACAAATTATCGTCAAACAGTTTCAAAATTCTTTTGTATTCGTCTGCCCAACTACTGGCCTCCACAAAACCATGGTCTTCAACGGGGTACACGGCCATTTCCCAGTTTTCTTTGTGCAGCTCAATCAATCTTTGGGCCAACCGCACGGCATCCTGAAAATGCACGTTTTCATCCACCATGCCATGGCAAATGAGCAAGTGGTTTTTTAACCCAGCCGCAAAGTTTATGGGGGAGGAGCGGGCATAGGCCAGGCTGTCTTCAAACGGCCGGTTTAGGATGGCACCCGTGTAATCGTCGTTGTAAGCCGCCCAGTCAGTAACAGGGCGTAAAGCTGCACCAGCTTTAAAAACATCTGGCTTTGTAAACAAGGCCATCAGCGTCATAAATCCACCATAACTGCCGCCGTACATGCCAATGCGGGTGGAGTCTATGCCATATTGTTTTACCAAAAAACGGGCGGCATCCACTTCATCGTCCAAATCCTTGCCGCCCATGTGGCGGTAAATGCCTGTGCGCCAATCGCGGCCATAACCTGCACTGGCGCGGTAATCAATATCAATCACCGTGTAGCCTTTGTCGGCCAGCAGGTTGTTAAACATAAACTCGTGCTGGTAATAGCTCCAGGCGTAATCAACGTTTTGCAAATAGCCTGCCCCATGCACAAATACCACTGCCGCATTGTTCTTTTTGGCTGCGCTGGACTCGTAAATACGGGCGTACACGCTGGCACCGTCCCTGGCCGTAAAAGTGGTTATTTTGGTGTCGCGCCAAGGGTATGCCTTCCATTCGTCGCTCATGGCTTTGTTGGTTATTTGCAGGGGCTTTTTGCCAGGCAGGTTTTCCTGCACATACAGCTCCCAAGGCTTGTTTTGGTAGCTGTAACGGTAAGCAATATATTTTTCGTCGGGGCTCAGGCTTACCTCGTACCCACCTGTCATGGTTGTTATTTGTTGCTTGCCGCTGCCATCGGTATTAATCCTGTACCATTGCTGCTTACCGGGGTGCTGCTCGTTGGTGATGAGGTAAAAATATTTTTTATCGTTACTCAACTTTGCCAACTGCACCTCGTAATTGCCATTGGTTATGGCTTTTTTTGTTTTGGTGTTTACATCAACACTGTACAGGTGGCTGTAACCGTTGGCTTCGCTTTGAAACCAGCAGGTATGCGCATTTATCCAACCGAGCGAAGCAATGCCCAGCCATCCTACGCCGGGGCCGGCTATCCACGCTTCATCATGCTGGTGGTCAACCAGCGTAAGTTGGCCGTTGGCACCGTTCAATTGCATTATCCAGCGGTCTTTAAAATCGTCGGAGCGTATGTCAACTATGGCAGCGCTGCCTTCGTCATTCCAAAAAGGCCCAAATACGGTTACTTTTTTGGGGACCGCCTTGTCTGCCGCAAATTTTGTCGGGTAATCTTTTTGGTATTCTGGTACTGCCAGCGTGCCGGGCAGGCTGTCGGTGTTAACTTGCACCACGGTGTCTTTCAGTTTATCGTACACATAAAATGCATAACTGCCTTCGTAAATGCCTACTTTGGTACGGCCGGGTATATCAGTGGTGTAGCCAGTTTCTGTAACGTAGCTAGGCACCACTGTTTTTTTAGCATTGCTCGCCTCGTCGTATAACCTGTAGGTAACAAAGCGGCCATCGGGGCTTATTTGTAGGCCTTCCACTGTTTTGCCGTCAATGTAAATACCCTTAAGCGTATCGTTGCCTTTTACTGATTGCAAAAAAGCTTTTCGCGCATCCGCTTTTTCTTTTCTCTGCTTAATGATGGCCGATGTCTGCAATTGTTGCGCTGTAAGCCACTGCTCTTCCTCCGACAATTTTTTGGGTGCTGGTGCCGCACCACTTGTTAATTTGGTAAGCTGGGCGGTTAGCCCAGTTTTAATATCCCAGGTAAACAGGTTGTTGCCTTTTTGGTACACTACCCATTCGTCGTTGTGGGCAAACACTGGGTCGCTCTCCCATTCCTCGGTTTGGGTTATGCGTTTGGTGGTATTGGTGGCAACATCCAGCCAGTAAATATCGCCCTTGTGGGCATATACCAATTGGGTTCTTGCCTTGTTATAGCTGCATTCGCTGGCAGATTGCGCAGTTTGCCACTGGTTGTAGTCCCATTTCACGGGCTCTTTAGCGTCTGCCTTATAGCCGTATGTTGAGTCGCCCATGGCTTTCTCCGGGTTCCACTTAAACAAGATTGTTTTACCGTCGGCACCCCAAAAAACCGAGTTGGGCGAGGTACCGATCCATTTAGTATCCTGCATTATTTTTTCCACTGTAAGCTGTTGGGCATGGCCCTGCAAGCCACCAAAAACAGCAACACCAAAAAACAATAGTTTGCGCATAAACATCAGCATTTTGTGGCTATAAAACTAGGATATGCAGGGCATATGCGCGTGATGTTTTTGCATGTTAAAGCCTTTTATGCATTCATTAGGCTACAAAAAATGAGAGGCCGAGGCAAGCCTGTGGTTTGTTTAAAACAGTAACTTTGATTTATGGCACAGCCAGTTGAAAAATACTATACCGGGCAAGCGTATTTGGCACTTGAAAGGTCGTCGGAAGATAAACATGAATATTACAAAGGTGAAATTTTCGCGATGGGTGGGGCATCTTTCAAGCACAACGTTTTACAAGTAAACCTGTTGGTAAAGTTGGGCATACATCTTTCCGGCAAGTCATTCCGCCCGTTTGGGAGCGATTTGCGTATACATGTGCCGAAGAACACTTTATACACCTACTCGGATGTGGTAGTTGTTTGCGATGAACCCCAATTTGAAGATGACAGTTTTGACACCTTGCTAAACCCGGCTGTGATTGTTGAAATTTTGTCGCCCTCCACCGCCAATTATGACAAGAGTGCCAAGTTTGAGCTGTACTGTGACCTTCCATCGCTACAGGAATACATCTTGATTGATTCTGTAACCGTTCACTTTGTACATTACACCAAAAATATTGATGGTACTTGGCATTTGGCTGAAACCCGCGACATCGGCGAACAGCTAGTAATTTCGTGTATCGGTTTCCAAACGTCTCTGTCAAGCATTTATGCTGGCAAATAAGTTACTTTTTTTCGGTGTAAATAATATTGGACAGCTTTTTAGGTTTAAGAACGAAAAACTTTTTTTATGAAGACAACCATATCATTTTTGCTTTTTTTTGCTTGTGCAATCTCTAATGCCCAAAACATAAATACCATCGTTAATGCCGCTGAAGTACGGCGCATTGAAACAGTTCTTGCAAGCGACAGCCTGCAGGGACGAAAAGTATTTACACCCAATATTGAAAAGGCCGCCGATTTTATTGGTGCAGAATTTAAAAAAGCAGGCCTTAAGCCGTTGGGCAGCGCAAAAAGTTACCGGCAGCCTTTTGCCATGCTTAAACCAACGCTGGTAAGCCTTTCTGCTACGGTAGACGGGCGTACGATGCCCGACGGCAGCGTAATTGTCATCTCCACCCAGGCCGAACTAACGGTGAATGAACAGTCTTCTTTTGAAAAGGTTACAGTGGGTGCAAAGGATAATTTTTTTAGCGCGGCCATCGGTGCGATACAATCCGGTAAAAACACCATCGTTTTTGCTGATTCGTCGTTCCAGAATAATTTTAAAAGGTTGGCTTATTTTACAAGGCAGGTCCTCTCCGGTTCACCCACCATCATTTTTGTGGCCGTTGGCGAAGTGCCAAAGCAATATTCATTTGCCGCCAAACAAACATTTGAAACATTGCCTCTGGCCAACATAGTGGGCATACTGCCCGGCAAAACCAAACCCAATGAATATGTTATTTTCTCCGGCCATTACGACCATCTGGGTATCGGAAAGGCAGTTAATGGGGACTCCATTTATAACGGGGCGAATGATGATGCCGCTGGCACCACGGCTGTAATATTGTTAGCCAAGTACTTTAAGGCGTTAAACAACAACGCCCGCACATTGGTTTTTGCGGCATTCACCGCCGAAGAAATCGGCGAATATGGGTCTGCATATTTTTCCAAACAGTTTAATGCGGAAGAAGTTAAAGCGATGTTTAATATTGAGATGATTGGCACCGAGAGCAAATGGGGCAAAAACTCAGCCTATATTACCGGCTTTGAAAAAACGGACATGGGCAAAATACTACAAGCCAATTTAACCGGCAGCGAATTTAGCTTTTACCCAGACCCCTATACAGCGGAAAACCTGTTTTACCGGTCAGATAATGCCACATTAGCCAAGCTGGGTGTACCAGCCCACACCATCTCCACCTCAAAAATGGATAGCGAACCCAATTACCACAAACCCAGTGATGAGATTGGCACGCTGGACATTGCTAACATGACAGAGATAATAAAAGCCATCGCCGTTAGTTCACTCACCATCATCAGCGGCAAGGATACGCCCACGAGGGTGAAGGAGTAGCACCAAAAGCTCAATATATTCTTAAACAATATATTATTTGATGCCCGCTACGGGATGCCTGCGTAGGCACGCATCCCCTAAAATTAGGGATGTGCGACAAATCCAACAGTCAGGTTCAAAGTAAATCATGCTTGCGCATAGTGTTCTTTGGCTTATTATCCGCCCTTATAAAGCGTTGTGATATGCCTGCCTAGGCAGGTATGGCAGGCATATCCCTTCTTAATGGTAAGGTTTGTCTATTTTTCGTAATGCTTCGGCTACTTTTTCTCTAAAAATATTTCTGCCATCATACAACGCACACTGCCACCGCCGATGGTTTCTATGGTGTTAATGTTTATAGGCAGTAGGTTGGAGTGTGTGTTTAAAATATCCTTCTGTTCACCGGTAAGCGAATGGTAGGCCTGTTGGCTTAGCACCGTAAACTTTTTACCTTGTTTGTTTTGCACCTGTAGCATGTTGCCGGCGTATGCGTACACTTGGGCCAGTGTTATGGGTATTACTTCGTGGCCGGTGACAATAAGCCGTTGCGACAATGCTATGCGTTCTGCTTCTTCTTTTATTGATTCCAAACAAATAACGGCATAGGTTTCACCAATGCTCATAATTACATTGGTATGGTACACCTCCACCCCATTTTCGTCCCTGGCAAAAAATGTTACCGGCTTATAGCCATGGGCATGGGCAAACCTATCTAACACGGCTTTATTGGTACGTGGTGAAAGGCAGGCGTAAATAAGTTTGTGCACATGGTCAATTATCATACTGCCGGTGCCTTCCAAAAAAAGGCTTTCGGCTTCGTACTCGCTCCAGTCTTCCAAGTCGCGGGTATCGTACATATCGGTAAGGTTGCGCAACATGTCGTCCCGCTTTTCTATGCGCCGGTTGGGGGCATACATGGGGAATACTGCCACCGTGCCATCCTGTAGGGTACAAAACCAATTATTGGGAAAAATAGCATCCGGCTTGGCAGGCTCCTCGGTGTCCTGCACCACTATTACTTCAACATCGTTTTGCCTAAGCGTTTGCACAAATTGGTCAAACTCTTGCAACACTTTCTCCTGCACCTCGTCGCGGGTAAGGGGTAGGTTTGTTTGAAATACATTGTTTGCCGCAGTTTCGGCATTGTAACCGAACGATGCGGGGCGAACCATTAATATGGTAGAGGCAATCTGGCCCATGTTGTTTAAATTTTATCTCTTAGTAAAGGCATGCTCATGCAGTGCGCACCACCCCTTGCGCGGGATAGCTCGGCCGATGGCAAAACAATTAACGTATTGGTTACTTCGGCTGGGGTAAGCTCGTTGTTCTCAAATTTTTTAAATAGGTCGGCTGCGCGTATTATGGTAAACCCTTTGGCTTCAAAGCCTTTAAAGGTTTCGTCGTTTCTGTCGTAACCAACTACCACACCATCTTTTAATGCCAACAGGTTACAACTGTCTGTCCACTGTTCCCTTTCGTCGTACGGAAAAACATTGTTGCCGCTGTAAATAATATTTACTTCGCCGGCAGGCACCCCATAGTCTTCCACGCTAATATTGCGCAACAAACTTTCTAGCCCCTTTATGGTTTGGCTAACATCTTGGCGGTAGTTTTTACTGGGTTCGTAGGCTTCGTTCAAGGGTTTGTAAAACCTTAGCACCTCGGCGGCCTCATAATCTGCGGCAATATGCTTGTCCAGCAGGTCAAGATAATAAGCATACTGGTGCTGGTTTTTTTCAAACATCACCTGTTCGCTCATTTTGCCAAACAGTACCCAAGTGTCTTTTCTAACATGGGTAAACACGGTGTCAATGTGCATTATCGCCCGCAGCTTGGGTATTTTTATCACGCTTATTTTTTCAATGCCGGTGGCATTGTTGCGGAAAAGCGAGTGTATTACCTCGTCTATGGCACTTGGCGTGGTGCGCTCGCTACAGCCAATCAGCAAATGGTTGGGGGCAATCATCATCACATCGCCACCTTCTACGGAAGTCTTAAACAACTTCTGTTCGTGCTCATCCAGTAAAAAGTAATCGTTTGACTCAGAAATCTCAATCACCTTTTCTGGCTTGTCTTCAAACAGCGAATAGTAGGTGATAAATTTAATCAGCAACGATTCGCGTTCCCGGGCGGCCGTGGCCGCGTTGCTTAACAGTATGTGGTCGTTTATAACAATGCTTATGTCGCGGGTAAATATAAAATTGGGTACCGGTGCAAACACAAATTCGCTGGTTTTGCCGTCGGGCGATTTTAGCACGCCCGTTATAAGCACTTTGGCCAGTATGGCAGCATCCTGTATCGCATCCAGTTTGCGTTCGGTGGCAAAGCTTACGCCTTCCCAGGCACAAACGGCGGCAATGATACGGCTGCGTAAGCCTTGCTTTTGCAATATCTTATACAGCAGGTGCTGTGTGTCTAACACTTTATCGCTGTTAAAATAGTCGGGGTGGCCCGGTTTGTAACAGTCGGGCTGGTTTTTGTGGGCTTGCTTGGCCTCAAATGCTTGTATGTAGGGTATTTTTTCAGGGTCTAGAAAATATAGCAGCAGCTTAATATATTGGTTATACTCTCTGCGCATTTGGTGTATATGCACGGTATCGTCGTACAGCCATTCCTTAAACTTGGTGGGTACCACTTTGCCGATGCCGCCGTCGGGGCTGTGTATCAGCAACCGTTTCAGCGTTCCTATTTCCGATGCTACCTGTATGGTGTTTTCTGCGGGCATATTGTGTTTGTTGTATGCAAAGCAACAAACTTAGGGCTAGTTTTCCAAATGGCGGAGAAAATACGGATGCGGTGGTGTAAAGCGATAAACTTTAGCAACTTGGTTTTTTCTAAAACTCAATTCTAACATCTGATGCATAAGCAATTGCTGCATTAATAGCCGCTTCGGAAAGACCTAGATAGGCAGCCAATAATTGTTGTGGGGCACTCCCTTCGGATAATTTTTTCAAGACCAATGCCACCGTAATCCTTGTGCCTTTTACCACCGGCTTTCCGGGCATTACATCTGCATGGGATTCAATATAATCAGTGTATTACATGGCCAAATAAATATGTAACATGCCAAATAGCTCATTTATTTGTCAAGTTGATATAAAATACCATACAGCAATATGGGAGGCAACCGGCGGCGGCCCATTCGTTCTTTTTCCATTACAAATTAACCAAATACGTAGGGTTGGCGTAATTAGAAGACTAACCCCTCGGGGCCGTTATTGCTGTTTTATTTGTTATTCCAAAACCGGTGTTGCATTAAACACTATTGCAATATCAAACTGTTCTTCATTTTTTTAAGGCTGCTTTTAAATTGGGCCTCGTCAAAAAACAACGAGTCTACTTTAGTATTGATTGAGTCGCCGTTTGGTTGGACAAACGTAGCTGACCCAGATAAACGCACTTTTGGCGTACTGCGGTCGAACGTTAATCTTTTGGGTGGGGTGCTAGTGCTGCCTGCTTTTTTCAAACTAATTTCTATCACTCCGTTTACCCCTTTATCGCCATACAGGTCTGTAGCCGTTTTGCCTTTAAGCACATTTATGCTTTCAATGGTGTTTGGATCAATGGCTTTAAATTCAACGGGGTCAATAATTTTGCCATCAAGCACATACAGGGGCTGCGCTTTTAGGCTACTTACGTTGTTTTTATCAAGCTGCAGTAAATAGCCACTCACGTTGCCGTTATGGGTAGGGTTTGTAACTTTTATTTGCGCCTTTGCCGTATACTTCTCCCCCGCTTTTTTTGTAATAATTTCAACAACTCCATTTACTGCCTTATCACCATATTTTTGCTTAGCCTCCCCATCTTTCAAAACACTTACGCTTTCAATATTGCTTGCGTCAACCGAATCCAAAACATTTTTTGTTGCCATTTTGCCATTTATTACATATAACGGGGCATCTGCGGCCTTATCTGTTTGCGTAACAGCATTGGCTTTCGTATAGCATTCAACTACGCCGTTTATGCCTTTATCGCCATATTTTTCGGTTGCCTCTTTACCCTTTAATACATGAACGCTTTCAATGTTGGCTGCATCAAGTTTGTCAATATCAGCTTTGCCCACAACCTTGCCATCTAAAACGTACAGCGGAACTGGTTTTGTAGTGTCCTCTTTATAATGCTGGATAGATACTTTGGTTTTAGTGGGATTTGCAACTGCTTTTTGCAGCTTAAGGCCAAACATTGTTAAAACAAATGCAAGTAACGGCAGCAACATAAGCCGCCTTAAATAACTGTACCGGGGCTTGGTTAAATTGGTAAGCATAAACAATCTTCTTTTTATAGGTGAATAAGAGAAAGGCTGTGCGGGGGAAAACATATTTTTCCCAAATTGTGCGGTAAGCAGCATCGTGGCAAATGCAGCACCGTCGTTGTTTTCAATGGCTTTTTCGTCGGCAATAAACTCGTGCAGCATGTGCAGCTCTTTTTGGATGAACCAGAAAAACGGGTTAACCCAGCAAACTGATGTCGCAAGGTGCATCCATAGCTTATCCCAGGTGTGTTTCTGGCGAATATGTGTTAACTCATGCCGCAAAATCTGCTGGCCTGTTGCACTGTTTATATCTATGTCGCTGCGCCAAAACAAATTTCGGAGGTATGAAAAAGGTGCCTGGGGCAGGTTTGTGTTAATAAAATCAAATTCAGCCATGTTGGTTGTACCGTATTGTTTTTTAAGGGTGTATATTTTACCAATACGCACTAGCAGCACCGCCAGCAGTAACACACCCACACCTATGTAAACAGCTAAAGCTAACGTGCGCCAGTGCAGCTGCCAAAATTGCAACCCTTTGCCAATGCCGGTATTTGCTTCGCCGCCTTGCACCGTTATAACCTTCAGTAATTCAATGGTATTAATGTTATTGCTGGTTACGGTAAACCAATTTATTTGCAAAAGGGGCAGCAACAGGCTTGCAACTACTGTAACGAGCAGGTAAAACCGGTTATAATAATGGAATCTTTTATTGCGCAGTGCAAACCTGTAATATACCAATAACAGGCCTGAGCACCCAATTACTTTAAGCAGGTATGCTGTTAATAGCTGCATATAACAGGTTTTATTTATTTTTTAATTGCTGTAATAACACTTCTAGGTCTTCTACGCTTAGTTTGTTTTCTTCTACCAAAAAAGAAACAGCCTTGGTAAACGACCCGCCGAAATAACCCTTTACAAGGCCGTTTACGGTGCTTTTAAAATACTCTTGCTTGCCGGTAAGCGGCCGGTACAGGTGCACGCGGCCAATGGCTTCGGCATGCACAAATTCTTTTTCCACCAAAATCTTCAGCAAGGTGGCTACCGTGTTTGAATGGGGTTTAGGGTTGGGCATGGCCTCCACAATATCTTTCAAAAAACCTTTTTCCAGTTTCCACAATACCTGCATTATTTGCTCTTCTGCCTTGGTTAATGTTTTCATTATACGTATGCTACTTTAATGGCAATAAATTGATGTTATACCCTTAACTAAAAACTTAGTCAAACATACAACTATGTTTTTAGTTAACAAACTAATTTTTTAGTTAAAGAAAAATAAATAAGAAATAGGGGGAGAATTACACCGTATTATGCCGTTCTGTTGGCCTTTTTATGCCCTTTTTTATTACGCGCGGGGGTAGATGCCATTACACCGTGGTGGCGGGTATTGGATGCTGGGCTTGAAATTTGTACCGCATACTCTTTAATGGCGGCGTGCTTGGCATAGGCCGAAACACCGGCCAGTATTTGCTTGGCTATCAGCAAGGTTTTGGTGCTGTCGGTTAACAGTTTTAAATCGGTTGGGTTGGTAATAAAGCCACATTCCACCAGTATGGAGGGCATTAAATTATCGGCCAGCACAAAAATATTGGCAGCGCGTTGCTGTAAACGGGGGCTTACCTTAAAATCTGCGCCCAGCCGTTGCGATACTGCGGAACCAAGCAAGCGGCTGCTCTCAAAGTCGGGGTTTTTGTTAGACACATATACTTGCATGCCCTGCACGTAGCTGTACCCACGCAGCTCGTTTACATGTATGGCCACATAGGCATCTGCATTTTGCGTACTGGCAAAACCAACACGTGCAACAGGGTTTAAAAAGGTGTCGGTATGGCGGGTAAGTATTACCCTTAAGCCAAATTGGGGGGCCAAGGCTTCGGCCTGCCTGGCAATGGCCAAGGTAATATCCTTTTCCTTAACATTTTTGTATTTGGTACCCTCATCCCGGCCGCCATGGCCCGCATCAATAATTACCGTAAAAATATCATTAACGTGCTTGGCAGGCGGCGTGGGCGGCCTATGGTACAAAATAAATAAAGCCGCACCGGCACATGCCAATACGCCCAAAATTGCAACCACAATTATGGTTTTTGCCCACGTTTTATTTTTTTGCCTAAAAGGGTTCATGGCTTTTATGCTTGCTGTGCCGGTTAACTAATTTAAAAGCATCATCGCTAAATGCGGTAAGAGTAAGCCAAATCTAATAATTTAATCGTTAAAATACTGTAAAAGCAACCTTACAGATTTATTTTTTTAAACGCTTTTAACTTTAAGGCTAATTTTGGGGCGAATTATACATTATGCCTGAAACAATTGTATCTGTATCTAATGCCAACATATACCAAGGCAGCAACCTTATTTTGCAAGATGTAAATTTTACCGTTAACAAAGGCGAGTTTGTGTATTTGGTGGGTAAAACGGGCGCGGGCAAAAGCAGCCTGCTGAAGACCCTTTACGGCGAGCTTGCCCTAAGGGAAGGCAACGCCACGGTGGCGGGTTTTGACCTGCGTAAGATGGACTGGAAGAAAGTGCCTTACTTACGCCGCACGCTGGGCGTTATTTTTCAGGATTTTCAATTGCTTACCGACCGCAACGTGCAGGAAAATTTGCGGTTTGTGCTAAAAGCCACCGGCTGGAAGGATGAAAAGCTGATTGACGAGAAAATAAACGACGTGCTTGACAAAGTGGGGTTAAAAAGCAAAGGGTTTAAAATGCCTTTTGAAATGAGCGGCGGTGAACAGCAACGCGTTGATATTGCCAGGGCTTTATTAAACTCGCCCAAGCTAATACTGGCCGATGAGCCTACGGGCAATTTGGACCCTGAGACGAGCGACGAGATTATGCAATTGCTTTTTCAGATATGTAAGGATTATGGCACATCCATCATAATGGCCACCCACGATTTTATTGTGATAAACCGTTACCCCGGCAGGATGCTTACCACAGAACGTAACAGGTTGTTTGACAGCAACAACGAAACCGCCAACTAGTGCGGCAGCGAAGCATTAAACGGCGTGTTACAAATATTTTGTAGGCACGGCATGCAACGCAATACGGTTGCCCTCGGTATCTATAAACATGGCCATAAAGCCGTATTCGGGCGATATTTCCGTTTTCGGCATCGCTATTTTGCCGCCAGCGGCTTCAATCTTATCCAACACTAATTGCACATCTGGGTTTGCGTTTAGGTATAATAATACGCCATCAGTACCGGATGGTTTATAGTATTGGGTGTTAAAGGTTAATGCGCCGCCAATGTTAATTGCAGGGTTTTCAATGGGAAAAAGCCTCATGTGCAACTGCGGCAAATCCAACACCGTCATTTGGATATCAAAAATAGCCTCATAAAATTTTTGTGCGCGGTTAATGTCTTCGGTGGGTATTTCAAACCAACTTACTACGTTTTTAAAAACCGTAACGAATTTTTTTTAGGTTATTTACTGGTACCAAAAGCCCCTCATTGAAGTTTAACTGGCTTAAAGCTAACAACATTCAAGAAGATTTCGAGGCAGTAATCTACATAGAGGGCAAAAAAAACCCACCGTGTCCGGCGGGCTGTGTAGTTAGTTTTGGTTGTATAAGTGGGCCTATAAAAGTTAACCGTGTAATCTTTTTGTAATCTCTTTTTTAAGTGCTGCGAAAATTTCATCTTCCGTGCCTTCACCTTTAATTTTAACCACCTTGTCAAATTGTTGGTAATAATCTGCCACCACAGATGTTTTTTTGCGGTATTCGGTTATCCTGTCGCGTATAATAGCTTCGTTGGTATCGTCAGTTCTTCCGCTTGTAAGCCCACGGTTCAGCAGCCGCTTAACCAGCTCCTCTTCGCCAACTTCCAGTGCCAATACCACTTCAATCTCCGTTTGCTTTAGCTTCAACAGCTTATCCAAAGCAATGGCCTGCTCCTTCGTACGTGGAAAACCATCAAACAAAAAACCTTTTGCCTGTGGGTTGGCTTCCAAGGCGGTGCTAATCATGCCTATTACTACCTCATCGGGTACCAACAATCCTTTGTCTATTAAAGTTTTTGCTTCAAGCCCCAAAGGTGTTTTGTTGCTTATTTCGCTGCGCAACAAATCGCCGGTGCTTAAGTGCTTTAAACCGTATTCTTCTATAAGTTTTATACTTTGGGTACCTTTACCGCTGCCGGGGGGGCCAAACAAAATAATGTTTAACATGTTATTTGTTAACCTTGTGTTTGTGCAAATATAGTGTTTGCCTGTTTAAAATACTTTAACAAAACCGGTTTGTTTTTAAACAAGGTGCACGTAAGGGTTTAAAATGGTAAACGTATCTATTGGTGTAGTGGCTGTGGCAGCAGGCGAATGAAGGGTAGCAGGGTTTGGGGCGGCCTTACAAGCCGAGTTACTGGCAGCCGTGGCTAAACAGCCAACAAGTTTGGCATTAAAATACAATAATTTGCCGAAGCGAAGTTTTTAGCCACAGTGCAGCGTAAACCCAAGCATGTATAAAAAGCGGCCCAAACACCAATAAATAACAGGAAAATGAAATACATAAGCGTTTTTACCATGGCAACCTTTTTAATGATGACGGGTTGTGCCGGTAACACTAATACAAAAACAACTGATATGGATAGCATGAAAAACAAAAACAACCCCGCTTATTCCCGTACCGACACGGCGAAAGTGGTATTGGCAGATGACGAATGGAAAAAAGTACTGGCACCAGAAGTATACCACGTGGCAAGGCAAAAAGGCACCGAACGCCCCGGAACCAGCATTTTTGAACATTCAAAGGAAGTAGGTACCTATTATTGCGCGGTATGCGGCAATGCACTGTTTAAAAGCAACACCAAATTTGAAAGCGGCTGTGGGTGGCCTAGTTTTTACGAACCGATCAGCAAAAGCTCCATCATTTACACGCCTGACAACAGTTATGGCATGAAACGGACCGAAGTAATGTGCGGCAGGTGTAAATCGCACCTTGGGCATGTGTTTGAAGACGGGCCGCCACCTACAGGCCTGCGCTATTGTATAAACGGCGTTGTGCTTGATTTTGAAAAAGCCCAGCATGCCGAGGAAAAATACAATACCGAACAAAAACCCACCGACAAATAAACATGGAGTAGGATAAGTAAGGCTAGTTGGCGCCGTGCCACGTTTTGGAAAGGAAGTTGCAGAAATGGCTGGGTACGTTATTAAATAACCCTATAAAGATTTGCCGGGAAACTTGGTACATGTGGTAAAATTGAGGTTATTTGCACCGGTAAACACCTGTTAACACTTTTAATACACACGCATGCTTCCTAAGTACAAACGCATTTTATTAAAACTTTCGGGCGAGGCGCTGCTTGGTAATAACAAAAACAGCAGCGACCCATTTGACCCCAAGATAATTGAACAGTATGCCAATGATATTAAAACGGTAACCGACCTTGGCGTACAAGTAGCTATCGTAATTGGTGGCGGCAATATTTATAGGGGCATGAACGAGAATGACAGTGGTATTGAAAGGGCGCACGGCGACTATATGGGCATGTTGGCAACCGTTATTAACGGCATGGCTATGCAGGCCATGTTAGAGAAAGTGGGGGTATACACCCGCCTGCAGAGTGCCATAAAAATGGAGCAGGTGGCAGAGCCTTACATACGCCGCAAGGCCATGCGCCATTTGGAAAAAGGGCGGGTGGTTATTTTTGGCGCAGGCACGGGCAACCCATACTTTACCACCGATACCGCAGGCAGCTTGCGTGCAATTGAGGTTAAAGCAGAGGTTATTTTAAAAGGCACCCGGGTTGACGGCATTTATACCGCAGACCCCGAGAAAGACCCCACCGCCACTAAATTTGAGCATATTAGCTACCATGAATGTATATCCCGCAACCTTAAGGTGATGGATATGACGGCATTTACCCTTTGTATGGAAAACAAGATGCCTATTATTGTTTTTGACATGAACAAGCCCGGCAACCTGTTAAGCTTAGTGGAAGGCAAGCCCATAGGCACACTGGTTAGCTAATATAATTGGAAGCTTTTTTACGGGTAAAATACCCAACAATGGCCCAGCCATTGCATACAAAATAGACAGACAATTGGTATACGTGCCGCCTTTTAAAAAGGCGGCATTCTTTTTCCTGCCCCACAACCCAACGTCCGCCCCTTACACCTGCTATACATTCACCCAACATCCCTTTTATTTCTCCGCAAAAAAATAGTTTTACCAAGCGTGTGTAATAAATTCCGCAGCGGCATCTGTATAAAAACAGCCCGCTTATGAAAAGTAATATTGCCATCCACATCCCCCAGCCCTGCCATGAAGACTGGCAGCAAATGACCCCTGTAAACAATGGCCGCTTTTGCCAAAGCTGTGCCAAGCAGGTGGTTGATTTTAGCGTGATGACCGACCAGCAGGTATTGAATTACCTCTCCAACGCCGCAGGCCGAGTGTGCGGCCGTTTTGCCGATGACCAGCTGCAAAGGCCATTACAACCCGCGCCAAAGGAAAAGAAAAAAATATGGTGGGCGGCTGCCGCCTTGCCTCTGTTGATGGTGTTTGGAAGGGCTGCGGCGCAAAAGAAGAAGGCACCAAAAGAAAACGTTGTTGTAATACCTACCACCAGGGCAGCCAGAACCTTGGGCCTTTTTAGCCCAAGAATTACGCCAGCACCCACCGTGGGCGATACGGTAATTTCCACTAGCACGCACATTAGCGGCAGGGTGGTAACAGCAACTGGGCAGGCAGTTCCGTTTGCCAGCATCCATGTGGCCAATTATCCTGTTTCGGCCATGGTTGATTCAGCCGGCTATTTTACGTTACAGCTGCACGCCAAAAGCGACAGCATAAGCCTAGAAGCCACTGCCATAGGGTATGCGGATGCACGCGTGCAGGTTGCCACCAATACAACGAATGGAATAACAATCATATTGAAAGAGGCGGTAAACAAACTGCCCGATGTAGTGGTAAAATCCAACAATACCGAATGTCTCCGAGGTTTTGCTGGGGGATTGTCAATTGTAAGAACCTACAGTTTTAGACAACGAACAGATACTTTAGTCAGAAAAATTTTCAAAGCCCCGGCCTTCAATGTTTATCCCAACCCAGCCCAAAGGGGGCAAGCCATAACAATCGACACCAAAAAGCAAGGCGAGTATTCCATACAACTGTTTAACAACAGCGGCAAGCTTTTGCAGGTGCAGGCGTTTGATGCCGTTGAAGGTGCCACCCTAACGCAAATTAGCATACCTTCTTCAACGGCAGCAGGGGTATATTTTATACGGCTGGTAGATGAGCAAACCAAAAAGCAGTACAGCAATAAGCTGGTTGTTTTTTAGGGGTTGAAAATAATTTTAAAACCATGTGTGTAATAGAATTGATTCATGCATCTGTGCATTATACAACAACGCTTTAAATGCTCCTTTATGAAACAAACCATAGCCATATTACTGCTGCTTGCAGTGTTAGCACTTTCCTTCACCAACATAAAAAGGGTAATTACAGGCAAAATAACGGATGAAAAGGGGTTGCCTATTCCCGGTGCAACGGTAGTTATTAAGGGTACCCAAACCGGCACGTCTTCCGACCCCGAAGGAAAATACCGCATTAGCATTGCTAATGACAATGCGGTTTTGGTTATTAGTGCGGTGGGCTTTAAAACAAAAGAAGAAACCTTCAAGGGCAGTTCGATTATTAATGTAGTACTTACAGTTCAACAATCACAACTGAGTGACGTAGTTGTCATCGGTTATTCTTCTCAAAGTAAACGTGATATTACAGGATCTGTTACAACTGTAACGGGAAAGACGTTGTTACAAGGCAGGGCCGCTGGCCTGAGCGTTGGTTACAATCCCTATAGCCAAAACCAAGGCAATTTGGAGGAGCCTTTGGAAGATGAAAATGGAAGAGCATACCTACATCATTCACCGCGCGGCAACCCTAACTTCAACACCGAAGGGTACGACCAAATTATTGAAAACCCCTACCAAAAAGTGAGCGACAACCCGCTTTCCACGTTTTCCATTGATGTGGATGCCGCATCGTACAGCAACGTTCGCCGCATGATTAATAACGGCCAGTTGCCGCCACCCGGTGCCGTGCGCATTGAAGAAATGGTAAACTATTTTACCTACCAATACCCGCAGCCCCAAGGCAACGACCCATTGAGCGTAAACACCGAAATGGCAGCCTGCCCCTGGAACAACAAACACAAATTAGCCCTGATTGGCTTACAGGGTAAAACAATACCGTACCAAACATTACCCGCCAGCAACCTGGTATTTTTGGTTGATGTGAGCGGCAGCATGATTGAACCCAACAAACTGCCGCTGGTGCAGGCATCCCTTGCATTGCTGGTTGACCAATTGCGCCCACAAGACAGGGTATCGCTGGTTGCCTACGCTGGCAATGCGGGGCTGGTGCTTCCCTCCACCAGCGGGGAAAACAAAATAAAAATTAAGGAAGCCATTAACCAGTTAGAAGGCGGTGGCTCCACAGCAGGCGGCGAGGGCATACAGCTGGCTTACAAAATTGCCCGGCAAAATTTTGTAACAGGTGGCAACAACCGGGTAATACTCTGCACCGACGGCGACTTTAACGTTGGCCTAAGCAGCGACGACGAGCTGGAAAACCTGATAGAAAAAGAAAGGGCCAGCGGTGTGTACCTAACCGTGCTGGGTTACGGCACCGGCAATTACCAAGATGCCAAAATGCAGAAGCTGGCAGACAAAGGCAACGGCAACCATGCTTATATTGACGGCATTAACGAGGCAAAAAAAGTATTGGTGAACGAGTTTGGCGGTACCCTGTTTACCATTGCAAAAGATGTGAAACTACAGGTTGAATTTAACCCCGCTAAGGTGCGGGGCTACCGCCTGATTGGCTACGAAAACCGTATGCTGGCCAAAGAAGATTTTAACAACGACAAAAAAGACGCGGGCGAAATGGGCAGCGGCCATACCGTTACCGCACTGTACGAAATAATACCCGCAGGCACACAGGACCAGGCACTTGACAGCGTGGATGCCTTGCGTTACCAAAAACCGGCGCGGCAAAAACCCGTAAAGGACTATACCGGCGAATGCATGAACATAAAACTGCGTTACAAACAACCCGACGGCAATAAAAGCATGTTGATAGAACACCCCGTAATGGATGGGCCGGTTATTATAAACAACACCAGCAACAACTTTAGGTTTGCTGCCGCAGTGGCTGAGTTTGGGTTGCTGCTACGGGAATCAAAATACAAAGCCGGGGCAGATTTTGAACAAGTTCAATCCCTTGCGGAAAATGCCCAGGGTAATGACAAGGAGGGCTACCGCAAGGAGTTTGTAGCCCTTGTTGAAAACGCCGCTTTGCTTAAAGATGGGGCAAACACCAAAAAGGTTAACATGGTGCCAATAGCTGCGGTGAGATAGTGTTAGCTACCAGTTAGGCTTGGTATAGGTTTTAATGGCAAGGAAAATAACATAGCAATCAGTACCCCCTGGCAACTGGTCTTCTTTAACGGTATTACAAATTCTATTTACCCTTATGTGCGGCGCGGGTGCTTAATTTTCAACCGTTAACCTGTAGGTTTTGATAGCAAGCGCGAAAGAATAGGAGATGTTTGGCCGGTGGCAATAATCCCCCAGCAAAGCACCGCCCGCACATAAGGGTAATATTGAAAGGCTCAATGCTGCTTTGTTTTTTGTAATATGCCCTCTAGTAAAATAAAAATTCTGAGGAATATGGTTTAAGCACTTGGCGGCTTGGTGTCTTTGCGCAAAATCTAACTCCGGCTTTGGCGGAGACAGCTTTTTTTTATAGTGCAAAGATACCAAGCCACTTAGTATAAGTCTTTTGTAAAATAAGCAGTCAAAATCGCACTAATAACCCGAAGAAAACTATGGCTTTCACCCAATTACGTGGTTTTCTTCCTTTCACCCCCCAATAATAGCCTTAGCCCTTCTAACTTATACCTTTTACCCTACACCTTAAACCTTACACCCTATACCTCACACCCCAATAATCCCTTTTTTTGGTATGCCATAATACTGTATTTTCAACCCCAATTTCTTGCCAAATGAACCAATACATACTCGCATTCGACCAAGGCACCACTAGCAGCCGCGCCATTGTTTTTAACCACGACGGCAGCATTAAAGCCACTGCCCAAAAAGAGTTTACGCAAATATTTCCCCAACCAGGTTGGGTGGAGCATGATGCCAACGAAATTTGGGGCACCCAACTGGGCGTGGCCGCCGAAGCCATTACCCAGGCTGGCCTTAGCGTGCGCGATATTGCCGCAATAGGTATTACTAACCAACGCGAAACTACCGTGGTGTGGGATAAGCACACTGGCCAGCCCATACACAATGCCATTGTTTGGCAAGACAGGCGCACCGCCCACTATTGCGACCAGTTAAAACAACGGGGTTACCTGCAAACCATACAACAAAAAACGGGGTTGATTATAGATGCCTATTTCTCTGCCACCAAAATAAAATGGCTGTTAGACAATGTGGAAGGCGCGAGGGACAAGGCGGCCCTTGGACAGCTTTGCTTCGGCACCATTGACAGTTGGCTTTTGTGGAAACTTACCAACGGCATGGTGCATGCCACCGACGTGAGCAATGCCAGCCGAACGATGTTGTATAACATACATACCCTGGCTTGGGATGATGAATTGCTAGAACTGATGGACATACCCAAAAACATATTGCCCGAAGTACGCAGCAGCAGCGAGGTGTATGGATATACCCAAAATATACTAACTGCCCATAACATACCCATTGCAGGCATAGCGGGCGACCAGCAGGCAGCATTGTTCGGCCAAATGTGTACTGAGCCGGGCATGGTTAAAAACACTTACGGCACCGGCTGTTTTATGTTGATGAACACCGGTGAGCAGCCTGTTATAAGCCGCAACAACCTGCTTACCACCATTGCCTGGCAAATAAACGGCGTAACTAAATATGCCCTAGAAGGCAGCGTGTTCATAGCCGGTGCGGTGGTGCAATGGCTGCGCGACGGCCTGCAATTGATACGCAGCTCCCCCGAAATTGAAGAACTTGCCCAAAAAGCCGACGATAACGGCGGGGTATACATAGTGCCTGCCTTTGCCGGTCTGGGTGCGCCTTACTGGAACCAGCATGCACGCGGCACCATAGTAGGCATAACCCGCGGCACCACTTCGGCGCATTTTGCCCGTGCCGCGCTGGAAAGCATTGCCTACCAAACCATGGACGTGGTAAACGCCATGCAGGCAGATGCGGGCGTTGCGGTAAAGGAGCTGCGGGTTGACGGCGGTGCCACCATAAACAACCTGCTGATGCAGTTTCAAAGCAATATTTTAAACACCACCGTCATCCGCCCAAAAGTTACGGAAACCACTGCCCTTGGTGCCGCCTACTTGGCCGGCCTGGCCGTAGGTTACTGGGGCAGCCCCGAAGAAATTCAAAAACAATGGTTGGTAGATACCGTATTTACCCCCACCGTGGATGAAGAAAAAAGGGCGTTACTCTCCAAGGAATGGCAACGAGCGATTAAGGCCACGCAGGCGTGGACGGAGGAGTAGGGGGGAAGGGTTGACAAATTTTAAAAAGTTGTCAGCCCTGTTAAATATCAGCCCGGCGATTTTTAATAAGCCGAAGAATATATTCTCGATTCTTTGAATATATTTACCCAAAACCAGCCCCTAATCCCCCAAAGCCTGTCTATAAAAGCCTCGCGGGCGAAACAATACAACTGAAGTCCGTTCAAGTGGAGAAATTTAACAACACCCCTACTAGCCCCTTACTTGAGTTATTACATTTTCCATTTATCATTTACTAAATGAACGCTGATTGTAAATTAAGTTCCTGCAAAATAATTAGCCGCAACCCCTAGCCCTTCTCATCCAACCAAACCTCCATTTGTATATTGGCACGTTCATACGGCGATGGTTTGCCGGTAACTTTTTTAAAACCCAGCTTGGCGTAAAGGTTTATTGCAGGCTTAAGTTTGGTGTTACTTTCTAAATAAACACGGCTGGCACCCAGTTGTTTAGCCATGCTAAGCGCGGCGCGGCCCAGTATAAAACCAATGCCTTTGCCTTGTGCGGCAGGGGTAACGGCCATTTTTGCCAGTTCGTAGCAGGTGTCGTCCATTTTAATCAGCGCACAGGTGCCAACAGGCTCATTGTTGTAAAGGGCAAAAATTATTTGGCCGCCTTTAGCCAATATGTAATCTTCTGGGTGGTCTAGGCTTTTGTAATCTGCCTCCTCCATTTTAAAATTAGCCTGTATCCAGGCCTCGTTCATATCCCTAAAATGCTGCTTAAATTCCGGCCGGTAAGGCACTACTTGCACATCCTGGCTTTCGCGGCGTTTTTTTTGTTCGGCCACCCTGGCCAGCATGCCCTTCTTATCCAACAAATATTCCCATTCCGCAATGGCTTTCCACATGTTATGGTCTGTTTGCTGCAACAAATCCTCCACTGCGGCATTAATATCTTCAAATTGCCAATGTATCCTGCCTGCAATTTCGGTGGCTTTTTCGGTAAGTGATACCAAGTTCCTACGGCCGTCTGTCTTGTCTTTTTTCTCTTGCAAAAAGCCCTGTTTCACCATGTCTGCTGCCACTTGGCTAATGGCGGGGTGGCTTTGGCCTGCCTCTTCAGCAATTTGGGTAATGCTTTTTTCCTCGCCCTTGGCCAACGCAAAAAATATTGGGAACCACCGGGGCTGTAAGTTGTTGCCGTACAGTTTGTAAATGCCTGCGGCTTCATCGGTAAGGCGATCGCTCAGCCTGCGTAGGCGGCTGCCAATGGCCATTTTGCCTGCTTTTTCATAAAAATCCATCAGCAAAGTATTTAAGTAAGTGCTTACGTAAAATTATATATAGCGTTTGTATTAACCAAATTTTTAATCATAACGTCTCTACTTAAAAATTAACGGCCATCAAATACCACACAGCCTTACATTTGCACAATTTATCATACCATGCCGAAAGACAATTCCATACATTCAGTGCTTATCATCGGTTCTGGCCCTATCGTTATTGGGCAGGCCTGCGAATTTGATTATTCTGGCTCACAGGCAGCCCGCAGCCTGCGCGAGGAGGGGATAAAGGTTATACTGATTAACAGTAACCCTGCCACTATTATGACCGACCCGATGATGGCCGATAAGGTTTACCTGTGGCCGCTTACTGCGGAAAGCATAGAAAAAATATTGGAGGAAAACCAAATTGACGCCGTACTGCCCACCATGGGCGGCCAAACTGCCCTTAACCTTTGTAAGGAAGTGTATGAAATGGGCATTTGGGAAAAACATAACGTGCGCCTGATTGGGGTGGATATAGCCGCCATTGACAAAGCCGAGAACCGGGAACAGTTTCGCCAACTGATGATTGATATTGGCATTGCCGTTGCCCCCAGCCGCGTGGCCAACAGCTTTTTAGAAGGCAAGGAGTTTGCGCAGGAAATTGGTTTTCCGTTGGTTATACGCCCTTCTTTTACGCTGGGTGGCTCTGGCGGCGGTTTTGTGCACAACAAAAGCGAGCTGGACGAAGCGTTGCAGCGCGGTTTGCAGGCATCGCCTATACATGAGGTATTGGTAGAAAAAGCAGTGCTGGGCTGGAAGGAGTATGAATTGGAACTGTTGCGAGATTGCAACGACAACGTGGTGATTATATGCACGGTGGAAAACCTTGACCCCATGGGCATACACACTGGCGACTCCATAACAGTGGCACCGGCTATGACGTTGAGCGACACTGCGTTTCAAGACATGCGCAACAAAGCCATATTGATGATGCGCAGCCTGGGTAATTTTTGGGGCGGCTGTAATGTACAATTTGCCCAAAACCCCGAAACCGAGGAATTGATAGCCGTGGAAATAAACCCGCGTGTTAGCCGTTCATCTGCTTTAGCAAGTAAAGCCACCGGATACCCTATTGCCAAAATAGCCGCCAAACTGGCCATTGGTTATAGCCTAGACGAATTGAAGAACCAGATTACCAAAACCACCTCAGCATACTTTGAGCCAGCATTGGATTACGTGATTGTAAAAGTGCCGCGTTGGAATTTTGATAAATTTAAAGGTGCCAACGATACATTGGGCCTACAGATGAAAAGCGTGGGTGAGGTGATGGCCATTGGCCGTAACTTTACCGAAGCTTTACAGAAAGCCTGCCAAAGCTTGGAAAATGATGCCGTTGGCTTGGGCTATTACGGCAAAAACCTTATGCGGAGCGAAGACATTGTGGAGTACATTAAAGTACCGAAATGGGACCGCATCTTCCGTATTAAAGATGCCTTGATGCAGGGCGTTACGGTTAAAACAATCGTTCAGGCCACTGGCATTGACCGTTGGTTTATTTACCAAATTCAGGAAATTTGTGCATTAGAAAAGAAAATTGCGCAATACACCTTGGAGACATTGCCTTTGGATTTGCTGAAAGAGGCCAAGAAAAACGGCTTTGGTGATGAACAAATAGCCACCATACTGCAAAACCACGTTACCGAAGAACAGGTGTACGAAAAACGCAAAGCTGCCGGCATTACAAGGGTATACAAAATGGTAGATACCTGCAGTGCCGAATTTGAAGCGAAGACGCCTTATTTTTATAGCACGTTTGAGGGGTAGAGACCGTAAGACAGGAAGTCAGTATTACGAATAGTGAGGAAAGACCAAAAGTCTGAAAGTCAGGTGTGCTTTAGCGTAAGGAAATGGGTACTTCCGCCAACTTTCTAGGGTTTTTCAATTGCGAAAATATATTCACCCTAAAACATATTTAGCCATTTAAATTTGAGAAGCTTATAGTATGGCAAAAGGCACTGGACTTGTCTGGCGTGGTTAGCGACAGTGCTGCTAAGTTTCCTAAAGAAGAAGTGTATGTATTTGCTTCGCAAATTAAAAGGGCTGCTGATTTGGTTTCGTTAAATATTGTGGAGGGTTCAACTGGCCAAACAAACCCTGAATTCAAGAGATTTTTGGGTATCGCCATCCGGTCGGATATAGAAGTTGTTGGCTGCATATTTATAGCTGCAAGAAGAAATATTATTTCGAAAGCCGACTTTGAGAAGCTCTATTTAATGTGTAAGGAAGTATTGGTGATGCTTAACGCACTTCGTAATTCGTTGAATTAAAGAAAAAGTGCGAGAGTCAAGAGGAAAAATCCGGAACTCCGGTGGAGAGTCCGGAAGTCGGCAAGAAAGTCCGGGAGAACGGGGTAATAGTCAAGAAGTCAGCGGAGGGCTAAGGGTTTTAAGCGTCAAATAAAGGGTAATTAGAGGGGGTAGGCTAACGATGCAAAAAGCCAACAGGAATGCAAAGAAGTTGGTTAACTGCTCTTCCAATCGTTTGGTTTCATTATTCTGAACATGCGGGCTAATTTTCCGCACATTTCCGCCTGCCGTTCGTGTCTTTGTATCTTTTTGGCTATTTTTTGTTTCCCGACTTTGCGTCCGTCTAACAAGTTTCTTGCTTTCCGACTTCCTGTAACCAGGACTTTCCGACTTTTCCTCGGACTTCCCGACTTTCTGACTATTTAAAGCAATGACCCACAAAACAAAAGGCATAGTATTACGCACCATACCGTATGGTGAAACCAGTGTAATTACCACGGCGTATACTGAGCTGTTTGGGGTGCAAACCTATATAGTAAAAGGCGTGCGCAAAGGCAGCAAAACCAGCCAGGGCAAAAGCAGCTACTTTCAACCAGGCTCCATGCTTGATATGGAGGTATACCATAACGAACTTAAAAACCTGCAGTTTATTAAGGATTACCAATGGGGCTATTTATATGAGCATATGTTTTACAACGTTGTAAAAAATGCGGCGGCTATGTACATGATAGAACTGCTTCAACGATGCCTGAAACAACCGGAGGCCAACCCAGAGTTGTTTTACTTGGTGGAAGGTTCCCTTACCCAGCTCGACAAAGGCAATGATGCCTTAACTGCTAACCTGCCCTTATACTTTACACTGCATTTTGCTACTGAACTGGGTTTGCGTATGCATGGGGAATACAGTGCCCAAACCCCGGTGATTGACCTTAAGGAGGGGGCTTTTGTGCAAAACATACCGCAACACGGCTTTTATTTAACTGACGATTTGGCTAAGGCTACCTCGGCCATTAACAACATTATGTTTTATAGTGACCTGGAGGCCATTCCGTTAAACAGGGCAGCCAGAAGAAACCTATTGCATGCCTACCTACAATTTTTTACTCTGCACATACAGGATTTTGGGGAGTTAAAAAGCTTACAGGTACTACAGGACGTGTTGTAGCACAATTGCACCGCAGCAACATAAAATACCGTGTAAACTTTTTAAAATTGGTGATTTATCACCTTTTTTAGATGAATCCAAATTCGTCATTTTGGCGTATGGTATAATCAACTGGGTACTGGCCATTTACTAAAAAGCATGAGGATGTGATGGGTTACCGCTTTTTAAACACGGCACGTTTTTAGTATTAAAGGATGTACGTTATACATTGGTGGACCAAAACTGCTAAAATTTTAATGTTGTGCATATACAACCGATTAACATATTTAAGCGTATATAATAATAAACCGATTAACAGCTATAACAGTAATTTATGGAACACCACCACACACACCAAACTGATTACCTGAGGAAAATAAAGGAGCTTGACCAAGCTACGTTTTTTTGCTTCAACGAATCGTCACAAAAGCTGCCTGTTGCCATTATACGGCATCTGGATTTTTTGGACGAAAATACCCTTGTATTTGACTGTAGCTATTTTCCGCTGGTAGAAAAAACATGGGATGTTTTTGCGGCGGAACTGCATTGCTACAAAAAAGGGATGCCATATAGTTTTGTTTTGCATGGTGTGGCCATTATTTCAAATACGGCCACCCTCCGCGTAACCTTTACCATCCAACAGGTGGAAAGCTTTGACCCAACCGTGCAGGACGACAGCAAACAAACCATTTTAATGCTTATAACTTGGCCATACAAATACATTGCGCAAATGAGTTCATCCCTCATTGGCAATATTTGGAAGAAAGAGGGCGACTTACATGTAGGTAATGCCGCCGCATAAAACCTGGCATTTATCGTTTCGACTTAAAAAAGTTCTTTACAATATTGGCACAGTCTTCTTCCAAAACGCCCTTAAGCAGTTGCGTTTTTGGGTGAAAAGGCCAGTGTAGGTTGGTTATATGCTTAAATCCGTTCTTTTCATCATTGGCACCATACACTATGCGGCCTATCTTGCTCCAGTACAGTGCACCGCAGCACATTAGGCAGGGCTCGAGGGTAACAAAAAGGGTGGCGTTGGTTACATATTTTGAGCCCAGGTAGTTAAACGCTGAGGTAAGGGCAATCATTTCGGCATGTGCAGTAACATCATTTAGCCGTTCTACTTGGTTATAGCCACGGGAGATTATCCTGTTGTTAACAACCACCACCGCCCCCACAGGCACTTCGTCCTCTTCATAGGCTTTAACGGCCTCGTTAAGGGCAAATTGCATAAAATATTCATCACTGCCCGTAAGGTACATGCGCTTGTTTTTACAAATTTAACAAATTAAACAGGTGTGTTGCTAAAGGGCTGGTGCTTAAATGGTTTTTAAAAAAAACTAAAAGGGCGGTTAAATAGCAAGCAGAACCAAGGCAACTTGATTGTAACCCATTGAATGTAATGTTAAAGAGTGCTTAATGTGCCTATTTCACCGCTTAAAACGCAGATTTTAAAGATTTTTTGATTGCGTTTGGTACATTTATCTTGTACCTTTATATTGTGAATGTGAGTGGGGGAAATAAAAAAGCGTAGAAAATTACTTAAGATACAATTTTTCTCATAAGCAGTTAGTTTTGGTTGCGGCCTCCCGATTCTTCGGGGGGCCTACTTTTTTACTTACGGGGCGTGAAAGTATAGAGGATTTTATTACCAGCCAAAAAAATCTGTTAATTTGTTTATATCTTACCAGCGGCAAAGCATTTTAACATGGCCGTTTCATTTATCCAACTACAAATAAGTTTACTTTTTGGCATCACAATCATCATCTTACTTACTGCAAAGTATAAGGTGCATCCTTTTTTTGCCCTATTGTTAGCATGTTTGGTTACAGGCCTTGGTGCAAACATGCAGATGGCTGAGTTAATATTTACTGCCAAAGAGGGTTTTGGCAACATCCTTAAGTCGCTGGGGTTTATTATTGTGCTTGGCAACACGCTGGGCGTTATACTGCATAGCACCGGTAGCACCGGTGTAATGGCAGCTTACATCCTTAATAAAACGGGCAAGCGCTACGCCGCACTGGCCATGGGCATTACCGGTTTTATTGTGGGCCTGCCAGTTTTTTGCGATTCCGGATACATAGTACTAAGCGGGCTTAACCGCTCCTTGGCAAAACGCACTGGGGCATCGGCGGTTGTAATGAGTGTTTCTTTGGCAACAGGGCTGTATGCGGTACACTGCCTTATACCACCGCACCCGGGCGCGGCAGCCGCAGCATTTACGTTAGGGGTTGACTACGGCCGCCTAATACTGCTGGGTATTGTGGTTGCCTTGCCGGTAATGCTGGTGGCATTTGCCTGGGCCAACTATGCAGGCAAAAAAATTGCCGACGAACCCGAATGGGAAGATGAGCCAAAAACGGCATTAAATAACCCAAAAGTATTGCCCGCATTTTTACCGATTATCGTGCCTATTTTGCTGATTGCCGCAAAGTCGGTTTTTACGGTAAATAGCTTTGGCAGCAGTTTGCTTACAAATCTTTTTGGCATCTTTGGCGACCCTGTGGTGGCGTTATGCTTTGGCATAGCACTGGCATTTATGGCTGGTAAAAACCATACCCATGCAAAAACAGCTCGGTTGTTACAGGAAGCGGCAGAAAAAGCCGGAGGCATATTAGTAATTATTGGGGCCGGGGGCGCATTTGGTGCAGTGTTGGCCGCCACAAAAATTGGGGAGCATTTCAGCAGCTCAGTACCGTTGGCCAGTTTGGGGCTTTTGTTTCCGTTCCTGCTTACGTTTTTGTTAAAAACCGCGCAAGGCTCATCCACGGTAGCCATCATAACGGCAGCATCCATTGTTAAGCCATTGTTGGTGGCACTGGGCCTTGGCTCCGAAACGGGCCGGCTGCTCTGCGTGCTTTCTATGGGCGCGGGTTCCATGTTCATCTCCCATGCCAACGATGCGTATTTTTGGGTTATCACCAATTTCTCCGGGTTGCAAATGCGCACCGTGCTTAAGGTATACTCAGCCGCTTCGGTGCTAATGGGTTTTACCGCAATAATAATGGTGTACCTGTTGGCATTTCTACTCAGGTAAAACAATAAACTATATTTTTACGGTACAGCAAAGTAAACATCCAACACAAACAATCATGCAAAAAATTACGAACGCCTTATTTATCGTGCTGCTGTTAACCATTGGCCAACTGCAGGCGCAGCTTTACAAACAAATTCACGAAAATGCTATTTTGGTAGATTCGCATAACGACATTCTAACCACGGCCATCAGCAAGGGCTATAGCATTGACCAAAATTTGAAAGGCAAAGCCTATACCGACCTAAAAAGGCTTAAAGCGGGCGGCGTTGATGTGCAGATATTCTCAGTGTTTTGCAACGGCCAGCAAAAAAACCCTTACAATTTTGCCAACATGCAAATTGATACCCTGTATGCCTGGATAGCCCGCAACCCTAGCAAAATGATGTTGGTTAAAACACCTGCCGACCTAGAAAAAGCCGTTAAAGAACATAAGCTTGCCAGCATGATTGGCGTGGAAGGCGGCCACATGATGGAGGATAATTTGGATAATTTGGACGAACTTTTTAACCGCGGTGCGAGGTATATGACCCTTACCTGGAACAACTCAACCAGTTGGGCCTCCTCAGCTTGGGCAGAAACCTTGGATACGTTGAAAAACCACGGCCAAAAGAAAGGCCTGAACGATTATGGGAAGGAAATTGTTGCGCACATGAACAAGCTGGGTATGCTGGTTGATTTATCGCATGTGGGGGTACAGACATTTTTTGATGCTATTAACACAAGCACCAAGCCGGTACTGGTATCGCACAGCTGCGTGTACAGCCTTTGCCCTGTACCCCGCAATATGAACGATGACCAAATACGGGCCTTGGGTAAAAATGGCGGCGTAATACAGTTAAACTTTTACTCAGGGTTTTTGGACAGCACGTATAATAAAAAGCTGAAGCTGTTTACCGCAAAGCATAAGGCCGAGCACGATTCGTTACTGGCAAAAAATGGTGAGCCTTATTTTGCCGACGAAGACCTTTTTAACAAATACAATAGCGAGGTGCAAGACATGCGGCCGCCCATTTCGCTGTTGATTGATCATATTGACTACATTGTTAAGCTGATAGGTGTTGACCATGTGGGCCTGGGCAGCGACTTTGACGGAAGCGAATCATCACCCAAAGGCCTGGATGGGGTGGAGGACTACCCTAAAATAACCAAGGCTTTGTTGGAAAGGGGTTACAGCAAAACTGACGTGGAGAAAATACTGGGCGGTAATTTTATCAGGGTATTTAAAGCCAATAGCAACTAAACAAGCCGTATACGGTGTTTTATACAACTATAAAGGCTGTGCAATAGTTGCGCAGCCTTTATAGTTTACAGTAAAATGTGTTTGCAAACGCCAGCTAATCTATAATATGCACTTCCGTGCGCCTATTTTTTTGCCGTCCAACATCTGTGGTATTGTCTGCAATAGGCCTAGTTGCGCCGTAGCCTTTGGCAACAATACGGTCTGCACCAATGCCTTTTTTAAGCAGCCATTCCCTAACCGATTCAGCACGCAGTTGGGATAGTTTCAGGTTATCTTCCGCCTTACCCACATTATCGGTATGGCCGGCAATTTCAATTTTTAAATCAGTCTTCCATTGCAGGTACTCAAACAGATCCTGCAATTGCTTAAACGATTCTGGCCTTAAGGTGGCTTTTCCCACATCATACTTAACATCGTTTAGGGTAAATTCACGGCCGGGTTCGTACATAATATCAACCCCAAGCGCATCTCTAAAATGTTGGCCAGGTGCCAGGGCGGGTATGTTAAGGGTGCCATATTTTGCGGAATCGGTAAAAGCTTTTACGGTAACCGTATAATCGTCCCCGGCAGGCAAACGGGTAGTTACTTTGCCCTCGGCATTGGTATATGCACTATACACCTTCTTCGTTTTTTGCGATATAAATAACACCAACTCGCCTTTGCGTGGTAGGTTTTTTGCATTCACCACACTAACCTCCACGGGTGCCGTGCTAACAGAATCGCTTTTGGGTGTGGTTTTGTCTTGGGCGTTAAGGCGCAAACAAACCGATAATATCACAATCACTAAAAGTGGTCGGGGTAAGAATTTATGCATAGTAACATTTTTGGTACACTACAACGGATGAATAGCTGGTAAAATTATCTTTTTGGCGATAAATTTAAACAATAAGGCAATATGTATTTACCAATTACAAACTACAGCGGCAAAGATGGCGTACAATTTGCCTACAAACAGCATGTTACTTGCGCTGGCTATGTTATGGTTGTTTTAAATTACATAGATGACCACTTATTGACTAGCGCGTAAAAACATATACCTAAAGATTATGATACCTTTATGGCCGTTTGTTAACAACAATTAAAACACTAATCGTATGAACACAGAAATTGGAATTTCCGAAGCCAACAGAAATGCTGTAGCATTGGAATTGAGCAAACTACTGGCGGATGAGTTTTTGCTGTACACCAAAACCCGCAATGCACATTGGAATGTGGAAGGCCCTGATTTTCACAGCATGCACCTATTTTTTGAAGCCCAATACACCCAGCTGGCAGAGGTAGTTGATAGCGTTGCCGAACGCATACGCACCCTTGGCCATTATGCACCTGCTACATTGGCTGAATTTTTACGGCTAACACACCTTACGGAAAAAAGCAACCAGGATAATACCAGTGCCGGTTTTACTAAAGAATTGCTTGCTGACCATGAAGGCATCATCATATTTATACGGCAAAACATCAACGTTTTTGCCACAAAATATGAAGACGCAGGTACGAGCGACTTTATAACCGGCCTGATGGAACAACACGAAAAATTGGCTTGGATGTTAAGGGCACACCTGTAAAAATTAAGCCCGGTTTACATTTTTTTTGAGTAATTTGGGTGTACCACAGCGTTTTTGTGTGGTGTACCCAAAATGCTTTTTAACACATAATATTAAATGAACGAGATATGAAATATATGCTCGAGAACCCATTGGAAGGCAGTATAGGCTTAGTTAAATACGCCTGCGAAATTACCTGGCGCAACGGTAAATTTATGGCAGACGAACCGGTGAAAGCAGGCGGTGCTGACACTGGCCCCGACCCTTATACATTGCTGCTATCGTCGCTTGCGTCGTGTACGCTGATTACATTGCGGATGTATATTGACCGAAAGGGTTGGGATATAGCCCATATTGCCGTAAAAGCAAATTTGTACCAAACCAAAAAGGATGATACGGTTATTACAATAATTGACCGGGACATAAACTTTTTACAGGAAGTTACTGCCGAGCAGCGGAGTAAACTGCTTGAAATAGCAGAGGCCTGCCCCATATCTAAAATTCTGCAGGGCGATATTTTGGTTAGAACCTACACCTATAATGATGCTGATGCCGAAAAGCAGTTAAAATACACCAACGGGCAGGTTACCGTAGTATGGAAGCCAGAATTTTGCAAACATTCAGGCCGTTGCGTAACCCAAATGCCTACCGTTTTTAACCTTAATGAGCGGCCTTGGGTTAATATGCAAGGTGCCACCACAGAGGAAATAATTGCCCAGGTTAATAAATGCCCCACGGGCGCATTGCGCTTTTTTGAAAATTCCACACCATAAATTTGGTTTAAACTAAACAACAATTTTGGGACACTGCCCTTTAGATTTTATTTTAGCGTAAAACCTTGCCACATGAAAAAGTATTTTGTTTTAAAGCTTATACCACCGCGCCCAACTTTTGCCCAAGATATGAGTGCTGAAGAGCGTAGCGTTATGATGTTGCATGTGGCGTATTGGAAAGCGCTGATGGACAAAGGCTTTGTACTGGCCTTTGGGCCTGTGCTTGACCCAAACGGGGTTTATGGTTTAGGCATAGTTGAGGTAGAAGACGAGGCCTTAGTGCAACAATTTATTGCCAATGACCCCGCTGCCGCTATTAACCGTTATGAAGCAACGCCCATGCTGGCTGTAGTACCTAAAAAGCCATAAACCCTACTAAACGGCGGCTTTGATGTTGCATGCCACCCAATAAAAATAGCTAAGGCAGCCATTAAGTTAAAATGACTGCTTTGCCTTTTTACCTATAGAAAAAGCTTTTTAAAGCCCCTAAAGCGATAGAAAAATTAATGACTATCCGCAATTTGGTTTAGCTGATTTTTTTTGAAAAAAATACCAAGGCCGTATGGTCAAGCCCATGAAACGGTTGTGGGGACACAACCGGGGGCGTTTGCCCGGATTTGTGTCTCCACAAATCCAGTAAACGGGAATTTTTTTAAAGAATGTAGACGTAAAACATAAAAAAAACCACCCTAAATTTTATCGGGGTGGTATATGTGGGCCCACTCGGGTTTGAACCAAGGACCCTCCCGATTGCATCGGGATGCCCTAACCAACTGGGTAAATCAATTTTTCTATGGCCTTGCGGCTTTTCCATTGCTTTATTTGTTTTTCTCTCCTCAGGGCTTGTGGTTTATCCGGCAACGCTTCTGTGTAAACTAATGCCCAGTCATTCACTTGGCCGGTAAAACCCTTGTGCTTTGTGTTATGTTTATATAAACGGCTGTCGGTGTCGGCAGAATATCCAACATAGTATTTATTAATGGAAACAGAATAAAGAATGTAGACGTAAAACATAAAAAAACCACCCCAAATTTTATCGGGGTGGTAAATGTGGGCCCACTCGGGTTTGAACCAAGGACCCTCTGATTATGAGTCAGATGCTCTAACCAACTGAGCTATAGGCCCCTCTATAAACATTTTAACCAAAGCCCTCCCGATTGTATCGGGATGCTCTAACCAACTGAACTATAGGCCCGAATTGAAAAAAAGCTTAATCTGTTTTTCAATTCAAGGGCGCAAAAATATAGATTTTATGCTATTGTACAAGAAAAAATATGCAATAAAATTTTAGCCGGGGTGTTTTTTACGCTATGTACTTGCTTTACCCTTACCGCATTGCAACAAAAACCGCCCTGAAGACTCAGGGCGGTTTGCTGCTCCGCTTGGCGGAACCTACTCAACCAAACCAACTGTAAAAAATGTGTATCCAATTATTTAAAACCAACTTCCCTTAAAAGCTTCATTGGCAGTTAAGTTTTTTGCCATTCTCCTTTTTCTTCTGGCAACATCTATCCTGTGCCTAATTAATGTATAAGGCAACATCAACACCAAGAAGATAACCGTAAGGGGTGGTATGCCCATAAACGATACCCATTTGCCACCAAAATGCCTGCGCATGGGCCTGCGTAAACGCTCGGCTATCAAGTACATGCTGGGCACTATAATCAACGTCATAAAAAATGCAAAAGCGAGGCCGAAAATAATAGTCCACGAAAGCGGCTTCCAAAACACCGCATTGTCCCCACCAAAAAAGATGTGTGGGTTTAGCTCGCTGAACATTTTTACAAAGTCAATATTAAAGCCAACAGCAAGCGGCACCAAGCCAAGTATAGCCGCCAAGGCAGTAAGTAACACTGGTATAATACGAGTTTTGCCAGCCTGTACAACGGCTTCGCGCGTTTTTAAGCCCCGGCCACGCAACTCATCGGCAAACTCAATTACCAATATGCCGTTTTTAACCACAATACCAGCAAGGCCAACAATACCTAAGCCGGTCATGATGCCAGATACCGTCATGCCTGTTATGGTAAAACCAAGGAACACGCCGATAACGCTAAAAATAATCTCCGTTAATATGATGATGGATTTGCTTACCGAGTTAAACTGCAACACCAAGAACAACAATATAAGACCCAAGGCAATAAACAAGGCTTTGCCCAAAAATGCCAACGTTTCTGCTTGCTGGGCGCCCTCACCTGTTTGCTCAATATTAACCCCGTCGGCCTTGCCATGAAAACTTTGAATATCGGCAGCCAGTACTTGGTTTACCGCTGTTGGTGTAAAACCATTTAGTACATTCGATTTTAAGGTTATGACCCTTTTTTGGTTTTTGTGCTTAACGCTGCCAAGGGTATTGGTGTAATCAACCTTAACCAAATTGATGATGGGTATATTTTTGAGGCCGCCGCTGGATTGGTCAAAAAATGTAACCTTCATGTTTAGCAACTCATCTAGACTTTTACGCTGTATGGCATTGTTGCGCAACTGTATTTTATATTCGTCCTTACCTTCTTTAATTTTTGACACTTCCCGGCCAAACAGGGCTGTGCGTATTTCCTGGCCTATTTGTACAGAAGAAACACCCTCAATATTCGCCCGTTCCCTGTCTACTGTTAAGGTTACCTCGGGGTTGGTAAGGTCAATATCCATTTTTAATTCTTCAACGCCGGCCACCTGTGCTGAATCAAGAAAGTTTTTAAGGTTAACCGCAGTTTTTATCAACGCGTTAAAATCGTCTGCATTGGTAGAAACCTCAATGTTAACGGGTGGGTCAGTTTGCGGGCCTGAAGATTCTTGGGCAACCGCTATTTGCGCACCGGGTATGCCTTTGGTTACGGCACGTATCTGGTCCATATACGGGGCCGTTGCAATACCATGCCGTTGTGCAAACTCCACAAACGATACCTGTATCCTGCCCAGCTCGGGGTGGGTGCTTTGGTCACCGCTTTGGGGGTCGTTGGCACCAATGGCAATATTGGTTATTACGCTCTCAACAATATCATTTTTTTTGCCTGTTTTATTGTCAATGCCCAGCACTTTATATACCCGGCCTTCCAACACGTGCGTTACTGAATCGGTATAATTAACTGAAGTACCCACCGGCAATTTAAGGTAAACATATATTTGGTTGGGATCGCCTTTGGGGAAGAATTCAATCTGTACCCGACCAGATGTGATAGAACCGACAAATAGCATAAACGATACTATTAACAGCGCGATGGTACCCAACAACAAACCTACCGGCCGCCAACCTTGCAGTGCCCAACGCAGCAAGGTTTCGTAATGGCCCATAATCCAAGGCAGCACACGGTTTTGAAAACTGTGTATCAGGCCCTCTATAGCATATTTGTTAAGTACGATTAAGATTGCAAACGATATTAATAGGTTGCCGAAAAAAGGTTGCTGCAAAAAGTCGAGCAAAATACCCAAGCCAATGGCTATCCAAAAGCCGGGCTTCTTAAACACGGTACTTTTGGGGGTTTCTTTTTCCTCTTCACTGTGGCTCATAAAATCTACCGCAAAAACGGGGTTCATAATAAAGGCCACAATCAACGATGCAGTAAGGGTAAAAATAAGCATCGCTGGCAGGTACACCATGAATTTACCGATTAACCCCGGCCAAAACAGCAACGGAAAGAACGGGGCCAGCGTGGTGGCTGTACCCACAAACACCGGTACAAATACCTCACCAGCCGCCATCATGGCCGATTTGGTGGAGGTTATTTTACCCTTACCCTCCGCAAAAATCCGGTGGGTATTTTCAATTACCACAATGGCATCATCCACTATAATACCCAAACCAAACAGCAGGGCAAAAAGCACGATAAAGTTTAGCGTTATATGCGTACCAATGATAACATCGCCCAGCGGCAGAAAAACAAACGCCACAAACATGCTTAGCGGAACGCTTAATGCTACGAAAAACGCATTAACCACACCCATAAAGAACATGAGGATGATGAGCACCAATATAAACCCTATCACAATGGAGTTTACCAGGTCGTTAAACGATGTGCGCGTTTTGGTGCTAAGGTCGCCCGTGATAACCACTTTAAGGTCGGGCGGGAAGGTGGACTTCTTCATTTCGGCCACTAACGCATTTACCGCCTCGGAGGTTTCAATCAAGTTTTCACCGCTGCGTTTTATAATGTTCAGGGTAATTACGTTTTGCCCGTCAAGGCGCGCGTAACTCTCCTTATCTTTTATAGTATCCTTAATGGTAGCTATGTCCTTCAGGTATCCGATGCCGCCTTTTGAATTGCGCAGTACCACGCGGGCAATGTCAGCCGCAGTTTTAAACTGGCCTTTCAATTGCAGCGTACGCTTCATGCTCCCCACCTCTAACAAACCGCCTGTTATATCGGCGTTCTCGCTTTGTACCGCGTTTGATATATCGTTAAAAGTTAGGCTGGCACTTTGCATGCGGTAGTTGTCAACATTAATTTGAAACTCACGTTCTGGTGCGCCCACTAAGTCAACCCTGTTTAGCTGGCTTAGGTCTTCCAATTTATCTTTTAGGTCATCAGCAAACTTTTTTAGCCGCATTACATCGTAGTTGCCACTTACGTTTACATACATAATGGGCTGGTCGCTCAGGTTTACCTGCAGTACGGTTGGGTCGGTGGTCAAGTCGGTCGGCAGGTCCTGCTTGGCTTTGTCAACGGCATCTTTTACTTTTTGCAAGGCCACGTCCTTATCTACCTTTGTATCAAACTCAACGATGATTGCCGAATAGTCTTGCTGCGATGTGCTGGTTACCTTGTTTATTTTTGTACCCGATATACCCTTAATCTGCTTTTCAATAGGTTTGGTTACCAAGTTCTCAATGTCTTTGGGGCTGTTGCCTATATAAGGCGTTTGCACATAAATATAGGGTATCACAATATCGGGAAACTGCTCTTTTGGCAACGTTAAAAACTGTACAATACCAATGATGCTTAAAATTAGCATCAGCAGGTATATGGATGTTTTGTTTTTAACCGCCCAGGATGTTGGTCCAAACTGTTTAAAATTGTCTTTAATATTTTCTATAACACTCATACAATTAGTTTGAAATTTTTAGTGGCAGGTAGTACAACTCAATTGCTTATTGCCCTGCCTATTTTTAGCTGGTTGCTGTAAACTGCTTACAGTGCCGTTGTTAACGGCTGGCCATTGTACAAGGCTTGGTACCCTTCGGTAACGAGTTTATCGCCTGCTTGCAAGCCATTTAAAATTTCTACTTTGTCGCCGTAAGACTGCCCAACTGTTACAGGTTTCTTTTTTGCAGTAAGCTTACCAGCTATTGTTTCGGCAACCAAAACAAACTTGCCCTTTTCATCCGTTTGCAATGTATTTACGGGTATGGTTATGGCATTGGCTGCACTATAATCCTGTATTTTAACGTTGGCTATTTGGTTTGGCTTTAAATCTTTATCCGCTGGCAGGTGTACTTCTATGTAAAAAGACCTTGAGTTGGGGTCGATGATTTTGCCGGCTACACTTATCTTGGCCTTAACCATTTTATTTATATCTGGAAAAGACACCAGTATGCTGTCGCCTTCTTTAACACTGGTGGTGTAATTTTCGGGTACGTTGGCGGTAACTTTTAAATCATTGGTGTTTACAACCTTAATTTGTTGTGCAGCCGGTGTAAAAAACTCCCCTACCTTAACATTAACGTCTTCGGCTACACCCTCCACATCGCTGTATACGTTGGTAAAATTTACCTGTTCCTGTGCAGTTTTTAGGTTTTCCTCAGCCGCAATCAATTGTGCCTGGGCATTGTCGGCGGCTGTTTTATCGCCGTTCAATTGAATGATTGTGCCTATCCCTTGGTCAAACAAATTTTTTCTGCGTTTGTACACATCGGCGTAGTTATTATATTGAGCCTGCCAAGAAGCAACAGCCTGCTGGGCTGCCTTAACTGTTTGGCTTGGCAACAAATCATCCAGCTTAAGCAGCAACTGGCCTTTGTGTACGGCCTGGCCTTTAACTACAAACAGTTGTTTTACTTGGCCGCCTGTGCCGTTTCTTGGGGTAACATAGGATATATTAACGGCTTCCACTTTACCCTGCAAATCAAGGTAATGCTTAAAGTTTTCTGTGCCAACTACAGACAATGATACCAGCGCGGCCTTTTGCAGGCTGCCGGCAGATGTATCAATTTTTGCAATCTCGTCTTGCAGTTTTACTATGGCATCGGCTATTTTTTGTTGTTCAGTTTTCAAGCTGTCTAACGTGGCCTTTTTCTTTGCCAATAAATCCCCTGCGGGTTTGCTGCCGCATGAAGCCATAACAATACTTGCGGCAATAAATAAAATGGTCGTTATCTTTTGCATATAAACTTTTTTGGTGGTGTGGTTACGCATAGTTAATGGGTTATTTAAGTTTACCGATGGCATTGTTGTAATCTATTTTGGCAATAATGGCATCATACATGGCGCTTATATAATTGGTTTGGGCTGTTTTTAGGTCTGTTTCGGCATTGGTAATATCGGTGGTTGAGCCTGCACCGGCCTCATATTTCTTTTTTGTTTGGCTATACACTTGTTCCGCTAAAGCCATGTTCTTTTTTTGGTAGTCCAAGGTTAAAATAGCCGTGGAAAAGCTGCTTTTTGCTTGGCTCGCTGCATTGTCGATGGATATCTTCAAGTCGTCTATCAAATTATCTGTTTTATTCAATTGCAGCCGCGCAGATTGCAGGTTAGATTTACGCGCAAAACCATCGAATAACGGAACACTAATATTTAGGCCCAAATAAGAAGTTGTAAACCAATCGCCTTTGCCAAAAATGTCGAACTTAGAGCGCTGGGCTGTTTTTGTATAAACGCCGCTTAGGCTTAGTACGGGCAGTGCGCTTAATTGGTAGCGTTTTATATTAAAATCGTTCAGCGTACGCACTAATTGCAAATACTGAAAGTCTTTCCGGTCTGTATATTGGTAGGCGGTGTCATCCATTAAGCCTGTTTTTATATCGTCTTCAGTAATGCCATCGGTAAGCACCAATTCATCGGCAATGGGCATGCCTAGTAAATACTTTAAACCCAAATAGCCGTTATCTATGGTATTTTGCAGTTTCACTTTCTCCGTTTGTAGGTTGGCTAGCTGCACATTTGCTTTATCAACATCAATTTGTTCTCCAAACCCATTGTCATGTATTGCCTTGGTATCGCTTGCCAGTTTTTGAGCCCTGGCAATATTGGCATTAATCAAATCAATTTGCGTTTTTGAAACTACTAATTGGTAGTAAATCTTGTAGATGTTTACTTTTATTGCTTGCTCCGTAACCTCAACATTCTTCATTGCATATTTAAGCGAGGTTTCCCTTGCCTTTAGCCCTACAAACACTTGGCCGTCAAATATTGCTTGTTGCAGGCTCACGCTTACGTTGGAGTTGTACTTGGTACCAAACTTAACGGGTATAAATGTACCCGGTGTGCCGCCAAAAATTTCGCCTGGCAGCAGGCTGGTAGGTATATCAATATAATCTGTCAGCCCTGCACTTGCCGTAACTTTAGGCAATGCTCCTGCTGTTACTCCGCGGTTAGTTTGCACTTGTAGCTGATAATCGATCAACGCATTTTTCACTTGGGTGTTATGCGCATGCGCAAAATCAATACACTGTTGAATTGAAAACGCATGTTTTTCCGGTGTTGGCTTTTGTTGGGCTTGTACCCTGTGGTTTAGGTAAGTGGCTATTAGCATCAATGCCACCGTGATCATCTTTTTTTTATACATACAGTTTCTGTTTGTTTTGGTTTGCCTCACGGCTATATTTTTCAATCATTTCCACCCCTTGCTGTGTCGCTATGCTGTATAGAAATAGCGTGCCAATTTCTCTGCCCACATCGCTGATCATGTATTTGCTATGTGGAAACATATCTTGGTTAAAACTTATAAATACCGATTCTATGCGGTATTTTGCCACAATGTCTTTGTTCAACTCTGGCCGGTACAAGCCTTCTTTTATCCCCCTTTCCAAGTTGTCTACTATTATATTGTACCAAAACTGGCCGGTGTGGTTTTTAAACTTTTTATGGGCTTTTATATGGTGTTTCTCCAAATCGTACATTATCAGCGGGTTGGTAGCTTTTAGCATTTCTTCCATGCCATCCAAAGACAGCATAATTTCATGTATCGCGTTTTCACTATCGCTGCAATACGTGTTGCATTTACATTCGTTTTGCACTATCTCTCTGTCAATTATACCTTCAACTATTTCATCTTTGTCGGTATAATACTGGTAGATTGTTTTTTTAGATATGCCCAACTGGCCTGCAATTTCATCCATGGTAACAGACCGTATGCCGTACCTAAAAAACAAGTCTGCAGCTTTTTGTAATATCCTTTCCTTCGGTTCCATAATTTCAATAAAATCTGGCGCAAAACTATGGAAACTATTTTCGTTATTTTAGTTTCCAACGTTAAAAAGGCAGTAATTTGTGATGAGCGGTATTGGGCCAATTTGCAAGTATATTGTAACGGTCTAAAAATGAATATGTTACGAATGTTTATACACAGTTAACAATTAAATTGGTTACTTTACGCTTTAAATAAAACCGGAAAGCCATGACTAACTTAAGACGCCGGTTGCTTGTAAGGCTACGCATAAAAAAATTATTGCAGGTTTTTTTTCAAGGGCTGGTGGTATTGGTGCCGGCTGGCATTAGTATTTACTCCATCCTTTGGCTGTTTGACAAAGTTGACGGCATATTACCCGCCACCATCCATTATTTCTTCCCTAATTTTTTAAATACCCAAACTGGTGAGCTTCGCCACATCCCCGGCTTGGGTTTTGTGGTGGTGGTAGTATTTGTGTTGCTGGTAGGCAGTATTTCCTCCACATTTATCGTAACAAAGATTATTGACTTTTTTGATGCCGTACTGGAGCGTACGCCCGGAGTAAAGTTTATCTATACCTCGGTAAAAGACTTTTTAGAGGCGTTTGCAGGCAATAAGAAAAAGTTTACCAAGCCGGTATTGGTAAATGTTGACGGGCCAGATGTTTGGCGCATTGGGTTTATAACACAGGACGATGCAACAAACTTTGACTTGCTTGACCACGCCGTTGTGTACATACCCCTCTCGTACGCCATCACGGGCATTATTTACTTTGTGCCCAAGAAAAATATTAAACCCCTGAACAATATTCCTGCGGCAGATGCCATGAAGTTTGCCATTTCGGGCGGCGTTAGCGACGTTGAATAACTTCTAGCCAATGGTTATTGGGTAAATAAGGTAATTGATATTGTGCAAAAATAGATTTTCTTTTGGGGGCGTTTTTTTCAAACAAATAATCTCCAAGGGCCTTTTATTAATACCTTAATGACCCAGTGACTAATGACCTTAATGACTAATTGAGCCGTTTACCATTGCCGTTAGGGCCAAATTGCGTTATTTTGCGCTCTCAAACGGTAACAATGCAGAAGCACAATTTTAATTCAGGCCCATCTGTGCTTCCACAGGAGGTTTTAACACAGTCTGCGGAAGCTATTTTAAATTTCAACAATTTAGGGTTATCCATACTGGAAATAGGCCACCGTACCTCCTGGTTTGTGGATGTTATTGAAGAAGCCAAATTGTTAGTGAAGGAATTTATGCAGTTAGGGGAAGACCATGAAGTTCTGTTTTTACAAGGTGGTGCTACAACCCAGTTTATGCAAGTACCGCTTAACCTACTGGGTGATACCGAAACAGCCGCTTACTGCGATAACGGCATTTGGGGAAGCAAAGCCATAAAAGAAGCCAAGCTATTTGGCAATGTGAACGTTGTTGCATCATCAAAAGACAAAAAGCACTCATACATACCGAAGGAGTTTACTGTACCCACTGATGCAAAATACCTGCATTACACTACCAACAATACGGTAGAAGGCACAGAGTGGCACACCATACCCGACACAACTGTGCCGCTGGTGGCGGATATGAGCAGTGATATTTTTAGCAGGCCTATGGATTTTAACAGGTTCGGGCTTATTTACGCCGGTGCCCAAAAAAATATGGGTGCGGCCGGTGTAACCTTGGTAGTGGTTAAAAAAAGCCTGTTGGGTACTATAAACCGAAAAATATCGCCCATTCTTGATTACCAAAGCCATATAGAAGCCAATTCTTTACTAAATACACCGCCGGTATTTGCCATTTATGTAGCCATGCTTACATTGCGTTGGATAAAAAAAGAGGGTGGCCTTGCAGAGATGGAAAAGAGGGCGAAAGTAAGGGCCAACTTATTTTATAATACGCTCGATAGCTTGCCACTCTTCACACCAATTGTAGCGAAAGAAGACAGAAGCCTGATGAACGCCACTTTTTTCCTAAAAGACGAAGCACTTGAAACAGCCTTTTTAGACGAGTGCAAACAAAATGGCATGGTGGGCATTAAGGGGCATAGAAGTGTAGGGGGCCTTAGGGTATCTATGTACAATGCCATGCCGCTAAGCAGCGTTGAAGCATTGTGCAGCCTTATGCAATATTTTGCGATAAGCCATGGTTAAAGAAACACCTTAAATAAGCGATTACCAAATTCAATAATATATTAATGAGCAACATAAGACCCTTTAAAGCATTAAGGCCCCACGCACAACTTGCCAAACAAGTGGCAAGCAAACCATATGACGTATTAAACAGTGCCGAGGCGAAAATTGAAGCACAAGGCAACCCGTCATCATTTTTACACATCACTAAAAGTGAAATTGACTTGCCAGAAACAACCGATGTGCATTCGGTAGAGGTGTATGAAAAGGCAAAGCAAAACTTAGAAGCCTTCATTAAACGTGACGTACTGTTTAGAGATGACAGGGAATGCTACTATATATATCGCCTAATAATGAATGGCCGAAGCCAAACAGGTTTGGTTTGCGTAAGCAGTATTGACGATTATGAAAACAACATTATAAAAAAGCACGAGTTTACCAGGCCAGAAAAAGAGAAGGACCGGATTGACCACATGAAAACCATTGGCGCACAAACCGGCAATGTGTTTTTGGCCTACCGCAACGTACAAGTAATTGATGAGCTTGTTGAAAACTGGATGAAAAAAGGCCCCGTGTACGATTTTACAGCAGACGACGGCATAAGTCACACTGTTTGGATAGTGAGCGACAGCGATGTTGTTAAAACAATAACCCAGTATTTTGATAAAGAAGTACCCTGCACCTATATAGCCGACGGCCACCACCGCGCAGCATCTGCGGCAAAAGTTAGGCAAGCCTTGGGTGCCGAAAAATCGGCCGACGCAGATTATTTCCTCACCACGCTTTTTCCGGCAAGCCAGCTGTATATAATGGACTACAACCGGTTGGTTAAAACTTTAAACGGCTACTCAACGGAGGATTTTATTAACAAGCTGCGCGAAAATTTTTTGGTAGAAGATGCTATAGAAGCAGTTAAGCCAACCCAACTGCACGATTTTGGCCTTTACCTGCAAAAAAAATGGTATAAACTAACTGCCAAGGCCGGAACTTTTTTGGCCGACGACCCTATTGGTGTGCTGGATGTAACCATTTTGCAGGATAATATTCTTGGCAAGTTGCTAAACATCCTTGACCCCCGTACCGAAAAAAATATTGATTTTGTTGGCGGAATACGTGGCTTAGGGGAGTTGGAAAAAAGAGTTAACGGCGGTGAAATGGCAGCGGCCTTTAGCCTTTACCCAGTTAGCATTGAACAGCTGTTTGCCATTGCCGACAGCGGTAATGTTATGCCCCCAAAAAGCACATGGTTTGAGCCAAAACTGCGGGATGGCCTCCTTACCCACTTGATACACGAATAAACGGTATATGACCAAATTAATAGCTTTGTTGGCTTTTGCCTTAGTTGTTTTGCAAACTACATCGGCGCAGGGTATAAACTCGCTGCAAGTATTGGCACGTAGCCAAATGCAGGCTGGTGATTTTGATGCAGCCTGCAAAACGCTAGACAGTGCATTAAAGGGCGAACCAAACAACTTAGCTTTATTAAAAGACCAGCTTTTCGCGAATATTTTAAAACGCGACTTTGTAACATCCCTCCAGTTGGGTAAAAGACTAACAGAAAGGCCCGATGCGGATGTTCAGTGTTACCAATTGTTGGGTTCAACGTACAAAGAGTTGGCTGAGTACAAAGAAGGTACTAAAATGTACAAAGAAGGTGTTAAGAAATTCCCCACCAGCGGGGTGCTTTTTAGCGAATATGGCGACCTACTTTTTCAGGATAACGATGCTGTTGCGGCCATTAACACCTGGGAAAAGGGTATACAAGCTGATGTAAACAACAACGGCAACTATTATTATGCCTGCAAATATTATGTAAACAACCGTAACCTTTTAAAAGGCCTATTGTACGGGGAGATATTTGTAAATATTGAGAGCTATACCCCAAGAACGGAAGAGATAAAAAACATGCTGCTACAGGGCTATAAAAAATTACTGGAAGGCAATACCCTAAAAAAAGCCGCGGCTGGTGGAAAGGGTTTTACAAATATGGTAGCGCGCATCTTAAACAAAAATATCAACGAAAAAATTGACAGTGTTTCGGTAGAAAACCTAATTGAACTGCGGTGGCGCTTCATTTTAGACTGGGTTACCACAGGTAACGCCAAACAATACCCTTACCGCTTATTCGATCTGCACAAACAATTGGTTGACTATAAAATATTTGATGCCTATAACCAATGGCTTTTTGGTAATGCGGCCGACGCTGACAAATACGAAAATTGGCAAAAAACCCATGCAGACCAATTGGCGCAATGGATGCAAATGCTACACAGCATCGTATTTAAAATTCCATCCGGGCAATACTATGCCGACTGATTTAATATGTGGGTTGCCTAAGTAAAATGGTAGTCACTTTAGCAACCCACATAATTTTTCATAGCAACATTATCTCTAGTATTTTCCCATTATAAATTTGAAAAAGGTCAATAAACTGTCTGCTTTTTAATGCACAATTATCCCGTATCAATACCAAATCAGTTATTTCCGCAATTTCAACCTTACACCAATGCTATTTTTGTACGTCAAAACCAATACTTTTTCTAAGTTTTCCATTTTTCCCAAACTTACCAGCGGTAAGTAACGCAACACGGCTTCCGTATTACAGCATTATAACATTGGTTAGCATTATCCTCTTTCCTATAAACCCTTTTTACTAAAATATGGCTACTCAGTCCTCAGCAAGGCAGCCTAATTCAGTATTAATAAAAACGCCCCACAAAATTTGCGGGGCGTTCTAAAAAAAAGTATAAAGGCTAATTTGCTAAAAGAATTTAGACCTGTAATCTTTTATGTCGGCCGCTTTTTGTAAGGGGCTTATACCACCTTGCCTTGGTTGTTGCTGTTGCATAACTTGGCTTTTCAATGTATACTCCAATCCTTTGCGCTGGCCCTCTAAATTTGTGTCGGTAGATGCTACACCCGCTATGCTGTTGCCTTTTATTACAAAAACGCCACTTAGGCCTGCTATGGGCTGGCTAAGCTTGCCCTGTAATTGTTTGTTGAATGCAGCACCTATTACAGCGGGTTCTGAGTTAACAACTGACCCAAACTTACCCCTTGACTGAAAATAAAGGCTGTCTGCAATCTGCACTTGTTGGCCATTGCTTTGCGCAATCGCTTCCAACGTGCCGCCTTTTATTTTTGTGTCGATTATTGTCTTGGCCTTTTTCTCACTCCTAATCTTCGCTTCAACCATTGGCCTAGCCGTTTCTACACTCATTAAACCGGGCTTGTTAATACCAGTAAGTATTGCCACTATATACTTATCGCCAAATTTATAAGGCTGGTCTGAGATAGACCCTATTGAGGCTTGGTACACCCATTTAATAAAAGGGCGGCCTTTACCTAATGAACCAGGATAGCCTGGGTTACCGATAGCAAAAGCATTTTCTTGAATACCTGGTACTACCATCGGCTGCTTGCCAATTTTTGCAGCGTTGTCGTAAAATAACTTCATGCTGTTTGAACCGGTTACTGAAGATGCAAACTTAGATGCTTCTTCCCTTACTGAGTCGTCAGTGGCTTGGCTTTCTACAATGGGTTTTGCCAAGTAAGCAAACTTGTACGCGGTTTGCGAACCTTTTTGGTCAAGCACCTGCATATAATGAAATCCAAACTCTGAATGTATTTTTTTAAACTCACCTTTTTTACCGTCAAACGAAAAATCATTAAACGTTTCAGCCATTTGGGCGTTGGCTGCAAAAAAATCATACACACCACCTTTGGTTTTAGAACCTGGGTCGTCAGAATACTTCAAACAAACAGAATCCCAGCTTTTGCCGGCTTTTATTTCAGCGATGGCACTATCTAACCTTTTGCTGGCTGTGCTATCATCTGCTATCCTTTGTAGCTGCCCTGTAGTTTGGTCGGGCTGGTGGGTAGACACCAATATATGCCTCACCTTGGCTGAATCTGGCCATTGTTTAGTGCCAACTAAACGTGCTACAACAAAACTGTTTCCATCAACATACGGTCCTAAAAGTTGGCCAGTTTGCATTTTAAACAAAGTATCCTTGTTAGGCTGTTGTATATTGGCTTTACCAATATAACCATCGTAAAACCTCAATTTAGATTCCTTAGCTTGCAAAAACGTTTTTAAGTCAGTCGTTGTTCTAAATTCTTCCTTTGATGACTCCAAATCAGCAATAACCGCTGCAGAGTCAGTATGGCTAGGTGACGCGTCAAAAGGTACATATGCAACTTGCCTAGTTTCCTCTTTTTGCTCAAACTCTTTACTGTGCCGTTTAATATAATCAGCCACCTCATCATCGCTAACCTTTACCAACGAATCTGCAATAGTTTGGTATGGCACCTCTACAAATGATACGTTAGCAATAGCACTATTATCAGCGCTGGTTTTTTGGGCAAGCCATTTTGGCGCATATACAGCACCTGTTACAAGGCTTTGGTATTTTTTTGCCAATTCCTGGTCTTCGGTTGTTTTAATAATACTGTAATAAGCCATTTGCGCCTGTGCGGCACTGGGGTTTTTCTTAATCAGTGCGTTTACCTGCGTTAAATAGCCTTTGGCCATTTCCGGGTTGTAAGCACCGGATTGGCGGTCACCAAATTGGTTGCGTATATTTTCCGGAGGGTTGTTACTGGCCACGGCATCACCAAATTCCTTACCGCTATACACCAAACCAAGTTTATCAACTTCCTGTTTATTAAGTGTTCTGTTAACAGATTGGCTCCAAACATACTCGTTCAATTGGTCTTGGTCAATCTGCTGTTGAGAATTAACTTCTTTAATCAGGGTTGCTTCATTTTCAAAATCGGTGTATTCTATAGTTTCACCGTTAACATTGCCAATAGTGGTAGCTCTGGAAGAATTACCGCTTTTAAAAAACGCATCCTGGATAACAAAAATAAATAAGGCGGCAGCGATTGTGCCAAAAACCCATTTTTGCTTTTCCTGAATCCTTTGGATAACAGACATAATATATAAGTTTAAAAAGAGGATGGCAAAAATAGGGGAATATAACTATTGAACAAATGTGGATAACATTTAAAATAGCCCGTGTAGTAATATTTTCAAGATTTTTTAATCTATTCAACCAATATTATAAATTGGCCGGCCGGAAGCGTATGAAACAATCCGTGAAACCTGTATACACAGACAGCTGTTAATAATTGCTTAACACAGTGGATAAAGCAGTGTTTTTTGCATGGCTTATCTTAAGAAATATAGAACAAATACAGGTTTTTAACCCCTACATAGGCTTTTTTGCTAACTCCACACAAATTCCGGCCGTGCTATTAACAGTGTATATCGTGTTAATTACCTATTGGGTATAACCTTGTATTTTACAATTAACAATTGTTAGAAAAAGCCCTTAAACAGCGGAAATATTAAATTACAGCGGGTGGATTATTTGTTAATACGTGTGGAAAGCCCAGAGGTAATTAACTTTGCGATATGTGGATAACAAACTTATCCCGATATCCACAGCCGTAATAGTAATAGGGTTTTATATAAATAATATATTATTATAGAATACTACAAGAGTTATGAACATTAATATTGCTAAGGAAAAAATTTTCAGCAAGGGGTACCTTGATATAGAAATTGATGCAACACTGGATTTGTTTGTGGAAATTGAGCGTTTAAAAAAGGAAAAAAATGCTGTTGTGTTAGCCCATTATTACCAAGAGGCTGATATACAGGATGTTGCCGATTATTTGGGCGATAGTTTAGCACTAGCCCAGCACGCTGCGAAAACAAATGCTGACATGATTGTTTTTGCGGGCGTACATTTTATGGGGGAAACAGCTAAAATACTTAACCCAGGTAAGAAGGTAGTATTGCCTGATTTGAAGGCTGGGTGTAGCCTAGCTGACAGCGCGCCTGCTGATGCTTTTAAGGCGTTTAAGGACGCGAGGCCAAACCACGTGGTTATATCGTACATTAATTGCTCTGCGGAGATTAAGGCCATGAGCGACATCATTTGTACGAGTAGCAACGCGCTGAAGATAATTGAGAGCGTACCGTATAACCAGCCGATAATATTTGCGCCAGACAAGAATTTGGGTGCCTACTTAAATAAGCAAACGGGGCGCAACATGGTGTTGTGGGATGGGGCCTGCATGGTACATGAGATTTTTAGTTTGGAGAAGATAACGAGGCTTAAAATGCGTAATCCGGGTGCTAAGTTGATAGCGCACCCAGAGTGCGAGGAAAGTATATTAAAAATTGCTGATTTTATTGGCAGCACAACGCAGTTGTTGAAATTTGCCGTGAAGGATAACTGCAAGGAATTTATTGTAGCAACTGAAGCTGGTATTTTGCACCAAATGCACAAAGATGCACCCGGAAAGGTATTTATTCCTGCACCCCCCAATAACAACTGCGCTTGTAATGATTGCCCGTATATGAAGTTGAATACTTTAGAAAAGCTGTACCTCTGTATGCAATACGAGCTGCCTGAAATAATTATGGATGAAAATCTTCGGGTAACGGCCTTAAAACCAATGCAGAGGATGCTTGATATAAGCAGAGCTGCTGGGCTAGTTGGTTAGTTCAATTTTATGTTTCAACACATTTTTATATATTGTAAAAGATTGTTCTATGTAATATCCTAATTCCAAATCATTCATGTATGTTAATAATTCGTATGTTGGTCTACAGTATATCATGAATGGTTCTAAGGAGGGTGTTTTTAGGCCCGTAAGCTGTGTAACAAGCCTTTTGGTAAATCGATGGTCAATGTATTTGTCCTGCTCGTCTTGCAAAAGCCTTCGTTGCAATGCCATCATACGTCTGTTTCGTTTAAAGCGGAACATATTTATTAACTCCTCTAGGTCAAGCCCTACTGTTACACTGCCTGGCACGTAAGATGCGGGCGGCGTAGAGCTTAAACGAATGCCAGGCTTTTTGAAGTTGAACACTTTTGCATAGTCTTCTCTGTTTTGCAATGAGTCGTTACGGTAATTTTTGTTTTTCACTTTAACTGCTGGCAGCCATGCTGCATCAACGTAAAGGGCTATATCAAAGTTTAAGGTATTTGTTATTGTGTCTGATGGATATTTTTGTGTGCTTTTAGATAGGTAACTAAACCATACAGAATCTTTGGTATTATTTAACTCGATGGAATATTTGCCTAAGGAATCTGATAAAGCAAATTTGCCGTTTGAGCTGCGGACAGTTACTGCCTCTAATGGATGCTTGGTAAAGTAATCGTAAACAGTACCATATATTTTAAACGATTGTGCTTGTGCCCATGCTGCTGTTAACAGTAATGCGGCTGTAATTATTGGTAATGCTTTTTTTTGCACTTTTCTACTGTTGTTTATATATGCTGTAATATTACTTATTCATAAGTAAGTAGAAATCAACGGTTTTTTTTTTATGGTTAATTTATGAAATCTGCAATATCAACGGCCCATGTACACCATTAGTATTTGTATGTCGCTTGGGTTTACCCCACTTATTCTCCCTGCCTGTCCTAAGGTTCTGGGTTGAATTTTTTTAAATTTCTGCAGCGCTTCATTACTTAGTGCGTTTATTTTATCGTAGTTAAAATTTGTTGGTATTAGTTGCTCGTCCAATGCTGAAATACGGTGGGCTATTTCTTGTTCTTTTTCTATGTAGCGCTCGTATTTAATTTGTATTTCTGCTTGCTGTAAAATTTCAGTTGAAAAGGATTGTAGCTGGTGTTGTATCGCAGGCACGCCGTTTGTGAGGGAAAAAATATCAATATCTGGGCGTAAGAGTAATTTTGATAATTTTTGTTTTTCGTTAATCGCGGCGCTGTTTATTGTGGTTAAGTAATCGTTTATTTCTGCCGGTTCTGCTGAAACAGTAGATAACAGATTTTTTACCTGGTGTACACCATCAATTTTGGTTTGTAGGTTAAGCATACGTTCTTGCGATGCTAATCCAATTTTATTGCTCATTGCAGTTAACCGCAAGTCGGCATTATCCTGGCGTAAAAGTGTTCTATATTCTGCTCTGCTGGTAAACATTCGGTAGGGTTCGTCGGTGCCTTTGCTTATTAGGTCGTCAATTAGTACACCAATATACGCTTCGTTTCGTTTTAATATGAAAGGTTCGTTTCCCGTTATTTTTAGGTGGGCGTTAATGCCAGCCATTAGGCCTTGGCATGCAGCTTCTTCGTAGCCGGTTGTGCCATTTACCTGGCCTGCGAAAAACAGGTTTGAAACTAGTTTTGTTTCAAGTGAATGTGTTAGTTGTGTTGGTGGAAAATAGTCGTACTCTATGGCATAACCTGGCCTGAACATACGTACGTTTTCAAAGCCAGGTACTTGTTTCAGTGCATTGTATTGTACATCTTCAGGCAGTGACGTAGAGAAACCATTTACATATATTTCTACGGTTGTAAAACCTTCTGGTTCAATAAATAGCTGGTGTCTGTCTCTATCTGCAAATCGGTTTATTTTGTCTTCGATGCTTGGGCAGTAACGTGGGCCTACGCCTTCTATTCTGCCGGCATACATTGGGCTTCTGCTGAAACCTGTTTTTAATGTTTCGTGTACTTTTTGGGATGTGTAGGTGATAAAACAACTTCTTTGTTTTGAGGAGTGTAGTTTTGAGGTGTTGGTATATGAAAAGCCAGTTATTTCATCGTCACCTTTTTGCTCATCCATTTTGGAGTAATCTAAACTCCTTCCGTCAACTCTTGGTGGTGTACCAGTTTTTAGCCGGTCGCTTTCAAATCCAAATGTTGTTAATTGTTCGGTTATACCAGTAGCTGCTTTTTCAGCTGCACGGCCACCGCCAAATTGTTTTTCTCCGATGTGTATAATACCATTCAGAAAAGTACCGCTGGTTACCACAACGGCTTTTGCGTGTATATGGTGCCCTAAGCCTGTGATGACACCATAAGCCCGGTTGTTTTTTATTAAAAGGCCCTGCACCATGTCTTGGTAAAAATCAACGTTGGTTGTTTGCTCTAGCAGTTCACGCCAGGTTATAGCAAATAACATCCGGTCGCTCTGTGCCCGTGGGCTCCACATGGCAGGTCCCTTGCTTTTATTGAGCATTCTAAATTGAATCATGGTGCGGTCTGTAACTATGCCGCTGTATCCACCTATTGCGTCTATTTCTCTAACTATTTGCCCCTTTGCAATACCTCCCATCGCAGGGTTGCAGCTCATTTGGGCTATAGTTTGCATATTCATTGTAATAAGGAGAACTTTGCTGCCCATATTTGCTGCTGCTGCCGCTGCTTCACATCCTGCATGGCCAGCCCCTACAACAATCACATCATATTCTGGAAACATCAATTTTGATTTTGTGCGAAGATACGCCTTGTGGAAAAGTATAAAATGGATAAACGGGTTATTCTGAATTTGTGTGTGGTGGGGAGTTCCTGTTGTGATTTTTTTTTTTAGCAGGTTTTATTTTTATGGAAAGGGCTTCAATAATTTGACTGGTTGCTATTTTGGATAGTTATATTATTCCTTATTTCTTGGTTCCACGTGGAACAATATTTATTGTTTGCAACTAAAGTCCTGCACTATAAAAATACTTCCGTCTTTACCGTAAGGCGCAACTCCTATTCCTGTTTCTAGATAGCTAGTGTTTAGTAACGCCTTCCTGTGGCCAAGTGTTGGTATGCCATAATCTATATATAAAAGCACAATGCTTAAAATTGGGTCAACATCTCCAACCGATACATTTTCGCCTCCGCAATATTTTATTCCAACTGCTTTTATTCTGTCTGAAAATGTTCGGCCATCAGTAGAAACGTGGCCAATGTTTCCGTTATTTGTACAGATGTCTAACGCATGATTTTGTGCGGTTTGTACTAATTTGGCGTTTAGTGTTAGTGGTGGTAAAGGTGTTTGATTATATAAATCATTTTTTAATGATTCGCTGTATGTACTTTTTAACGATGGAAAGGTCTCCAAAATTTGCGTTACTACGCTGTCCCAGAATCTTTTTGGGTTTATGCGGCTATAATTAACCCAATAAAAGAAGTTTTGTGCGGTTGTAGTTAATGAGGTAAATTGGTTTTGGGCTGTATTGAAATCTTTAATTTGTTGATCAATAACAGCTGGTTTTGGTATTGGCTTATCCTCCAATACAATATTTTTTAGCTGTGTAAATGCGAAAATTGGTGTTATGGCTAGCAAGCAAGTAATTAAATGTTTCACGTGGAACTATGTTTGTACAAATGAATATAAAAATTTTCCTTTTCGCGCATTATTTTACTATCAGATTTTTTTTTGTCTTTATACCCACAAAGGTGCAAGGCCCCATGAAAAACCACTCTAAACACTTCGTCTTTAAATGTGTTGCTATGTAACACTGCATTTTCTTTTACCCTGTCTGTACTAATGTACACCTCCCCTATTATACCATTCTTGGTATCGTCGGATAAATTGAAGGTTATAATATCAGTGTAATCGTCGTGGTTTAAAAACTGTTTATTTATTTTTAACAAATAGTCATCGGAACAAAATATATAGCGAAGTTCAATGAGTTTTATTTTTTCGGTCTTAAATAATTGTTCTTCTATAAATGACTTTACTTTTTTCTTTTGTTTTAATAAAAGCTGCCTATCTGAATAATGGAATGATACTTTTGCCACAGTTATATATTAGACTTCCAAAATTCGTAACAAATACGCCAATTGTCACACTACTTTTACAAATATTTTGAAAGGCTATGAAGCGTTTATCTGAGATTAAGATTGGTAGAACGGTTGTAATAAAAAGTTTTGAAAAAGATGATCTTTTTATAAAACTAATGGAAATGGGTTGTGTACCAGGAGAAATGGTAAAGGTTGAACAAATTGCGCCATTAGGTGATCCTATGTCTATTTCGGTTGCAGGCTATAGCCTTAGTTTACGGTTAAATGAGGCAGACCATATTTTTGTGGAAGAAGTATAATAACGTGTTGCATAAATTTACAAAATGAAAATTGGCCTCTATTTTGGTTCGTTTAACCCGATACATACGGGCCATCTGGTAATAGCTTCTCATGTAGTTAACAATACTGATATACAACAAGTGTGGTTTATTGTTTCGCCACAAAACCCACTCAAAAAAACAGCCACCCTGTTAAATGAGTATCATCGTTTACATTTAGTTAGGTTGGCTGTTGAAGATAACCAAGATTTTAGGGTTAACGACACAGAATTTAAACTTCCGAGGCCGTCTTACACGATAGATACTATTACTTACTTAAAGGAAAAATACCCACAGCACAGCTTTTCAATTATTTTAGGGTCTGATAGTATGCAAAACTTGCATAAATGGAAAAACTTTCAACAATTGTTATCCACAAATAGGCTGATAGTGTACATGCGGCCTGGCTTTGATGTAGAACCACTTGCTGGCGCGGATTTGGTATTTCTTAAGGCACCCCTGCTAGAAATTTCTGCCACGGATATAAGGAAGCTAATAAAAGAAGGAAAATCGGTACGTTACCTTTTACCCGATAAGGTTTTAGCCGAGGTGGAACAGAATGGCTATTATAAGTAACATGTTAATTGTAAGCACACAGTTTTGTTGCTTGGTCGGTTATATTATAAAGCTTAGTACAATACAGCCCGCAACAATAAAAGGGGCACGTGTTTTTGTAAAAGCGAGTAAACAAAACGTTGCTGCAATTACAGCGACGTTTAGTAATGGTGCCTCTAAGGAGGTTTTGAAAATATCTACAGATACGTTTTTGGTAAGATAGATTGAAGCACCTAGCATAATGCCTACAACAGCTGCATTAATACCTTCGAGCGAACGGAAAATGACAACATATTTCTTTAGGTTATTCCAAACAGGAAAAAAAAACAAAACCAATAAGGCACTGGGTGCAAATAGTGCAATTGAGCCAATTATGCAGCCCAATAACTGCATTTTTATACCTGGTCCGTCTTCGCGTAGTGCTATCCCTCCCACAAAGGAGCCTATGGAAAACACAGGCCCTGGAATTGCACGCACTATGCCTGCCCCGGTAAGAAAATCAGTTTGTGAAACCTTAAGGGCATTTTTGTTCAATTTTTGTATGTTTACTGTGGTAGGCCGCACTACATATTGCTCGTACATCATTGGCATTAAAACATCGCCTCCCCCAAATACAAGGCTTCCAAAACGATAAAAGTTTTCAAAAAGGTTAAATGGCCCACGGTTTTTCCAATCGTTTTTTCGGGCCGTTTCACTAAAAAATGCTGATATTAGAAATACGGCTAAAAAAATAAGAATATTACCCCATTTTATTTTTTTTGAACTGATTTCTTGGTCTGGTATTCTTTTGTCGCTAAAGTTGGTGGCGATGCCTGCTATTACTATGATGGAAGGAAATATCCAAGGCGTTTTAAAAAACAGAAATGTTAATAGCGCTGATGCCACCATTACTACCCTAGTAATGGTATTTGTTACCGAAAATTTCGCCATTTTGTAACAGGAATATGCCACAAAACCAACTGCCATTGGCTGGATATATTTAAAGGCGGTGATGTTGATGGACCGGTCGTGGAAGTAATCAAGTAAAAATGACAAACTGCTCATCAACAAACATGCCGGTGTTATCCATATTAACAATGTTAATACTGCCAGCGGAATCCCGCCCCTTTTGTACCCAATTAAAGTAAGTGTTTGTGTAGACGAAGCACCAGGCAACATTTGGCAAAAGGCGTTATACTCAAGCAGTTCTTTTTCTGTTACATCATGCCTTTGTTGTACAAATGTTTTAAGCATCATGCCCATATGGCCCTGCGGACCACCGAATGCGGTTATACTGTGTAGAAAAACAGCCTTTAAAAATGGAGTATGGCGCGCTAATACCAAATTGTAGCCTTTGTTTTGCTGAATAAAAAATTAGCCACTATGTAGGCGTTAACTGTGGCAACACGGCAAAAGTAAGTAACAAAACTAAACGACGATAAATATTATAAAAAAATATAATACAATATTCGGTGCAAGATTGACTATACGTAGAAAAAGCCCAACCAAAAAAATGGCCGGGCTTAATATAAATCCCCCAGTGAAAAACTTAATATTTGTTGTAATAAAACGACCTGATAAAAGAATTGTTTTCGAATATATTTAATATGTAATTGCCTCTCGACAAATCATCTAGAGCCACTGTAAACCTTCCGGCGTTTGTTTGAACCGATTTATTGATTGTTTTTATAAATTGACCGTTTACGTTAAGTATTTTTACCATTAAATTGCTTTTTGCGTTAGCAATTATGTTTAGGCATTTTTTTTGGTCATCCATGTTTGCGGTTATGTTACTTACATTGGCCATAAGTAGCGGTGTTTTTTAAGAAATACGTAAAAATCTTGGTTTGGTTTACTTAAAACAAAGTTTAATTTCAGCTAAAACAGTGCCAAAAATCTGCCAATTGGCAAAAATTTTGCGTAGTTGTTCACAAATAGGAGGCACATCGATCATTTTTGCCCATTAAGCAACGGAAAAGCAAACACCAATAGAGGTTTTAAATGTGTGCTTTAATAATATTTTGTTCCGTTGCCGTTAGGTCAAGCAGCATATACCGGGTTACCTTATTAATTAACATCTCATCCAATGTTTCAACAACATTTTTATATTTGCATTCATCTGCTGGTTTTATTAGCACAGTAAGTTCTTCACCATCGCCGTACTTGGCTAAAACGGCTTGTCGTTTTTTTATTATCACGTCCCTAAGCCCGTTTATCCCGTAATTGGTAAACTGTATGGCAGCGGAGTCATCTCCTTGGTAATAACCAACCTTATTTTCGTCAGCCAGTATTAGTGTTAGTACCTTATTGGCCGTTATTTTAGGGCCTTCGAGTATATTATCACCGTTGGGTAATGCAAGCCTCATCGTCATTGGCCTACTCAATGAGGTGGTAAATACAAAAAAGGTGATTAACAAAAAACCAAGGTCCACCATTGGGGTTAAGTCAATTCGGGTGGCTAGCTTTTTACAACGTTGGCCACCAGTTGTTTTTTGCTGTGTTTGAGATTGAATTTCTGACATAGTATTTGTTTATTATTTAGATGGAATATGCCAGCATTTCCACAGCCGCTAAAACAAAAAGCCACGTTAAACTAGTAACGTGGCTTTAAAACGGGTAACTAAATTAGTTAGTTGCCATATTCGCTCAAAAATTTAATACGCATAATTTTTAACTGCTCCCAATTGTAGCCGCTGCTGGCCATCTCTTCCCGGGCAACCTCCAGCGAAGATGTTTCGCAGCTCTTAAAATAGTCCATAATTTCATCTTGGTCATCTTCGTCAAGCATGTCGCCTATCGCGTAATTAAGGTTAAGCTTAGTTCCACTGGCCACAATAGTTTCCATCTCTTCCAGTAATGCATCTAAACGCATGTCCTTATTGCGGGCAATGGTTTCCAGAGATATTTTTTTATCAACGTTTTGGATAATGTAAATCTTATTGCTGCTCTTGTTGGCAACACTTTTCATTACAAAATCGTCTGGCTTTACAATATCATTTTCTTCTACATATTTGCTAATTAGCTCAATAAATGGTTTACCGTAGCGCAGTGCCTTTCCTTTGCTTACGCCTTGGCATTTTTCGAGCTCCTGCATGGTTGTAGGGTACATGGTTGCCATATCCTGCAGAGATGATTCTAGGAATATTACAAAGGGTGGCAAACCTTTCTTCTTGGCCTCTTTATGCCTTTGTTCTTTTAATATTTCAAATAGTTTTTCATCTGCTGCAGCACCGGTACCGCCTGTCTCTGTTTCTTCGTCGTCCTCATTGGCATCCTCAAAAAGGTTATTGAGTACAATTTTAAACGAGGTCGGTTTTTTCAGCCAATTGTGGCCAATTTCGGTAACTTTTAATAGGCCATATTCCTCAATGTCTTTTTTAAGCAGGTTTGCCAATAGCATTTGCCTTATCAAACTGTTCCAAAAATGCTCATCTTTATCTTTACCAGTGCCAAATACACTTAGCCCCTCATGTCTAAACATGGTAATTTGCGGAGTAAGTTTACCTATAATAATGTTTACGGCATAATCAATGGGAAAGCGTTCATCCAATGCTTTAACAACCTTAAGTACCTTAATAGCATTTTCCTTTGCTTCAATTTTTTCCTTGGGGTTATTACAGTTATCGCAACTGCCACAGTTTTTATCCTCTCCATCTTCGCCAAAGTAATGTAGCAGAATCTTTCTGCGGCAAACAGAACTTTCGGCATAGGATACGGTTTCTGTAATAAGTTGTGCGCCTACTTCACGCTCACTCAATGGTTTGTCGCGCATCAGGTGTTCTAACTTTGCAACGTCTTTATGGCTGTAGTATAGCAAGCATTTTCCCTCCAGGCCGTCACGTCCTGCGCGTCCGGTTTCCTGGTAATAATTTTCTATCGATTTTGGAATATTGTAGTGTATAACAAACCGTATATCTGGCTTGTCTATGCCCATTCCAAATGCAATAGTGGCCACAATAACCTGAACATCTTCATTTAAAAACTGGTCCTGCCTGTCTGCACGTAGTTTTGCGTCAAGGCCTGCATGGTAGGCAACGGCTTTAATGTTGTTGGCAACCAGCAGTTCGGCCAACTCCTCGGTTGTTTTTCGGTTAAGGGTGTATATTATACCGCTTTTGCCCATGTTTTGGGATATGAAGCGGACAATGCTTTTAATTGTTTGATCCTTTTTTACTTTTGGCTGAATTTCGTAATAAAGGTTGGGCCTGTTGAACGATGAAATATAGATATTGGGGTTTTTTAGCCCCAAATTTTTTACAATATCGCTTTGTACTTTAGGTGTTGCAGTAGCTGTGAGGGCAATAACAGCTGAATCGGGGCTAATTTGGTTCATCATTTCCCTCAGTCGGCGGTATTCAGGCCTAAAATCATGCCCCCATTCTGAAATACAATGGGCTTCATCTACTGCAAAAAAAGAAATTTTCAAATCACTGAAAAACTCAAGATTTTCTTGCTTGGTTAATGTTTCGGGTGCTACGTACAATAACTTCGTTTTGCCCCCGGTAAGGTCTTCTTTTACTTCTTTTATTTGTGTTTTATTGAGGGAGGAGTTTAAAAAATGTGCTACATCATCTTTTTCGCTGTAACCCCTCACTAAATCAACTTGGTTTTTCATTAAAGCTATCAGCGGGCTAACAATAATAGCGCATCCCTCCATAATAATGGCAGGCAGTTGATAGCACAAACTTTTGCCCCCACCGGTGGGCATAATTACAAAAGTGTCGTTGCCATTCAGCAGGCTGTTAATAGCTTCTTCTTGTCGGCCTTTAAATTGCTTGAAACCAAAATATTCGTGCAAACCTGAATATATGTCATATCCATGGGCCGACCCACCGCTTTCGTTTTTTAATTCAATCTGGGCTAACAGTTGGTTTTCACCTCCGTTAACAGCCAAGCTCAAATCAGGCGTAACTGTTTTTGCTGTAGATTTTTTTGCTGTGCCCGTTTTGCTGCTTTGGGCATTTTTTTTAGTAGTAGTTGCCATTGTTCACAAAAAATTTCCTTACCACAACTATGGTACTTAAATTATTTAAATATTTGTAAAAGGTACTGTTTTATACCCATTATCATTAAAAATTAGGATTAAATTAAACTATAGCGCGTATAAAACTTTAATGCTAACACTGTGCTTTTTTATAAAAGCTTTTTTTTAAAGGGTAGCGAAGTTAATGAATTAACAGGTAATTTAAAACGAGGTGTTGTTAAAGTTTATCTTTGCGGTGATGGATACAAAGATACATGAATGGGGTGTGAGTACTGTTTTGCTTGAAGCAGAGGCTGTTAAGGGCCTTTTACAGTTTATTGATAAAAACTTCGAAAACACAGTAAACCATATTTACTCGACAAAAGGACGGGTAGTGGTTAGTGGCATCGGTAAAAGTGCAATTATAGCCCAAAAAATTACCGCCACCCTAAATTCAACAGGCACGCCAGCGCTTTTTATGCACGCCGCCGATGCAATACATGGTGACTTAGGGATGATACAACAAGGTGATGTAATATTGCTAATAAGTAAAAGTGGCGACAGCCCAGAAATTAAGACGCTTGTACCTTTAATTAAAATATTGGGAAACAGTATTATAGGTATGGTTGGTAACATTAATTCGTTTTTGGCCAGCCACTGTAATTTTTTGCTGAACACCACGGTAAAAAAGGAAGCCTGCCCCAATAACCTGGCACCAACCACCAGTACCACTGCCCAGTTAGCCATGGGCGATGCGTTGGCGGTTTGCTTAATGCAGCTAAAAAATTTTACCGGCAACGATTTTGCCAAATTTCACCCTGGCGGTGCATTAGGCAAAAAACTATACCTACGGGTTGAGGATATTTATACGTTGAATGAAAAACCAAAAGTAATTACAGAAGCCAAACTTAAAAACGTAATACTAGCCATAACAAAAGGCCGGCTAGGTGCCGTTGCGGTAATCGATGACAACAATAAGCTGCTAGGGGTTATAACCGATGGGGACATAAGAAGGTTATTAGAAAAAACGGAGGACTTGGGCAATGTTACCGCAAACGACATAATGTGTACTAACCCTAAAACGATATACCCTAACGAGTTGGCTGTTGCAGCGGTTGAAACCATACGGGAAAACGACATTAGCCAACTGATTGTGGCCGATGTTGGGGGATATTACTTGGGCATGTTGCACTTGCATGATTTATTGAGGGAGGGAATTGTGTAGCCCGCGTAGTTATAAAGTAAATAGATTTAGCCTCCTTTTATTTCTGTCTTCGTTTTTAGATGCTTAGTAATATCTTCGCAAAAAACCAACAATTCCATGAATGAACACTACTATGTAGCAATAATGGCCGGTGGTATCGGTAGCCGCTTTTGGCCGAAAAGTAGAACATCATACCCCAAACAATTTTTGGATATTCTTAACACTGGTAAAACGCTTATTCAGTGGACATATGAGCGATACCTCGATTTTATACCTGCAGAAAATATCTATATAGTAACCTCAAACGAGTATGTGGGTATAATACAGGACCAATTACCCAATATTAAACTAGAAAATATTGTTGCTGAGCCAAGCCGGAAAAATACGGCACCTTGTATTGCGTACATGTCTTTTAAGTTGCTAATTAATGACCCTGAAGCTTCGTTAATAGTGGCCCCTAGCGACCATATTGTGCTAGATAACGCAACATTCAAGAGCGTAGCCCTTAAAGCGTTGGAATTTGCAAACCAAACAGGGTCATTTGTTACGCTGGGCATAAAACCAACACACCCTAATACAGGGTATGGCTATATTCAACATGAGGCCGATGCAGTTGAAAATGACATTTACAAAGTAAAAACCTTTACCGAAAAACCCAATTTGGAGTTGGCTAAGACATTTGTTACCAGCGGAGATTTTTTATGGAATGCGGGTATATTTATTTGGAGAGTACAGGATGTTATTAAGGCATTTGAAACGTACCAGCCAGAAATGTATGAGCTTTTTGCCAATGAAAAAGGCAAATTCAATACCAGAGAAGAGAAAGAGGCGATTGAAAGTATTTACCCGCTTTGTACCAATATTTCCATTGATTATGCCATTATGGAAAAGGCTAACAACGTTTATGTAATTCCGTCCTCCTTCGGATGGAGCGACTTGGGTACATGGAACAGTGCCTATGATAATTTAGAAAAAGATTATTTGGGCAATGCGGTTACCGGTAAAAACGTGATGGTTATTGATGCTGTTAAATGTATGGTTTCGGTTGACGATGATAAGCTAATATTATTGCAAGGTGTAGAAGACCTTATTATAATAGATACAAAGGATGCGTTGCTTATTTGTAAAAAGGAAAACGAACAGCAGATAAAAGAATATGTAGCTGAATTAAAGAGAAATTTTGGAGAAGTGTATTTATAGGTTGTGGTGCATTTAAAAGTAAGTAATGTAGGTGCTCGCCCCTTAAAGGCTTGAAATTTTTTTGGCAAATTTAATTATCAAACCTACATTTGCAGCGTCAGTACTACTTACCAATTTGTAAGACCCTAAGACTTTATTAATAATAAGGTTTTTATAACGACTTGAAAGGGTCGTTATTTTTTTGTATCTAATTGAAATAGGTTTAAAAATACAATTGGATATGCACAAAACTTTTTTTCATGGAATTTGGCCGAGTAACGCACGCTGAGTTGGATACTGTGGGGTTTTCACTGCCTGTGGAACCCGCAAGCAACAGTGTTTTTTTTAATAACGCGCTGCACAAAACAGCGGTATATTTTGGTTGCCCAAAATGGGGTACAAGGGAGTGGGTAGGTAAAATATACCCAAAAGGAACAAATGAGGCTCAGTTCTTAAACCACTATGTAAACCACTTTGCTGCTGTTGAATTAAACGCCACACATTACAAAATACATACAGCGGCTGAAATAAAACGTTGGGCAGAAAAAGTTAGCGGCCGCCATTTTAAATTTTGCCCCAAAATACCACAGCAAATCAGCCATTACAGCGGATTTAGGAATGCTGACCAGCTTACCACAGCTTTTTTGGAGGGAATAATGGCTTTTGAGAGCCACCTTGGTCCTGTATTTTTGCAATTAAGCGATAAGTATTCGCCAGCTCGCCGGGATGTGTTGTATAAATATCTACAATCATTACCAACCGATGTGCAATTTTTTTTGGAAGTAAGGCACCCCGATTGGTTTGCGGATAAAACGGTTATGGACGAATTGCTACAAACGCTTAGGGCATTAAATATTGGTTTTGTTATTACCGATACTGCTGGCAGAAGGGACTGTGCACATATGCAACTTACTGTACCCAAGGCCTTTATACGCTTTGTGGGCAACAACCTACATAAATCTGATTTCGCGCGGGCCAACGAATGGATAAACCGAATTAAATTTTGGGTGGATAATGGCCTAGAAGAAATACATTTTTTTATACACATGCAAGATGAAGCAACAAGTCCACAACTTACCGTATACATGGTGGATAATCTTAATGCAGCCTGCGGCCTTAATTTGATAAAACCAAAATTCGAAAACACCGGTTTATTGTTTTAACCATCTGGAACACATTGGGTAAACGGCTATTTAACATTACCGAATAAGTTGGTAAAACATACATCCCGATGGTAGCATTGTTATCACTAACATGGGTTTTGATTATAAACCCATTACAGCAACGTGAGGGACCACAAAAAACTAGTTTTCTATAAAACTTACAGCGGGCTGCTTAATGGCAGCCTGTTTTTGCGTATTTTTTCGTACAATTCATTTGGTTCAAAAGGCTTTGTAACGTAGTCAACCATGCCAACATCAAATGCCTTGTCGCGAATATTAAGCATTGCCGATGCTGTTAAAGCAACAATAGGCAACTTAGGCTTCATCTTCATTATTTCTTTGCAGGCTTCGTAACCATTCATTTCCGGCATGTGTAAATCCATAAGCACAATATGGTATTGATTGGCCTTTATTTTTTCAATGGCCAATCGCCCGTTTTCAGCAGTTTCAACCTTCGTATTCCACCTTTCCAAAAAGGTTGTAGCCACTAAAATGTTTACATGGTTGTCTTCAACCAGTAGCACTTTTGTGCCGGTTAAGTCTGGGTCAGTAACGGTATCCTTGTTGCCGGTGATGCTAATTTCTTCCGCGTGCTGTGAATATCCCATGTCAACAATAAAACTAAAGGCTGAACCCTTGCCTGGCGTACTTTCCAGCGTCATACGGCTGTGCATAATTTCAAGTAGGCCGTTACAAATGGCTAGCCCTAGCCCGCTTCCGCCGTATTGCCTGGTGGTAGACTCCGAAGCTTGGGTAAAAATTTCAAAAATCCTTTGCTGATTTTCAGGCGCTATTCCTATGCCGTTGTCTTTTACGGTAAATTGTATCTGGGCAGTATCGTTGGTTTGTTTAAGTAACATGGCCTCAATAATAACGATGCCGTTATGGGTAAACTTTACTGCATTGGAAACAAGGTTGTTTATAATTTGCCCAAGGCGTAACGGGTCGCCTATTACAATGTTGGGTATTTGCGTATCAAACATCACGCGAATAACATTACCATTGTCCTGCGCCTTGGTAAAATTGGTGTTTTTAACTTGGTTAATAAGCTTAGGTAGGTTGTACGAGGTTTTTTCAAGTTGAACCTTGCCAGATTCGATTTTATTAAAATCAAGAATGTCGTTTATTAAGGCAAGCAGGTTTTCTGCAGAAAACTTTAACAAGTGCAGCTGCTCATCTTGTTCGGGCAGGTATTTGCCTTGCAAAAGCAGATAAGTGAAGCCAACCACCGCGTTTAGAGGGGTTCTTATTTCATGGCTCATCATTGAAAGAAATTCACTACGGGCCATGGCCGCCTTTTCGGCAACTTCTTTGGCAAGGGTCATTTCTATTTCTGCTTGGCGCCTTTTCTCAATTTGAACCTTTAAATAATCAATAATTTCTTCAAGGTTCTGGTCATTGAGTTCCTTAAAGTCTTCCTCTTTTTCTATTGACCGTATCGTATCTATCAGCTTAATAACGGTGCGTTTCCGCTGGTTTATCTCTTCCCGTAATTTAGTATTAACATCAGCGTATTCGGTCTCGCTCAAACTAAAAGCGTGTTCGCTTAATTCTTTATCTCGCTCAAAATTTACGTACGATTCGTTTACAGCTTTTAAAAACTGCTCATACTCGCCGCTTTCCAGGGCTTTTGTGCCTAAATGCTTTTGCGCTTGTTTTTCTAATAGAGGGTGGTACATAGATTAAAATTCTGCGAGAGTGGTTATGGTCATTGTTTGGTTATGTAATTCACAGCTATAGCTTTTGTGTACTGGTGAAAACTCACCGTATGAATAAAAGCCCGTTATCGCGGGGTTGGTTGCAAATATATCCGATGCAGCCTCAACTTCTTCATAAATTCTTTTCCCCAATACCAACTTCCTGCCAACGCAGCTTATCAATAATACCAACTGTGTGTTAATACTGTCCATTAAGCCATTGGCCAGTCCGGCAGCTTCGCCAGCACTGTAAATAAGTTTATCAAAATTAGCCTTCATTAGCCTAACCGCAGAACCTTCGGGTACGTTGCCGGCAAAGGTCATTGTTTGTTTTTCCTCGTCAATAGTCAATATTGTTCTCACCACGGTTGTTTCATCACCGTTAATTCTTATTGCCAACGGAAAAAGCAAAGCCGCCCCTGGCAACTCCGAGGCATACTTGCCTAGGTACTTTTTGTATAATTCCAGTGCGTTTTGGTGGTCAATTTCAAATAAAACATTTTGCTCCGACTTCGTTATAATTCTCTCTGGTCCAAAAACATCCCAACCCCCATTTAAACCGTAGCCTACTTGAAGGTTCTCGCCATAAAAGCCAACTATAACCACTGTCCCTTCATCAACGCTGTCGTTCAAGCCAACCAGTGTTTTTTCAAAACGTGCCCCGTCGCCGGCCATCCCGCCAGTAACTATTACCTTATCTCCTAAGGTTTCATTTATTGCACTTACCAGTTCCGAGCCATTTACCTTGCCGCCATCAGAAATTACCAATGCATATTTAAGCCCTTCTAATGGCAGTTGCCCGGCAACATTTTTGCCAAGTAAATGGCTGTTCTCAAAATTTGAGATGTTAGCAACACCAACATGTAAAGTTGTTTTATCAAGATGAATGGCCGTGGCAACCAAGGAGTCGTCAAAAACTTGGCGCTCATATATCTCCCCAGCTGTTGAACTGCTTACGATTGTTGCAAGGGGAAATGCAGTTCGTACAGCGGCAAGGTTAGCGGAATTTTCTAATATATGCCTGCCGGCAAACAGTAATACTAGTTGATAATCTTCTGGTTTTAATGGCGCATTAGTAAGGTTTTGCCATTGGTTTTCATAAAAGATGGATGTATGGACTTGCATATATGTTTAATTTGACAAGAAATTGTTAATATTGAGGTTTTAATAACGCCGTTGAAGATAGGTATTTGTACCTATTCACAAAAAATGTTTTGCACCAAAGCATCGCTTTTAAGCATAATTTATAGCCTCGGCAGCAGGTAATAATATAATTTTCACTTTTTTCTTGTTGCGACTGTTTTGCCTTATTGAAATAAATAGATTAATTGCATAAAGTATGACTGCAGAACAACAACGTTTAAAGGTAAACGCTGCCCGTAAGATTCCTTTGGAACAATGGGGGCCCTATTTATCAGAAAGGCAATGGGGAACAGTAAGGGAAGATTATAGTGAGAACAGCGACGCATGGAACTATTTTCCCTTCAGCCATGCACACAGCCGCGCCTACATTTGGGGAGAAGATGGTTTGGCAGGCATATCAGATTTTTTTCAGAACCTTTGTTTCTCTGTGGCTTTGTGGAATGGCAAAGACGAAATACTAAAAGAAAGGCTTTTTGGGCTAGGTAACTACCAAGGTAACCATGGTGAAGATGTGAAGGAACTGTATTATTATCTAGACAATACGCCGTCTCACTACTACATGCAAATGCTGTATAAGTATCCACAGCAGGCTTTTCCTTATAAAAAATTGGTGGAGGAAAACAAGAAGCGGAGCAAACTGGAGCCGGAGTATGAAATTTTGGATACGGGTATTTTTGACGAGGACCGGTATTTTGATGTATTAATTACCTATGCCAAATATAGTAAGCGCGATATTGGCATTAAAATAGAAATTATTAACCGGGGTCCGGTTACTGCACCCATAACCGTAGTGCCCACGTTGTGGTTTTATAACCGTTGGCAGTTTAAGGGTATGGATAAAAAACCCAATATTAAAGAAGTAAATGACGGAACAGTAAAGGCTGTGCATGAAAGGCTGGGCTCTTATTATTTATATTTTCAAAAAACCTATGACCGCTTTTTTACGGAGAATGAAACTAACTCCAAAAAGCTATTTGGCACCCCCAATACTACGCAATTTGTAAAAGACGCCATTAATGATGCCGTTGTAAACGGCACTGATGCCGATTTATTACGCAATAAAAAGCAAGGAACAAAATTTTCGCCGGTGTACAATTATAAAATTGCCGCTGGTGCCACCAAAGTATTGTACCTGCGATTAAGTGACGTACTAACAGATACACCTTTTTCCAAAGGGTTTGACAATATTTTTAAGCAAAGAAAAAAGGAAGCCGATGAGTTTTATGATAAAATATTGGCCAAAAACCTCTCTGCCGACCTGCGCAATATTCAACGGCAGGCGTTAGCCGGCCTTTTATGGAGCAAGCAATACTACCATTATGATATTGAGCGCTGGATAAGTGGCAATGATGGTATTGCCCGCAAAAGTGAAAATAGAAGCCGCGGTAGAAACCATGACTGGCAACACCTTAAAAACCAGGATATTATATTAATGCCCGACAAATGGGAGTACCCATGGTATGCCGCTTGGGATTTGGCTTTCCACTGTATACCCATGGCCATGGTTGACCCTACCTTTGCAAAACACCAGCTTATATTGGTTATGCGGGAATGGTATATGAAGCCAGATGGCCAGTTGCCGGCTTATGAATGGAATTTTGGAGATGTTAACCCCCCCGTGCACGCTTGGGCTGCCCTGCAAGTGTACCATATTGAAAAAAAGCAAACCGGCAAGGGCGATGTTAGCTTTTTGAAAAGGATATTCCAAAAGCTGATTATCAATTTTACTTGGTGGATAAACCGGAAAGACCCCAACGGCAATAATATTTTTGAAGGAGGGTTTTTGGGCTTGGATAATATTGGTGTGTTTAACCGTAGCATACAGTTGCATAGCCAAATGGCCCTAGAGCAGGCAGACGGAACAAGCTGGATGGGTATGTACGCCCTTAACCTTATGGACATGGCCATTGAAATAGCCATGCAGGATATTGCATTTGAAGACACTGCCACAAAGTTTTTTGAACACTTTGTATTAATTGCCGAAGCACTGAATGAACTTGGCTTGTGGAATAACGAAGACAAATTTTATTACGATACCCTAATGCCTGCCAAAGGCACCCCACTACAGTTGCGCATACAGTCAATTGTGGGGCTAACATCTTTGTTTGCAGTATCTGTAATGGAGAAAAATGTATTTCGTAAACTGGAGGATTTTTCGAAGCGAATTAGTTGGTTTGAGAATTACCGTAAAAAGAACAACAAATACTGGCCTAACGAAGAGCGGGCCGAAGGGGAAAAAACACTGTTGTCTTTAATACCAAAAGACAGGCTTACCGCATTGCTAAAGCGGCTGCTTAGCGAAACCGAATTTTTATCGGAGGGGGGCATAAGGGCATTGAGCAAATACCATAAAGAAAACCCTTATTCGGTAAACATACAAGGGGTAAACTATTATATACAGTACGATCCAGGGGATAGCACTTCCGATCTTTTTGGTGGTAACAGTAATTGGCGAGGACCTGTTTGGATGCCAATAAATTACCTAATTATCCAGAGCATTAAAAAATATGGAGAGTTTTACGATGGAAGCCTAACCGTAGAATATCCTACGGGGTCGGGTAGGTTTATGGAACTGAATGACGTGGCGGTTGAGCTAATAAAACGCGTAACCACACTTTTTACAAAGGATGAAGCCGATGAACGGCGTTTGCATGGGGCGCAAAATTGGTTTTATAGCAAGCCAGAAAATAAAGACCTGATTTTATTTTATGAGTATTTTCATGGAGATACTGGGCGCGGTTTAGGCGCAAGCCACCAAAGCGGATGGACGGCCTTGGTTGCCGAATTAATAAATGAACTGCCTGGTGGCCAGCCAAATTATAAGGAAGAAAAGCCGTTGTTTAAAGACGATTGGGATGAATAGTTGCCAATGCATGGTATATGCCGCCAAGCACTAAGTTTGTGTTGGCTTAATATTTGGCAAAATGGGCTACCTTTTTGCCGTATTATCGGGTTTTTTGTTACATTCGGGTTATGGTTTATATATACAAGCTTATAATTATTGGTATAAGCCTGCTATTGATAGCTTTTTTTGCCGGTATTGAAATAGCTTTTGTAAGTGCCAATAGGCTAAATATAGAGTTAAAGAAAAAGCAAGGCAAGAAAAGCGGTGCAACCTTGGCACGGCTAATTGAATCACCCTCACAGTTTTTAGGGTCATGCCTTGTTGGTCTAAATTTGTTTATGGTAATTTATGGACTGCTGGTAAGCGATGTGCTTAAGGGGTTGAATATTACCAACGAATATTTAAAACTCGGCGTGGATACAATTATATCCACCGTGGTGGTGCTAATTTTTGCAGATTTTTTGCCCAAAGCCATTTTTCGAACAAAAAGCGATTCGTTGCTGCTGTTTTTTGCGCCAATAGCCAACTTTTTCAATAATATCTTTTATCGGGTGGCTGCTTTTTTTGTAAATGTGGCCGAAACAATATTGGTATACCTATTTAACAGCAAAATTAAAGACAAAGGCGAGCCATTCTCGAAGGTTGATTTGGAACATTTTTTCCAACAAACAAACGAGCAGGATGATGCGGTTCAGGAATTAAATACAGAATTGTTTGAAAATGCACTATCGCTGTCAAGCGTTAAAATAAGGCAATGTTTGGTGCCGCGTACTGAAATTGAAGGTATTGATATTGGTACATCCATACCTGGGGCAACTGTAAAATTCATAGAAACCAAACTGAGCAAGCTAGTGGTTTATAGTGAAAATATTGATAATATTCTTGGCTATATCCATCAACTTGACCTTTTTAAAAAGCCTGTGGATATCCAGTCAATTTTATTGCCCATCCCAGTTGTTCCCGAAAGCATGAGTGCAACCGGACTTATAAATAAATTTTCAAAAGAACGAAAAAGTATAGCTTGGGTGGTTGATGAATTTGGGGGAACGGCAGGTATTGTAACAATGGAAGACGTACTGGAGGAGATTTTTGGGGAAATAAAGGATGAATACGACACAGAGGAGTTTGTTGAAAAGCAGATTTCGGAAAATGAATATATCTTTTCGGGCAGGCTGGAACTTGATTATTTAAATGAGAAGTATCATTTCGATTTTCCAGTAAATGGTTCAGAAACGCTGTCAGGATATATTATAAATCAATACGAAACTATTCCCAAACTGAAAGAACGTATTATTATTGATAAATATGAGTTTGATGTTCTAAATGTTGGTGATACAAGGATAGAAATGGTTAAAATGAGGGTTTTACTATAATTATTTATTTATTTTACTTATTTTCACTCCTCATAAACGATTGAATGCAGTTTTTATTGATTAAAATTCCAATAACTAAAGAAGATCCTGGACCATGACACAACAGGTAAGGATATTATTAGCCGATGATGATGAATTCGAGAAGGAAAGAATAAGTAATATTCTTGACGCGCACGACTATGTTGTTAAGACATCTAAAAACGGAAAGCTAGCACTTTTTGACGCGATAGAATTTTTACCACATGTTTTTCTTATCAACGTTGCTTTGCCCAAATTGGACGGTTTAAAAGTATTGGAACTCATTAGAGAGAACCCTTTATTGCAAAATAGTCCTGTGATAATGTATGCAAAGCAGGGTGCCGATACAAGAAAAGCAATGGATTTGGGGGCTGATGATGTTTTAGTAAAACCATTTAGCGAAAAGGAATTAATACGGTCAGTGAAGGCTCGGTTATTAAAATATGAAAAATTAGCAGCTGTGGGTCTTCAAAAACGCCATGAGGTAGATACAGAAGTGTTTGCCAGCTATTACCATGAATTTAATACACTGTTGCATGGTATTTTGGGAGGCACAAACCTTTTAATAAATTCAAACGGCGCGTACAGCCAACAACAAACCCAAGAACTGTTATTTTCAGTCTTAAAGTCTGGCTTAAGGCTTAACCACTCCCTCTCTAACCTACTGATGCTGGAGGAAATTAAACGCGCGGATGTAAACCGAGAGCTTATTACCATGTTTACCAACGGAATTAGTGGTAAAGGTTGGACAAGTAAAATTGCGGCGGAGTTACAACACATGGCAAGTGAAATGTATGGCCGGGTAGATGACTTAAATGTAACATTGCAGGATTGCGACATAAGAATTAAACCAGAATACTTATTACGTATTTTTATAGAAGTTACTGACAATGCCCTTAAATTTTCGAAGCCACTTCAAAAAGTTAGTGTTACGGGTACTGTAAAGGATGAAAATTACGTGATAACAATTACTGACCAAGGTAAAGGCTTCCCATTGGCAAACTTGCAGGAAGTGGCACCATATAAACAATTTAGCACAAAAAAATACGACCATTCCGGGCTCGGCATAGGTTTGTACTTGGTTAAGCGTTTGGTGCAATTTAATTTTGGCGAAATAACGGTTAATAGCAACGCCAATGGATCAACCTTTACAATTGTGCTACCATTGCTACTTCGCTAATACCCGGCAGATAAACTTTTAGAATTTACAACAATGCATATAGGGTAAAAAAAGTTGCAAGATGGGTATACCTAAATCGCAATAAGGCAAGTACTTTCACAAATCAATAATTTATTTATTAATGTACCCTTTACCTTTGCAGCCGTAAATAAATATAATGGAAAACGGATTATTTAACAGGTTACGGGGTACAAGAAAAGAAATGTCTTTTGTTGACCATCTGGAAGAGCTTCGGTGGCATATAGTTAGGTGTGTGCTGGCTATCCTTGGCTTCGCCGTTATTATATTTATCAAGATACAGTGGGTATTCGATAATCTTATTGCCGGCCCACTCTCTCCAAAGTTTATCAGCTACCGTGCGTTTTGCAACTTAAGTAACTGGTTGGGTCTTGGCAACAAGCTTTGCTTGGAGCCCCCAAAAATTACTATGCAAACCACTACCGTAACTGGGCAGTTCTTGGGGGCGTTTAGTTTGGCGTTCGTAGGCGGCTTTATAATTGCTTTCCCATATATATTTTGGGAAATATGGCGTTTTGTAAAACCTGCCTTAAAACCCAAGGAGCTAAATGCAAGTAAGTTTGTTATTTTTTGGGTATCATTTTTTTTCTTTCTCGGGTCTGCATTCGGGTACCTCGTATTGGCCCCATTTACCTTTAGCTTTTTGGCCAATTTTCACGTGAGTGCATTAAACTTGGTTGAAACCAAGCCAACCTTTAACGATTATCTTGACAATTTAACCACAATAATTCTGGGCGTTGGCATAGCTTTCGAAATGCCAGTGGTGGCCTATGCACTAACACGCATTGGTATAATTACCCCCGCGTTTTTACGTAAGTCGCGCAAATATGCCATTGTTATTATATTGATAATTGCAGCGTTTATTACCCCCAGCCCCGACTGGTATAGCCAAACAATAGTTTTTGTGCCGCTAATGTCGTTATATGAGCTGGGCGTTTTTGTTTCGGCTAGGGCCTACAAAAAAATGCAGATTAAGGAAAAAGAAGAATGGAGCTAAGCCATAAACTGGATTAACTAATATAATAATATTGTAACTGGCGGGTATTAGCACCCGCCAGTTTTTTATGCAGCCATCTATACAAAAAAGCATATTTAAATATAATGTGTCAGTATTTTTACCGTACTAAACAAATCACATGAGGAAATTATTTTTACCCGTAGCGGCGTTGCTTTGCATTACTGCTGGGGCTCAGCAAAAAAGCCCGGCTGTAAAATTTGCCGATGCCATTAGTGCTAAAGATCTAAAAGCGAAACTCTCCATCATTGCCAGTGCCCAAATGGAAGGCAGAGAAACAGCTACCCCCGGCCAAAAAAAGGCCGCAACATTTATTGAAGGTTTTTTTAAAGGCATCGGCCTACAACCCGGTACCCCCAATGGCTACCAACTGGCTTTTCCGGTTTACCGAGATTCGCTGGCTGGCGCAACATTTATGCTTAACAACACCCCTTTGGTTTTGGATAAGGATTTTACACTTAGCCCAACATCATTTGTAACCGGCAGTTGGGCTGCCAATGAAATTGTTTTTGCCTCCTACGGCATTAGCGATTCAACCGCTACCAATTACAGCGGGCTTGATGTTAAAGACAAGTGGGTGTTATTACTGGAGGGTTCGGCAAACGACGGGGGTAAACCAAATTTTAGGGCGGCGCGCACTAAAATTGTACTTGCAAAAACCAAAGGAGCTAAAGGGATTATTATAGTTTCCAAGGACTTTCCAAAAGCTAAGCCATCGGCAGTGCTGGGCAACATGTATGTTGCAAAACAACCGGGTAGCCCAGTACCAGTGTTGTATGTTTCGCAGGCTACGGCTTCCACCATACTGGGTAAGCAAGTAAAAGGCTTTGACGAATTAAATACCGCAGTGCGGGGTGTGTATAACGTTGCACTATCGTTATCTGTCAACAGCAATAACATTACCCTTGAAAGCACAGATGTAATAGGTGTGTTACCCGGTACAGATAAGAAGGACGAATATGTGCTGGTTACAGGCCACTACGACCATTTAGGTAAAAAAGACAGCGTGATATGGTATGGCGCAGATGATGACGGCAGCGGCACAACCAGCGTGCTGGAAATTGCCCAAACTTTTGCCAAGGCTAAAGCTAAAGGTTTTGGGCCAAGAAGAACCATGGTATTTATGACCGTTTCCGGCGAGGAAGAAGGGCTGTGGGGTAGTGATTATTACACATCCCACCCAGTGTACCCGCTTGAAAAAACTTCCGTTGACCTAAACACCGACATGGTGGGGAGGATTGACCCTGATTACAAAGGCGACTCCTTAAATTATATTTATACTATTGGGGAAGACAAGCTGAGTACCGATTTGCTTAAAATTAGCGACAGCATAAACAACAGCACCATGCATTTGGAACTTGACCGCCGTTTTAACGACCCCAAAGACCCCAACAGGTTTTACTATCGCAGCGACCACTACAATTTTGCCAAACACGGTGTGCCTATCATTTTTTATTTCAACGGCGTGCACAAAGACTATCACCAGCCTACTGACACAGTTGATAAGATAAACTTTCCTTTGATGGAAAAGCGCGTTAAGCTTGTGTTTTATACCGCCTGGGAAATAGCTAATAGAGACAATATGCTGGTTAGGGATATACCGCTAAAATAAAAGAACTGCTTTTTTTGAAGGGGTAACACCTTGTAGATGTATTTTTAAAAGGAAAAAAACGCCTGTTAAAGAATCTTGTTTGATGCTTTAACAGGCGTTTTTAATCTGTTATAAGGCGCTATTGTACATACGCTAATACCTACGAGCAACAGAGCTATTCTTTTCGGGTATAATCTAATCCCAAAAAGCTAAACGATGAAACTTTCCCTTCTTCGTCTAAGTGAAAAGTCAGCCAGTCTTTGCCATTCCATGTAGTTTCAAATGTACCTAAAAATGTATCATAATGCCAATGGCTTAGCCTAACTGTAATGGTGTTGCGAAACTTGAGGGTAAGCGAATCGTTGTTTAAAACAATAGAGGCGTCGCCATAAATGTCATTGGTGTATGGCCCGGCATACGCTGCCAATGCAAGCGTGGGTTTAGTATTGGCTACCCTTTTTCCTTCAAAATCAGCCATTTCCTTTTTGTTTGCGGCAGCCATGCCATTGTACATGTCAAACATAGTTTTGCTCCAGTCGTTTTTTTCATCACCATACACCCAAAGGTCAATTGCCTTATACATTAGTGCATGCCGTAGTTCGGTATGGTCGCGGTTGGCAAAAATGTACACCCCAAAATGCTCATCATTTACTAGCCCGCAAATGGCCACAGCCCCATCTAAACTGCCGGTATGAAAGTTAAGCATTTTACCCCTGTAATCTTCCTGAAACCAGCCTAAGCCGTAGGTTGTCCAATGTGGCTTGGTAAGCTTTGCTGTTGGGTAAAACTGCGATGGTGTAACCATGGCGGCAGGTGCAAAAAGCTTTGCATATGTTTCGGGTTTTAATAACGGGTTGCCGTTAATTTTGGCACTGTCAAGCAAAAACAACACCCATTTATTAATGTCATCTGCACTTGACCACACCCCACCCGCGGCATCAATACCCTTGGCTTCAATAAAACGTATCGGTTTTACCGTGCTGTCCTCATACATAAAATGGGGGGTTATATGGCTGGGCTCTTTAATTGACGCAGTATAATTGGGATAGGTATGCGTCATACGCAAAGGATTAAACAACCGCTCGGTAATAAAGTCATCAAACGTTTTGCCCGATACCTTGTGTATCACTTCGCCAGCAACAATAAACATCAAGTTTTGATAAATAAACGAGGAACGGAAGGAGTATGCTGGCTTTAACAAACGCATTTTTTGGATGATGGTATCCATCGAATATCCCAACGACCAAAGCCAGTCTGCATTGCCAAGCCCCGTGTTGTGCGTAAACAAGTCTTGTACGGTTATTTCGCTATTCGCGTAATTATCGTACAACTTAAAAACAGGGTATATGTCGCTTACCTTATCTGTCCATTTTACTTTTCCTTCATCCACCAGCATACCCATACAGGCAGCCGTCATGGCCTTGGTGGTAGAGGCGCAAATAGATAGGGTGGATGTTGAAAAAGACTCGGGCTTGCCCAGCTCGGCAACACCGTACCCTTTTTTAAACACAATATTGCCATCTTTTACTACCACTATGGAAATGCCGGGTGTTTTCCATTGTTGAATGGCCTGTTGTATGTATGTGTCAAAATAAGCACTGTTATTTAGCGCGGCTTTCTTTTGGGCAATAGTTGTTGCCAAGGCAAGCAAAGTAAAGGTTACAGTAAACAGTAGTTTTCTCATGCATCGGTATTTGGTTTACAATTTATGGCAATAAACGATTGTACAAAAAACTGTTTTTTCGGCCAAACTGTCATTTAATAAAAACTGGTAAGCAATTAGGTAAACTAAGTAAAATGGTGTATGGATGTAGGTGTATCATTTATTAATTATGAAAACAAGGATGGGTACATTTTAAATGCCTATTCAAAAACAATCGCAGGCGTTGCAGCCCGTGTGTCGCAGTCGGTGGTGCATATTCAAGTAGATAAAAAAATGCGCGACCCACGAACAAACAAACAAACCACTGCGCCAGCATCGGGTTCGGGTTTTGTTATTTCGTCAGACGGGTATATTGTTACCAACCACCATGTAGTGGAAGACGGGGTGAAGATTATGGTTATGTTTAGCGACGGGCGCCAGTTACAGGCAGACTTAAAGGGCGCTGACCCTTCCACTGATATTGCCGTGCTAAAAATTTACGACAGTAACTTAAAGGCGTTGGCATTTGCTAACTCGGATGTGCTGCAGGCGGGCCAAATAGCTGTGGCCATTGGCAACCCCCTAGGGTTACAGTATACCGTAACAGCCGGAGTGGTAAGTGCATTAGGCAGAACATTACGCGCAAAGAACGGCCGGTTGATTGATGATGTTATACAAACCGATGCCGCCTTAAACCCAGGTAACTCGGGCGGGCCTTTGGTAGATTCTGACGGTAATGTGATTGGTATTAACACTGCCACTATACCATCGGCACAAGGGTTGTGTTTTGCAGTTTCTTCAAACCTATCCTCTTTTATTGCTGGAAAAATAATTATGGACGGTAAAGTTAACCGCGCTTACTTGGGTATTGCCGGGCAATTGGTAAACCTTACGGAAAGGATTGTTGCTGTTAATAAGCTACAGAAAAAAACTGGGGTGTACATTTTTGAAAAAGTAGCTGACGTTAATGTGTACAATAACGAATTAAGAACAGGTGATATAATTGTTGACTTTGACGGAAAGCCCGTTGGCTCGGTAGATGATTTGCATAAGCTGCTAAAGCAGGAAACGATTGGGGTAGAAAAACAGATTGGCGTGTTGCGCAGTGGCCACAAAGCAACGGTTACTGTTATACCGGGCATAATGAAGTGAAATATATGAAAGCTAAAACTGCAAAGTAGGAAACAACTATTGTGTTGGTTGCTTAATGCACAATGGTTTATCCGCCTGCCTTATTTATTCCCAGGTTTCCAAAATGTTTTTTTGCCATAATTGTTTTGCATATTCCCGAAAGGCTTAGGGGCTGGTCTTAAAAGAATCGTCAAAAAAATATTCACCACCCAGAAATTTGTTTGCGGATACTTTTACCCTGTTTGTACCCCTAAGGGCAAATTTCTGGCTACCCTCGTACATAATTATTTTCATGGTGCTGGGGCTTACATCGCCATGGCAAACTGTTTTATACATCAGCCATATTTCCGCTTGGCCATCATGGTTAAGGTCAGTAACCGAAAAAGCATTTTTAATAAAATTAGCCTTCAAATCAACGGGGCACTCTTTTATAAAATCATATACCTTCCACAATATTTTCAGTGAATCTCTTTGAACCAAATAGTGATAACCATACAGCTCCTCATCCCTGTAACTGTCATCATCTTTCATTGTTGGGCTCTGGTATTCGCCTGTTTCAGTAAGTATCACAACGTTATCGCCAAGGCTGTCGCTCCAACGCGCAGTATTTACAAGATGCCCTTTTAAGATAATGCCCTTTGGCAAAGCAGTACTGTCTGGTTTGGTTATTTGGAATTGTGCTATACAATTGTACCTAGCACATAAAAAAATCAGTACCACAAAAAAATATTTCATGCAGAAAATTTTGGGTTTGAGTTATCGGAGTGCCGGTTATTTCAGTTGTTTCAAAATTGCTTTCGCAATTTTCGGGTCAATGATTACCGTATCGTGTTCAAAGTCTAATTTAATCCTCCATTTCTGCATGGTTGTTGCACCGATGATTGCATCTTCACTTAAGTTAGGCACAATCATAAACTCATCAGACATTCGGATTTCGTTTATATAAAAGTCTGCCATAAGCCTTTGCTCAATTTTCATATAAGTGCCTTCGTTGGCCGTAGCTACTTCTAAAGGGCGATATAACTTTTGTGCATCACCGATATCTTCAATGAAATCAGGATGGATGCAGGAAAAAGTTGACCCGCTGTCAAAAAGCGTGTAAAGAGTTTTTTCTCCGTTTTCCCCTTCATATCTAACAGGTATTTTAATAATCATATTGATAGTCTTTGATGGTCAAAGTTACGCATAAATTGTACTGCCAAAAATGATGTCAAATAAAATTGACATAGCTGAAAAAGAGTTTTACGATTGGTTGCCGCCGCCATTGTCAACAAAAAAAGCCCCGTTCTGCAACAGCAGAACGGGGCTTTTACTTGATAAGCTATGCTAATTAAACATTTGCTGCTTCTTCGGTCTTTTCCAAAGTAAACTTTATCTTACCGTTTTCACCATCAAAGCCGGCAATTAACTTGTCGCCATTTTTAACGTTCATGTTTAGTATTTCCTCGGCCAAAGGGTCTTCCAAATATTTTTGGATGGCGCGGTGCAAAGGCCTGGCCCCAAACTGGCTGTCGTATCCTTTGTCGGCTATAAAATCTTTTGCTTCTTTGGTAAGTTCCAGGGTAAAGCCAAGGTTAACAAGGCGTTTGTGCACTCCCTTCATCAAGATGTCGATTATTTCAAATATATGCTCCTTGGTAAGCGAGTTAAATACCACCACATCGTCTACACGGTTTAAAAACTCTGGCGAAAAGGTGCGCTTAAGTGCTTTCTCAATTACCGCTTTATTATTCTCCTCCTGGTTGTTCTGCCGCGCAGCCGTGGCAAAACCTACTCCGTCACCAAACTCCTTCAACTGCCGTACGCCAATATTGGAGGTCATGATAATCAGCGAGTTCTTAAAATCAATCTTTCTGCCAAGGCCATCTGTTAATATACCGTCATCCAATACTTGTAACAGTATGTTATAAATATCAGGGTGTGCTTTTTCAATTTCATCTAACAGTATTACGCTGTAAGGCTTACGGCGTACTTTCTCTGTCAACTGGCCACCTTCTTCATACCCAACATAACCCGGAGGCGCACCAATTAAGCGGCTTACCGTAAACTTCTCCATGTACTCACTCATATCAATGCGGATAAGTGAGTTTTCCGAATCGAACATATACCTCGCCAATGCTCTGGCAAGCTCTGTTTTACCTACGCCAGTCGGCCCAAGAAAAATAAAGGTGCCAATTGGCTTTTTGGGGTCTTTTAACCCAACGCGGTTACGTTGTATGGCTTTTACCACTTTGCTAATGGCTTCGGCTTGGCCAACCACCATTTCCTTCATGTCATCGCCCATTTTGCGCAGCTTGTCGGTTTCGGCCTGTACCATACGTTTTACAGGTATGCCCGTCATCATACTCACCACTTCGGCAATTGCTTCCTCGTTAATGGGGTAGCGCTTGTTTTTGCTTTCTTCCTCCCATTGGTGTTTAGCCTTGTCAAGTTCTTCGCCCAAGCGTTTTTCGGTGTCGCGCAATGCCGCAGCTTCTTCAAAACGCTGGCTCTTAACCACCTTGTTTTTTTCCTGTTTAATCTCCTCAATCTGTTTTTCCAGATCGATGATATTTTGCGGAACGTTTATGTTTTTCAAGTGTACCCTTGCACCCACTTCATCCAGCACGTCAATGGCTTTGTCGGGCAACAGACGGTCGGTCATGTAACGGTCGCTCAGTTTTACACAAGCCTCAATAGCGTCATCGCTGTAAATAACGTTGTGGTAGTCTTCGTAACGGGTTTTAATATTGGTCAGTATCTGTATTGTTTCATCCACTGTTGGCGGCTCAACCATCACTTTTTGAAAACGGCGGTCCAGTGCACCATCTTTTTCAATGTACATCCTATACTCATCCAAGGTAGAGGCACCTATGCATTGCAACTCACCCCTTGCCAGGGCGGGTTTAAATATATTGCTGGCATCCAACGAGCCGCTTGCGCCGCCTGCGCCAACAATGGTATGTATTTCATCAATAAAAAGAATTACGTCGCGGTTCTTTTCCAACTCATTCATAATAGCCTTCATCCGCTCTTCAAACTGGCCGCGGTATTTGGTACCGGCCACCAGCGCGGCAAGGTCAAGGGAAATAACCCTTTTGTCAAACAAAACCCTGCTCACTTTACGCTGCACAATTCGTAAGGCCAAACCTTCCACAATGGCAGTTTTACCCACACCAGGCTCGCCGATTAATATCGGGTTGTTCTTTTTACGGCGGGAGAGTATTTGCGAAACGCGTTCTATTTCACTTTCGCGGCCCACGATGGGGTCAAGTGCGCCAGTTTCTGCCAATTTGGTAATATCTCGCCCAAAATTATCCAACACCGGTGTTTTGCTTTTAGCGTTACCGGGTTGTTTGCTTTTTTGTTGCGATGGGTAACTGCCTTTTCTTTCCTCGTCAAAATCGTCATCGTTTTCTTCGGTGTATTCACTCCGTACGTCACTGCTTTTTACCATGCCCAACTCGTTTCTAAAAATGTCGTAATCCACTTCAAACTGGTTAAGTATTTGTGTGGCAATATTCTCTTTGTTTTTAAGGATGGAGAGCATTAGGTGCTCTGTTTCCACCAGTGGGCTTTTAAGGGCTTTTGCCTCTAATACGGTAACACGTATCACTTTTTCGGCTTGCCGGGTTAGTGGCAGGCTGTTAATGTTTGCTATGTTTTTACCGGTTTTGTCTTTTACTGCCAGTTCAACTTCCTTCCTCAGTTCATAAAGGTCTACATTCAACTGCTTAAGTATTTTAATGGCTGTGTTCTCCCCCTCCCTTATCAAGCCCAACAGCAAATGCTCCGTTCCAATAAAATCATTCCCCAGCCGCAAAGCTTCCTCCCTGCTAAACGAAATGATCTCCTTAACCTGCGCTGAAAAGTTATTATCCATTTTCTGTGTTTATACAATTATAACAAATATTTTTGAAGCCTGTTTAAAAACAAAAACCAACACCTGTTAATCATTTAATAATAGTACAGCTGTATGCAGGTCAAAATTGATACCAGAGAGAAATTTACGGTTATAACACCAGATACGGATGTTTTATCTGACAATTTAACAGCAGAACTTTCTTCTGTTATTGTGCAATACCTGCAAAACAACCCTAAAAATGTTGTTTTGAACCTGAAAAACGTTAGTACTGTTGATGCTTTAGCTGCAGAGCGGTTAGTAAAATTGCAACAACAGTTTTATGAAAGTAGTGCTTCTTTTGTAATTTGCGAAATTCAAAATAATTTAGAAAAAAAACTGGAGGAGCTGGAACTGTTGGATTTAATGAATATTACCCCCAGCGAAAGTGAGGCTTGGGATATAGTGCAAATGGAGGAAATAGAGCGGGAATTACTGGATGGGGATGATATGGATTTTAATAAGATGGACGGCGACAAAGATTGATTATAACTGCTTTTTGGCCCGCCTTAAATATTGATCAATTTTTTTGGACGGAAATATTGTAAAGAAGTTTAGCCTGCCTAGCAAACCTAAGGCAGCATTAAAGCCCCCCTTTAGAGCCTGTCCCGATGCCGCATCGGGAGGATGGGGGCATGGTTTTTTACCCCGATAGCCAGGCAAACCCAGCCGGCAATAAAGCAAAGGCCGCCTATAGGTGTAATTGCCCCAACCCAATACAGGCCTAGGTTTTCGGCATTTTTTATGTACACCAATGCATACAGTGAGCCGGAAAAAAGCACTATACCGGCCATAAACAGCCTGCCTGCCCAAATGATAAATTTATTGGGGCTATAGTTGTATAGCATGCCCGCCGCCAGCAACGCAAACACATGGTAAAACTGGTACCGCACGGCCGTTTCAAAAATAGCCAGCGCCTCCGGGTTTAGTATTGCCTTAAGGGCATGTGCCCCAAAGGCACCCAATGCCACAGATAATGCGCCTAAATACGCCGCAGTGGAAACAAATGTTTTATGCATGTTGCTGTAATATTTTGGTAAAACTGGCATCGGTAATATTGCCGTTTAAATGGTATTGCGCCTGGCTGTAAAACGGCAGCCGCTCCGCTCTTTTGGCGGCCAAAAAATCGTGTAGTTGGCTGCCGGTCAAATTTTTTATCAGCGGGCGGTGGTTTGTTTCCGTGCCTAGCCGTTGTACCAAAACTTCTACGGGTTCGTCCAGCCAAATTGTTAGTCCCTGCTCGTTCATCCATGCCATATTATCATGAAAGCAAGGGGTACCCCCGCCGGTTGACAGCACATAGGCCTTCTTTTGGGCAAACCAGCGTAATATTTTCGCTTCCGATTTGCGGAAATACTCTTCCCCGTCGTCGGCAAATATCTCCGAAATGGTTTTTTCCTCGTTGGTCTCCACCAAATAGTCCAGGTCGTACGCGCCCGTTTTCAGCTTTTTGCCCAACTTTTTACCCCAATAGCTTTTGCCGCTGCCCATAAGGCCGATAAGGAAGATACCGCCAACCATGCCCCCATCCCCTGAAGGGGGGCTTTTAGCAGCGTTAGTTTTTTCGTTCATTGTGAAAGAGTTCGTTTTTTTGATTTCATAGAGAACACTTGTTGGGCAAATTTTGCATAACTCTATAATATATCCTAATTCAATTTACCATGAACCTCCAGGCGAAAACAGAAAATCAATTGGTGTGTCAATGTTATAAAGCCTTTGGTAACCATTTGTTTCTTTATCGCAAAAAGGCTCCATCAGAAAAACCATTTCTTGAAATTTTTCAAAGGTAAGATTGCATTGAAAGTTAGATTTACTCAAGAAAGTAATGCCTTCGTTTGTATTGGATATATTAAGAACCAAATTGCAATTGATTGGCAGGATGAAGTTAAGTGTGGCAAAATTGAGTTCCTGTTTTTCTTCAAGAACTGTCTGTTGAATTTCTTTTTTTAGAAGTTTTGCTTGGGCTGCGTCAAAATCGTAAAGCCTTACCAATTGGTTTGAGGCAACCTGCGGAAATCGGCCGCCATCGCTAATATCGTCAAGAAATTCGAGTTTCACTTATTTCAGGGCTTTAAAATCCTTCGGAGGCAAAATCTTTACATTCCTGCAAAGTTTCAGGAGTTAATCTTGGAAAACTTTGTAAAATGTCTTCATCGTTGTCTCCGGCAAGTACCAAACCCATGATAGATTGTACCGTAATACGCGTATTTTTAATAGTTGGTTTTCCATTGCAAATATCTGTATCCGACACGATGTTTTTATATAATTGATATCGCATATCAATGTTTTGGAGAGAAAAATTACTGAAAATCAGAAGTGTATATTTAATCGAAACATTCACAATGTCGCAATTTTCACAAACGGCTGTACCCTAACGCATTAGCAATTGCTTCTAAAGCAGTCGGGTAATTATCTGATGAACTAATCATAAAAGCAAGTCTGAATAATTCATTTTGCTCTGCTTTTAATGCCAAAGTTAAAGCCTCAAAATCTGACAATTTGTAATTTTCCTTTAATTCTGTGGCAAGTTTTCGAACATCTTTTGAAAGGCCTACACCCTATTTTGATTCCATATTATTGGATTAAATTTATAGGTAATGTTAACTGTGTTATTCTAAAATGCCTTTAAAAAATTTATCAAATACATTCTTTGTTACCTCGAAATAATGACGTTCCAAGTTTCGATTTTTATCTTTATCATCAGGATTATAGCTGAAATTAATCAAAAAGGCATCATTAAAATCATAATCGTAGTGCATGCGCCCATTTTCGTCATAATTAGGCCCCAAAGCAACTAAAGTACCGATAAAGAATTGCGCTTTTTGTTGTTTATAATTATACCGATACTTTCATTAGCATTGCGTCGTTGAGAAAAATAGTTCTTTGAAAGTATTGTCAATATTGAGTTACAGCCGATTTTGAGCCTAAGACGATTTGATTTTTTGGGAGTTTTTAAAGTTGTAATTTGCTGGAAATCAGCAAATTGTG
>CAIRZB010000003.1 GCA_903882935.1 uncultured Parafilimonas sp. | reverse complement strand
ATTATTATCCTACAAAAACAATTGTTCTTTACCTGCTTTTACAGGGGGGCAGTTTGAGCCGGTATCAGGGGGTCAATTTGAAATGGCCGAAGGGGACCTGATTCTTTTGGCCGAAGGGGGTTAGTTTACGTGGATTTTCCAAACATATTCAATAATGTGTTTGTTACAAATTGCTTTTATAGCTTGCTTAACATATTCCTGGTGATTAGACCATGTATTTTTTAAATTTTCTAAATGGGTTACCTCCGCTATATGCCTATCTTCTATCTCTTTATCTCTTGCCGTTTTTATTTCTTGTTGAATACTATTAAGTGTTGCCATAGCGTTGGAATACTCCAACTTTTTATTCTCTTCATTCGACGAAAACTGAGTGTTTTGTTTCTTCAATTCTTCAACCTCTTGTTGAATTGCTTGTAAATCTCTCTTTAATCCTAATACTTCCAAATCTAATTCCGATTTGCGCCTCGTGAGATTGCTTACTACTTCCGCCGATGTAGCAGCTTCTTCACCTAATTTTTTATTAGATTTTTCAAGCTGCTCATTTCTTTGAACAAGCAGTTTATTATCTGAATCAAATTCGTTAATTCTTCTTTCATCATTCTCAATTGTTTTTATTTTTGAAGCAAGGTCGGCAGCATACTGGTTTATTTTACCGTTATTATTCAGCCCAATTTGTTTTAAATCTTCTACCTCTTTAGTTAGTAGTATCAGAGTCTTTTTTGTTAAGTCCAGCTCTCCCGACAAAAGTGATTTTTCATTTTTTAACTCATTATTTTGTTCCTGAAGGTTTTCTGTAGTTGTAACCAATTTTTGCAAATCAGTCATAGCTTCTAGAACAAGCTGCTTAATCTTTTTCCAGCCAAAAAGTCGATTCCAAAAACCAATTAATCTTATCTGGTCAATTAATCTTTTAAGATTATCAATATTCGTATCCATAAGTAAAATGGTTTAACCTTAGCGATTTAGAGTGAAATTACTAATTGATTATCTCTTGAACGAAACATTATTAAGAAAATCAGCCGCACACCGTTAATCTAAATGTTCCGCAGTGCCATCTCGATTTCTTGATCAAACCCCTTCTACGAAGATTATTTGCAAAACCAAAGGCTACACAACCCACCACCACAAAGCCAATAATACCACCAAACCCCGCTAGCTATAGCGCAGCTATGCATTAACCATCCTCAATACCTTCTATCGCGCAAAACCACCCAACCCCTAATGAAACCTCGCCCATAATTTAGGGTAAAGTGTTGGCAGTTGCGCTGTTTGCCACTCTGTTCCCTTTGTTGGCGGTGCGCCCATGTCGTAATCAAGCTGCGGGTCTCGTTCTACGGCAGCATTCCTTGGGAAGCTGTCATCTGCTACTTTTTTCCCCGTCTTTTGTTGGTAGGCTTTGTCGGCCACGTACAGCAGGGTTTCAAAGTCGGTGTTGGTATGTTTATCTGTTTTGTCGGCAAGAAAATCAGGGTTTTTGATGGTTGCTTCAAAGGTGTTTTTACCTTGGCTTATCAGCCAGCAACGAAAATATAGGTAAGGGTTGTCGCTCACCCACGCTTGCATAATCTTTTCCGCAGCGGCAACAGTATAATCATTGGCCTCCTTTAGCAATTGCCTTAAAATTATCTCAAAATCAATTATCTGGCTGGGGGTATAGGTTACCAGCTTTTCAATAACCAGGTTTTCTTGCACTTGTTGGTTGTTGTGCGATTTTGCCAACGACCATTCCATTATTTGCCAAAATTCCTGCCTGTCCATATTGGCCCCCTTGCTAAATATCATCATTGTATTCTTGGTTGTATTGGTGATTGGCTTGTTGGGCTTTTCGGTTTCTTACGCAAACGAGCTGAAAGCTAAACAAAATAGACGTACTGGGTAAGTTTTTTAATGATTATCCGCAATTTGGTTTAGCTGATTTTTTTAAAAAAAACCAAGGCTGTATGGTCAAGCCCATAATACGGTTGTGGGGGCACAACCGGGGGCCTTCGCCCAGATTTGTGTCTCCACAAATCCAGTAAACGGGGATTTTTTTACGCTTGTACCAAATTGTGGATAATCATTATTTTTTGCATAGTTGCAAGATAGGTTTTCTTTTTAAACCCTGCAATCCATCCCCACAGCCCGTCCCCAAAGTATTTCCCCTCCGCAAAAAGACTGTAACCCATTCACTGATATTTACATGTGCGCCTAAATATCCAACCAACCACAATCTTTATTACTTTTGCACCCGAAATAGGGGTGCCGCTACTGTATTGCTGCGGCACTTTTTGCAACGCTTGCTTTTTTGCCGATGAAATGCGTGTTAGATTTTGACAGGGTATATTTTGGGAAAATTAAAGCAGATAGTAAGATGAAAATTGTTTTTGCAGCGGTTACGGCATGTTTGTTAGTGGTATTGCTGGGGGGCAGCGCAGCCGCCCAAACCAAAAAGAAAGAACGCAAAGGGGAATTCTATTTTTCCTGGGGGTACAACAAGGAATGGTACACCCGCAGCAACGTTAGCATTGTGCAGCCTGCCTTGGGCAACGACTACAAATTTACCAACATTAAGGGCCACGACCACCCGGGTTGGGACGAGGGCATTTTCAACAAGGCCATCAGCATACCCCAGTACAACTACCGGTTGGGCTTTATCTTCAACAAGCAAAAGGGCTGGGGCTTTGAAATAAATTTTGACCATACCAAGTTTATTTTTGCCGACCAAAACGCGCACATAGCCGGCAAGCTGAACGGCAGGCAGGTAGATACCGCGGTGGCCTTTAACCCCGGCAATGGCTTTTTTTATTACCTAAACAACGGGGCTAATTTTTTACTGTTCAACATAACCAAACGGCAGCACCTGCTGGCCACCAAAAACGGTAACGTTAAGCTTGACTTTTTTGGCAAGGCTGGCATTGGCCCGGTAATACCCCACGTGGAAAATGAGTTTTTTGGGGTTAGGAATAAGCCACATTTTCAGCTGGGCGGCTGGAACATAGGCGCAGAAGCTGCTTTGCGCGGTACCTTTTATAAGAGCGTGTACCTGGAATTTGCCAATAAATTTGACTACGCGCGTTACAGCGGCCTAAAAATTTACGAAGGCTCCGCCCACCAGGCCTTTGGTACCTACGAAATGATTTTAAGCTTAGGGGTTGATTTGCCCATGGGCAAACGGCTATAGCCAATTATATACGCTGGCTAACGGGTGCATAAGCAGCCGTTAGCCAGTTTTTTTTACATTTACACCCATAAATACAGGTTATGCAGGTTACAGGGGAGCAACAAACAGCCAACGCCCAAGACGAAGCGGGTGCCAAATATGCGTTGGTAGATTACAACAAATATTTTGACAATACGCTGGTGGACAATACAACGGTGGAACAGTTGTTATTGGGCATGCTGCATGTGCCCACGGGCCATATTATTGTATGTGACCCTTTGGTGGGCATTTACGAAACCAACGCCCTTACCAGAACCGTGGCACCGGGCCAATACCCAGTTAGCGTATGCGTTACAAAACCAGCGGAGGGGGAAAGCAAGTATGCGTTGGCAAAAATTGCATTTAGCCCTGCGCGCACCGTGCAATGGGAAATGGCCGTTGCTGCCGGGCAGGATTTGGCTGACCTGCAGCAGCCGGATGAGTTTTTGGGCTTTCCGGTTGATGCGGGTTTGGCCTGTTTTTGCGATGCGGAAACCAGGGGTTTGTACAACCAGTTTGCCACACAGCTGTACCAAAACAGCGGTGCCAGTTTTAACATATACAACGATTTTTTTGCGGCCCAGTTTAAGAAAAATGCCGTTAACCCTGCCGACCCCAAGGATATTGGCGAATGGCTTAATTTTAACCTGCCCAATAACCCCTTACACAATATTATGATGTTCGTTTCGGGCAATGGCGATGGGGCCTACCCTTGTTTTTGGGGCATCAGCGAGCAAGACGAGGTTTGCAGCCTGGTGATTGACTTTTTTGTGTTGTAGTACAGGCTTTAAGTTGGTTGGGTAGGACGGTTCCTCTTTTGGGCTTGCTGTTTATGATGCATCATCATAACGAAGCGCGACAACGGATTTGTGGGATGGCACGTCCCGCACTGCGGGATGGCTATCTTTTAGCATACAACGATGTTTTGGGCACATAGCCACTCCCGCTGAAAACATGATATGGCTTTTATTACCGCAGGCGCGGGTTCGCTATGACACGGCGTCCCCGGAACTTGCAGATTATAAAGCATCGTTATAGCGAAGCGCGATAACGGATTTGTGGGATGGTACGCGCTGTGGCTATCTTTTAGCCTACAACGATGTTTTGGGCAGATAACCACACCCGCTGCAAACACCAAACGGGTTTTAATACCGTATGGGCGGGTTCGCTATGTCGGAGGATAATATTTCGTTTTCTTATTCTTTGCGCCTTAGCGTCTTCGCGCGAAATAAACTACTCCAGCAGTTAGCCACACCCGCTGCAAGCACGATACGGGTTTGATTACGGTATGGGCGGGTTCGCTATTACAGCGGATTATATTTCGTTTTCTTATTCTTTGCGCCTTAGCGTCTTCGCGCGAAATAAACTACTCCAGCAGAATAGCCACACCCCCCGCAAACACAATACGGGTTGTATTACCACAAGCGCGGGTTCGCTATGACGGAGGATTATATTTCGCATGCTTATTCTTTGCGCCTTAGCATCTTAGCGCGAAATTTTTACCCCTCCAAGTAAGGCACATATCGCTCTATAAAGCTGCCGTCCGCGTGTAGGTCAATCAGGCCGTAGCCGGGCGGGGTTTCGCGTTTGTTGCCGTTCCACCAGGCACCGCTAACGGCACCGTTGCAAATATAGGTTTGCTTGTTGTACTCCACCCTGTCGCGTAAATGTATATGGCCACTCAGGCAAAGCTTTACTTGTGGGTATTTGTTAAACAGGTTAATTATTTTGGCCACGTCCGTATGCATATCCCCGCCCAAAAACTCCCATTTGTTTACAATATCGTCTTCCACCATATTGGTGGCGGTAAGTATGGGTATATGGCTCATAACACAAACCGGGGTGGTGGCAGGCGTATTTTGCAGCTCACGTTGCAACCAGTCCATTTGCGCATCGCCCAGTTTGCCAATGTACCAGGTGGCATCTATATCAAGGTGAACACTGTCCAACACAATAAACTTCCAGCCGGCTTGGGTAAAACTGTAATACGGGGCAGGCAGTTGCAATTGGTTGAGCGCATATTTTTTGCCATATAACAAATCTTGCTTGCTGCTATCCTCATGCCACCAAATATCATGGTTGCCCAAGCAGTAGTGCATGGGCAGGCTGCACTCGTTTTTTAGTATTGTATGCCAAAGCTTCCACTGCGCATCAATGGTGGTAAGGTTTTCCTTGTTCATGTCCATCACAATATCCCCGCCGTTCAGTATCATATCCACCTTGGGGTGCTGCTGCTGTATATGGTGCAGGCAGCGGATGAATTTTTCGGGGGCACCCAAACCGTCTTTCAGGTGCACGTCGGTTATGTGCGCAATACGCAATGCTGGTTTGTTGGTATGGGTTGCAGCCTTGCCAAATACCAGCGATGGCAGTAACGCCAGCCCGCCCAATTGTTTTATGATGCCTCTGCGTTGCATGGTTGGTTTTTTGCGAAGATATACTGGGGCAGGGCATGGGTGTGTTATTTTTGGGTGAAGGGGATGGGTTACTCCTTCCGCTTCAACACCACCTGCTCGTTTATCAACGCATACACTTTTTCAAAAAATGATTGCAGGCCCTTATATTCTTCTTTTACAAACAGCGCCCGGTTAACCGTAAAGGTATTGCGGATGAGTAGCTGGTTGCCGGCAGCATAAATAACCCGCTTAAACATTACGCTGGAGTCGCCCATGCGGCTGAATGTTGACTTTGGCACTTCCTTAATGGAGAAAATATCCGGCACCAGCACATGAATGCTTGTAGCATAGGAATGGTTGCTGCCAAAATCAATGTCTGAAATTCAAACCGAATTTTAACGTTGGTTCTTCTAAACGTGCCGAATTATTTATCCTACCCCAACCTCTCCTTCAACATTTCAATCTTTACTACAAAGCTTTCCAACTCCTCCCGCTGCAGTTGTATAAAGCTGTTGCTGTCCAAACGGCCGGTTACGCTTTCCATTTCCCTGTCGTTGTCGTACACCTGTTTGCGGTAGGGGTTGGTATAGTCTTTTGCGCGGCTGCTGTAAATGGCATGGGTTATCCATGCCTTGGTGGCTACGGTGGCGTCCAGCAGTGTGTGTAGGGTTGCGGAGTCCATTGTATGCAGTTGTATGCCCGCTATTTCTGCAAGGCTGGCAAGGGCATGCTGCGCCCTTTGCTGGGGGGAAGCCGCGCCCTGCTGCCCGTACCAGGCATGTACGGCCTCCCAATTGGTTAGGGTGCCTTGGCGCACCTGTTGCCTAAACGCCTCCACTTCCTGTGTGGGTATCAGCTGGCCGCCAACGTTCAGCCATGCCTGCCGGGCGGGCTGTTGGGGCAACAATGCCACAAGGTGTTTTGTACACTGCACGCCGTCGCTTTCGGCCAACGCAATCAAATGGTTGCAGCCGTAATAGAATATCATCTCCTTAAACAGGGTATAGGCCTGTTGTATTTTGGTGATGATGGTTTTGCGCCTGGTGTTTTCAAAGCCCTCGGCAATTATCTCTAGTTCTTTTACTATGGGGCTTTTGCCGTCCAGTAATTTCCTGCCTTTTTCAATGCAGTGTTCTTGGGTTGTGTCGGCCAGGATGCCTTCGCGGCGGTACCATGCCTTGCCGGTAAACAGTTGCATTAATTGCAGCGCGTCAAACAGTTCGTTCACGCTGTCGGGGGCCAGAAAATCGTATTCCAGCAACTGGGTGCGGTCGTGGCGTTTGTCGCGGTCAACATATTTCCAGGCGTTGCGGGCAAGTGCATACATATTGTACATAAACCAGTATCCCGGCATCACCACCAGCCGGTTGGCAGACTCGTCTATGCTCACCAGCGAGAACGGTATGGGTATGTTCAGTTCGTAGCTGTAACTGCCTTTCGCTAATATGGTAAAGCTGGCAAATTTTGAATTGTGCTTTAGGCTAACGCACAGGCCCGGCCAAAAGCCGCGGCCGGCTATAATTTCACCATCGGCCCCTCGGCTGTTGTGGTTGCTGCCAATGGTTGCACCGGCCGGTATATTGCTCTGCCCCATAACAACGGCGGCGCACAAAAAACTGTTGTTGTGGTGCTGCTCATGCGCGGGGAAGATGAGCGAATTAAGCACCTCGCAGCACGAAATGGTGGCATTGTTACCCAGGTATGAGTTGATGAGCCTTGCCCCGTATTTTAACTGGCTGTGCGATGCCATGATAAAGCGCACCGCCTTGCAGCCGTAAAATATGCGGCAACCGTGGCTAATGATGCCGTTTACCAGCTCGCAGCCTTCGCCTATTTGTGTTTTGCCCTCGGGGCCGGAGTGGATGGTTAGGTTTTTTAGTTTGTTCGCGCCTTTTATGTAGGCATCGGAGCCTACCCAAACGTCTTTAATTATGGCGCAGTTTTTTATTACCGTGCGGTCGCCCACTTTGCCGTAGTAGCCGCGCTGTTTGTTAAACTTCAACTCGGTAAACGCTTTAAATTTTTCCAGCAGGGCATCGTCGTCGCGGTACTTGCTCCACAGCCATGCGTCGCCGGGCAGCATGCCGCTGAAGGGTATCACGCTGCGGCCGCCGTTCTCGTTGCATATCTCCAGCCAAATACGGGTGCTTTCGTCCTCGCCGTCTTTTACAATGCCGTTGCCAAATTTGGCGTGGCTGGTGGTGGCCAGCTCGTTTATGTTAACCAATATTACCTCGTTGCCAATGATAAAATGGCTTAGGTAGTTTACATTATCAACCACCACATTGTCGCCAAAATCGCTGCTGATGATGGTGGAGTTATACATGCCCACGGGGAATTTCTGGTCGCTCCATTCCAGGCACCAAGGTTCCAGCTTGCCTATGCGTACCAGCCCAAAGAATTTGCAGTTTTTTACCAGCTCGGGGTTAAAGGCATCGCTTACCAGCAAGTTATTCCAGTCGTCGCTGGTGTTGCGGTTTTTTACCAGTGCCTCAATTTCGTAGGCAGTAAGGCGGCGGTAGTTGATGCCGCTCCTGTCCTGCATATTGCGCAGGTAATATTCGTCCTTGCCCTCGGGCAGATATTCGGGTTGTATAAAATTATAGCCAAGTGCCTGTATAGGTGTTTTTACAATGTTATTCTGCTCCATGGGTTTACACGTTTACTGTACAGTAAAAGTACGGGTATTCGGGTTGGGAAGGGGCGGGGCGAGTCCATTTTAAAAATGACTTGCTTGGAATATCTGAGTTACAAGGCGGGTAAAATGTTTACCCTTGAAAGTAAATCGGAATAATGGTTAAAGGAAGATATTGCAAGAAATTGTATGTTTATTGGGTTCGATATTCGTCATATTGCCACAATAACAGGACGTACTGTTATTGTGGTGGAGGCGTTCTGTGCTAATCTTGCAAAACAGTGAAGGTATCTCGAACTGTATTTATAAATCTATTCACTATCAACTTTCAACTCCTCTGAACATTCACTTCCGACGCTGTATGTTGTCGCCGTCATCAACAATTGGTGAACACGTCGCCACAGGCGCCAATATATTGCGACGGAACTACAAGTTTTGCGAAGCGTGTGATTTATTTGCTCTGTTGATGGTAAGGCCACATGAAACGGAGTAAAAAAAAGTTAAAGTCTATTTTACTCTTCATTTGGTAGTATCCTAAGCGGGCAACATAACTCATTTAATTTCTACCTTCTGTAATTCCAAGTTAACGCCTGCCGTTATTTTGCCGCCGATATAAAAGCATAAGTAGGCAAATACCGGTGCTGCAATAACATCCACCGTATAATGAATGTGTTGCACCAAAACCAATGAACCTACAATAACAGTGGCAATAAGGGCCGCTATTTTCTGCGGTTTCGTTTCAAGGCAAAGAAAAATAAGGAAGATAGTGGCCGTATGGCCAGAATAAAATAAGTCTTTGGTGATAAATGTTTTTCCGTAAAAACTGTTGGCAATGGGGTCAGAAAGGGGGATGAGGCCTGGCGGTGGGTTCAATGCCACCAACCAAATACAAGTAATACGGAAGGCGCTTAAAAAAAGGAAGGCCCACAAAAAAAGTAATAGTTGGCGGGGCTGCTCTATTGCTTTTATACCCATGTAAACGCCCATGCACCAAATGGTTATAAACAATGGGATGGACACATTGGCCGTAGTTATGGTGTTAAGCACCACATCGTTAATCGTGTGGCCGTCTCTTTTTTGGATGTATTGGAAAAAATAGGGGAATCCAGTAAAAAATGCGGCGAGCAATAATAACCCGGTTATCATTTTTATTTTAAAAGAGCTGAATTTTATTGCCGAAATCCAATTTTGTTTTACCGCTGTTAAGTACATGGGTTTTGTTAAGTGTTTAAGTAACCGCACCCCCTCATTACAGCGGGGTGCGGTTATTTTATTTTAGTAATGCCAACGCACAAACGCTTCCATGGCGGCATACTTGGTAAGGCCAAGGGCCGCGTATAGGTTAGCGGTATTGTTATTGCGCTCTTCTGCACGTTGCCAAAACTCCCGGCTGTCAGATCCTTGGAAGGGTACGCTGTCTTTTTGGCTTTGGTGTATAAATATACCGTAACGTTTCTTCCTCACCTGCTCGGGGCTCATCGGTATGGCCATTTCAATGTCGGCGATATCCCATTCCTGCCAGGCACCTTTGTATAACCAAACCCAGCAGTCGTTTACCCACTCTTCACCTGCGGCCTTAAGCCTGCGGAAGCTCTCAAACACCACATCCAAACAAACCTTGTGGGTTCCGTGCGGGTCTGCAAGGTCGCCAGCGCAATATACTTGCTGTGGCTTTAATTTTTGCAGCAGTTCAACGGTAACCCGCACATCCTCCTCACCCATGGGCTTTTTCTCAATCGTGCCGGTTTCGTAAAAAGGCAGGTTTTGAAAATGGATGTTTTCATCCTTCAAGCCAACATACTTACAAGTGGCTTTAGCCTCACACCTTCTAATCAAACCTTTAATGGCCCTTATTTCTGGAGTGTCAATTTGGTAAGGTTGTTTAGTTGCAAGAAAAGTTTGGGCGTTGGCCAGTATTTCGTGGCTTTTTTCATTGTCCATGTCAAACATGCCTTGAAAACCCACGGCAAAGTCAATAAACCTTGTCACAAACTCATCGGTAACCGCAATGTTGCCGCTGGTTTGGTAGGCCACATGCACATCATGCCCTTGGTCGTGCAGGCGCATAAACGTGCCGCCCATGCTGATGATATCGTCATCTGGGTGCGGGCTGAATATTACGCATCTTTTTGGGAACGGTTCGTTGCGCTCGGGGTGCTTGGGGTTGGCAGGGCCGGGTTTGCCACCGGGCCAGCCTGTTATGCTGTCGCGCAGAAGGTAAAATACCTGTAGGTTTATTTCGTAGGCATCGCCTTTTTCCACCAGCAGGTCGCCCAGGCCGTTCTCGTTATAGTCAAGATTGGTAAGGCTCAATACTGGCTTGTCGAGTTTCAACGCCATGTTAACCACGGCGCGTTTTATCATAATGGGGCTCCATTCAATTTCGCCGGTAAGCCAAGGGCTTTTAAAGCGCGTAAGGTCGGCGGCCGCCAGTTCATCTACCACAAAAGTGCAGTTGTTATGTTGTTGCAAAATGCTAGCAGGCACCTGTTCGGTAACATGGCCTTCCACGGCTTTTGCCACGATGGCGTTTTTGGCACCCCAGGCCATTAAAACAATGCGCTTTGCCTTTAATATGGTGCTGATGCCCATGGTAATGGCAAGGCGGGGTACCTTGGCTATGTTTTGAAATTCCTTTGCGTTGGCTGTGCGGGTGTTGTTGTCAAGGTTGGTAAGCCTTGTTTTAGAGAAGATGCTGGAGCCGGGTTCGTTAAACCCAATGTGGCCGTTGTTACCAATGCCCAGCACTTGCAGGTCTATGCCGCCTGCGTCTTCAATTTGCTGCTCATAGGCTATGCAGTGCTGCTTAACATCTTCCTTAGGCAGGCTTCCGTCGGGTATATGTATGTTTTCTGGTTTAATGTCAACATGGTCAAACAAGTGCCTGTGCATAAAGCTCCAATAGCTTTGCCTGGCATCGCGTTCAAGCGGAAAATATTCGTCTAGGTTAAAGCTAACCACATTGCTAAAGCTAAGCCCGTCCTCACGGTGCAGGCGTACCAACTCGGCGTACAGGCTAATGGGTGTTGAGCCTGTAGCAAGTCCCAGCACACATTTTTCACCGGCCAGTTGTTTTTCCCTTATCAGTTTGGCAATTTCACCAGCCACAAAAGCGGAGCCGCTTTTGGTGTTGGCAAAAATTTCAACGTGAATTTTCTCAAATGAATCTACCATGCTCATATTGTATATAGTTTGTTTGAACAATTCATACAGCGCGCAACTTATGCCTTTAAACACTTAAATATGCGGTAAAGATAATTTGTAATAGAAAGTTGTTAATATTTTTTTATGGATAAGGCTGGAAAATATGCTAAAAAATGCGTGGATGGGGTGTAGCTTAATGCTGGGCAGCAATTGAAGGGTTGGGTAGTTTAACAAAAAAGCCCGGCAGAATTTTAAAACTGCCGGGCAAGTGCTATCGCTTTATTTTTAAGGCCTCCTGTTGCCGGGCCTGCCATTATCGTTACTGCGCGTTGGGGGCGTGTATTGCGGCCTTGGCGCGGGTTGTGGCTGCTGTTGCACAGGTTGTGGCCGGTTATTGTAAACCGGCTGCCTTTGCGGTTGTGCAGGCGGTTGGTATTGTGGCCTAACCGGCGGCTGGTACCTAGGTGCCACGGGCTGTGGTGCCTGTTGTTGTGGCACGGGCTGCGCAAACCGTTGTTGGGGTTGGTAAGGTGGCCTGCTGTTTACCCCCGGCTGCCCTGTTGGGTTAGCTGTGTTGCCCGGCACCTGCACGTTGTTGTTTTGCTGCGGTGCACGGCTGTTCCACGGGCGGTTGTAGCTGCTGCTAGGCCTAGGCTGGTTGTTTTGGCCAACAGGTGGTTGGTAGGTATTGCCCCTGCTGCCATTGCCACGGTTTTCTGTAAACCTGCCATTTTCTGCGGGCTTAACGTTAGGTCTGTATACCCGCAACCCATCCGTGCCAATTACGGTGGCGCCGGGCCTGGCGGCATTGCGTATGGCAACTGCATTAATCCTGTTGCCGCTGTACCTTTCCACTTCACGCCTTTCTGGCCCAGCTACAAAACGGCTGTTGTGGTACACGTTAACGTTATTAATTACCGTGGTGTTTTGTATAACACGTATGTTCTCGCGGCGCCCTAGGCAATAATTGGTAAAGTTGGGGTTGCCTATATAGGCCCTGCGGCAAAAGTTCCATCGTTCGGCGGGCATATAGTTGCCATAGCCAATATTTACATCAACCCCCATACCTGGGCCTAACGGCGCCCAACCGTAATAATCGCCGCCACTGCGCCAGCTAACCCATGCGGGTGCCCATTCGTAGCCGGGTACCCACACCCACCGGTTGGTAAATGCCCAGCGGCCGTAGTGAAAGGGTGCCCATCCCCAGTTGTAGCTGCTAACCCAGGCCCAACCCGCATCTGTGTATGCCCAGTTACCACCGCTGTAATAGGGGGTAAAGTTGGGGTCGTTGCTGCTCCAAACCTGCCCATAGGCTGGGTCATTATCCCAGATGCCATAGGGGCTCAGTTCCGTATAAAAAGTGTTGAAGTCAACGTCTTCAGCCGGCTGGTCTTGGCTGTATGCATTGTCGTTATAAATTTGCTGCTCAGGTGCAGGGGCGGGTTGGGGATTGTTGTAATAGGGGTCCGAGTGTACACTTACATATCTTGGCGTACTGCACGATGCCAGCGTCGTGGCAACTATTACAACTGTGGCCAATATGTAGAATTTTGTTTTCATGGCTGCAATATTAAGGTGAAAGAATTTGTTCATTTGTATGACTGAATAAATGCCTTAACGTTACTAGCTGGAGAACAATTGTTTGATGATTTAAGTTTTCTTTAGCTTTTTCCAATTTTTTTTAATGATGAAAGATGAACACGGCTGCCAAGTAGGCTGTTTGCAGCAAAGCCCTGTAATTTGTTCTCTGCTAGGCGCCTATTGTGTACAAGTGTAAACCGGCTTCTACAACGCTGACTAGTCTGGAATTTTTTGCTGGTTTTACTTTGGTAAAGTAATCAAACCGCCGGCTATGTTCTTTTTTGAGGCGATTTTATCAGCGTCGGTTTTTATTTTCGGCGTGTGCTGTTGGGTTGACATTGCGATTACAACAGATACACAACCGATAAGGACGATTTGGGAAATTATAAAACGTTGCAAGAAGGATTTTTGGGTGAAATTTTTTTGTTGGTTCATGGTCATTTGAAATTTAGGGCTGCTGTAATGCGAATTTATGACGACTTTTTTTAATAAAAAATTAATTGCAGCTTTATTTTTAACAGTCTTTCACCGATAATGCTAATGGTTATTTTTAGGTACTTTACCTTATTCGGCGTAAAAATAAGGTCGTCTGTTTAACATCGCGGTGGCTAAGCCAATGTTGATGAATTTTTAACATAGGCTGGCGATTTTTGATGGTGTTTATACATAGTTGCTCCAACATTTGTGTAGCAGGCAGTTGGCTTTTGGGGTATGGCGTTTACCGGTTGGCTTAACTAAAATTAACCGGTTCGTGGATATTTTTGTTTATTTAACCGCCCGCCCAATCAAATCGTATCTTGCAGATACGTTTACACAAGCACAATCAAAAATCTATAAAACGATCAATTCTTCATATGAAAAAGCTACTACACATCAGCCTGATTTTTTTAATGGCACTTACTTTTATTACCAGCCATGCACAAGACCGTTACCAGGCTACCTGGCAATCGCTGGAGAACTATAAAACCCCTGAGTGGTTCCGTGACGCTAAGTTTGGCATATTCATCCATTGGGGCGTCTATTCAGTACCTGCTTTTAAAAGCGAATGGTACCCAAGGCAAATGTACCAACAGGGTTCGGATGAGTTTAAGCACCATGTGGAGAAATACGGCCCCCAAAGCAAATTTGGGTATAAAGATTTCATCCCCATGTTTAAGGCAGAGAAATTTGACGCAGAGCAATGGGCGGATTTATTTGAAAAATCTGGCGCAAAATATGTGGTACCCGTGGCCGAACACCATGATGGCTTCGCCATGTATAAAACAGCATTAAGCAAATGGAACGCTGCCGAAATGGGGCCTAAGCGGGATATTATTGGTGAGCTTTCCACATCCATCAAAGGGCACCACCTTATATTTGGTCTTTCATCACACCGTATAGAACACTGGTTTTTCTTAAACGGGGGCAGAGGCTTTGAATCGGATGTGCTTGACCCTAAATACGCCGATTTTTATGGCCCTGCCAGGGAAGAGAGCGAAACCCCCTCGCCAGAGTTTATGAACGATTGGCTGTTGCGTAACACAGAGCTCGTTAATAAATACCAGCCCCAATTGTTTTGGTTTGACTGGTGGATTGAGCAGCCTGCAATGGACCCTTACCGCAAATCGTTCGCGGCATATTATTACAACAAAGGTTTGGAATGGAACAAAGGCGTGGTGTTAAATTACAAAAATATTGCCTACCCCGAAAAGTCGGCCGTACTTGACATTGAACGCGGCAAGCTAAAGGGCATACGCGAACTGCCTTGGCAAACCGACGATGCCGTGGGCTTTAAATCTTGGGGCTATATACCCGACGATGAATATAAATCGCCCAAATACTTGGTTACCAACCTAATTGACATAGTTAGCAAAAATGGCAATCTGTTGCTAAACATAGGACCCAAAAGCGACGGTACTATTGATGACCAGCAGGCACAGTTGTTATTATCCATTGGCAAGTGGCTGAACGTGAATGGGGAAGCCATTTACGGCACCCGCCCTTGGAAAACTTTTGGCGAAGGCCCCACAGAAGTGGCATCGGGCAGCTTTGTGGATAACCAGTTAAAGCCTTTTACCCCGCAGGACGTGCGCTTTACCACCAAGGGTGACACCTTGTATGGCCTTTTGCTGGATGTGCCTGTTAAAGCTGTTTCGATACAGTCGCTTTCTACCGCCGCCAATAATGGCATTGTAGAGAAAATTGAACTTGTAGGCAGCCAAGAGCCGGTTAAGTGGGTACAGAAAAAAGACGGCTTGGTGATAGAGCCCGTAAAAACGTACCCTACCGCCTACGCTGTTGCGTACAGGATATGGTTGAAAAAATAATTTGGTGTTTATCGATAGCACGAACCATTGAACGATTACCGAATATTATTTATGCAAGTACTGTTTTGTGAGAAACCCGGGGAATTCCAATATAAAGAGGTGTCAAAGCCCGTATTGTTAGCTGGCCAAACATTGTTAAAAATACGGCGTATTGGTATATGCGGTACCGACTTGCATGCTTACGAAGGCACCCAGCCTTATTTTAATTACCCTAGGGTATTGGGGCATGAGCTTGCTGCGGAGGTTGCGGAAACAGATGCCGGCAGTGAATTTAGCATAGGTGAGGCGGTAACTATTATACCCTATTTTGTCTGCGGCACATGCATAGCCTGCCGCATTGGCAAAACAAACTGCTGTGTTGCCATAAAGGTATGCGGTGTGCATGTTGACGGCGGTATGGCTGAGTATTTTGCCGTACCAAACCAGTATGTGATACACGGCAATGGGCTAAGTTTTGACGAACTGGCCTTGGTTGAGCCGCTGGCCATTGGGGCACACGGCATTGGGCGTGCAAACGTACACGCAGGCGAGTTTGTATTGGTAATGGGCGCAGGGCCTATCGGCCTGGGGCTGATGGAGTTTGCCCGTATTGCTGGTGCAAAAGTGATAGCATTGGATATTAACGACAGCAGGCTGACTTTTTGCCAACAAACCTTACAAGTGCCTTATTCCATTAATGCCGCCACGGCAGATGTGGTGGCCGAGTTGGCACAGATAACCGGCGGCGACATGCCCACGGTGGTAATTGATGCCACCGGAAACAGAAATGCCATGCTAAAAGGCTTTGAGTACCTGGCCCATGGCGGCAGGTATGTGCTGGTAGGCTTACAGAAAGCCGACCTAAGCTTTAGCCATCCCGAGTTTCACAAACGGGAGGCAACCCTTATGAGCAGCCGCAATGCCACCAATGCTGATTTTAGTTATGTGATGGATTGCATGCAAAAAGGGCTGATAAAACCATCTACCTACATAACCCACAGAACTACATTTGGGCAAATTAAGGATGAATTTAACGGATGGCTTAACCCTGCCAACGGGGTAATAAAAGCCATGGTGGAAGTAGGTTGATTTTATAGGTAAATTAATACTCCCATCTGCGGTAAAAAATCACTTTAACCATGCAGTTATCACAACAATATATCATAGCATCGGGGGCTTACCCAACCATTGAACCGCTTTTTCAACTACCGGAGAAAGTGTTGCAGTTTGGCACGGGCGTGCTACTGCGTGGCTTATGCGATTACAGTATTGACAAAGCCAACAAAAAAGGCATTTTCAACGGCAGGGTAGTGGTGGTAAAATCAACCGAGGGCAGCGGTGCCGACGAATTTGATATCCAGAACGGCTTGTATACCCATTTTATTAAAGGGATAGACAGTGGGCAAACCGTGGATGAAACGGTGATCAACGCATCCATCAGTAGGGTGCTTTCTGCAAAATCTCAGTGGGGGCAGGTACTTGCCTGCGCGGCTAACCCGCACATGCAGATTATCATATCCAATACCACGGAGGTGGGCATTGTTTATACGGAAGAAGACGTGTACGCGGCACCACCGGCTTCCTTCCCGGGAAAATTACTGGCTTTTTTGCTTGAACGTTACAAGGTATTTGGCGGCAGCCACGCCAGCGGCATGGTAATAGTACCCACCGAATTAATTGTAAACAATGCCGGTAAGCTTAAAGAAATAGTAGTGTCTCTTGCGCGGTTCAATAATTTGGACGAGGCTTTTATCGATTGGGTGGAATGCAATAACCATTTCTGCAACTCATTGGTTGACCGGATTGTGCCGGGTAAATTACCCACAGCCGATAAAGCTGCCGTAGAACATACGCTGGGTTACACAGACGAGTTGATTATTATGAGCGAAGTGTACAACCTTTGGGCCATTGAATGCGCCAAACCTGAAGTGGTGCAAGCGCTGTCCTTTAGCCTGGCCGACAAAGGCGTTGTGCTGGCCCATGATATTAGCAAGTTTAGGGAGTTAAAACTACGGCTACTGAATGGCGCGCACACATTTACCTGCGGCCTGGCTGTACTGGCCGGTTTTGAAACCGTGAAATCGGCCATGGCCAACGATACCTTTTTGGGCTTTATTAAAGCCCTGATGCTGCATGAAATTGCGCCGGGATTGGTTAACGAAACATTGACCGGTGAAGAGGCAAAAAACTTTGCATTAACAGTCATAGACCGGTTTAGCAACCCCTATATTGAGCATAAATGGCTGAGCATTACGTTACAGTACTCGTCAAAAATGTTGATGCGCAATGTACCCAACCTGTTAAACCATTACGCATGTAGCACCACGGTGCCTAATTGTATGGCGTTGGGCTTTGCCTGCTACCTGCGGTTTATGCAAAGCCATAAAAACCAGCAGGGGCAGTGTATTGGCAACGCCTTGGGCAAGGATTATACCATTAATGACGACAAGGCCCGTTTGCTGCATGAACACTATGAACGGAAGGAACTGCGGCCTTTTGTAGCTGAGGTGCTGGGTGATGAAAGGTTGTGGGGCAGGGATTTGAATAACTTGGCCGGGTTTACCGATGCAGTGGTACAAAACCTTGAAGCCATCCTACATTTGCAAAGCGAGGGCAAATCGGTGCTTGATTATATAGCGGAAATATTGTAAAATTTCGATTACGAACAATACATCCCAACTGTTGGTTTCGTTTATTCAGGCTGGTTTCTTTTTCATCATCGCTATAACCGCCAACAATACCCAAACAATATTTACCGCTGCGGATGGTATGGCGTGGTGGTAAATGGTGTTAATAATAAGGCAAATACTGCCAATAATATTCAACAGGTAGTAATGCAATGTGTCAGCGTCCAATTTTTTATACAAATTCATAGCATAAGCTAAAACAACAAGGGCCGAACCAACCCAGCCGATAATATCTACAATCATAAATAGTGTGATGTGGGTTGCGAAAATACCCTTTTTTTGTATTGTCAAATCGCGGCCTGTTTTTCTACTTAGATTTTGTGATCCATGGCATTACATCAAAAAATACAATTGCTTAAAGGCGACATCACCAAAATACTGGTTGATGCCGTTGTTAATGCGGCCAATACCTCGCTAATGGGCGGCGGCGGTGTTGACGGTGCTATACACCGCGCCGGTGGCCCAGCAATTTTGGATGATTGCCGCAAAATAGTGTTGAGGCAGGGCGGTTGTAAAGTAGGGGAGGCGGTGATAACCACCGGCGGTAAGCTGCCAGCCAAAAATGTAATCCACACCGTTGGCCCGGTATGGAACGGTGGCGGCAATAATGAGGCAGAAAAGCTGGCTAATTGTTATTGCAATAGCTTACGGATCGCCGAAGAAAATGGTATTAAAACCATTGCATTCCCCAATATAAGCACCGGCATTTACAGGTTTCCCAAGGATACGGCGGCAGAAATAGCCGTACAAACCGTTGTATTATTTTTGGAAAAGGATATAGGACTTGAACAAGTTATTTTTGTTTGTTTTGACGACGAAAATGTAGCCTTGTATAAGAAACTACTTGGATTAATATGATGGATGACTTTAGCAGCGATATTGAACAGTGCCTAACGGTTTTACATAAGGGTGGCATAATATTATACCCAACCGATACTGTTTGGGGGTTGGGTTGTGATGCCACCAACGCCAACGCCATAGAAAAAATAATGGCCTTAAAACAACGCCCGCAGAATAAAAGTTTTGTGGTGCTTGTTACGGGTGAGCGGGACGTTCTACAGCACGTGGCGGCACCAGATTTGGCTTTATTTGATTACCTGCAAGGCACCGAACGGCCAACCACTGTTATTTATGACAACGCTCTGGGACTGGCAGAAAACGTATTGGCAGATGACGGCAGTATTGCCATGCGTATATGTAATGATGCCTTTTGCCGTCGCCTGATAAAACGTTTTCGAAAACCGATTGTAAGCACGTCGGCCAATATAAGCGGGCAGCCTGCACCGTCAATTTTTACGGAAATAAGAACCGACATAAAGCAAGGTGTAGACTATGTGGTGAAGCACAGGCAGCAAGATGGCGCTCGGGCGCAACCATCGTCCATCATCCGATGGAAAAATGGGGCTGTGCAGGTTATTAGATAGTGTTTAAGTAATTGAAAATGAATTAGTTAGTGTCAATTTAAGTTTGGTGGTGTAAATTTCATGCCATTTTAAGGCGGGGCGTTGGGTTTAGTTGGTAATTTAACATTTTAAATCCAATGCCATGTCGAAAGTCATCAATATCCGTCCGGCCAAAAAGGCCCCCTATGGTAACCTGCTCCAGCAGCTAAAATTAAAATATACAAGCAATGTCGGATTGCCCACGGTGCCCTCTAGGCTAAGGGGTGAAAATTTATTACAAATGGTATACGTGCACCCGTCTTTATTTAAAGGATGGGAATGCTTCAGCAATGAATTGGAGTTTGAGTAGATGTGTAACCGCGCAATTAAATTGACTTACCAGCGGTTACCTTGAATCAACATTAAACCAATTGGTATCTTACCGCATTCCACTATATCACTATGTAAACCTTGCGGCCAAGGGTACCATAACCACTTATTTTAAACACTCTAATAATATTACAAATAAAAAAGCCGCCTCGGTAACAAGCGGCTTTTATTCATTATTATAACAACCCATTGCGATTTGCAAACGAGCCAATTATCATTATTCGCTGGCTGTTAGGCTTGCTACCAAATACTCTTGGTTAAGCCTTGCAATGTTGGTGATAGAAATGCCTTTAGGGCAGGTGGCCTCGCAGGCACCAGTGGAAGTACAAGCACCAAAGCCTTCCTTGTCCATTTGCGTAATCATGTCCAATACACGTGTTTTGCGTTCTGGGCCGCCTTGCGGCAGTAGTGCCAGGTGAGACACCTTTGCACCCACGAACAACAACGCCGAGCTGTTTTTACAGGCTGCAACACAGGCACCGCAGCCAATGCAGGCCGCAGCGGCAAAGGCATCGTCTGCCTTGCGTTTTTCAATGGGCAGGGCGTTCGCATCTACAGCATTACCCGTGTTTACCGAGATGAAGCCGCCCGCTTGTATAATGCGGTCGAACGCACTGCGGTCGGTTACTAAGTCTTTTATAACAGGGAAGGCCGTTGCGCGCCAAGGCTCAACGGTAATGGTATCGCCGTCTTTAAAGGCACGCATGTGCAACTGGCAGGTAGTGTTTTGCTGCCAAGGGCCGTGTGGCTTGCCGTCAATATACATGGAACACATACCACAAATACCCTCACGGCAGTCATGGTCAAAAGCAATAGGCTCTTGGCCTTCCGTTATCAGCCGCTCATTCAACACATCAAACATTTCCAAGAAACTCATTTCCGATGAAATGCCTGCTACCTTGTAGGTTTCAAAATTGCCTTTGCTGTCTTTGTTTTTCTGCCGCCACACTTTCAGTGTGAGGTTCATGTTATAATGCTCCATCCTTGAGAATTTTGATGGAACGCAGATTATAAGGATTTGAAAGATTAAAGGGATTGCAGTTGTAAAAATACCCCTTCGTTTCTTCCAAATGTTTATAACCCGGGTCCTTTTATTTTATATTCGTTTGAAAAAGCTTTCCTCTTTATCTGGGGTTTTCTCCCAAAATTTAAAAGCAACCCTACTTCAATATCCGTTGCCCTTACATAATTTGTCAGTTGCGCCTCATGTTCTTCCAGTAAATCGCTGCATGCCTTCAATTCTATAATCACTGCATCGCTAACCACTAAATCTGCAAAGTAAGCCCCTACGTTTTCTCCCTCATAAAAAACTGCTATGCTAACCTGTTTTTCTACTATTAACGCCGACTTTTTTAATTCAATCGCCATTGCATTTTCATACACCCTCTCTAAAAAACCATAGCCCAATTTGTTATAAACAGTATAGTAGGCCTTTATTATTTTCTCAGTAATTTCTTTGTATTTAAAGCCGTCTGTATCCATAAGATTTAATTTTATATCAATATAAAATTAATCATCGAAAACTTAGCCTAATCCAAAGAAATTATCATCATTTATCCTAAAAATCCCCCAAATCTGCGTTCAATCCCCAACTACCACTACTTATAATTCCGCTGGCTTGGCTTAATCACATCGTATACCAATTCCTCTTTATGCAGTTCCCACTCATGCTCTTGTTTAAATTCCCAAGCAGCAACATACATATAGTTGGCATCATCACGTAATGCCTCGCCGTCTGGTGTTTGGTATTCTTCCCTAAAATGGCCTCCGCAGCTTTCGTTGCGGTTAAGCGCGTCAATACACATCAGCTCGCCCAGCTCAATAAAGTCTGCCACCCGGCCTGCTTTGTCAAGCTCAGGGTTAAACTCATTCACACCACCGGGTATACGCACATCGCTCCAAAATGCCGCTTTTAGTTCTTGTATATCCCTAATGGCTTCCCGCAAACCTTCGGCGTTTCGGGCCATGCCGCATTTGTTCCAAATAATTTTGCCCAAGCGCTTGTGGAAGGTTTCAACCGTTGTTTTGCCTTGTATGCTTAACAGGGTATTAATCCTGTCGCTTACCGCTTTTTCCGCTTCAATAAACGCTGGGTGGTCAGTAGGTATGGCTTTTACTGAAATTTCGTCTGCCAAATAATTACCAACCGTGTAAGGGGCCACAAAGTAACCGTCGGCCAAGCCCTGCATCAATGCGCTGGCACCCAAACGGTTTGCACCATGGTCGCTAAAGTTTGCCTCACCAAGCGCGTACAAGCCTTTAACATTGGTCATCAGCTCGTAGTCAACCCAAAGGCCGCCCATGGTGTAGTGTACCGCTGGGTAAATACGCATCGGCACTTCGTAGGGGTTTTCGCCGGTAATTTTTTCGTACATGTCAAACAAGTTACCGTATTTTTCCTTCACCACGTCAACACCTAGTTTGCGTATATCTTCTGCACTGGCATGGTCAGCACCATGTTTACCGGCTTCTATTTTGCCGTATCGTTCAATGGCGGCGGCAAAATCAAGGTACACAGCTTGTTTGCTGCTGCCTACGCCATAACCTTCATCACACCTTTCCTTAGCGGCGCGGCTTGCCACGTCACGGGGTACCAGGTTACCAAAGGCTGGGTATCTTCTTTCCAAATAGTAATCCCTTTCTTCTTCCGGTATTTCGCTGGCTTTTCTGTTATCGCCTTTTGCTTTTGGCACCCAAATACGGCCATCGTTCCTTAGCGATTCCGACATCAGCGTCAGCTTGCTTTGGTGGTCGCCGCTAACGGGTATGCAGGTGGGGTGTATTTGCGTGTAACAAGGGTTGGCAAAATAAGCACCTGCCTTATGTGCCTTCCATGCGGCTGTAACATTGCTGCCCATGGCGTTGGTAGAAAGGTAAAACACGTTACCGTAACCGCCTGTGCACAATAAAACGGCGTGGCCAAAGTGGCGCTCCAATTCGCCGTTCACCAGGTTACGGGCAATTATGCCACGGGCTTTGCCATCAATCTTAACAACATCCAGCATCTCGTGGCGGCTGTACATTTTAACATTGCCTAGGGCTATCTGCCGTTCCAACGCTTGGTATGCACCAATTAAAAGCTGCTGGCCGGTTTGGCCTGCGGCGTAAAACGTGCGCTGTACCTGCGTACCGCCAAAACTGCGGTTGCTTAACAAGCCTCCGTATTCCCTGGCAAAAGGCACACCCTGCGCCACACACTGGTCAATAATATTGGCACTTACTTCTGCCAAGCGGTGCACATTGCCTTCTCGTGCGCGGTAGTCACCGCCTTTGATGGTATCGTAAAACAAACGGAAAACGCTGTCGCCGTCGTTTTGGTAGTTTTTTGCTGCATTAATACCTCCCTGTGCTGCAATACTGTGCGCGCGGCGGGGAGAGTCTTGAAAACAAAAGGCTTTTACTTTATAGCCCAGTTCGCCCAAGCTGGCGGCTGCACTTGCCCCGGCCAAGCCTGTGCCAACAATAATCACTTCTATCTTGCGCTTATTGGCTGGATTAACCAGTTTGCAATGGCCTTTATACTCTGTCCATTTATCCTCTAATTGGCCGGAAGGTATTTTTGCATCTATCATAACCGTTGATTTTAACCAGGATTTATCTGATTTTGAAGAAGTACTGTTTACTGATAAATTAACTGATATGGCCTATGTTTTGTTCGCCCACACCATATTTTCTATCAGGATTTTTTTTGTTGTTGTACTATTACTAGCACTTTGGCAAACCTGCGTTTGTTGGCGCGGGTATATGGTGTAAATGGCTGGTTGCGCAACCACCACCCATTATTTTACCCAACCGAGGAAAAAGCTAACCGGCATCATGGCAAAAGCAAGCGGAACGATAATGGCGAAACCGTAGCCTATGCTGGTAAGCAGGGCGTTGTACCTTTTATTGTGTACCCCTAAGCTGCGGAACGCACTTTGAAAACCGTGTGCCAAATGGTAGCCCAGCGACAAGCAACCCAATACGTATACAACCACTACCCACAGTTCGCGGAAGGTAATCCTCATTAGCGAGTACATATCGTGCATCTCGCTGCCGTTGTAGGTTTTTGTGAGGGGTATGCCCATTTCGCCATTTACGCCTGTAAAACGGGATGGTATCCAAAAATTCACCCAGTGCAACACTAAAAACAATAGTATAAGCGTACCCAGCAAACCCATGCTGCGGCTGTACCATTTGCTGCCTTTGCCATAGCCCACCGCATAACCAACGCTGCGTTTGCCACGGTTAGCAATTTCAAGGGCCAAACCTTGTATGATATGGATGAAGATAAAAACAAACAGCCCTATTTCAAGTATCCTTATCACTATCATTGAACCCATAAAATTGGCTGCCTTGTTAAAGGTTTCGCCATTGTCGTTTACCCAAATACAGGCATTTAAGCCAACATGTACCACTAAAAATGTAATAAGAAAAATACCGGTTAAACCCATTGTTATTTTCCTGCCAATGGAGGATGTAAATACTTGTTTCCAGGTCATACTGACAAGTTTGTGTATTAAGAAATCTGCGCAAAAGTAATGCACCAAAGCCAGTTTTCACTTTACTTGAAATAATTTTTATAATTGTTGGTCGCGTTGTAGTAACAATTGCTTTTCAGCATTTTTCATTTCCTTTACGCATTAAAAAGAATATCTATGTAATTTGGTCTGCTTTTTTGTACTGAGGGATGTTGTGTTAGTTATCAGCGGTTATTGACCTGTTCCAAAGCTTATGGGGAAGGGGGTAACAGACGGTTGTGGTAACTTGTGCCAGGCGGAAAACAGGCACAACTTTCTGTAGCCTGTTATCCGCTGGACTTTATAATTTAGCCACGCAAACATACATGCGTTAGTTTATAAAAAAAATTTGGTTGTAAAAATAATCGTTAAGCTATTTATAAAAATGCCCCGGGGATATATCCCTGGGGCATGGCTAATTATAGAGTCCTTGTGAGGTTCCGGTGAGGGGGTTCACGGCTTATAGGCAACCTATAACGCTTTTGTGCTGCATGGGATGCATAAAACTCGATATTTTTTGGTCTTTTTCTTGTGGCCTCGAAAAAAGTAACCTTCCGGGGTTTTAATACTTGGCGTGGCTAAATGGCTTTTTGCAGGGTTACCAGAACGATGGAAATTCATTCGCCAACAGTTGCCGTAAACAAATCAAATACCCTAAACGTTAAAATACTTTATCGTGATTGGGTGTTGCAAAACACCTTTTTGGGGTACTCATCCAAACGTTTCATGGCAATATTAAAATGGTTTGTTTGTAGATATATCGATTATTATTTCCGCAATCCATAAAATATCGTAATCTTTAAAAATTCTTTTCAAAACGCAACATTGCTATGCAAAACCTTACCAAGCCCAAACTGATTATTTTAACAAGTGTACTTTTTGTATTATCAGGGTTAGTTTTCTTTGTTCTTCACAAACCCAATCATGCTCCAACAGCTGAGGCCTCAATAGGTACGGAGATGCCAAAGTTAAAAGTACCCGAAAAGACACCCGCCAACGCAGCCCTTTTGGCAAAGCCAGCAGATAATTTATTGGTTAGCCAAAGCCCAGATGCTGAAAAGATGGACGAAGCCCGTGAACGCCAACGCGACGGAATACGTGAAAAAGACGAACATGACGACCCTGATGAAAAAGGGGGATACGATAAAAAGGCATTGGTTGAAGGGGCCTACAAATTGGAATTTAAAAAAACAAGGGATGCGCAAACCAACACTATACCAAAATATAGGCTGGCACAAGCGGTGCGTTTTGCCGATAACTTGAAGGCTAGACGACTGCCGGGTACCATGGGGCCTATTGCAGGGTTTACTTGGGTGGAACGTGGCCCATACAATATTGGCGGAAGAACGAGGTGCATATTGCCCGACTTGAATGATGCGACCGGCAATACTGTGTGGGCCGGTAGCGTGGGTGGTGGTTTATGGAAAACCACTAACGCTGTTTCTTCGGCACCTTTCCACCCACTTTGGACACCCGTTAACGATTTTTTCCAAAATCTGGCAGTTTCGTGTATTACGCAAAATCCACAAAATCCAAAGTTGATTTATTTTGGCACTGGTGAAGGCTGGTACAATGGTGACGCGATTGCTGGTGATGGTATTTGGAAGACTAGCGACGGAGGAACTACCTGGGCCCAACTAGCGTCAACCACCGATTCTGCATCCAACAAAACCTTCTACCACGTTCAAAAAATATTGGATTACACCGCCAATGGTAAAGAATATTTATTTGCCTGCACAAGGGGGCAAGGTGTGCAACTGTCAAACAATGGCGGGGCAACCTGGACCCAGAGTTTGGGCCCCAAAACAGACGGCACCATCAGCGCATCCAGCGCGGCAGATATTGTGCAGGGTGCCGACGGGTCTTTGTATGCTTCGTTAGGGATCTTTCAAAGAGGGGGTATTTACAAATCGCAGGACAATGGTGCCACGTGGGTACAATTAAAGAAGAACCTGCCTGTCGCAGGGTATGGCCGCATTGAATTGGCCTGTGCCCCATCTGACTCTTTGAGGGTTTATGCATTGTTTCAAGATTCGGCAACCTACACGTGCAAAGGCGTATACCGCTCAGACAGTGCAGGCCGCATATGGAAAAAGGTAACCACACCTACCATTTACGGCGGGTCTACTTTTGCGGGCGACCAGGCTTGGTACGCACTTGCCATTGCCGTTGACCCCAATAATGGCGGACGGGTAATGGTTGGCGGCTTGGATTTGGCAGCCAGCCTAGACAGCGGAAAAACCTGGAAACCGATATCCCAATGGTACGGCGGCGGCGGGTACCAGTATGTGCATGCTGACCACCATGCGATTGTATATGACCCGAGGGGGTCGAATATTGTGTATTTTGGTAACGACGGCGGTGTTTTTGCCACCAATAACGGCCAAGCCACCACCCCAACAATTAGGCAGATAGACAGCACTTACAATGTTACCCAATTTTACCACGCCGCCATATCACCGGCACCAAACGATAATTATTTTATTGCCGGTGCCCAAGACAACGGAAATATCCAGTTTACCCAAGCTGGTAAAAGTCCCGGGCTTGATATAACAGGTGGCGATGGTGCATATGTGCACATTGACGACAATAACGCAAAGCTGCAGATTGCGGCCTATGTGTACGGTAACTATTATGTGTCAAAAGACGGTTTTACAACGCAAAACTACCAAAGTGTTACTGTTAACGGCGGAAATACGGGCCAGTTTATTAACCCGACCGACTACGATAGCCGCGACAAAACCCTTTATGGATCTGACAATTCGGGCAGCTACCACACTATCACCAATGTTGGCACCACAAACAACACAAAGGTTGTTTCAATGCCTTCTTTTGGCTCGCAGGTAACGGCAATTAAGGTATCGCCCAACACGCGCCAACGGGTATTTTTTGGGTTGGATGATGGTACTTTGTTTAGGGTAGACCAAGCAAATACCAGCGTGCCTGATGTTACGAAAATAGATGGTTCAGTATTGCCGTCGTTTTCCTATTTATCCTGCATAACTGTTGAGCCGGGCAATGATAACCATTTGTTGGTATGTTTTAGCAATTACGGGCTGCTAGGTAAAAGTGTGTACGAAACAAAAGACGGCGGTGCAACCTGGACAAGTATTTCAGGCAACCTGCCCGATATGCCCATCAGGTCCGTTAGTTTTAAACCTTTTTCTAATACAGAAGCTATCGTTGCCACCGAATTGGGCATTTGGAGCACTGGAAATATCAACGGCAGTGCCACAGAATGGAGCGAAGGCAATACGGGGCTAAGCCGGGTAAGTACGTATTGGGTTGATTACCGTAAATCAGACGGAACGCTTTTTGCCGCAACGCATGGCCGCGGCTTGTTTACCAGCAACAGTTTTAAAAAACCGGTTATTTCGTTTGTGGCATCGGATACATTGGTTAACAGGGCAGATGCATTTACCCAAGGCGCGGCATGTTCGCCCTATTATTCTGACATTGTGATACCCGTGCAGCTTGCTTCTGCCCCAAGTGGTGACGCACAGGTTAGCATTACGGTGTCGTCACACGCATTGGTAAAAGGCACAGACTATGATGTGCTCACCACCGGCAACCTTACTTTTTCTGCCGCCGGCCGCCAAAATATTAAAATACGTTTGTACAATAACCCAGCAACAACTGCCAACGACACTTTGGTTGTTGCCTTGGCATTGGTGAATGCAGGTGCAACAAACGCCATACTTACGCCATTTCCATCATTTTACAGTTTTTCATTAGCCATTAATGGCGGGCAGGGTACATTGCCCATACAAACGGCAGTTGACACGCTTTCGCCTCCTTCCCAGTCAATTGGGGCCAACCGAACAGCGTATTTTTACGATGGCAGCCCGGCCAACCATTTGGTTGCATCTATTAAAAATAATAGCAACACTGCCATGCCTTGCGTAAAACTGGCTGTAGATAGGGCTGGCAACGCAGCCAATGTGCCTTTTAATGTGGATGACCCCACACACTATTTGGCCAGTAAAACAGTGCGTATGGTGTATGGCACCAAAGTGGCCAGCGGGTTGAATTACACGCTTACCTTGTACTATACCAAATCTGAGATAACCACTTGGCTATCGGGTTCATCAGGCAATTCATCCGCATTAAGGATTGTAGGTGTTAAAAACCATGTGATGAGCGATGTTACCCCTGCCAACCCGCTAACGGGCAGTGTTTTTGTAACTTCATCAACACAAAGCAATTACAGCACCAGCGGTTACGCGTACTCGGTAAATTTAACCTCGGCCGACAGCCTGCAGGGTTTTGGCCTGGGCGATTCTGCTGTGTCAACGTTACCCATTACCCTGGTGTCGTTCAAAGGCGCGCTAGATAAGGAAAATGTGTTGCTTACCTGGAAAACCGCGTCTGAAACCAACAACAAGGGTTTTGCCGTACAACGCTCGTTGGATGGCCGAACTTTTGCACAAATTGGCTTTGTAAGCGGCCATGGCACCACCGGGCTTGTTAATAATTACACGTTTACCGATGATGCTGTGCCAGCGCAACAGCAGGTGTATTACCGGTTAAAACAGGTTGATTTTGATGGCCGTTACGGGTTGAGCAATATAGTGGTGGTGGCAAAAAGTACTGACGGCAACAACGTATCTGTTACAGAAAACCCGTTCCGTTCGCAGTTAACCTTGGCATTCAAAGGCGTTTTGACAGGCTCAGCTAATGTTAGCCTGTACGATATGTCGGGCAAAAAACTGTATGCGTCTAGCCAAAAAGTGCAGGGTTCCATGCCAATTAACACCGGTAATATTGGCCGCGGCGTTTATTTGGTAAGGGTTGAGTGGAACAATAAGAGCTATACCATTAAAGTGGTAAAAAATTAACCAGTAACTTTATACTTAAACCGGTGCCGTATATTGATGCGGCACCGGTTTTTTGTTGCTGTTTATGAGTAGTTGCAAAAAACTATTGGCCAAGTAATTGGTAAAAAACCGTGCAATGATTGGGGTATGGATTATATTAGCAGCCATATTACCACAAAATGAGGTTAAGCGTAAGTGTATTGTTTATACTGTTTATCGTATCATCAATAGGGTGCATGCCTACAGGTTATGGGGTTAAGCATAGCTACGCCTATTGGCAGGCGGTATACCCCGGCAATGTACCCTTACGTGTGCCAGGCATGGCGAAGGCGAACATGATTGACACAACAACTGTTGTGTACTTAGAAACAACAAACAATGCGATGCCGGTTTGGGATACGGCCTGGAGAAACGGGACAGGTTACTCTGTAAATACGGTGCTAATCTCATCCGATTCGTTTGCCGTTGGTACAGCTAAAGATGCTTCCCAGCCGCTTTTTATTAAGGTAAAGCATGGTAACCGTTTGTGGCAAGTAAGTTTGGGTGATAAAATTACCTACAATATGCAGTTTGGTGGGCAAACAAATACAACCACTACCCCAATAATGCTTGCAGGTAATTACCGCAACAAGCATATAACGGTTGCCATACCCAATTCGGTTGAGCTACAGCCGCAACGGAGGCCTTAAAAGTCAACGGATAACAATTGAAGAGGCTTGCTGTAAGCGAAGATTTTAAAACATTATTAATTATAAAGCACGGTTCGACCGGCGCCAAAACTTGCTGGATTTGAGATGGATAACAGCTATTTTATTGTTTCTACTATTGCTAAACAGTTTTTTTTACTGCTTGTATTATAATATATGCATTTTGCAAAGGCAGGCAGCGGTAAAAGCATCAATTGAAGGCGGCACGTATAATGGCGAAGTAACTGTCATCAAAATTCCGGCAGCCTCTTTGGGTGCAACGCAGATGGACGACGATGAGATTACCGTAGATAATAGGTTATACGATGTGATAAAAAGGCAAACACTGCATGACACCGTGTATGTTTATACCCTGCCCGATGATGAAGAGCAGCAACTTGTTGCAAAAATCAACTCCTTTAACAACGCCGGGCCAGTATTTGATAGGTATGGTAATACGGCGGTACATTCAGTAGTGCAGCCCATCAAGTTTCTCCCGCAAGTTTATTTAAATAGGCAGGCATTGGTTAACTTCATTATAAAAATTAACGCAGGTGAACTAAAAAATGCCGCTTGCAACGGTTGCAGTGTGGCATATCAAGAAATTCCCTCGCCGCCACCCAAAGCAGCAAAAACCTTTCAAACAATCAACATCCAACGGGCCTAGGCAAACTTGTTTATGCGTAAGCTAGAAAATCATGCTTGTTAATAGCTACACAAAACTGCCTGGCAAGTGTTGGCATGTATTTTATTGCCATTGGCAAAGCCCATGCAATAGCTTGTTGTGTATTGTTTTTTACAACCAAAGACTATTATACTTATGCAGTTTTTACATAAATATTTGTTTTATCTGTTATGTGTTATTGGCAGTTTGCCGTGTGCTGCCCAAAACGGGCTAAGCGGTTCTGTAAAAGATGCCAAAACCCAAAAACCGTTGGCCGGGGCAACGGTGTATTTACCCGACTTAAAAACTGGGGCCGTTTCAGATGCCCACGGCACCTATTACATTAAGAACATTCCCGCTGGTAACTACTTGGTGGAAGTGTCGTTGATTGGCTACGCCGTAAATACTGATATAATTGAGGTGAAAGGGGCTTTGAAAAAAGATTACGCATTAACTATTTCGGCCTACCAATTACCGCAAGTAATTGTAACGGGTGTTTCAGCGGCCACCGATCGCCAAAAAACACCCTTGTCTGTAAGCATATTGCAAAATAAGGATTTGCTGGAAAGCTCGTCTACCAACGTGATAGATGCCGTTGCTAAATTGCCCGGCGTGTCTGCCATCACAGGCGGCCAAAGTATCTCAAAGCCGGTAATCCGGGGCCTGGGGTATAACCGGGTGTTAACCGTGAACGACGGTGTGCAGCAGGTTGACCAAGCTTGGTTTGACGAGTTTGGCATTGAGGCCGACCCCGACGCGGTAAATAAGTACGAGGTGTTGAAAGGGCCCGCATCGCTTGCCTATGGGTCTGATGCCATAGGCGGAGTGGTAAACCTAATACCGGAGCAGCCCTTGCCCGAGGGCCAAATGAAAGGAGAGGTAATGTTGAATTTCCAAAGTAACAACGGCTTGTTTAACACCATGGCCCATTTGGCCGGTACCAAAAACGGCCTGTACTGGAGTGGGCGGATTGACAATATTATGGCGCATGGCTACCGTAACCCCAACGACGGATATGTGCTAAATTCCCAGTTCAGCGATTTTAATGGAGACGGAACGGTGGGCCTGCATAAAAAATGGGGCTACACACAATTGCATGCCAGTTACTTTGACATGGCCACCGGCATAGTGGACGGCACCCGGGACTCAGCCACCGGGGCACTGTTGCGGCCCGTGGCCTACCCCGACCTTAATGCCGGAGAACCCACTTACGTAATGCCCACCCACCAAGAACAAACTACCTACACGCCATTTGTTATTAACCAACGTATACGGCATACAAAACTGGTTTGGGATAATAGCTTTGCCTTAGGCAGCGGCCGTGTAAAAGCCATTTTTTCCTGGCAAAAAAACCAACGGCAGGAGTTTAACGACCCAACCATCCCCAATACTGCGAATATTTACTATTCTTCTAATGCAGAAACCTACGATGTGCAATATGTTGCACCGCAAATAGGGGGTTTTAGTATTTCGGGTGGGGTAAACGGTGTACACCAGTCGTCAAAAAGCCTAGGCACGTTGTTGCTTATACCAGACTATTCGTTTTTTCAAATCGGCGGTTTTGCTGTCGCCAGCCAAAAAATTGGCAAACTTAACTTAACTGGCGGGATCAGATACGACACACGGCATTTTACAGGTAAAGACCATTGGGTTGACAGTACCACCCAAGAACCCGTTGACGAAGGCTCAGCAGATGCTTTACACGAGTTCCAAGGCTTTTCTTCCAATTTCAGCGGGCTTTCGTTCAGTGCTGGCGGCACCTATAGCTTTAGCAACAAGTGGTATGTTAAGGCTAATATTGCAGGTGGCTGGCGGGCACCCAACGTGGCAGAGTGTGCTGCCAACGGCGTGCATGACGGCACCGTGGTATACGAAATTGGCGACCCCGCCCTAAAACCCGAAACCAGCATAGAGGAAGACGTTGCGCTTGGCATAAACACCAAAGACATAGGCCTAGAAATAAACCTGTTTAACAACAGCATCAGCAAGTTTATTTACGCCAAAGGCTTACAAAGTGTATTTGGTGGTGACTCCATCAACAACTCCCTTAATGCGGTGGGCCTCGGTGAAGCACCGGTATACAAATACTCGGAAGGGAAGGCCGATTTATATGGAGGTGAAGTGGCATTTAACCTGCATCCATCGGCATTGCCGTGGGTTGAACTGGGCACTTCGCTCAGCATGGTATACGGCGGGTTAAGCAACCAGCCGGATTCTGTTAAGTACCTGCCTTTCGTTCCGCCCACAAGAATAACTGCCGACCTTAAGTTTAACCTTACAACAAACGGCAAAAAATTGAGCAATGCCTACATAAAACTGGGTATGCTAAACTGTTTTCAGCAAAATAACATTTACAGGCAATATGCCATTTATAACGGGCTAAACACCGCTTTAACCCCGTATGAATACAATGCCGCCAATTCAGCCACAGCGGGGTACACACTATTTAGTGCCGGGGCCGGGGCCGACATTGCATCCAATGGGCGCACGTTGTTCAGCCTGTACATAACCTGCACGAACCTGTTTAACACGGGTTATATGGACTATATGAGCCGTTTTAAATACCTGCCCGTAAACTATACCACCGGCAGGGTGGGGGTGTTTAACATGGGCCGTAACCTGAGCGTGAAAATGGTGGTGCCTTTGGATTTTATTAAATGGTAAGGGAATTAGGGTTGGATAAACAAATATTTTAGCTGGCACCCGATGTTTGGCAGCGGGTATTATACGGCAGGTAAACTTACTTACCGGCAAGTTGTTGCCTGCCAAATGTTGGGTGCTTATTTTATTTGGCACAGGAAAATTGACAGAAACGGGCGTATTTTTCCGCTCATCTAAAAAAACTACCGGGGTTTATAACAAAGCGTACATTTGGCCTATGCTGAAACTGTTAAGCATATTATGGAACAGCTTTAAAATGAGTTTGCAGGAACTGCATAACAACAGGCTGCGTAGCTCGCTATCGCTTATAGGCATAGCGTTCGGTATTTTTTGTATTATTGGGGTGCTGGCCACGGTTGACAGCCTTAAGCAGAAAGTGCAAACGGATATTAAGGCCCTTGGCTCAAACACTATTTATGTGGATAAATGGCAATATTCCGGCGGGCCTGACTACCCTTGGTGGAAATTCGTTAACCGGCCGATCCCCAAATACAGCGAAGTAAAGTTTATCAAAGACAAAAGTTCATTGGCTGAATTCGCAGCGTACACCAATTCAACCAATGCCAATTTGCTGTTTGGCAACTTTCAGATGAACAACATCTCGGTAAATGCCATCTCCGAGGATTTTAACAAAATACAGAATGTTGACATTCTTACGGGCCGTTATTTAACTGACAATGAATTTTTGCGGGGTAACCCCGTAGTGGTGATAGGCTATGAAAACGCTATGCAGTTATTCGGTAACCCGGCAAGGGCTGTAGGTAAGGTGGTATCTTTCGATGGGCACCACGCCTCCATTGTGGGCGTAATTGCCAAGCAGGGCCAAAGTTTTGTAGGCAGTCCTTTTGATTACGACCATTGTATTATTGTAAGTTACCGGTATTTTGCCAGCTTGTACGATGTAAACAGCAGTAATTTTAACCCCGCCATACTGGTAAAAGCCAAGGATAAGGTGGCCAGCACGGCGTTGGTGGATGAGTTGGAAGGCATAATGCGCCAGGTACGTAAGCTAAGCCCCGCACAGGATGATAACTTTGCCCTAAACGATATAAACGCCCTAAGTGAAAATACCAGCGGTATTTTTGCCACCCTAAACATAGGGGGTGCCGTTATTGCGTTACTTAGTTTGGTGGTGGGTGCATTTGGCGTAGCCAACATAATGTTTGTAACCGTACGGGAGCGTACCAGCCAAATTGGGCTTAAAAAAGCCATCGGTGCCAAAAAGCGTACGATACTTACCGAGTTTTTGTTGGAAAGTGCCTTTCTGTGTATCATAGGCGGCTTTGTTGGGTTGGCTTTTGTTTGGATATTGGCCACCCTGCTAAGTTTTGTACTGCCGTTTGCCATCTCCATAGCACCAAGCATAATTGCGGTGGCATTGGTAATTTGCGTGGTGCTGGGCGTATTATCTGGCATCATCCCTGCTTTTATTGCTGCGCGCATGAACCCCGTGGAAGCGATAAGGAGTAAGTAGAGGGTGACAGCCAACCCCCTACGGCCCCCTAAAGGGGGAACTTTTAGCAGGTTTTATTTTTTCAAAAGCTTCAATATTTATCCTCTCCGAGTAAAAGTTCAAATATTGGTATGTTGTGGTGGTGAGGGCGGTGAAGAAAGTTGCCTTTTTTCTAGTGCCGGGACAGGCATCTAAGTCATCACTTTAGTCCAAAGACCACCTTGGCGGGGGGCAGCCACGCCACTACATCTGATGGTCAGCCCGGTATGATCGTTGTTGGTGAAAAAACCCATTAACGGCGAAGAGCAATCGGTAGCCAAACCAAATAACTTTATATCTTCAACATATTCATTCCCGCTGCGCCCAAACCCGCGCCGGCTCCACCACGCGAGTCCTTTGGGCTGAAAGGGGGGGGCTTTTAGCGGGATTTTATTAATTAAAATGGTCCAACTTTAATCTTCCTCTCGTAAAAAGTCAAATATTGGTATTTTTGTGCCATGGATGGAGAAATGAATGATGGTACTGCAGTAGATACAAACGTTGTTTCCAAGTCCCCCCTTCAGGGGGCGGAGGGGGTTTGCATTCTAGCCATCGAGTCTTCCTGCGATGAAACATCAGCGGCCGTTTGCGTGGGCGGCAAAATACTATCCAATATCATCGCAGGCCAAAAAGTACATGAACAATATGGCGGCGTGGTGCCAGAGTTGGCCAGCCGCGCCCATATGCAAAACATCGTTCCCGTGGTGGATGCGGCTTGGGCAAAAGCCGGCATTGGGTTATCAAACATAGATGCCATAGCTTTTACCCAGGCCCCGGGGCTTATCGGCTGCCTGTTGGTGGGTGCGCAGTTTGCCAAATCGTTGGCGTTGGCACTTGACAAGCCACTTATCGCCGTGCACCACATGCAAGCGCACGTATTGGCCAATTTAATCAGTGACGATAGTCCGCAGTTCCCTTTTTTATGCCTTACCGTAAGTGGCGGCCATACCCAGATTGTGCTGGCAAAATCGCCTTTAGCGTTAGAGGTGATAGGGGAGACGATAGACGACGCGGCAGGCGAGGCTTTTGACAAAACTGCGAAATTATTGGGGCTGCCTTACCCGGGTGGGCCGTTAATTGACAAGAACGCCGCGCTGGGCAACCCTTTGGCGTTCAAGTTTGCGGAGCCGCAAATTCCGGGGCTTGGTTTCTCGTTCAGCGGGTTAAAAACATCGGTGCTGTATTTTTTGCAGAAAGAAACAAAGGCAGACGAAGCGTTTATACAAAAAAACCTGCACGACCTGTGTGCCTCCGTACAGCACAGCATTATTACAATACTGTTGAAGAAATTAAAAAAAGCCGTACAGCAAACTGGCGTAACCAGTGTGTGTATTGCGGGCGGTGTTAGTGCCAACAGCGGCTTACGTAAAGCATTAAAAGAGGCAGGGGTAAAACACGGCTGGAACACCTTTATACCCGCCTTTGAATACTGTACTGACAATGCCGGCATGATAGCCATTACTGCGCATTATAAATATTTGGCGGGCCAGTTTACCGGCTTGGATGAAAGCCCGAGTGCGAGGGCGGAATGGTAATTCTATCAACTTCTTTCTGTATGTTTGGCAGCATTAAATGCCTATCTATGCGTAAGCTTACCTGTGTGCTTTTTTTTGTGCTAGTGTTAATTTCCCATACGTGTTTCTCCCAGCAAACAGTTATAATCCCTGGTTACACGGGCTATGCAGTACCCGAGGAAATGGATGAAGACACGATGTTTACCGAGGCTGCCGGCCTGCATAACTGGGCGGGGCTGCACCAAAACCTCAATTATTTTTTCAATGTAAATGCCATTGGCCTATTGCAAGTGGCTTTGATGGCCAAAAATGAAACCGGGGCGAGCGTAATAAAAGTCTGGATTGCAAACAAAAGCTTTACTGTACATATTCCAAAGTCAAGTACATTCCAGCAAATAACCATCGGGGAGGTAAAAATAACCTCTACGGGTTTCTACCAGCTGGTATTGCAGCCGTTGAAGTCTTCGGGTAAAACCATTGCCGACATACAATCTATTCAACTTAGCGGCGATGCTGCCACTGGCATACAGTTTAATGCCAAGCCAAGGCGCAATGCGGCATCCGTCCATTTAAATTACCCGCTGCCTGACAGTGTTAAGGCAGTGGCTTTTTACAACGAAGTAACGGTACCCAAAGGGGCCGACATACCCTACAGCTATTATATGGCCTGCGGTTTTGTCCGTGGGTATTTTGGCATACAGGTTAACGATAAAAAAGAAAGGCGTGTAATATTTTCCGTGTGGGATGCCGGCAGCGAGGCCGTTGACAGAAACAAAGTAGCCGACACCAACAAAGTGAAGTTGTTAGCAAAAGGGGAAGGCGTGTACGCCAGCGATTTTGGCAACGAAGGCACCGGCGGGCACAGCCATTGGGTGTATAACTGGAAGGCCGACACCACCTATAAGTTTTACGTAACCGCATTGCCAGACAGTGCTACCCAAACAACCACCTACAGCGGGTATTTTTATGCCCCCGAACTAAAAGCTTGGAAGCTTATAGCCAGCTTTAGGGCACCGAGGGACGGCTCAAACCTGCACCACCTGTACTCCTTTCTGGAAGATTTTGTGGGCATAAACGGCCAGCACCAACGCAAAGGATATTACGGCAACGCTTGGGTACAGGGGGAAAACAATAAATGGTTCGAACTGGCCAAAGCCAGCTTTAGTTGCGATGCCACTGGCCGCGCAGGGGACAGGCTTGATTTTGGCGGCGGTACCGACGGCAAACGGTTTAATTTGTGGAATGGCGGCTTTGTACCCTCCACTAGCAAATACGGGGATGTTTATTTGAGGGATACCACGGGCAAAGCCCCGAAAATTAACCTGTACCACCATGTTGACAGCCTGGTACAGGCTGCCAAAGAAGCTGCCCTGATAAAAAAGGCGGTGAAAGAAGGCCTGATAGACACCACTACCTCGCATGGGGTGTACTACAAAATATTGAAAACAGGCACTGGGGAAAATGTACGTGTAACAGACACCGTTTCGGTTTTTTACAAAGGCTGGATATTGAATGGCTACGGCATAGACTCCACCACCACAACGCCTGCCGTTTTTGCTTTAAACAGGCTGATAAAGGGCTGGCAGTATGGCCTGCCTGCCTGCAAAGTGGGCGGCAAAATACGGTTGGTGCTACCGTCTGGCCTGGCTTATTCCATACGCAGCCGGTCGGTGGCAATACCCCCCAACAGTATTTTGGTGTTTGATATTGAGGTGGTGGCAGCCAAGGAAAAGGCGGGTAAGTAGGGGATAAGCTTGCTGTGCATGTTAAAGGCTTTTTTGCGCCCATTAAAACCGGCTTAGGCGCAGTGTGGTAAATTAACAATGTTTTAATGTGTATTTTTTACACAAAAGCCCTTATCTTTGCACCAGCAAACAAAGAAGAGTAGAATTTTTTCATATGGCAAGCAATCGTTAGAGGCCGCCTTAGTCTTAAGGGGGCTTTTTTTTGCCCATACACCAGCCAATAATATTTTTTACATTTTGCAGGTAAAAACCTATGCAGTGCAAACCAAAAACGGCATCAAAACCTTCCATGCCAAAACACGCGGCGAATGGCGGGAATGGCTTAGCTAGCACCACAGCAGCGAGAAAAGTGTGTGGCTCATCATCTACCACAAACAAAGCACGGTACCCAGCATGTATTACGATGAAGGTGTGGAAGAAGCCCTATGCTATGGGTGGGTAGACAGCAAGCCCAACAAGCGGGACGAGGAAAATTATTACCTTTTTATGGCACAGCGCAAGCCGGGCAGCAACTGGAGCAAGCTGAACAGGCAACGCGCAGGTAACTTGATGGCCGGGGGCCGATGGTTGGAGCGGGTTTGGCCATGGCGGCGCTCGCAAAGCAACCCGGCACCTGGCAGGCCTTGGAACATGTGCAAAACGCCGTGGTGCCGCCAGACTTGGCCGAAGCGTTACTGGCCAATCCGGCCGCAAAGGGGGAATTTTGACGGCTTTCCGCCATCCAGCAAGAGGGTTATACTGGAGTGGATATTGAATGCCAAAAAGCCGGAGACCCGCCAAAAACGTAAAGGCAATACCGTGGCGTTGGCCGCAAAAAACATAAAGGCCAACCATTGCCGCCAGTGATTGGTTTTTTAACAATTGTGCATGATTAAAATAAATGCTACCAACAATAGCAGCCACTATCTTTGCATACCAATCGTGAAAAGAATAACCGCCATATTATTATTGCTTATTTACACAGCCGCTGTTGCGGGTGTGAGCGTGAGCGGTTTTTACTGCTGCGGCAAGCTGCGGTCAACATCGGTTTCGCCTATGGCCTTTGCCAAAAGCAACGCCAAAGACGATGGGTGTTGCAAACACAAGCAAGCGGTTTTAAAAGTTAACGATACACATGAAAGCGCGGGGCTGGCAAAGCTTTCACCCGCTAAAAACCTGCTGTTACATCCGTTTTACCCTGTATCTGCCAACATACCAGCGTACTGTCACTTGGTAGCGGCAACCAGCAAACCCATTAACGGCCCGCCGCCACGGCTACATACACCGCTGTACATACAATACTGCAATTACAGGATATAGGATCCTGTTTAAAGACCCCGGATTGTAATGGCGTGTTGATGGGGCAGGCTTTTTTTAGTCAATCTTCATTTCCAGTGTAACTAATCCATTCTACTTCCATCTAATCAAGGTTCGACGCATTCTGGTGCAAAGGCATGTTGCTTTAAGGCAAATACCAGTGCTATCCCACCAACAGCTATTAAATGCTTAATTATTTACAATTCTTTCAAATCGTAATACCATCTCATTCACGACATAATTAATTTTTATGAAAAAGATTATATTCCTTGCAATAGCCATCATTAGCTCCAGCATACTATTTGCCCAAGAAAAAACCGGCACAGATTCTACCAATAAACCTATGTACACTTGTACCATGCACCCCGAAATACAGGCAAACAAGCTGGGCAAATGCCCTAAATGCGGCATGGACCTTGTTTTGGTGCAGGCAAAAGCCTACACTTGCCCCATGCACCCGGAGGTTACTGCGGACAAAGCTGGCAAATGCCCCAAATGCGGTATGGTCTTGGTAAATGAAAAAACATTTATGTGCCCTATGCATGCCGGTGAAATGGCCCACAAACCCGGCAAGTGCCCTAAATGCGGCATGGCCATGGTGGAAAAGAAAAAAGCATAAATGCTATAACACCAGCACTACACGGAGTTTCACAGAGAAAACTCTGTGAAACTCCGTGCTAAAACTCGTGTAACGCTTTAGTAAAAAAATCCTATTTGCTCAAATTTCTATGCTCCCCTTTTGGGGAGAGGGGTTTATTATGAAATATATATTCATGCTAATGGCCTGCCTTGCCTTGGCAGGCCACGCACCAGCACAAAAGCATACCAGTAAAGACACTTCAGTTACCCTAACTGTGTATGGTAATTGCGAGCAATGCAAACAACGCATTGAAACAGCCATCAAAGGCCGGGGGGTAACTACGGCCAGCTGGGACATTGATACGAAGGTATTGTCGCTGGTATACAACCCATCGGTTATTTCGTTGGACAGGATAGAACAAAAAATTGCCAACGCTGGGCACGACACCCCACACAAAAAGGCAAAGGATGATACCTACAACAGCCTGCCATCCTGCTGCCTGTACCGTGCAAACGAAAAGGCCGTGGTGGATGCTGCCATAAAACAGCAAATTCCAGACAGTGCTACAACAACAACTGAAGTTGCCGAAGGCTTTGTAAAGGGCGTTGTGCTGGAGCTTGACGGCAAGGGTAAGTTTGCGCCACTCGCCTCCGCCTCGGTTTACTGGCTCAGCACCCAAAAAGGCGTGGTTACCGACAGTAACGGCGTGTTTACCATAAAGCAGAACGCGCCGGGTAGCAGGTTGGTGATAAGCTATGCGGGCTACCGGCCCGATACCGTTGCTGTAGCCAGCCAAGCCACGATGCGCATTATTTTGGCAAGCGGAAACCGGCTGAAAGATGTAACCGTGGTTGCCGGCAATAGAAGTTACTACGCATCAACCCTAACGGCGGTGCGCACGCAGGTGTGGGGTGAAAAGGAATTGTTTAAGGCCGCCTGTTGCAACCTAAGCGAAAGCTTTGAAACCAACCCGTCGGTAGATGTTAGTTACAACGATGCCGTAAGTGGCAGCAAACAGATACAGTTACTGGGGCTGAGCGGAACCTACACCCAATTAACCGTAGAAAACATGCCCGGCCCCAGGGGCATTGCCACGGCAAACGGGCTTAGTTTTATACCCGGCCCTTGGATTGAAAGCATTCAACTTACGAAAGGCACAGGCTCAGTGGCCAATGGTTACGAAAGCATTGCCGGGCAGATAAACATTGAGCAGAAGAAACCCGAAAAAAGCGAAAGGCTTTACCTGAATGCCTACGTGAACGATTTTGGCAAAACAGACATTAACCTTAACCTGAGCCAAAAGGTAAACGCAAAATGGAGCACGGCGCTGTTGCTGCACGACGATTTTTTGGCCAACAAAAATATGGATGTTAATAAGGATGGTTTTCGCGACTTGCCCACAGGCAACCAGTTTACCCTGCTAAACCGCTGGCGTTACGACAACAACAAAGGTTTTATGGTGCAGTTTGGTGTTAAGGTGCTGCGGGATGGCAAAACGGGCGGCCAGCTTGGTTTTAACAACGCCGACAAACTTACCACCAACCTTTACGGGCTTGGGTTAAACACCGAACGCTATGAGGCATTCGGAAAAATAGGCTATGTTTTTCCGCAGAAAAAATACAAGAGCATCGGCTTGCAACTGGCCACTTTCAGCCATACCCAAAACGATTATTTTGGGCGTACGGCGTATGATGCCAAACAGCAAAACTTTTATGGTAACCTTATTTACCAAAGCATCATCGGCAATACCAACCACAAGTTTAGGACTGGCCTAAGCTTTTTGTACGATAACTACAACGAGGCTTTTAAAGGCACACTTTACAAAAGAAAAGAGGTTGTGCCGGGCGCATTTTTTGAATATACTTGGGATGAATCCACCAAATTTAACGTGGTGGCTGGTGTGCGGGCAGACAATAACAGCCTGTACGGCAGTTTTGTAACGCCCCGGTTAAATGCACGTTACCAACCGTTTAAAAACACCGCCATACGCATCAGCGGTGGCAGGGGCCAACGCACGGCCAATATTTTTGCCGAAAACCTAGGCCTGTTTGTAAGCGGCAGGTCGGTTAATATTTTAGCGCCTTCTAACACAAGCGGTTATGGGCTACAACCCGAAGTTGCTTGGAACGAAGGGATAAGCATTGACCAAAAATTTACCCTTGGAGGCAGGCAGGGTAGTATTGCCTTGGACTTCTTCCGTACAGATTTTGCCAGCCAGGTGGTGGTGGATGTTGACAAAAGTGCATCGCAGATTAATTTTTACAACCTCGAAGGCAAATCATACTCCAACAGTTTTCAAGCAGAGGTGAATTATGCGTTGGTAAAGCACCTTGATGTAAGGCTGGCGTACAGGGTGTACGATGTTAATGCAACCTACCATGGCGAGCTGCTGCAACGCCCATTGGTGGCCAAACAAAGGGCGTTTGTAAACCTGGCGTATGAAACAAACAATAAATGGAAGTTTGATTATACCGTACAGTTGGTAGGGCAGAAGCGCCTGCCGTTTTCGGGGGATAACCCCCAGCAGTTCCAGTGGGCCAACACATCTCCGGCGTATGTGGTGATGAACGCGCAGGTAAGCAAAAGTACCGGCAACTGGGATGTGTACCTGGGCGCAGAAGACCTGAACAATTACTACCAAAAGCAGTTGATTATTGACGGCCCCAACCCCTTCAGCAGCCATTTTGATGCCTCTGTTGTATGGGGCCCAACTTTTGGCCGGATGTTTTACGCTGGGGTGAGGTATAAGATAAAATAGTTACCCCCGCCCTAAAGGGAGCTAAAAAAATACATTGCGATATGCCCATCTTACTGTTGTGTATTGGCTCCCTTTAGGGCGGGGGGTATTATTACTCTTTTTTAAACCTGTCAATCTCGTCAATGTATTCAATGGCTTTGGTAACGTACGTCCATTCAAGGCTGCTGAACAATAATTTAAACCATTTTTTGTGCCTGTTTTTATAGTGGATGTTCTTGTACAGCCAAATAGCCGCAAGCGTAAATAGGCCTGTAACAACAATGCTGATAACCCAGGCCTTTATACCCCCATTTGCAAGCATAGCGGGCGTTAACGACATGGTGCAGTAAAAAGGCATTTGCAACCAAAGTATGCCGGTAATGCGCAGGGTTGATGATTGCAGCAAAGCCAATTTTTGCTGGGTTTCTACAAGGCTGTTACTTTCGTCAATCTGGTGTATCAATACTACTTGCCTTATATAGGCCATTACCGCCAACAGGGTAAATAAGGCTATCATGCCTAAGGAAATATTAAAAAATATGCCCTGCCAAGTAGTGGTGTTAATAATGAGGAAGCATAACAGCACCACCAGCCCAATGCCCAATGCTACCGCCCATTTTTTAAATATTGCCAGTTTGTTTAATTTGTTTTTGGCTTTTTGGGTTTGCAGCATTTCAAAGTTTTGTTTGTTTAATGCCCATGCCTGTAGGTTAAGCAGCCGGCTTTCTTGCAATTGTTGGTCGTACTGTTTCCACAGGTTTTGTAGCGTTACGTCTTCCATTGTTTGTAGTTTTTGTTTCACGCCAAGGCGCTGTGCTCAAAGCGTTGATGATTAATTATTTTAAGATTTGCGTTTTTTATACGCCATTGTTGGTGTTTTCACCAACAAAGTTTCCTATTGTTGTTTTGTTAACTCACATAATCGTTGTTGGTGAAAACACCAACAACGGCGATTGAAAGCCCTGAAAGGGCGGCCTCTGTCAGCGATGGGTGAAGCCCATCGGCAGGTGATTTATCAAGTAAAAGCCAACCCCTGCAAGGGCGTAATTTGGCAGGTTCTTATTATAGCCACGCCTTTAATTGCCTCCCTACCCACTGGCTGCAAATTTTTGTTTCAATTGCTCCTTAATGCGGCTTATTTTGGTGGCCACATTGGTTTCGGTAATGCCAATAATGTCCGCTATCTCCGAATAGCTTCTGGCTTCCAAATAAAGCAGCATCAAAGCCCGGTCCAGTTCTTTCAGCTCGCCTAAAAACTGCTGCAGCAGTCTTAGTTTTTCGTCGGTTTCAGTGTTGGCGGCGGTGGTGTCTTCAATATTCTCCAAATCCTCACCAACCATGGCCGTGTGCGCTTGTTTTTGTTTGCGGTAAAAGGTTATGGCAACATTCAGCGCCACCCTGTACATCCACGTGGAAAATGTATGGGCCGCATCAAAACTTTTACCAGACTTCCACAACTGGTAAATAATTTCTTGGGCAAGGTCTTCCCGGTCGTTGGTGTTTTTACAGTACGCGTTGCATATTTTGTACAGTATGCCCCGGTTGGCCTGTATCAATTGTAAAAATTCTTCACCCGGTTGGTTGCCCATTGCTGTTACATTGTTTGTTACATTATTATTCGCGGTAAGTTGGTAAAAATCACAGATTGTGCGGAAAATTATTTTAAACCACGATTGTTGACCACGATTTGGAGAGATTTTAGGGATTGCGTAGGAGGGGAGAATATTCTTCACGGAACGATTTTGAGCCTTTGGTGGATTCTAAGGCTATTAACCGATCACAAGTCAAAGCGGCGGGAATAGTTGAGACTGGCTCTTGCTGATTTTCAACCCAATTAACGAAACCTCGGAATATCATTTGAATATTCTGCCTTTAGGGTTTTAGACGAACTGTCGTAATTTATTTCCGCCAATAGAAATTTCTTTATTATCGGTAAAAAATGTTTTCTGTGGTCGATTTCGATTGTAATACCCCTATTCGACTTCGATATCGCTTTTAAATATGCGACAGTAGTTATCCAGCTGGTGCTAATAGAATGCCACTCGGGGATGGAGTTGTCAATTAGTAAAGATACTCTTGTACAATTAAAGCCATGAAGAAAAACAAAATATATTGAATCTCCGTTAATCACAGTACTTAATGCACTGTCGAATTTTTCCGGCTTCATCAAAAGCTGACCGTTTGAACTAAGCGAATCCGTGCCAAATGAGATAACGGTATGCGTATCTTTCTTTTCCTGCTACATGCAAATAAAAAAAGCCGTTAAGCTGATAGTACTGCCAGTTTACGCGAAGCCGCGATATGTTTCATCTGGTTTTCGGGTAAAGGTATCAAATGCGAGTTTTTGCCCATTTTGCAAAAAGGAAATGTTTTGACAAATATTGCTATGGTTTTTTCTGAACCAGCTCCTAATTACAAGTTCTGCAAAATTCAACAACCTCTCCCTTACTCCGCCACCAAATACACCCCTTTTTGCTCCACGCTCACCAGCGATACTTTGTATTTCACCTTGCTGGCAGTGGTATTGTCGGGTATTTTTACCCTAACGGTTTCATCCTCCGGTATGTTCTTCACGTACATGGTTTGGCCAGTTTTATACTTGCCGTTCGCGTCATAGTATTGCACATCAATCACCACAAGGTCAATGCGGGCATCGCTTACATTCTGTACATTCAGGGCCATATTTTGTGCGCCGCTGCCAACGGGTTGCTCGGCCTCCACCATAACAAAATCATCCATCTTCTGCTGCTGTTTGTAGTGCGTAAAAATAGGCGCGGCCGTTTCGGCCAATGTTACCGTTGGCGGTGCCGCCTGCTGCCTGTTTTGGCTGGCAGGGCTAGCCGGGGCAATATTCTCTGCCGCTGCGCGCGGGCTGGCCTTTGCCAAAACGGGGTTAACGGTTTTGTTGCGCGTACCGGTGGTGCTGGGTAAAGCTGGGGCAAACCTGTAACGTTGCTGGCGCGCAACGGCGGTGTGTTGCTTGGCAGCTATTGGCACAGGCATTGTTTTTAGCGCAGGGCCGTTATGTTTACCCACCAGCAGCGATGTTTGGCTGGCTTTTTGCCCCTGCGTTTTTCTGGGTAGCTCCGCAATTGGTTTGTTTTGTTCCAATTTGGTGGCTTTGTCATCGTCAAAATCAGGTATCACCTCCTTAACATCGGTATAACGCTTGGGTACTACAGCAGTTGCGCCGGTGCTTTCCGTAGTCCCTAGTTGCGGTGTGGTATCGCTTGTGGCAGGCACTTGTTGAATGTTATTGGCCACAGGGGTTGGCGTAACACTGTTTACGGCAACTGGTTTTTTTGGGGCTTGTGCATTGCCGTGCCAAGCACTGCCCAGCCAAATGCCAAAGCCCAATACCGGCACAGCGAGTAACACCAGTATTGCTGTTGCCTTGTGTTTATACCAACCGGATACTGTATGGCCTTTTGCTTTTAATACAGTATCCGTATACCGTTGCTTCAAACTATCAAGAGACTGGGCAAATTTGGTTTCTATAACGGGTGCTGTGTCAACCCTATTTTCCATAACTGTCGCGTTGTCGTGTTTGGCGGCATCCTCCACAGCCCTTTTCTCCTGCTGCCAATCAAGCCATTGGCTTTCCCAACTGGCGTTGGCCACAGCCTGTTTTGGTGCAGCGGCGGGTTGGGGCAAAATTATCGCTTGTGTATTACTTGGTGGCGCATATTGCGCAGGTGGCTGGCCAATCTGGTTCCAATCGGCCTTTACCCTAATCCTGGGCTTGGTTTTCGGTGGTTCTGCTTGCAGGCTGTTTTGGGCTGGGGCAGTTTCGATGGGGGTAATTTTTGTTGTGCTGATTATATTTGTCGGCCGTTTAAAAAATCTGTCAAAAGGCTGTTCTTCCACAGCCTTCACATATGGCTTAAACTCGTCCATTTCGCAAGGGTACCTCCAAGCGGCGCTTCGGCCGTCTAGCCAAACCAGGTCATAGGGTTTAAGGCCCATTTCAATCAACTGGGTGGCAGTATAAGGCCCTGTTTCCTTGTTGTTTCGCAGCAGGCGGTATTTTTTCATAGCTGTTGTGTAAGTTTACTTGGTAACGCTTACTTATAAAGGCCAAACACATGCCTTTTATTATAAAAGATTTGTTATAAATATGCCGGTAGCGATTGTAGTTAACTAAACTGGGGTTGTGAAAACTTAATGCGGGGCTGCTGTTTTGCCCTTTGTGTATAGGTAAGGTTTCTGTAGTTTCAAAATACCCCGGCCATCGGGTGCTTTTATCCCCAAAATACCCCATAATCTTGCCAAAAATGCAAAATTTAGCTTATTTTTTGTTGTTTTGTACCGTAAAAGGTTAAATTTGCCGTCCCTCAAAATACGAGTGCCTCAAGCGATAAATACAATTAATGGAAGAGAATATAGTGCCGGAGCAAACCAGCGATAACGACCGCGTAATTCAGGTGAATATTGAAGAGCAAATGAAAACATCCTACATTGATTATTCAATGTCAGTGATAGTTGGCCGTGCCCTGCCCGATGTTAGGGACGGTTTTAAGCCTGTGCACCGCCGCGTGTTGTACGCCATGAACGAATTGGGTAACGCAAGCAACAAGCCTTATAAAAAAAGCGCCCGTATTGTGGGCGAGGTAATGGGTAAGTACCACCCGCACGGTGATGCGTCCATTTACGATACATTGGTGCGTATGGCGCAGGAGTTTACCATGCGCTATGTAATGGTTGACAGCCAGGGTAATTTTGGTACCCAGGATGGCGACCCACCAGCGGCCATGCGTTATACGGAGGTAAGGCTACACCGCTTTGCCGAGGCAATGATGGAAGATATTGAAAAGGAAACAGTTGATTTTCAGTTAAATTTTGACGATAGTTTGGAGGAACCCTCCGTACTGCCCAGCCGCATACCGCAATTGTTGGTAAACGGTTCATCGGGCATAGCGGTGGGTATGGCCACCAATATGATGCCCCACAACTTGGGCGAGGTTATTGACGGCTGCTTTGCTTACATAGAAAACCGCGACATTACTGCCGAAGAGTTGATGAAGTATGTAAAGGCACCCGATTTTCCCACGGGTGGGGTAATATACGGCATGGAAGGCGTTAAGCAAGCTATGCTTACAGGCCGGGGCAGGCTGGTGTTGCGCGGCAAATGCCATGTGGACACAAAGCCCAGCGGTAGGGAGCAGATTGTAATAACCGCAGTGCCTTACCAAGTGGGCCTTGACGCACTGACCGACAAGATTGGCCAGTTGGTAAACGAAAAAATAATAGAAGGCATAGCCTACGTTAACAACGAAAGCAACAAAAGGGAAGGCACCCGTATAGTGGTTGACCTTAAGCGCGACGTTATTGCCAACGTTATTATAAACCAACTGTATAAGTATACCGAGCTGCAAACCAGTTACGGTATAAACAACGTTGCCTTAAGCAATGGCCGCCCTCGGATACTGAACATACAGGACCTGATAAGCGAGTTTATTGATTTTAGGATGGAGGTGGTGATACGCCGTGCCAAGTTTGAATTAAAGAAAGCCAACGAAAAGGCCCATATTTTGGAAGGCTACCTAAAGGCACTTGACCATTTGGACGAGGTGATAAGCCTGATAAGGGCCAGTACCACGCCAGATGCGGCCAAAGAGTCTTTGATTGCAAAAAGCCGTGAAGAAAAATGGTTTTTACAGGAGGCATTGTTTGCCCAAATTGAAGAGCATATTTACAAGCAGGAAGAAGGGTTGAGTGAGCCGCAGGCTAAAGCAATACTGGAGCTGAGGTTGCAACGTCTTACCGGCATGGAGCGCGAGAAAATTCATGAGGAGTTTACCGAGATAATGAAAACAATCGCCTACCTACAGCATTTGTTAGGCAACGAAACTGCCCGGTACGACCTTATTAAAACTGAGCTGAAAGAAGTAAAGGATAAATTTGGCGACGAGCGCAAAACGGAGATACAGTACTTGGCAGATGAAATGCGTATTGAAGACCTTATTGAATTAGAAGATGTTATAATCACCATCTCTCATTTAGGTTACATTAAGCGCACCAGTGCGAGCGAATACCGTGCGCAGCGAAGGGGTGGCCGTGGGGCCATAGGCAGCAAAACAAGGGAAGAGGATTTTGTGGAGCATTTGTTCGTAGCCTCCACGCACGACATTATGATGTTCTTTACACAAAAAGGCCGTTGTTATTGGCTGAAGGTGTACGAAATACCCGAAGGCGAGAAGCAGGGCAAAGGCAGGGCAATACAAAACCTGATTCAGTTGCCGCAGGATGACAAAATACGCACTATCATAAACGTTAAGAACTATGAGGACCCAGCTTTTATTAACAGCCATTATATCGTGTTGTGTACAAAGCGGGGTGTGATTAAGAAAACATTGCTGGAAGAGTTTAGCCGCCCTAGGGCAAACGGCGTAAACGCTATAACCATAATGGAAGGTGATGAACTGTTGGAAGCCAGGATGACTGATGGCAACAGCGAAATTATAATGGCGATTAAGAGCGGCAGGGCCATCAGGTTTCCAGAAGAAAATGTACGTCCCACAGGCCGCGGTGCTATTGGCGTTGGTGGTATTGAGGTAGATGATACGAAAGATGAAGTTATTGGCATGATATGTGTAGGGAAAAGCGACACAGAACAAAACGTACTGGTAATAAGTGAGAAAGGGTATGGCAAAAAAACACCGGTTGACGAGTACCGAATTACAAACCGCGGCGGCAAAGGCATAAAAACTATTAATATTACCGAAAAAACTGGTAACCTTGTAGGCATTTTGGATGTGAAGGGCACGGAAGACCTTATCATTACCTGTAAATCGGGCATTACATTGCGCACGGCCGTAAGCACTATAAAAGAGGCGGGCAGGGCAACCCAGGGTGTGATAGTGATAAGGCTTGATGATACAGATGAGATTGCCGCCATTTCGAAAGTAATGAAAGAAGAAGAACACGAAACACCGGCTGAAGAAACGCCAGCAGGTGAGGACAATAGTGGTAATCAATCGTCAGACAATAAGGAAGACAACCAATTACCGGATGCAGGTGAAACATCACCGGAAAATCAATAATTTAAAATCCCCGTCATGAAAAAAATCGTTCTTGCGCTATTGCTTGCTTTCACTGGGTACGTTTCGTTTGCCCAGGACTACGAAAGGTTTAAGGTAAACGCGTTTGCCAAAAAACCAGAAGACTCAAAAAAAGACATCGACAAACTTTTAGCTGACCCCAAGGCCAAGGATAAGCCTCAAACGCTGTTTTGGGCATTCGCAACCTATTCCAATCTTTATTTCGACACGCTACTTTATGTAAAATACCCTAATGCTGACTCTGTCGCTTGGGCTGAATTAGAGGCCTATGCGAAAAAAGACACAGGGCTGGCTGTTTTAAAGGAAAACATGAGTATTTTCCCTGCCTTGGAATATTTGAAATCAGCCTCCATTAACCTTGGTATAGTATCTTTCAACCATTCTAATTGGCAACAAAGCCTAAAAGGCTTTTCACAAGTAAACAAATTAGATACGTTTTTGGCAGCGCATAATTTATTGGTTAACAAAAACTTTCTAGATACCACGGTGGTGCTATACACTGGTTACGCTGCCCAAAACAGCGGGAATGCTGACCTGGCAGTGTATTATTACCGCGTTTTGGCCGACAGGGAAATACGTATCGGCGACAATAAGCATTTTGAAAGCAACATGTACACTTTTATTGTTGACCATTATTTAAAAACTGGCGACACGGAGAATTTTAACAAGTACATAGCTTTGGGCAAAAAGGTTTTTCCAGAGTATGCCAGCAGCTGGTCTCAGTTTGAAATGCAAAATGCAACCACTAATTCAAGTTTAACTGACTTGATGGCGAAATACAAAAGTGATGCCGCAGCCGGTAAGCTAACTGAAGAGCAGTTTGCCACGTTTGGAGACGCATTTTCGCAGCCTGATAAAAAGCAGGCAGCAAAACTTGACAGTGCTGGCAAGGTAGCATTAAAACTAAATGCAGCAGACGCCTACAGCCATGCCTATAAGTTTACACCCAACGGCATTTATGCTTATAACATCGGGGTATTGTATTATAATGTGTATGATGAGGAACTCGGTACCCGTTATTACAAATTACGCGGCGAGGGCCCAGTATTGAAGGCCGCAAGGGCAGAAGTGGAAAAGCAACAACAGCAATATGCTGATTCAAGCATTGCTTGGCTTACCCAGGCATACACTGTGCTTAAAGCTAAAACAGATATTGAAAAAAGGGAAAAAAGCATACTTGGTAATGCTATAAAAGACCTTGCCAACCTGTACCAATGGAAGTCAGAAAAAAGTAAGGGCGTTGACGCTAAAGCAGTTGACAAATACGAGGCTCTCTACAAGCAATTTGACGCAGAGGCTGACAAATATTAATGCTAAAGTTAGTAATAACAAAAAATCCCGCTGTAATACGGCGGGATTTTTGTTATTAGATATTTAATAAAAATAACAAAAACACACAATGGCGCAATTTATTGAAGTAACCACCCGTAACGGAAAAAAAGAACTGTACAACACCCATGTTATTGAAAAGGTGCTGCCATCCAACACAGGCAACGGCAGCGTTATGTACATAAATGACCTCTCAAAGAGTGCTTACAATCAGATTGATGTAGACGAAAGCTACGAAGATATTAAAAGCCTGTTGATGCAGTAACAATGCCTGTTTTTGGGCATACTGCACCATTGCGAGTAAAACACGTACACTACAAGTTTGCCCTGCCAAATTTGAGGCCCGTTATTTTTTGCCAAGGTTACCCCAACAGGCAATTAGCTACTGTTGGGTAGCCGTTGCCAAAAATGGCTTACATTGATAAACAAACTTCTGCCCGAGAAAAATATCCAGCACTATTCCCATTCCGCTAAATAAATATCGTACTAAAAAAAAGCTACCGCAACGCGGCATGCTTATAGAAACGTAATGGCCAAACAGGCCACTTGAAAAAAATATATTCTATCATCAATCATTTGTCTGGATTAGACAAACCGATAGTTTCCTATATAAACCGGGCATTTGCTGGCACTGGCATCGATTGGGACGTGGCGGTATGCCACAAGTACGGGGGGTAAAGCCGCCAGTAAACAAAAAGGCAACGTAGATATGGAGGGGATGGCAGCATGATGGAAGTGGCCCGGGCCTTATATGGCACAGAAAACACCAAGGGCCATTCTTGCCGGTGGCACAGCCAGTTTCATTGCAAAAGAAATGAACATTCCCTTAGATACCACCGACGCGCTTGAAATACTGGCAGCCTATAATTTTTCTACCCAACAAATTGATATGGGTTTGTTTGTTAAAAATTAAAGTAGGTTACGACGATGCACTGGCAATGATAAAAAGAGTCCGAAATTTTATTAATCCCACAAAAGCACAAGTAAGGCGATTAAAAGAGTTGGAGATTTTTTTCAGGAAACGCGCGGAATCGCCTGCACACAAAACCTAAAACGCGCCTATCCTTAAATATGTAAGTTTTAACCACGTATTTGGTAAAATTCTACAAACACAATAAAAAACACAGCCCCAACTATACCGGTATCATTTGTACTTTAGCACCGCTAATAAACGTGCTATTTCATTCTATTATTAACCGATTTGCCAATATGACAACCGTTGAAAAAAAATTTGTGCCTGTAATGATAACGCCGTTTAACCTTAAGGCTAAGGTTGATTTGGATGCAGTATCAAGGCTAATTGATTTTTATTTGGCCGCAGGGGTGAAAGGCTTTTTTGCCAACTGCCTTAGCAGTGAGATGTTTAGCATAAGCGAGGATGAGCGGCTAGAGTTAACCAAACATATTGTGGATTATGTAAACGGCGCAGTGCCAGTTGTTGCCACCGGCAGCTTTGGCCTAACCATTGAAGACAAAGCGGAATTTACCCGTAAAATTTATGACACAGGCATTGACGCGGTGATTATGATAACCGGCCATTTTGCCAACTTGGAGGATGGCGATGATGTGCTGCTGCGCAACTTTGATAAAATGTTCAGCCTAACGGGTGATATACCGCTGGGTATGTACGAGTGTCCCGCACCGTACAAACGCATTATTTCAACGGACGTATTTAAAACCCTTTTGGGCGCAAACAGGTTGGTGTACCATAAAGACACGTCCATTAAGCCTGAGTTTGTAAAGGCAAAACTGGATGTGTTGAGCAGCTTGGAAAACAACACGTTGGAGTTTTACGATGCTCATTCACCCAACGCCATGTTCTCCCTGCAGGCGGGTGCAAAAGGCATGTCGTCCATCTCTGGTAACTTTTACCCCGAGATACTCGTTTGGATGTGTAACAACGCAACCAACCCCGAAAAGCAAGAAGATGTTCAGTGGCTACAGTCAGAGATAACACGGGTAGACCCCTTAATACACCAAGCCTACCCGATGAGTGCCAAATATTTTTTGAAAAAACGTGGCCTGCCGGTACGTACCATTAGCCGCACTTTTGCTTTGGAGTTAACACCAGAGCAAAAAACCACGCTGGATGGCATTCACGACAGTTTTGCGCTTTGGTGCGAAAGGCTGGGCATTACACCTGCCGTTTAATTTTTTTGCCGCTGAGGTACTTTACCTGAGGATTGCCAATAAGCCAATATGAAACATTTACCGGTTACCGACCTTGTTATTATTGCCGTGTACATGCTTGCCATGATAATGACTGGCATCTGGTTTTCGGGCAAGAACAAAAACGCGGAGCAGTTTACAAAAGCATCCGGTAAAATACCCCAATGGGCGGTTGGTATATCCATCTATGCAACTTTTTTAAGCAGCAATACTTTTTTGGGGGTACCGGGCAAAGCCTTCGGCACCAATTGGAATGCCTTTGTGTTTAGCCTGTCAATGCCTATTTCTGCTTGGATTGCAGCCAAATATTTTATACCGTTTTACCGCCAAAGCGGCGAGGCATCTGCCTATACACATTTGGAGCTGCGTTTTGGCGCATGGGCGCGCACCTATGCCGTTGTTTGTTTTTTGCTTACACAGCTGGCGCGCATGGGTTCCGTTTTTTTCGGCATCGCGTTAAGCCTGCAGGCCATGACAGGCTATTCCATGCAATCTATTATGGTTGTAATGGGCACCATCATTATTATTTACACGGTGCTGGGCGGCATGGAGGCCGTTATTTGGACGGAGGTAGCCCAAGGCATCATCAAAACTATCGGCGCGCTTATTATACTTTATTTTATCATCAGCCAAATGCCTGGTGGCATCGGCCGCATTATTGCCATTGGTAAAGCCGACGATAAATTTAGCCTTGGCAGTTTCAGGCCAAATTTTACCACGTCTACATTTTGGGTGATATTTTTATATGGCATCTTTATCAACCTGAATAATTTTGGCATGGACCAAAATTATATACAACGTTACCAGGCAACCGGGTCGTCAAAGGAGGCGGCTAAGTCGTTATGGCTTTGCGTAAAACTATACCTGCCAGTTTCGTTGTTGTTTTTTGTCATCGGCACCGCTTTGTATGGCTGGTACCAGGTACACCCTGCCCTGCTGGATGCAATAAAACTAAGGGCGGCAGGCGAAAGGCTGCCCGCTGGCACGCCTGCGCAAACAATTGCGGCCGTGGCAGCGCAGCTTAAACCAAGCGACTATGGTGATAAAATATTGCCCGATTTTATGGTGAATATTTTGCCCGTGGGTATTGTGGGCATCATTGTGTCGGCTATACTTTCCGCGGCCATGAGTACCATTAGCTCGGGCATGAATGCCTCGGCCACCGTTTTTACATTTGATATTTATAAGCGTTACATCAACAAAAATTTAGAAGGTAAACAAACCCTGCGCTTGCTTTTTATGTCAACCTTTGTTATGGGTGTATTGGCAATAGTTACAGGCATTGCCATGATTGGCGTAAAAAGCATATTGGATGTGTGGTGGCAACTATCTGGTATTTTTGCGGCGGGTATGTTGGGCCTGTTTTTGCTGGGTATAGTGAGTAAGCAAACAAAAAACAGGGAGGCCTTGCTGGCAGTGATGATAGGGGTGTTGGTAATTGCGTGGGTGACGTTCCCGTCCATGATACCGCAACAGTATGCGTATTTGCGAAGCAACCTCAATACCAATATGGTGATTGTGGTTGGCACATTGGCGATATTTTTAGCAGGGGTACTGTTAACGGCACTTAGAAACATGCGTAAGGGCAACTTTTGACGGGATATGAAAATTAAATTCAATTTTTATGGCTGGCACTAAAAACATATTGTTACAAAAACTGGGTAACGGGCAAAATGTATATGGCACCTGCATTACTTCCACCGGGCCTATGTGGCCGGCTGCCATAAAAAGCGCGGGGCTAGATTTTGTGTTTATCGACACAGAGCATATACCGCTTGGGCGGCCAGAATTGGCCATTTTGTGCCAGGCTTTTAAGGCCAATGGTATTGTGCCCGTGGTACGGATACCTTCACCAGATGCTTACTTAGCCTGCCAAGCCATTGACGGTGGCGCAGCCGGGATAGTGGTGCCTTATATTGAAAATGTTGGCCAGGTGGTTGAGTTGGTGGGGGCTGTTAAATACCGGCCCTTAAAAGGCGAGTTGTTAACCGCCTACCTAACTGGCACAAAGGCCATGCCTGAAGGGTTGCAGGAATACATTAATAATTACAACGCCGCCAACATATGCATCGCGAATATAGAGAGTGTGCCTGCTATGGAGCGGCTGGACGAGATACTGTCGGTGCCTGGGCTGGATGCGGTTTTTATCGGCCCGCACGACCTTTCGGTGAGCCTAGGGGTACCCGAGCAATACGACCATCCCATTTTTGAAGCGGCAGTAAAAAACATTATCCATACCACCAGGGCAAAAGGGCTGCATATCGGCATCCATTTTTCGTTGGAGCCAGAACGGCAAATACAATGGATGCAAGAAGGGGCAAACATTGTGGTACACAGTTTTGACGTGGCACTATTTTTACAACGGTTAAAACATGATATTGAGACGATAAAAAAAGCAGGTGGAGATGATGCAGCAACGGTACTTGAAGGTAAGCTAATTGTATAATCAATATTGCTTCGCAGGAACAAGCAGTAGTATAACAGAATTTGCTATAATTTTAGCAGTATAAAACCTGCCTGCCAAATGAAATTTTTATCGCTTCCTTGTGTGTTATGGTTAGCCATAATAGTCACTTCCTGCCACTCCAACACAGAAAACGCTACCACAGAAAAGGTATCAACTGGAATAAAAAAAGATTCGGTCGTGCGGCGGATTGCCATTTTAGATTCAGAGGCATTGCATATCATTGACTCGTCCTCGGCAATAGAAGTGATTGCGAGCGGATACAAATGGACGGAGGGGCCAGTGTACATAAAAGACAGCGGCTACCTACTTTTCTCCGACATACCTAATAACAAAATATTTAAGTGGAAGGAGGGGGGTGGGGCATCTTTATATTTAACACCCTCCGGCCATACATTCCCAGAAAAAAAAGAGGTGGAACCGGGTTCAAACGGACTTTTATTGGATGCCAAAGGCAACCTTGTTTTATGCCAGCACGGCGACAGGCGGGTTGCCAGAATGGAAGCACCTTTAAATAACCCCAAGCCTGAATTTATCACTTTGACCGACCGTTATAAAGGCAAACGGCTAAACAGCCCCAACGATGCAGTTTTTCACCCCAACGGCGACCTGTATTTTACCGACCCGCCATATGGCCTTGACAAAAGGATGGCCGATACTGCAAAAGAGTTGGATTTTCAGGGTGTTTACCGGCTGAAGCCTAACGGGCGATTGGATTTGCTTACCAAAGAATTGAAATTTCCCAACGGTATTGCGCTATCACCAGATGCTAAGGTGCTGTATGTTTCCAATTCCGACTCCACTAATATGACATGGAACCAGTATGTACTTGATGATAAAGGGCTTATAAAAAGTGAAAGCCTATTTTACCATGCAAAAGAGTATGACCGTACCGACTTAGGGAACCCTGACGGCATGAAGGTGAACAAGCAGGGATACCTATTTGCCGCAGGCCCGCAGGGTATATGGATATTTAGCCCAAGCGGTAAGGTATTGGCGCGGATTTATACAGGCGCTAAAACGGCCAATTGCGCTTTTTCGCCCGATGAAAAAACATTATTTATTACAGCCAGCACCCAAGTACTGAAGGTAAAGCTAAAATAGTCATATGAACCTTGAGCTTTTAAGGCAATATTGCCTTTCATTACCCGGTTGTGTGGAAGATGTAAAATATAGCAGCGACCTGTGTTTCTCCATTGGTTACAAGATATTTTTGGGTACCAGATTGCAAGGGCCTTTCCGCACAGGAATTAGATGTTCCCCTGAATTGTTTGCCGAACTTGCTGAGCGCGAAGGCATTGTGCCAATGCCAAGGCTTGCCAACGCAGGGTGGGTACGGATTGAAAAAGCGGATGCTTTAAATAAAAAAGAATGGCAGGATTACATTAGGTAATCCTATAACCTTGTTTTGCCATCGTTGCCCAAAAAGAAAAGGGAGGAGATTGTGGCCTTGTAGAAGACCAATTTTCAGCAGCAATAACACCAACTTAGGCAATTTTACGCCCGCTATATGCTTTGGAAAACTTGTCAGCCATAGCCATACACATCCTTTGGATATGCACCAGGCAACATTGGACAACTGCATCCGGTAACGATTTTTTTATAGCCTTAAGAATGCTTCTATGGCCATCGGTTGTAACGCTTTCTATCTGTACCCAAAGGGGGATAAGATTCTCCAAATCTTCCTGTATTTGTACATAATGCTCCGCATCTATAAAGCGGATAAGTTGCATATATCCGTCAACATAATCCTGATAACACACTGGGAAAAACTGCTGAAATTAAGTTGCATCCACCCGCAAACGAACCCCGCTGCTCTTTAAAATATTTACGTCCGGAGACCGCTCCAATTCTCGAAATAAACGGCTACCCCGCCGAAATAATAAAGGAAGCAAAACAGTTGGCTTTAAGTATTGACTAACACGACGAATTTTTATGCAGCGAGAGGCATTTTTAGTTATTTGTAATCCACACAACCAACAGATCGCGCATTGTGTAAATATTAACAATTGTTAACCATATTTAACGTTTGCATATTAAATTCGTTCTATATTTGCAATGCAAAAACCAACACCATGCGCCCTTGTTTAGTAACTGCTGCTTTTACTCTAACCCTTGTTGCCTGTGGCAGCAGAATGCAACAGCTTGAATCTGCCAGCGAAAAAATAAAACAATGTGTTAACCAGTGTTCATTGGCGGTAAGCCCGGTGAACGACAACAAAAGCAAGGCTCCGGTAGAGGTAGTCAATGCTGTTGAAACCAGTGACGACCAAACACAGTCCTCTGCGGGCGGGGACAGAATTCAAACCATTTGGAACAGCCGTTTGAATCTTTGGTAAAATCTAATAGCAAACTTTATATTGAGAATGCCCTGCGAACAGCGGGGCATTTTTATTGTTACTTTTGCCGCCCGGTAAAAGCCGTAGATTGGACGGCCTAACCCAAAAACGTATAAGGTGGGAGGCATCAGGTATAAGGCATAGGGTGGAGGGACATAGAACCCAAAACACAAAACATTAAACTTCAAACTGTAAACTATAAACTTCTTCATGGAACTCAGTAAAAACTTCGATCATCAGCAGGCCGAACAAAAGTGGTACCAGCATTGGGTGGAGAATGGCTATTTTCACAGCGAGCCTGATGAGCGCGAACCATACACCATTGTAATACCCCCGCCAAACGTAACCGGCGTGCTGCACATGGGGCATTGCCTTAACAATACCATACAGGATATATTGATACGCCGCGCCCGCATGAGCGGCAAAAATGCCTGCTGGGTGCCGGGTACCGACCATGCATCCATTGCCACCGAAGCCAAAGTGGTGGGCATGCTACGGGAAAGGGGTATCGCCAAATCAAGCCTAACCCGCGATGAGTTTTTGGCATACGCCTGGGAATGGAAGGAAAAATATGGCGGCATTATTTTACAGCAGTTGAAAAAGCTGGGCTGTAGCTTGGATTGGGAGCGTACCTCCTTCACCATGGATCCCGATTATTACCAGTCGGTAATAGACGTTTTTGTGCGCCTGTACGAAAAAGGCTGGATATACCGCGGCAAGCGCATGATTAACTGGGATGTTAGGGCCAAAACGGCACTTAGCGACGAAGAGGTGATTTACAAAGAAGTACAGAGCAAGCTGTACTACCTTGAATACAAAATTGACAACGGAGACGGAGGCGGGGAAGGCTCCATCACTATCGCAACCGTTAGGCCTGAAACCATTTTGGGTGATACAGCCATTTGCGTTAACCCCAACGATGAGCGGTTTAAACACCTGCATGGCAAATTTGCCTTTGTACCATTGATTAACCGCCGCATACCCATTATTGCGGATGATTACGTGGCGATGGATTTTGGTACCGGTGCCTTAAAGGTTACCCCCGCACACGACATGAACGATTACCAGTTGGGGCTTAAATACAACCTGGAGGTGATTGATACCATGAACGATGACGGCACTTTAAGCCCCGCCGCACAATTATACGTGGGCGAAGACCGGTTTGAGGTGCGCAAAAAAATTGTGAAAGACTTGGAAGCCAGTGGCAACCTGGTGAAGATAGAGGAGTACACCAACCAGGTAGGTTTCTCAGAAAGAAACCCCGACACAGTGGTTGAGCCACGGCTTAGCCTGCAGTGGTGGCTGGCCATGAAAAACATTAGTGAACCCGCATTACAAGCGGTAATTGAGGAAGACATAAAGTTTTACCCACCTAAGTTTAGGAACACGTACCGGTACTGGATGGAAAACATACGCGATTGGTGCATCAGCCGCCAGTTGTGGTGGGGCCACCGCATACCCGCATGGTATGCGCCAGACGGCAGTTTTGCCGTGGCCGCTACGCGGGAAGAGGCGTGGGAGAAGCTGGTAAACGTAAAACGTGAAACGGGAAACGGGGATGGCGTAAAACGTGAAACGGGAAACGGGAATGGCGTAAAACGTGAAACGGGAAACGGGAATGGCGTAAAACGTGAAACGAGAAACGGGGATGGCGTGAAACGTGAAACGGGAAACGGGAATCCAGAGACCCCAACGGATAAAGCGCAATCCATTCACGATTCACGATTGTCGGTTGACGATTCACCATTCACGATTGACGATTCACGATTGCCGATTGACGATTCACGTTTCACGATTCACGACCTACGCCAGGATGAAGACGTGCTGGACACTTGGTTTTCATCATGGCTCTGGCCTTTTGAGGTGTTTAAGGGTATATCAAACCCCGGCAATGCCGATGTTAAATACTATTACCCCGGCAACACATTGGTAACTGCGCCGGAAATTATATTCTTTTGGGTGGCGAGGATGATTATGGCCGGCTTTGAATTTATGGATGCAAAGCCCTTCAACGATGTATATTTCACGGGCATCGTGCGCGATAAGCTGGGCCGGAAGATGAGTAAAAGCCTGGGCAACTCACCCGATTTGTTGGGGTTAATTGATAAATACGGTGCCGATGCAGTACGGTTTGGCATCATGTTCTCTTCACCGGCAGGTAACGATTTGATGTTTGATGAGGCGGCTTTGGAACAAGGCCGCAACTTTAATAACAAACTTTGGAACGCGTTGAAGTTAGTGAAAATGTGGGAGGGGAGGCAGGATACTGGTTACAGGTTGCCAGAAACCGGTAACCAGCAACAACCGACCAGTAACTTTGCTGTTACTTGGTTTGAAAACAGGTTGCAGGAAGTTAGGGCAGAGGTAGATGGATTGATGAAACAGTTTAGGCTGAGTGAGGCACTGAAGACCGTTTATTTGTTGGTATGGGACGATTTTTGCAGTTGGTATTTAGAGTGGGTAAAGCCTGGGTTTGAGCAACCTATCGACGCCGCGGTGTACGAAAAAACCGTTGGCTTTTTTGAGGAGCTGATGCAATTGCTCCACCCTTTTATGCCTTTTATTACAGAGGAGATTCACCACGAATTGCATGCGGGTGCAATTGACGACCTCTGCATAAAACAATACCAACCTGTTACACAAGCCGATGGTGCTGTGCTGGGTTCCGCTGAGTTGCTGAAAAAAGTAATTTCGGCCCTAAGGGATGCGCGTAACCGCAACCAGGTAAAACCGAAGGAAAGCATAACGCTGTTTATACAAACGGACGATAAGGGCAGCTATGCAGCCATTGAGGCAATTTTGGCAAAACAGGTAAATGCTGCATCCATTGCATTTACGGCAGAAGCCATCGCCAATACCATAGTAGTGGCTGTGGAGAAGGATAAGTTTTACATTGAAACAGAAAAGGAACTGGATACGGCCGCTTTAAAAGAAGAATTGTTAAAAGACCTGGCCCACCAAATCAACTTTTTGCAAAGCGTTTTGAAAAAACTGGGTAACGAGCGTTTTGTGCAAAATGCAAAACCAGAAGTGGTTGATTTGGAGAGAAAGAAACAAGCTGATGCCGAGGCAAGGATAAAAACCATTGAAGAAAGTTTGGCTAATTTATAAGGGTGCAAAAAGCTTTTGGCTACTTGCAGTGCTGTGGCAATATGTTGCCGCCCTTGGCGACAAGTAAACAATAAACGTAGATTTAAAAAGGCAAAGCCTTCAACAAAATGATGCGCAGATACTTCATAATAACATTGTCAATTGCAGCCATTTGCGTTTTTAAGGCAAGTAATGTAAATGCCCAAAATGTTGACATAAACCTGCTAAAAAGCATCAATCCGCAAAACCCCAACTCGGGTATCATGCGTGGGTTCACCAATTCAGCCTACCCAATAGGGGCTGCGGTGCCTTTGGCCCAATTAGTGGCAGGGTACATTAGTAAAGATAAAAAGCTGCAGTACAAAGGATGGGAAACAGTAGGCAGCTTAGCGGTAACCGTTGTGCTGGGTGAAGGGTTAAAATACGCCATCAACCGCCAAAGGCCTTACACCACTTACCCCGATGCAGTACACCCGTATGATGCCAGTGAAACGGGTAAGTCGTTCCCTTCGGGCCATACGGCCATTGCGTTTGCCACGGCAACTTCTTTGGCCTTGGAGTATAAAAAATGGTATGTGGTTGTACCTGCTTACCTGTGGGCGGCTGGTGTGGGTTATTCAAGGCTGTACCAAGGCGAGCATTACCCAAGTGATGTGCTGGCGGGGGCCGTGGTGGGTGCGGGCAGCGCGTGGCTTAGCCATTGGCTTACGAAAAAAGTGTTTAAACACTAGCTAGCCCAACTTTGGCAGAGCGAGATGGTGGGCCCAACTGCCATAGGCTTTGCCGGTTTGCGGAAATAGAAGAGATATTGCAGAATGCCCTGTAGGGCATTCCATTTAGCTAAGGGATTTGTGAAAACACAAATCCGGGCGTTTGCCACCGGTTGTTTCTCAACAAACCCAATAATTATAGGGATTTATGAAGACACATATCCTGGGGTTTGCCTCCGGTTGTGTCTCCACAATCCCAATTAGTTAAGGTATTTGTAACTACACAAATCCGGCCGTTTGCCTTCGGTTGTGTCCCCACAACCGAAAATATGGGTTTTACATGAACGACACTGACTTGTAACAATTAAGCGTAAAGTGTAGCAAGTAGGCGCAATAGAGCAAGGTTGGTCAGCCTCAATTGGTATAGCCCCTATTACGAATACCAAGTCACCTGATAAATTAGATGTATGAAAATACGGCCTGCCACAAAACAAGATATTGCCTCCATAAGGCACATTGCCCACGAAACCTGGCCCGTGGCCTATGCAAAAATATTGGCAACAGAGCAACTGGAGTATATGTTAGGGTTGATGTACAACAATGCCGCATTGGAAGAACAGTTTGACCAAGGCCACCATTTTTTTATAGCAGAAGCCGATGATAACCAAGCCATTGGCTTTGCCGGCACCAGCGAACTTGTACCGGGCAAAACTTGGAAATTGCACAAGCTGTATGTGCTGCCCGGCATACAAAAATCGGGGACAGGCAAAGCCCTGATGCAGGCAGTTGTTGCCATTGCCAAGGCGCACCATGCCACAGAACTCTCGCTGAATGTTAACAGAAACAATCCTGCTTACCATTATTACCTAAAAAGCGGCTTTGAAGTGGCAGAAACGGTTGACATACCCATTGGCAGCGGCTTTTTTATGCATGACTATGTTATGAAAAAGCCCATTTAATGCAACTCTACGACTGTTCATTCATGTTATGGGGGGTACGTGGGTAATGCTTCCTTCACATGGCCGGTACCAATTTATAGCCCCTTACAGCGGGGTGCAGTCCAATTGTCGTAGATCGCGCTTGCCCCATCGGCGCTACCTATTTGTAGAACAAATCAACAAACATTGTTTTGCACCCTTGTGGGGCTACCCGTAAAGCTTAGCGGGTAGCCCTTGAGGGCATCGTGCAATATCTTTGGCGTTTTTACAAAAAGGTAGTGCCTAAGGCACATACCGACGACAATTTGGCTTGCACCATTTTGCCGTAGAATAGCCCCAATTTACCTACTTTTGCAGTTTATGATGAATAGTGAAGCACAATTAAGGGTGGCTATTTTAGACCTTAACAACGGCTTGCCAAACCAAGGCATGCGTTGTATACGGGAGATACTAGACTGGTGGGGGCCGCAGAACAACTGTACCGTGTATTACGAGGAGTTTGATGTGCGCCAGGCCATGCAGGTACCCAGTTTGCACTTTGATGCTTATATATCCAGCGGTGGGTCGGGTTCGCCACTGGAAAGCGAGGGTACCGCCTGGGAGAATAATTACTTCAATTGGATAGCGTCTGTCGAATCTTGGAACAACAACCCCCAAAATTTCCCCAAAAAACCTATTTTCTTCATTTGCCATAGTTTTCAGCTGGCTTGCCGTTATTTTGGCATTGCACAGGTATGCAGCAGAAAATCGACCGCGTTTGGCATTTTTCCCGTGCATATGTTGCATGCCGGCTTGGATGAGCAGGTGTTTGATGGCTTGAGGGACCCATTCTATGGGGTTGACAGCCGGGACTACCAAGTGCTACGCCCGGATGAAAAACGCCTGGCCAATATGGGTGGCCATGTGCTGGCCATTGAAAAGGAACGCCCCCATGTACCCTACGAACGGGCCGTGATGGCCATGCGCTTTAATGAATATTTTATTGGCACGCAGTTTCACCCCGAAGCAGATGCCGTAGGCATGAGCATGCACCTACAAAAAGAAGATAAGAAAAAGATTGTGATAGACAACCATGGCGAAGCCAAATGGAAGAGCATGATTGAGCATTTGAACGACCCCGATAAAATAATGTTTACGTACAAACATATTTTGCCAAATTTTTTAAAGTTGGCAGTTAACGAGGCGGCAGAGGTGGCATAGCCCTATTGGCTGTCTAGTGACAATACGTTGCCGTCAGGGTCTTTAAACCATGCAACCTTTGTGCCGCCGGGGGCCGTCCACACCCCGTTTTCATCCTGTCCCGGAAAGCCGTATATCTCGAATACCACGCCTTTCGCTTTTAGCGCCTGTATTTCAGCGTAAATATCGTCCACCTGCCATCCCAAAACGGTAAATTGTTGTGGCACTAGTGACTGTACTGTTGTTACACGCAAAAAAGTTCCGTTGGCGTTAAACTGCAGGGCAAAGCCATCTTCACTTATCAATTCAAGCCCAAGCGTTTCCGCATAAAATTGTTTTGCCTTTTGTGGATTTGTAGTTGGTATGAAAGCCTTAAGTTTTTGGGACGAGAGCATGGTGTTGGGATATTTTTAGTAAAAGGAAGTCTATTTATTCTTTGGGCTCCACCTAAACTAGCTCAAGTGCCAATTGTCCATTCGGAGATTTTTCTTTCTTGCCATGATTGTGACCTTTGAAACTATCGAGGTTAAAATTACAAACAAGAGCCTCAACTATTGTTCTACGATTTTCAATATTTCCGCCTGAATGGTAAAAATGGTCTTTCGTAACAACATTAAATTTATTCCAAAACTTATTAATCATCTCATTTTCCCTCCAATCATTATGGTGCCAAGTAGAAAGAATAAACTTGGCTTTTGTTTGGGATAAGAGATTAAATAAGGTTTCTTCTTCTTGCTCGGACCACCCGTTGTAGTAATCCACATAACGGCCGTAATATGGTGGGTCACAATAAATTATATCGTCTTTTGCCGCTAAGGGTATTATATCAGCAAATGATTTGTTATAAAAAAGCCAATCAGGTTCAGGTTTGATAATCTTTGTAACTGTAGAAACTTGGTTTGTAATTTTGGTTGTATAGGCTTGGGCAAAGCGGTCTGGCTTTTTACAAAAAGGAATATTCCAATTACCTTTTTTGCCAAAACGCATCATACCATTAAAACCAGCCCTAGAGAGAAAGATAAAATCATAAGGAGAGAATTCTTGGTTAAAGCGTGCCCTAACTTTCCTGTAATGGTCATAGCCATTTTCTGCAGCCTTGCTCAAAATTGCACCTTCAAGTTCGAGGTACTGCCGCATGAGGGGGGCAGTTATTGTTCCTTGCTGAATTCCTTTGTAAAAATTTATGATGTGTGGGTTGGTGTCGTTCAAAATCGCTTGTTTGTAGCCAGTATTAAAGGCTACAACCCCGGTTCCTAAAAATGGTTCAATCCATTTACCGGTAACCCTGGGAGCAATTTCCATAATCCATGGAACTAACTTAGTTTTTATACCCTGGCTTTTAATGGGGGGAACTATAATTTTTTTAATCATCGCTTTCACTTTCGGTTTGAATTTCATCCTCTTCGGTCATGTTTTTAATTTCCTCTTGGTGTTTCTGAAGAATATTCATTCCCCTCTGCTTATAGTCCAAATACGATTTGAGGTTGGTATAAGGACGTTTTATTTCGAGAGCCTTCGCCATATCGTTGGTAAGGTAGTACATCCAATAATCATCATAAACTTCCTCCCCAAGTGTTGAAAAAACGCCCTCTCCATTTAATAGCTTATATATGTCGTCTGTTGAGCCAATGTTTTTCGTGTTTCCGCTGCCGGGGCTGGATGATGCAATTTTATATTTTGGTTGTACAAAAAATTGAAAGTCTTTGATGACAGACTCTATTGAATTCAATTCATCAATTGAGTAAAAAATCTTTTCATTTGTGCCTAATTCATTTTTTGAATATAATATCCCAAGTACAAGATGACAGGAATACTCGTTATAGGGATACTTGGTGTTTTTTGTGCTATCTCTGTTCCTGAAGTACCCCGTAAAAGCACCGAGTGTCATTTTTTTAATTTTATTATTGCTGTCCTTGAATGTGCTTTTAATGTCAACAGCAAATTTTTCACCTGTTTTCCTTGATATAAAAGTCAGGTCAGGATAAAAATTTTGCTGCGGTGGAAGTTCAAGTATTAAATCATTCGCTTTCGCGAACTGTTCAAATGCAGGGATAAGTAGAAGCTCTATTACTTTTGAAACAACCTTTGTATCAACCGATATTGTATAAATCTTTTTATAAATGTCGATGAAACCCTTCACAATCCAATCGCCTTTTTCAGTTGCAATTATTTTGTTATAGCCCTCAATTTCCTTACGCAAAGCTAATAGTAGTTCGTCTTTTGTCATTTTTGTAAACTGCTTTTCAATAGTAACTCTCAAAGATAATGTTTTAGACTTTACGTAATCATTTGGCGGTGGATGTGCATTACCGCTTTGCAGTATATGGAAAATGAAGCTTTTAGGACACATCAGGTATCTCCAAAACGTCGTCTGGCGTATTCTTAAATATCGTGTATGACAAACTTCTCTTTTTTCCTTCCCAACCATCGTTGCTTTGCCTTAATTTTGCGCACCAATTTAAAGCTGATGTTAATAGGACTGAATAATGTAACTTTTGAGTTTGGCGCGCGTGTAATTGTGGAAGATGCCACCTGGCATATACAGCCGGGGGAGCGCATCGGGCTAATCGGTTATAACGGTACCGGTAAATCAACCATGTTAAAACTGCTGGTGGGCGAGTACTCGCCCAGCCTAGGCACGGTGGAAAAAAGCCGCGACACCACCATTGGCTACCTGCACCAGGATTTGCTGAGCTTTGATACCAACGACTCTATAATGGAGGTGGCGATGGGTGCTTTTGAGAAGGTGAAGCAACTGGAGAAAGAAATTGAAAAACTGGGGCATGAATTGGAGCACTCCGACGGAATGGATGCCGACAAGCAGGAAACGCTGCTGATGCAATATACTGACAAGCTGCACGACCTAGAGGTGTTGGGCGGCTATACCATACACCACCGCACAGAGGAGGTTTTGCAAGGCCTTGGCTTTCCCAATGCATCGCTCAACAGGCCCTATAAGGAATTTAGCGGGGGCTGGCGTATGCGGGTGTTGCTGGCAAAAATGATACTGCAGGCACCTGATGTGTTGTTGTTGGATGAGCCTACCAACCACTTGGATCTTCCGTCAATTGAATGGCTGGAAAAATACCTCATACATTACCAAGGCAGTGTGGTGATTGTAAGCCATGACAAGTATTTTCTTGACCGTATGGTGAACAAGATTGTTGAAATTTACCAGCAGCAGTTGCATATTTACTCGGGCAATTACTCCTACTACGAGAAGGAAAAGGAGATTAGGGTGGAGATGCAGCAAAAAGCATACGAAAACCAGCAGGATTATATACGGCAGCAGGAACGTTTTATAGAGCGTTTTAGGGCAAAGGCCAGTAAGGCCGCTGCGGCACAGAGTGCCATGAAAAGGTTAGACAAGATTGACCGTGTTGAACAGTCGGAGATAGAACGCCCCAACCTGCGCATCAATTTTCAGGTGGATAGGCAGCCGGGCAAAGTATTGGTTACGCTAAAGCATGTTACCAAAAAATATGGCGACCTTACCATTGTGGAAGACACGGGCGCAGAGATTGAACGCGGTGATAAAATAGCCCTGATTGGTGCCAACGGCAAAGGTAAATCAACAGTGCTGCGCGTAATTGCCGGCGTTGAAAGTTTTGAGGGGGAAAGGGTATGGGGCCATAACGTGCAGGAGAGCTTTTATGCACAGCACCAATTGGAGGCACTTAACCTGAACGACGATATACTAGAAGAGTTAAAAGGCAGTGGAAGCGGCAAAAACGAATTAGAGTTACGCAGCTTGCTTGGTTGTTTTTTGTTTAGCGGCGATACCGTTGAAAAGAAGATAAAAATATTGAGCGGTGGCGAAAAGGCTAGGGTGGCCCTTGCGAAAGTAATTGCCAGCAAAGCCAACTTTTTAATGTTGGATGAGCCCACCAACCACCTTGACTTACATAGTGTTGAGTTATTGGCCGATGCCTTAAACAAATACGAAGGCACCATTATAATGGTTAGCCACGACCGTTTCTTCATCTCAAAAACGGCCACCAAAATTTGGGAGATTATTGACGGGGAAATTAAGGAGTTTAAGGGCGGCTACACCGAATATGTGGAGTGGAAAGAGCGCATGGCAAAACAAAAAGCCATGGAGCTAAAGAACCAAGACAACGGTGGCAAAAACGTGGAAAAAAAAAGTGAAGTCGTAACCAATAAGGCCGAAAACGCACCGGTGCAAACCAATAACAAGGCGCAAGGGCCAAACAATATCCTTAGCAACGAGCGCAAACGCGAGTTGCAAAACCTGCAAAAGCAGTTTGCCAAGGTGGAGAGCCAGGTTAACCAGCTAAACGGCCAAAAAGCACAAATTGAGTCTGATTTGGGTAACCCTGCTTTTTATTCAGACAAGAATAAGTTTCAGCAACTTGAGCGCGACTATGCAGCCTTAAAACAAAAACTTTCTGTCGCAACCAAGCAATACGAGGAAATGTTCGAAAAAATAATGGAATTGGAGGAGGGGTAGAGGGCTTTAGGCCGAGTGGAATCAGGACTATAAGACAGTTTACCAACTTGCAAAAACAAACAGGGGGCAACTTTTTCAAGTGCCCCCTGTTTGTAATGTCCTTTGGGTATAAGCTTATTTGTTGGTTTTCAATAGCTCTTCTTTGGTAACCACTTTTACCTTTTGTTTGTCTTTCAATTGCTTGCTAACAACATCGTAAGGGCCCGTAATAACCATGTCGCCTGCTTTAATACCGCTGGTTATTTCAATGTAGTTAATATCTTGTATCTTGGTTTTAACCGGGTATTTTTTAACGGTACCGTCTGGTTGTAACAGGTACACCACTTCTTGTATGTTGTCTTCTGATGTTACACTGGCTTGTTGTTCAGGCTGGCCGCTGGCTGGGGTGGCATCTTTCTTAGCAGGTGCGCCATCGCTGTTTTTGTCACGTGTGGTTACAGCGTTCAAGGGTACGCTCAACACGTTTGCGTGTGTGCTGGTTTGTATGTCAGCACTGGCAGTCATGTTGGGCCTGAAGGGGAATGGCTGGTTTCTGGCAATCAGGTCGCTGTACGAGCTTGGCAGCAGCCTTATATGCACCTGGTAGTTGGTTACCGTGGTGGATGATGATGTGCTACCTGTTGCTGACGTTGTGGTAACCGGGTTAGCTATCTTATACACATAGCCTTTAAACTTGCGGTTGTTAAATGCATCTATCTCCACAAGGGCACTGTCGCCCAGCTTTACTTTAGGTATGTCGTTTTCACCCACATCAACCTGTGTTTCAATGCTGTTAAGGTCGGCTATCCGCATAATTTCGGTACCGGCCATTTGTGCCACGCCCACAACCCGTTCGCCTTTCTTCACTTCCAGCAAGCTTATCACGCCGTCCATGGAGGCAGTGATGGTTGTACGGCTTTCGTTTTTGCTGGCCAGGTTTAAGTTGGCTTGCGCGCTTTGTATGGCGGCTTGGCTGGCCTTAATGCCTTGCTGTGCGGCGGCATAATTGGCTTTGGCTGCAAGGTAAGCTTGTTGAGACTGCTCAAACTCCTGGCGGGAAACTACTTTTTGCTCCAACAGCGTTTTTTCGCGGTTAAAGGCTGCCTCGGTTTGGTCAAGGGTGGCTTTCAGCGCGCCAAGTTGGGCAACTGAGTTGCTTTCCTGTGCTTGGCTTTGCGCAAGGCCTGCGGCAGCTTGGTCTCTTTGGGAGGCATAAATATCAGCATACACCCTCGCCAACACCTGGCCTTTACGCACGGTGTCTCCTTCTTTTACGTTCAGCTCCACAATTTCGCCCGAAATGTCAGAGCTTACTTTTACTTCAATCTCGGGGAATACCTTTCCGCTGGCGTTTACCGTTTCGGTAATGGAGCGATTGATCGCTTTTTCGGCAGTAACAGGGGTACCTTCATCCTTACCAAAAGCACCGGCTAATTTGGCTACTACCAATATAACCACCACTATACCGGTTATAATCAATATCCATTTTAAAGTCTTACTCATATAAAAAAATTATGCTTATGTAGAAAGGTTTTTACTAAAAATTTGGTAGCCAAGGGGGGTATTACAGCCTCACGCCCTGGCCTTTGTAAAACTCCAGTATCTTCATCCTAAACACGTAGTTGTACCGGGCGGAAAGCTCGTTTACTTCTGCGGTAAAAAGATTGTTTTCCGTTAATATAAAATCAATCGTTGACAGCACGCCCAACTCGTACCTTTTTTTGGCAAGGTCGTACGCATATTGCTGTGTTTTGTGCGCTTTTACCGATGCGTTGTAACTTTCCAACGAAGACACTGCACTAGAATAGGCTAAGTATATGTTTGACTGTAGCGTAATATCATCTTGTTTGCGCGTTAAACGGTAGTTTTCCAACTGCAGTTTGGCGTTTTCATAGCTTGTTCGCAATTGCCGGTTGTTGGCAATAGGTATATTGAGCGACACGCCAAAAGCCTGGCTGAAGTTAATGTCGCCAACTTGCTTAAAATAACCAATTTTAGATGTTTTAACGCTGCTGGTGTAGCCTGGCGTAAGTGCATAGTAGTTGTTGCCGTTGATGGGTACTACGCCCAATGTATCATATTTACCAGTGGGTGAGTATGACTGGAAATAGTTTTGGTATGTGCTTGCATAGTTGCTGCTCAATTGCCCAAAAGCTGACAAAGTTGGGTACATGGCACCCCTTGCACTTTTTACTTTGTATTCCTGCGCTGCTATATTAAGACTGTCGTACCGTTGTTTGGGCTGGTTGCTGCGGGCGGCATCGTACACGTCGCCGGGCTGCAATTGGGTAATCGGTTCCAGCGGTATTCTACCCACGTCAGGTATGGATACCTCAAAAGGCGTCGCCATATCCAAACTAAGCGCGCCCATCAAATTAATTTTGTTTTGTTCTGCTGTGCCTTTGGCGTTTATATAGCTGCTGCTGTCGGTGGCCATTTGCGCCTCTAACTGGGCTGCATTTAGCTCGGGCATACTACCGGCGTCTACCAACTTGCGGGTGTTATCCAATTGTTGGCGGGTGAGGCTCATTTTAAGCTTGGCAGCATTGGCAGTTTCAAGCGACAATAAATAGTTTAGGTAGTAATTGGCCACTGACAATGAAATGTCGTTTTGTGCGGATGCCAAAAAGTTTTTATCGGCCTGTTCGCTTAATTCGGCGGCTTTAATATTGTTGCGGTTGCTAAAAAAGTTGAAAAGGTTAACACCAGAACTTAGGCCATAGCTTTGGAAAAACACATTGCTGGTGGTGTACTGGTTGGTGGTGGGGTCAATAGACCTACCCAAACGAATACCGCCCTGTGTGTTAAAGCTAAGGCTTGGGTAAACCTGTGCGCGGTACAGCTTGGTTGAAAGTGCCGCAATGCGCTGTGCTACATCGGCTTGTTTTACCGAAATACCGTTGGCGATGGCGTAGTCAACGCAACGCCTTAAGTCCCATGTGTCCTGCGCATATATCCCCGTTGTAACAAGGCTTAGAAGAATATATGCAAGAATGTGCTTCTTCATGTGGCAAATGTAACCGAAAACAGTTTTTATAAACGGTATATTTTAGATGAGCGGAAACCGTGCGGTTTATGAGGCATTTAAGGGGGGTAGTGTACTGTTACATGACTTGTTTAACTGATTTGTTGTATTGATTGGTGTATGTAAAACAATAAATAGCATAATAGGCCTGCGCGGGTGCCGGGTAAAAATCGTGCCAACTAACCCGTATTGCTTTTTGGAGCTTTGAGTGTACCCCCGGGCCGCCCCGCTCTTCCCGCTCTCCGGGAACTTCCAGTTCCGGAGCTAGATTCTGTCGCCTTTGGCGACCATTGACTTTTTGCCGAAAGCAACTGTATTTTGCAACAGAACTTACGTTTTGCGCAGCCGCGCTTGCCAGCCCCAGTTTCTTAGTTAACATGGCAAGCCCGTCTGGCGCAGTTTATTTGTTTGCCGTTATCCCTGCAGGGCCGCAAAACCCCTTTGTAAGTCGTTTATGATATAGTCAGCCTCTTCCAGCCCTACGTATAAGCGCATCATACGGTGGTTGGCGTTGGCGGCACTAAATGCGTCGCGCTTAACCGCCGCGCTGCCCGGTATAATCAGCGATTCATGCCCGCCCCAGCTAACCGCCATTAATATATGTTTCAGCGATTCGCAAAACAGTTCCGTTTCTTCCACGGTGCTGGCTTTAACAATAAAAGTCAGCAAACCGCAGGCACCCTGCATCTGTTGTTTTGCCAGCGCATACTGCGGGAAAGCTTCATCAAACGGAAAAATCACCTTCTCCACCAACGGCTGCTGTTGCAGGTAGGCAATAACCTCGTTGGTGGTTTGGGTAATGCGGCTAAGCCTTGCAGGCAGTGTACGCAGGCCACGTATCAACAGCCAGGCATTAAATGGCTGTATGCCGCTGCCAATGTTCATGTACTCGCTGTTAAAAATGCGTTCAATCATTTTGCGGCTGCCGCTGAGTACCCCCGCTACCACGTCGCTGTGGCCGCCAATATATTTGGTGGCAGACTGCAGGCTTAGGTCAATGCCGTATTCAATGGGGCGTTGGTACAAAGGCGTGCAGTAGCTGTTATCACAAATGGTAATAATTTTGTGTTGTTTAGCCAATTGGGCAACGGCTTTCAAATCCTGCAATTCAAAGCTCCAGCTATTGGGGCTTTCCAAATAGTACACAGTAGTGTTCGGCAGGGTGGCGGCGGCAAAGTTCTGTACGTCAGTGCCGTCAATATAAGTATGGGTAACATTAAACCTGGGCAGAATCTCCTCAAACATTTTTTTGGCCCAGCTGTAAACCCCTTTAACGCTAACAATATGGTCACCGCTTTTAACGTTGGCCAGCACTGATGCAAAAATGGCTGCCGCGCCGCTGTTAAATACCAGGCAATCCTCAGCGCCATCCAAGGCGGCCAGTTTTTTGCGCAATATTTCCACCGTGGGGTTCAGGCCACGGCTGTAGAGCCAGGTACTGTACTCGTCTTCAAAGCCTTTGCGCAGGTCATCTACCTTATTAAAGGCAAAATTGCTGGTTTGTATAATGGGCGGCGCAATGGCCCGGAAATAATCGTCGCGGTCTTCGCCGTATTCGTTCAGTATGTAGGATATGTCCATCTGCAAATATTGTGGCGGCTAAAATAGTGCAATATGGGCAAATACAGCCGGTTAAGGCCAACGAACGGGCATTGCCTTAGGGCTGTGGTTGGGCTTGTGTGGTTGTGGTGGCAAAAAAACAACCGTGGTTTTAGGTATTATTACAAAAATTCCATGCACAATGTTGTTGATGTAATTACTTATATTTGTTTCAAATCCATCGTAGTATGGGGCCTTCGTCACTGATTGTGCTAATTATTGCTGCCATTGCCTTCTCGGGCATTGCTGTGCTTGTTTCAAAAGTTTTGCTAAAAGCCACCAAGAACAAACAAAAGGGGCAGCCCTACGAGTGCGGTATACCCACTCAGGGCAAGACTATGGTGCAGCTAAACGTTGGGTACTACCTTTTTGCGCTTATTTTTTTGGTGTTTGATGTGGAGCTTGTTTTTCTATACCCCTGGGCCGTGGTGGCAAAAAGCACCGGCTGGCTGGCATTTATTGAAATCGTGATCTTTTTCTTCATCATATTCATGGGTTTTTTATACGCGCATAAAAAAGGTGCGTTAAAGTGGATGTGATTACACAGGCATTAGCCATTATTTGATAATAAAAGAGATTGCTTGAAAAATGAGGGCAAATATGTAGTTAAAAAGCGGTAGTTTAGGACTTGAAAAAACTAACGATGCGACCGTAGAACAACTATGAACGAGCATTGACTAAGCATCACTCCGGTTGATAAAAAGTAAACAAGTGCGATGCTACATTTGGGGAGGGGATGGCTTGGCAAAGACGCGCGGAGCGATCGGGCTTTGCCTTGATTTTTTTGTTTCTTTTTGCATCAAGGCAAAAAGAAAATGACAACAGATTGATCGTCAATAAGATAGAGATTGTAGCCAATTTTTTGATGACTAACGCTGGTGCCTTTTGGCAAGGTTCCAGAGAATAAAGGCAAAACATGGCACATGTAAACGATACGGCAAGCCAGTTTCCCGGTCAGGTGCACGAAACACCCGGCGGCGGCATTGTGCTTAGCAAGCTTGATGACGTAATTAATTGGGCACGGTCAAACTCATTGTGGCCGCTCACCTTTGCCACCAGTTGCTGCGGTATTGAAATGATGGCAGTGGCTTCCGCCAAATACGATTTTTCCCGGTTTGGGTTTGAGGTGGCCAGGGCCTCCCCCAGGCAAGCCGACGTGATTATCATAGCAGGCACCATCGTAAACAAGATGGCACCGGTGCTTAAAAGGCTGTACGACCAAATGCCCGACCCCAAGTATGTGATTGCCATGGGTGCCTGTGCCATTAGCGGCGGCCCATTTTTCTATAACACGTATTCTGTTGTAAAAGGGGCCGACCATATTATACCGGTAGACGTGTATGTGGCGGGCTGCCCGCCAAGGCCCGAGGCATTGCTACACGCCTTGATTAGCCTACAGCAGAAAATAAAAAACGGGTTAACCAGGGAGCAGATTAAGACGGGTAAAGAATAATTATGCTGAACGACGAATTGCGAGCCAACATTAGCCAATTGCTTACCAACACCAGTTTTGAGGAAGGGGGTGAGTGGCCTACCCTTACCTTGGGGGCCGATGAACTGCTGCCTTTGGCCTTGCGGTTGCGCGATGATGATGCGCTTTTTTTCAACTACCTTTTTTGCCTAACCTGCATCGACTGGAAAACACACCTAACCATGGTGTACCACTTAACATCCACCAAATACAGGCACAGCTTGGTATTAAAGGTTAAGCTTGACCGGGATAAACCTGCCGTGGAATCGCTGTCGTTTGTTTGGCGCACGGCCGAGTTTCACGAGCGGGAGGTGTATGAGTTGTTTGGGGTTGATTTTATACACCACCCCGACCTTAGGTTACTGATACTGCCCGATGGTTGGGAGGGTAAAAACCCCTTGCGAAAAGATTTTGAAGACCCGATAAATATGATAAGGCTTTAATATGTTTGAAGAACAAGGCATAACACCGGAAGGGGATTTGATTGTTAATGTAGGGCCCCAACACCCTGCCACCCATGGCGTTTTGCACTTGGTGATAACATTAAACGGCGAAACAATCAAAAAAGTGGAGCCGCACTTGGGGTACATCCATCGGTCCATTGAAAAAATGTGCGAGAGCCTTAGCTACCGGCAGTTTATTTATGTTACCAGCCGGATGGACTATCTCTCAGCGCATATTAACAACCACGCCTGTGCCTTGTGTGTGGAAAAAGGCTTGCAGGTGGAGGTGCCGCCAAAGGCCCAGGTGATAAGGGTGCTGTTGGATGAGTTGACCCGCATAGCCTCCCACGAGTTGTGGTGGGGTGCGATGGCGATGGATATTGGCGCGTTTACGCCCTTCTTCCATGCGTTTAGGGAAAGAGAAACGATTAACGATATTATGGAAGAAACCTGCGGCGCAAGGCTTACCATGAACTTTATGATGCCCGGCGGTGTGATGCAGGACCTGCACCCTAATTTTCAAGCAAGGGTAAAGAGCTTTATACAGCAATACAAACACAAGATTGGTGAATATGCTGAGCTGCTGACCGGCAACATCATCTTTAAAAACAGGATGAAAAATGTGGGCGTGTTGTCGCCGGAGGACGCTATTTCGTACGGTTGCACGGGGCCAACGGCCAGGGGCAGCGGTGTTAGTTGCGACATACGCAAACTTTACCCTTACGAAGTGTATGGGCAGGTAGATTTTGATGAAATATTGGAAACCGGCGGCGATTCCTTATCGCGCTACATGGTGCGTATACGGGAAATGCAACAAAGCATACGGATAATAGAACAGCTGATTGACGGTATTCCGGAGGGCGATTTTCAAGCCAAAACAAAAGCCGTACTTAAATTGCCCAAGGGCGAGTTTTACCAGCGGGTGGAAACCGCGCGGGGTGAGTTAGGCGTTTACATTGTGAGTGAGGGCGGCACCACCCCTTATAGGATTAAATTCCGGTCGCCGGGGTTTTCTAACCTGTCGGTATTGGATAGAATTGCAAGGGGCGGCAAACTGGGTGATTTGGTGGCGATGATGGGCACGCTTGATTTGGTGATACCTGACATAGACCGATAAACAAATACCATGTGGAGTTTTAGCGGATTAGCAACTGGCATTGATGCTTGGTTAACCCAACGGTTTAACCCGGCTCTATCGCTCACCATTGAGATGGTGCTGGCGGGCATTGCCGTTATTACGCTTTTCGCCGTACTGGGGTTGGTGCTGGTATTGATGGAGCGTAAAGTATCTGCCTGGATGCAGATTCGCTTAGGCCCCAACAGGGTTGGCCCCAAAGGGATATTACAGTCGTTGGCAGATACCCTAAAACTGCTGGTGAAGGAAGGCCTAACGCCGAACAGTGCCGATAAGCTGCTTTTTAACTTTGCACCGTTCCTCGCAATTATTGTGGCCATGCTGTTGATGGCACCGATTGCTTTTGCCAAAGATTTACAGTTGTGGGATTTGAATATCGGCGTGCTGTATATTTCGGCCGTATCATCTATCATGGTCATCAGTATTTTAATAGCGGGTTGGTCAAGCAACAATAAATATTCATTGATGGGTGCCATGCGCAGCGGGGCACAAATAGTAAGCTACGAGTTGTCGGCCGGGCTGTCGGTGCTGTCTGTGGTGGTGCTGGTGGGCAGCCTGCAGGTGTCGGATATCATCAAGTCCCAAGCAGACGGGTGGTGGATTTTTAAAGGCCACATACCCATGGTAGTGTCTTTTGTTACCTTTATTATCGCCGTTACTGCCGAAACCAACCGTGCACCATTTGACTTAGCGGAGGCAGAATCGGAATTAACGGCGGGCTTTCACACAGAGTATTCGGGGATGAAGTTTGCGTTGTTCTTTTTGGCGGAATACGTGAATGTATTTATCGTTTGCGCGGTAGGGGCCACCTTGTTTTTGGGCGGGTGGATGCCTTTTCACATCGGGCATTGGCAGGGGTTTAACCACGTGATGGACTATATACCCTCCAGCCTTTGGTTTTTTGGCAAAACTTTTCTGTTGATATTTGTGATTATGTGGTTTAGGTGGACATTTCCCCGTTTGCGGATTGACCAATTGTTGAACCTGGAATGGAAATACCTGTTGCCCATTAGCATGGTAAACCTGTTGGTAACAACGGCCATGGCCATATTGGGTTGGCATTTTTGATGAAACAAGGAATGTCCGAAAGCACATAGCCCCGAAGGGGTGACATACAATAGCGATGGGTGCAGCCCATCGGCGAAGGGGTGACATACAATAGCGATGGGTGCAGCCTATCGGATAAGGGGAGAGATATAATTAAATGTTTATAACAAAATACATACAAGAAGTTTGGGGCGCGGTACGCTCGTTGGCAACAGGCCTGCGGCGTACGATGTATTATTTTACCCACCACAAAGAAATCATTACCCAGCAATACCCCGACAACCGCGAAACGCTGGTATTGCCAGAACGGTTTAAAGGTGAGGTGATAATGCCGCACGATGACAAGAACGAACACCGCTGTACTGGTTGCACAGCCTGCGAGCTGGCATGCCCCAACGGTACCATTAAAGTAATAACCAAATTTGACATTAAACCCGAAGGCAAAAAGAAAAAGGCCATTGACAAACTCGTCTACCACCTTGAGCTGTGCACGATGTGCAACCTGTGTGTGCAGGCCTGCCCCTCGGATGCCATAAAAATGGCCCAAACCTTTGAGCACAGTGTGTTTGACAGGGGGCTGCTGACAAAAATTTTAAATAACCCCGGTTCCAAAATAATGGATGGTGTAGAATGATGAACGGATCAACCATAGTGTTTTATTTGCTGGCTTTGCAAACGCTTGGTGGCGGCCTGCTGTCGGTCACCACCCGGCAAATATTCCGTGCGGCCATCTATTTGTTGTTCAGTTTAATAGGCATTGCCGGTATATATTTTTGGCTGCAGTACCAGTTTATTGCGGCAGTACAAATTGTGGTGTATGTGGGCGGTATCGTTGTGTTGATCATTTTTTCCATATTTCTTACGCAGCAAACCGGCGAACTGTTGCCCAAGCAGCGGCTGGGTAGAAAGGTTTTTTCGGCCTTGGCCGTGTTTTGCGGTTTTGCGCTAACCATCGTGCAGATTGTTCAACACAAGTTTACCCAGGCCAACAGTGATCTTAGTCCAGTAACCGTTGCCGACATCGGTAAAAGCATGCTCGGTACAAACGATGGAGGTTATGCCCTGCCGTTTGAAGTGGTGTCTATGCTGTTGCTGGCCGCCTTGGTGGGCTGTATTGTGATTGCTTTACGCAGTAAACCAGAAACAACATGATGCAACCCGGGCTATACCATATTCTATTCATCAGCACCGCCTTGTTTTTTATGGGTGTGTATGGGTTTTTTACCAGGCGTAACTTGGTAACGATGCTCATGAGCCTTGAGCTGGTGTTGAACAGCGTTAACCTGAATTTTATCGCATTCAACAAATACGTTTGGCCCGGCAAAATGGACGGTTTGTTTTTTGCCTTGTTTATCATAGCCATCGCGGCGGCTGAAGCGGCCGTGGCCATCGCCATTATAATAAACTTGTACCGTAACCATAAGTCAATTGACGTAAACGACGCGGAGGACTTAAAGTATTAGCAATATGCCCAATGTAACCATCATAGCATTAATTGTGTTGCTGCCCTTAGCGGCTTTTTTGCTGCTGGGGTTGTTTGGCAAAAGCCTGTTCAACAAGGGGGGCGGTATTGTGGCCACAATGATGATGTTGGTTTCGGCCGTGTTGGCACTTTATACCGCATACCAATACTTTTTTGTGTATGGCAGTACCGGCGGGGTGTACCATCAGTGTATACCCTGGCAAATAACTTGGCTGCAGTTTTACAATGGCCTGTCCATCAACATCGGTTTTTTGGTTGACCCAATTTCAGTAATCATGCTGGTGGTGGTAACCTTTATTTCGTTGATGGTGCATATTTATAGTCTTGGCTACATGAAAGGGGAGGGGCGGTTACCCGTATACTTCGCCTTTCTGGGTTTGTTTACCTTCTCCATGCTGGGGCTGGTGCTGGCCTCAAACATTTTCCAAACCTATATTTTTTGGGAACTCGTGGGCGTGTCATCGTTTCTGCTCATTGGCTTTTATTATAACCGGCCAAGTGCGGTGGCAGCTTGTAAAAAAGCGTTTATAGTTACACGTTTTGCCGACCTCGGTTTTTTGATTGGCATATTGATATTCTCTTTTTGTGCTAACACGCTTGATTTTTCAACACTTATACAACGGCTTACCGCAACGGGGTCCAATGAGGTTAAAACAGCCGCCACCTACAGTTTTATGGGTATTTCAGCGTTAAGCTGGGGTGCGGTGTTGGTGTTTATTGGTGGTGCGGGCAAAAGTGCCATGTTCCCGTTGCATATATGGCTGCCTGATGCCATGGAAGGCCCCACCCCAGTCTCCGCCCTTATACACGCCGCAACAATGGTGGTAGCGGGTGTTTATTTGGTGGCAAGGCTTTTCCCGGTGTTTGCTATCGCTACGCCGGGTGTGTTACAAATAGTTGGCTGGGTGGGTGCGGTTTCGGCGATTATCGCTGCAGTGATTGCTTGTACTCAAACCGATATAAAACGGGTGCTGGCCTATTCAACCATGTCGCAAATCGGTTTTATGATGTTCGCCCTTGGTGTGTCAAATTATGGTGGCGAGCAGGGCTTAGGCTACACAGCAGCCATGTTCCACCTTTTTACCCATGCCATGTTTAAAGCATTGCTGTTTTTGGGCGCGGGTTCCGTTATACATTATGTGCACAACAACGATATGGCAGCTATGGGCGGCCTACGTAAACAGCTGCCCATCACACATATAACCTTTTTAATTGCATGCCTGGCTATTGCCGGCATTCCCCCCTTTGCAGGTTTTTTTAGCAAGGAAGAAATACTGCTGGCTGCCTACCAGCACAACACCGCCATTTACTATATAGCGTTGGTTACCTCGGGCCTAACAGCCTTTTATATGTTCCGCCTGTATTTTAGTATATTTTGGGGCAAGCCTTATGAAAACCACAGCGCGCACCGCCATGGTGAGGGTGGTTTTGTGATGGTGCTGCCGCTGGTGCTGTTGGCTGTGGGGGCTGCTGCTGCGGGCTTTATACCGTTTGGGCATTTTGTAACATCGGATGGCAGCCGTTTGGAATCCTCAGTACACGTACAGTTTTCCCTGCTGCCGGTTGGCCTTGCCCTTGCTGGCATTTTTATAGCCACGTGGATGTATAAAACCGACAGTGACAGGCCGGCAAGAGTGGCAGCATCAATAGGCGGTTTATACAAGGCCGCCTACCACAAATTTTATATTGACGAGGTGTATGTCTTTATAACAAAGAAGATACTCTTTAACGGAATAGGGAAACTTGCCGCATGGTTTGACAGGAGCATCGTTGACGGGCTGGTTAACCTTACCGGCACTTGTACGGTGGCTATATCAAGAGGTATTAAAAAAATGCAGTCTGGCAAAGTGCAGGGGTATGCGTTATACTTTTTAGCAGGTGTTATCGTGCTAGCCACGTTGTTTATTTATGTGTGGAAATAAGTTATCGGGGCAACTTACACGTGTTGGATGTTTTTTGTGGCAGGTGTAATAAAAACAAAGCGATAGATATTGCGTATTAGCCCTTAAGCACGGGTGGCGCAAGAGTGAGGTGTGATTTTTTGCGAATGAGCCTGTTAGTTCGATAAGCCAATTTAACAAATAACGATTGATGAATCTTTTATCCCTCATATTACTTCCGTTGCTTACCGCTGTAACGGTACTGCTTTGCCGTGGCGGGCAAGTAAAATGGGTAGCCTTTGCCGGGGCCGTGCTGCAACTGGCACTTGCTGTGGCCCTAATGGTTGCTTACAGCCATCAGCGGGCAGCGGGCAACATTGCCCAAATGCTCTTCCAACAACAATACCTGCTGTTCCGTGGTGTTAACATCGGCCTGCATGTGGGGGTTGATGGTATTTCGGTGGCCATGGTGTTGCTTACATCGTTGGTGTCGTTGGCGGGCGTACTTGTATCTTGGAAAATCGAAAAAATGACGAAGGAGTTCTATTTCCTGCTCACTTTGCTGGCTTTGGGTGCCTACGGCTTTTTTATATCGCTCAACCTGTTTGTATTGTTTTTCTTCCTTGAAATATCTGTGATACCCAAATACCTGCTCATCGGTATTTGGGGTACAGGCCGCAAGGAATACAGTGCCAATAAACTCGCCCTGATGTTGATGGGCGGGTCTGCCCTTATACTGGTTGGTATGCTTGGCTTGTATTTTACGGCTGGGCATAGTTTTGATATACTTTCCATCGCCAATATGCCCATCCCTGCCAATACACAGCACCTCATATTCCCGTTTTTGTTTGTGGGTTTTGGTGTGTTTACGGCCATGTTCCCCTTGCATACCTGGGTGCCAGACGGGCATTCGTCAGCCCCAACCGCAGGGTCCATGTTCCTGGCGGGCATATCCATGAAGCTGGGTGGCTATGGCTGTTTGCGCGTGGCCGTGTACCTGTTGCCGGAAGGGGCCAAGCAATACGCCAACATCATCATCGTACTGTCTGCCATTGCCATACTGTACGGGGCTTTCGCCACTATGATGCAAAAGGATTTGAAGTACATGAACGCTTATTCCTCGGTAAGCCATGTGGGCTTTAGCCTGTTGGGCATCGGAATGCTTACCCAAACGGCGGTAACCGGTGCGCTTTTGCAGATGGTGTCGCACGGGCTAATGACAGCGTTGTTTTTTGCAGTTATCGGCATGTTATACGACCGCACGCATACCCGTATGGTGGGTGAAATGGGCGGGCTTTTAAAGGTATTGCCGTTTATAAGTACTGTGCTTTTTATTGTGGGGTTTTGCTCATTGGGGCTGCCGGGTTTAAGCGGCTTTGTGGCCGAAATGACGGTTTTTGTGGGTGCATGGCAAACTGATGATATTTTCCACAGGGCTGCTACCATTGCGGCGGCGGCCTCCATTGTGGTTACTGCGGTGTATATTTTAAGGGCTGTGGCGCAAACCACCATGGGGCCGGTAAAAAACGAGCAGTTTTTGCACTTGAAAGATGCTGCTTGGTATGAACGGCTTGCTGCCATGCTGTTGGTGGCTGCCATTGTGGGCATTGGTATGGCGCCGGGATGGCTGGCCGATTTGTTGCGGCCTGCCGCAGAAATTATCACGAACAGGATTGCTGGAAAATAAATTGTATGCCGGATGAATGAGTTACTCACATTGATGAAAAGCGAACTGGTGTTGACTGTGCTTATCTTCCTTTTGCTGTTTGTAAAAATTGGCCGGGGGGTGCGTAATGAAGCGTTGCTGCCCATTATACAGGTGTTGTTGCTATTAAACTTTATCGTTGGCTTCTTTTTCAATGGGGAGGGTAGCCTTTTTGGCGGCATGTTTCACACTTCATCGCTTATTGCTTTCGAGAAAAATATATTGAGCCTCGCCGTTTACCTTATTTCGCTGCTGTTTGCCGGCTGGTTGAAAAAAAGCCAGCACATGCCGGAGTTTTTTTTGTTGATGATCACGGCCTTGCTGGGCATGTTTTTGATGATTTCCAGCGGTAACTTGTTGATGTTCTATCTGTCTTTGGAACTGTCAACCATACCCGTGGCGGCGATGGCTAATTTCGACCTGGATAAAAAGCGTTCCTCGGAAGGCGCGATGAAAATGATACTTTCTTCGGCTTTTTCTTCAGGTATACTGTTGTTTGGTATTTCGTTGGTGTACGGTGCCACAGGCACCTTGGCCTTTGCTGAAATACCAGCCCAGCTAAACGGGTCGCCGCTGCAGGTGCTTGCGTTTGTTTTCTTGTTTTCGGCCTTTGCCTTCAAATTGTCAGTGGTCCCTTTCCATTTATGGGCGGCCGACGTGTACGAAGGCTCGCCCATCGCGGTAACGGCGTTTCTTTCCGTAGTGTCAAAAGCTTCCATGGCGTTCATTCTCATCACGGTATTATACCAAGTGTTTAAACCCTTACAGTCCATTTGGTATAATATGTTGGTGTTGTTGGCCATGGCAACCATGGTGGTGGGTAACCTGTTTGCCTTGAGGCAGCAGAATATAAAACGCCTTTTTGCTTTTTCTTCCATTGCGCAGGTAGGTTTTGTTTTGGTGGGCATTAGCAGTAACAGCACCCTTGGTGTTGCTAGCGTGGTGTATTTTATGCTTATTTATGTGTTCTCTGCTATGGCGGCGTTGGGGGTTGCTGCAGTGGTCAGCCACCATGCCGGCCAGGAAAATATAGATGGATACAAGGGGCTGTACAAAAACAACAAGTTTTTAAGCTGGGCAATGGCGTTGGCATTATTCTCGCTCGCGGGTATACCGCCCACTGCCGGTTTTTTCGGCAAATTGTTTCTGTTGGCTGCCGGTGGCGAGCGGGGTGCCTATTGGTTTATTACGGTGGCGGCGTTAAACATGATTGTTTCGCTGTACTATTATCTGCGGGTTGTAAGGGCTATTTTTATGGATGCGAATGAAAAGCCCATAGATATAATACCGTTGGGTAACACTGAGCGGCTGGGGTTGGTTATTTGTGGTGCAGGCATTATACTGGTTGGCTTGGCTGGTGGTATTTTTAATTTTATACAAACCTTACATTAATTGCGCTATGGCCATTAATAAAAACCACGAATTTGAGGAGCTGGCGGGCGTTAAATGCGGCATTGTGGAAAAGAATGTTACGCCAGAACGGCTTGCTTTTATAACCGCCTTGCTTGAAGCCAACGGCTACACCGTGGTGGCTGTGCCAACGCCCGCGCCAAAGGCGGCACCGGTGCCTAAAACGGCCGAACCGGTTGCTGAAACCGCGCCCGCTGCACCCGAAACCTTTACGGTTGGTGTAACTGACTATACCTTCAATACCATCAACGCCATTTTTGGCAGGCAGCTAAAAACACCTACTGGCAACGTGGTTACCTTGGCTTACTGGCAACAAAAAGATACAGAGAGCAATGATGAATTGCCTTATTTTCAACTACAGCCATAGTGCGGGTACTTTTCGGCAAGCCGTGGGCTCATCATACCATTTTGTTCAAAAAATCATTCAACGTTTCTTCCGTGGGTATGTTTAATTTTTTCCGTATCCTGTAGCGGCTCATTTCAACCCCACGTACCGTTATATTCATCAGTTGCGCAATTTCTTTGGAGGATAGGTTTAATTGCAAATACACGCACACTTTTAAGTCGGCATGGGTAAGCTCAGGGAATTTTAACTTTAGTTTTTTGGTAAAATCGTTGTTTATCTCGTCAAAGTGCGAGGCAAACTGGTCCCAGTCCGATTTTGTTTTTTCCAACCCATTTATTAATTGCAGGGCATTCTTAACATCGTGGTTATTGCCGGTTTTTTTATATAATTTCTGCAACTCATCCTTTACGCGGGCTAGGGCGTCTTCCCGTTCAATCAGGTGCATGCTGGCATCAGCCAGTTCCTTCTTTTTCAACAGCACTTCATTAGCCAGTTTTTCATTATGCAACTTTATAATCTCTTTTTCATTTTTCTCCATTTCAAGGTTATGCAACGCAATAATCTGCTGCTGCTTTTCCTCATATTGCAGTTGTTGTTGGTATAGGCTGTGCTGTAGCCATTTTTTTATGGAATACACCAACAGTACCATCATCACAATATAAAAAATATAGGCCCAAATTGTTTTGTAAAACGGTGGCTTTATAACAAAAGTGTACACGATGGTATTTGATTCGTTAGCCAAATTATCGTGGGCTTTTACCATAAAACTGTAGGTGCCGTCGGGTAGGTTGGTATAGTCTTTCTCAGTTTTGTTGCTCCAGTTGCTCCAGTCTTTATCATAGCCTTCCAGTTTGTAACTGTATTCAATATTGCTTTGCGAACTGTAGGAGGGGGAGCTGTAGTCGAAATGGAACGAGTTGTGACTTTTGGGAAAACGCAGCACATCGCCTTCGTTTTGTTTAAATTGGGTATTGGCTGCCTCGTTAAAGTAGCCGCCAAAAATGGTGCTGTCTGTATTGGCGGCCGCTTTAATACTGCCGAACGAAAGGGGTATTTTTTTCGCGGCTTTTATGTATTGCCGGTAGTTGAGGTGTATAATACCCTTCTCAGACCCAATAAAAATGTTTTCGGGGTTGTAGGGATAAATGTTCTCGAAGCCCGACAAAATTTTACCTGTTAGTTCGGGAAAGAACGTGATGGTGAATTTTTTGTCCGATGTTGGGTCACTGTAATGCACAACGCCCATTTTCTTGCCGCTGCAAAACCAAATATTACCCTCAGTATCCTCTGCCAGGTAACGCAGCTCCATATTGCCAAACACAGGCTGTAAAAAGGGGGATGGCTTAAACCGGCCCGTGCCTCGGTCAAACTCATAAGCACCCTTTTGGGTGGCGAAAACAAGCGTGTTTTTTATGTTGAAAACCTGGTTGTTAATCGCCGAAGGCAGCCCGTCTTTATCTGTGTACAAGTGCGCAGTATAGGTTTTTTGGTCACCAGAAAGTGCTAGCTTGTAAATGCCCCGGTATGGGTGTGAGGCCCAAATGGTATTGTCGTTGTCTAGGGCCAAAAATCGGAACGACTCATATATGCCGTTCAAATTGCCCAAGTCAGTAAACCTGTTGTTGGCAAAATCGAACATTTTAAGTCCGGTATAAGTGCCCGCTAAAATGTTTTTGGCAGGCAACACGGCACTCATGGGTAAAAACAGCCAAGAAGCATCGTTGCTAATTAGGTTGGCTGTGTTGTTGTTTATGGTAAACGTACCCCCGTTGTGGCACATTAGCAATTGGCTGTTTACCTCATCCAGCCGCCAAACCTGCCCGTTGCTGTTGTTAATCAGGCTAAAGTCGCCTTTGGTAAAACTAATATCGTTGTTGGTTGCGGCAATGGGTACAACATACGCGCCGTCGGAGGTGCCTATATAAAGGTTGTTGTTAAATATTCTAGACGAGAACCCCGATAGAGCACTGCTTTTGCCGGGGTTAATGTACTGTATGGCCGAATTGGTTTCAATAAAGCTGATGCCGTTGTTTAGCCCGGCCCATAAATTATTGTCTTTATCCAAAAACACACACAGTACATTGTTGTTCTGCAAACCTTCGGCCTGGGATATTTTTTGGATGATATTCCCTTTAAAATCCATCATCAAACAGCCTTGGGCCGTGGTGCCTACCACAAAGGTTGAGCTGTTTATTTTCTCGGTTTTGTAAATATTTGTGCCGTTGCCAATGTTGGGGAACTTTCTGGTTTCAAACAACCGGTTGTTTACTAAATAAAAATATTGCTGTTTAATAGTAGTAACCAGCATGCTGTCGCCGCCCACGGCAACCACGCCTGATACAAATTGGTTATTCAATAGGCTGTTGTTTTCAAATGGCAACCATTTGTTGTTGCTAAACCAAAACAAGCCGTTTTTTCGGTCCTGCGCAAGCATCTTGCCGCCTGCAAGGGTTAAAAACTGCCAGGCGGTGTTGGGGGTAAATACCTGTATATGGTTGTTTTTTAGCACAAAAATGCGGTCTGTGGCCCTAAAGAATACCGCATCACCCAGTAGTTCAATATCCCAAATGTCAGCAAAATTTAGTTGGGCATTCGGCAGCATACCGGTTAGTGACTGGTACTGCAAAAAACCTTTTGCATCAGGGGCAAAATAGCCTATCTCGCCTTGGCCGCCCACAAATATCTTGTTGCTATTGTCAATCGCAACTGAGCGTACGATGGTGCGGTTGGGTAGGGGGTAAATTTTCCAATAGGTTCCGTCAAAAGAAACCAGGCCCTCATTATTGGCAAAGTACATCAGCCCGTTTTTATCTTGTTTAATATCCCAGGTTTGGCTGCCGCCATGAAAATCTAACTTGCTGTAATTTATTATTACAGGCAAGCCGATGGTGTTTTGGGCTTGTAGAATAATTGTAGGTAAAACAATTAACAAAAGTAAAGCAGGCAATCTCATGAAATAAAGATAGTAATCAGTTTTGTAGTAGTGAAGTAGTATTTTATAAATATTGATATTCAACGGTTTGTAAATTTTTGTAGAGGTAAAAACGTACTTTTTATTTGGCTTTGGAATTAATATTAATATAATTTTGATATAATGAATGTTCGGTTTTGTAAGTAGTTGGGTATTTATGGTTTGATGGCGCCCGTATTGTACGGAATGTTTTTTCTAATGGTGGAAATTGCGGGCCGGAACCAAAAATGCAGGAAAATTTTATGGTAATAGCGTTTTTTTGTTGGCTTGGGGTTAGCGTAAAACAAGGCCCTACTAAATGAAAAACAAAATAATTATAAAATTGAACAAGGTGGTCTCGGTTTTGTTTGATGATAATATAACTAACGGAAAATTGCTGATAAAACGATTTTAAAGCCAGACTAAGAAACGATGCAGCCCAAATAAAAACACCGCGGTATATTTAAAACTATGCTATTTAAGGTGGCGATGAAAAGATTGCTTTTTCAAAAAACTTAGGTTAGGCCCATATATAAAAACTGCTACGTATGAGAAGAGTTGTGTTTTTTATCACCCTGTTTTTTTTAACCGGCAAAGCGCTCAGCCAGCCGGCAAACATTTCCGTAAGCAATAACCAGGGCAATTTTAAGCTGGTTGTTAACGGTAAAGACTTTTTTATCAACGGTATGAACTGGGATTACTACCCCATAGGAACCAATTTTGCATACAGTCTTTGGAAGCAGCCAGACGATATTATTAAAGCGGCACTTGATGTTGAAATGCCCCTGTTGCATAACATGGGCATTAACGCAATACGGGTGTACACCGGCATACAGCCCAAGTGGATAAAGTATATTTTTGAAAATTATGGTGTGTACACTATGCTTAACCACACATTTGGCCGTTACGGGTTAACCATAGACGGCGCTTGGGAACCCAACACCGATTATGCCAACCCAAAAGTGCGGGCATTGTTGTTGAAGGAGGTTAAGGAAATGGTTGACGCCTATAAAGGCACGCCAGGCTTGTTGCTGTTTTTATTGGGCAATGAAAACAACTATGGCCTTTTTTGGCGCGGTGCTGAAACGGAAAACATACCCGTTGAACAAAGAAAATCCACCATCGGGGCAAAGTCTCTGTATAAATTATTTAATGATGCGGCAGTTGAGGCAAAATCAATCGACCAATCGCACCCCATTGCCATTTGTAACGGCGACTTGTTGTTTTTAGACATCATCAATAAGGAATGTACCAATGTAGATATATTAGGTATTAACGCGTATAGGGGCATGTCGTTTTCCGATTTGTTCACCAGGGTAAAAAACGAGTACGGCAAGCCGATGATGTTTACTGAGTTTGGCAGCGATGCTTACAATACCAAAGCCAATAGTGAGGACCAAGAAGACCAGGCCAAGTATTTGGTATCCAACTGGAGCGAAATTTACGGTAACGCAGCCAGCTTAGGCAAAGCAGGCAATTGTATTGGCGGGTTTACCTTTCAATTTAGCGACGGTTGGTGGAAAAGCAAACAAACGGCCGATTTAGATATACACGATGTAGACGCTGGTTGGGCCAACGGAGGCTACCAGTTTGATTTTGTACCCGGTGAAAACAACATGAACGAAGAGTGGTGGGGCATTTGCGCCAAAGGCCAAACCGATGAGCGGGGCTTGTACAAACTATACCCGCGTGCTGCCTATTATGCATTAAAGGAGGCCCACAAGTTTAACCCCTATGCGGCTGGCAACAATGCCCAAACACTTGCGCAGTACTTTGCCGGCATACAAGTTACAGATGCTGTGCTGAAAGCGCGCGGCGATAAAGCTGCGGCTGAAGGCGAAACAACCAGCAAAATAAGCCTCGGCAATGTGCGGGCAGAGTTTAGCACCTTTAATACCGGCGGCAGTCTGATTACCACACCCTCTGCGGCCGACCCTAATAATACCACTACCTTCCCTAACAGGCTCGGTTTTGACCACATGGAGTCAGTTTACGTGGGTGTTAACGCCAACCCGGCCCCGAATGTAAGGGCCAATGTGCAGTTTAACCTATTGGGCCATGTAGCGGAAAACCCGATTGACGAAATATTTTACGAAAACCGCGGCCGCCCTGTTACGGTGGTAAGCAGCAACGGAACAACACAGCTGGCCTCAGAAAACAGGGTACAGTTGTACAGGGCAAGCATTAATTGGAACCAAAAATATTTTGACCTGACCGGTTTTTACCGCACCGGCCATTACCATTGGGGGTATGAGGGCGACTTTTTTGGCCTTTACCCCGAAGCCAACTACGGCCCCAACATAGATATTTACAACGGTGAAGCGCCGGTTGGCTTTGAAATGGCAGGCAAAAAGTTTTTAGACGGGTTAAAGGTAGCCTTTGGCCCGCAGTTGTACTGGGGTGCAAACCCGGCCGTATTGGTTAAGTACAGCAAAAAATTGGCAGGCTTTACCGTAACAGGTATTTACCACGAAGACATTGACAAGCAAACATCTGTGGTAAGTTCTATTGCCATACCCCAGCCGCAAACACGCCGTGTTACCATAGACATCAATAGAAAATTTGGCAGGTTTGGCTTTGACATTGGTGCCATTTGGGCAGGACAGCCTTTGAATGGCCGGCTTTTCCAATTGGTGAGCGGTGTTAAAGGCAACTATACCATGTACCAAGACCAAATTAAGGGCAAGGACAACTGGGGCGGAAAAATTAAACTTACCTACACTGGCCGTAAGTTTAACTGGTATGCACAGTCTGCCGCCATGGGCTTGGTAGCCAACGGCGGTGCTGACTACACAAAAACATTTACAGGCTGGTCGCTAAAGGACTGCGGCAGTGGTAACCAATACAACGTTATCAGCGGCTTTACTTATTTGGTAGGCAATCTTCAAATAGCCCCCAACTTTTTGTGGCAAACGCCTATTGAAGGGCCTATACCCGCAGGTGTGCCTGCACCGGGAAGGCCAAGGAATATTTTGGATGACCCGTTTGTTGTTAGGAGCAACCGTGAAATGACGGCCGGGGAAATATTGTTTACCTACGACCCCACACCCGCCACTTGGATGTATGATTGGGACAACGACCGGTCAGAAGATGCCAAGCTGGCCATCAGTGCAGGTGTTGTGTACCGCCATCTGCCCACAACCCAAGATGCAGGTATTGGTTTTCAGGCAAACGGGCGTACCACCTATGCCTTTAACGGTGCCCCGCCTGCCGCAGATTTGTGGGAAGCGAAGGCCAGGATTGTGTCTAAGCTAACGTCCAAATTTGGCTGGATACTGGGTGCGTATGGCGGGCAAGGGCAAGCCAATGGCAGCGACCCACGCCTAATTAAGCGTTATGGGGCTGATTTGCGGATGATTTATAAGAAGGTAAAATTGGTGAGTGCCATTAAGTTTAACGATTGGGGCCCTTACGACTACCACCGCGACTTTAATGAAACGTATCCTTTGCAGTTTATGGCCGACCTCTCTACAGAAGTTAGCAACCCAGATTGGTTTGCATTGCCCGGCACGAGGATAGGCGTACGTTGGACGTACCGCACGTTGGACAAATATTCAAACCGCTACAACCCCACCCAAACGGTTGACGCAAACGGCAACTTTATACCCGACCCGAATGCCATTGGCTTTCCCAATGGCAATGAGTGGGAGTTTAGGACGTACATCCAAATTAATATTGGCAAATAAATAAATATACAATGACAACGAGACTGTTAAAATACATTGCCGCTATACCTTTTTTAGCACTGCTGTTATTGGTGGTGCCAGGTTGTAAACGAGACATTGCCACGTTGGCCCAAGCCACTTACCCGGCCAACGGCGATGTGTTTATTGATGCCTTTAGCAAAAACTTGGTGTACGCTGCCTTTGGCGGCACCGTGCCAACAGCGTTTCAGGTAGACAGTACCATAACCTATAACCATTCCACTGCATCTATGCGCTTTGCAGTGCCTGATAAAAACGACCCTGCCGGTTCCTATGCCGGTGGATCTTTTTTCGTTACCGACGGACGCGATTTGTCGGGCTACGATGCGTTGGTTTTTTGGGCCAAGGCCACTGCGCCCGAAACCGTTGGCGTGTTTGGTTTTGGCAACGATTTTGGTGCCAACAAGTACCAAGTTGCGTTAAACAATGTGGCTTTAAATTCAAACTGGCAACAATACATCATCCCCATTCCCGATGCCTCAAAGCTAAACGGCGAACGAGGCATGTTTTATTATGCCGCAGGCCCAGATAACAATGGCCGGGGCTTTACATTTTGGGTTGACAATGTGCATTTTGTAAAACTCGGTACCATCTCAAACCCCACGCCAGTAATATTGAACGGGGCAAATTCAACGCAAACGTCGTATGTAGGTGTAAACACGCCATTGACTGGCCTAAGTGAGTCGTTTAATTTACCCAACGCCAATAGCGATACGCTCTCAATCTCAGCATCGTATTTCAACTTTGTATCGTCAAACACAGGTGCCGCCACTGTTAGCAGTGCGGGGTTAGTAAGCACGGTGGGTGCGGGTACGGCGATAATTACAGCCACAGTGGGTGGTGCAAAAGCCAAGGGAAGCCTCACCATAAACTCGCCAGGCGTTTTTGTTGCGGCCCCCGCACCAACAAAAAGCGCAGCAAATGTAATTTCAGTGTTTAGTGATGCGTATACCAGTGTGCCCGTTGACTATTACAACGGCTATTGGGCGCCTTTTCAAACAACACAGTCGGCGGATTTTGCGGTAAACAACGACCATGTGTTAAACTACACCAATTTCAACTTTGTGGGCATCCAAATGAGCACCCCCACCATTGATATTTCTTCGATGTCTCAGCTGCATGTGGATCTTTTCTTCCCCACGGCCTTGCCGTCTGGGGCATTGCTAAATATACAGGTGTTAGATTTTGGTGCCAATGGCGTACCCGGTGGCGGCGACGATGTAAATGCACAGGTTACCTATACGGCACCTACTTTACATACATCAAGCTGGGTTAGTTTGGATATCCCTTTTAGCAGCCTTACAAAACTTACCACCAAGCAGCATGTAGGCCAAATTATTTTCAGCGGTACCAACATATCAACCTTTTTTGCCGACAATATTTATTTCTGGAGTTTTGCTTCGGCACCCACTACCGCTGCGCCCACGCCAACATACCCTGCTAACAGCGTGTATTCAATTTATAGTGATGCGTATACCAATGTTGCGGGTACCAACTTTTTTCCCGGTTGGGGGCAGGCAACCGTGGTAACGCAGCCAAAAATCGCCGGCACAAACACGCTATATTATAAAGGCTTAAACTATGAAGGCACGGAGTTTGCCGGTGCGCAAAATGTGTCTTCCTACGGCTTTTTGCACGTAGACTACTATACGCCCAATTCATCAAGCCTCAACGTTTTTCTCATCAATTCGGCGGCGCAAACCGGTGGAAATGCCGTGCAGGCTTCGCGTACGTTAACAGTGCCCACAAATGGTGTTTGGACGAGTGTTGACATACCGTTGTCGCTTTTTGCGCCGGTTAATTTGTCTAAAGTAGACCAGATGATGTTTACCGGTAACGGCGACATTTATTTACAGAACATATTTTTTCATAACTAACAGTAAAGGCATAGAGGCTTATTATTTCAACTGAAAAAAATTAGACCATGAAGATGTTGCTCCATATAAAATGTAAAAAAGTGTTACTGTACGGCAGCTTGGGTATGCTGATGCTGTTCAATTTTTCGGGCTGTAAAAAAAATGGGGTGCAAACGCTGCCAAAAAGAAATTGGACGTTGGCATGGAGTGATGAATTTAACGATGTCGCCGGTGCGTCGCTCGATACCACCAAGTGGAAGTTTGACATAGGCAATGGCGCAGGCGGCTGGGGAAACCAAGAGCTTGAGTATTACACCAACCGCCAAAAGAACGTTTCGTTTGACGGCAACGGCAATTTGCAGATTACAGCCTACAATGAAGCCTACGGTGGCTTGGCATATACCTCTGGCAGAATAAACACCAAGGCCCTTTTTTCGCAGGCCTATGGTAGGATAGAGGCCCGGATAAAAACGCCTTACGGGGCTGGCATTTGGCCTGCGTTTTGGATGCTTGGCAGTAATGTTGATGCAGTTACCTGGCCACAGTGCGGCGAGATTGACATAATGGAACTCCGCGGGCAGCAGCCGAGCATTAACCATGGCAGTGTTCACGGCCCAGGTTACTCTGGGGCAGCTGCCATCACCAAGGCATACGGTTTGCCTACCAGCCGGTTTGACCAAGACTACCACATTTTTGCGGTAGAATGGACGGAAAACAAGCTTGATTTTTTCGTTGACGATTACCTGTACGAAGAAATTACATCAGCAGATGTGCCGGGCCAATGGGTATACGACCATCCTTTTTTCATCATCCTTAATGTGGCCATAGGCGGTAATTTTTTAGGGTACCCTACCGCGCAAACCCCTTTTCCGCAAACAATGTCGGTTGACTATGTGCGCGTGTACAAATAATGGTTAGCTGTTTTTATAACGTAAATAATATTTACCCAAGAATGGTTTGTAGTACAAAAATAATGCGATTGCTTACGGCCTTAACGGTGCTTTTGCTGGTTAGCAGCGTTGCCACAGCGCAAAAAAAGTTTAAAAAGCTAGTTTGGTCTGATGAGTTTAGCCAAAATGGACTGCCCGACAGCACCAAATGGGGTTATGATTTGGGTATGGGTTGCCCGGCGTTATGTGGTTGGGGTAACCACGAGCTGGAGTATTACACGGTAAAGCGCCTAGAAAACGCGCATGTGGAAAATGGCCTGCTTACCATTGAGGCTAAGAAGGAACAATACGAAAACGCTGCATACACCTCGGCCAGGTTGGTGGCTAAAATTGACAGTGGCTGGAAGTACGGCCGCTTTGAAATAAAGGCTAAGATACCTGCAGGTAGGGGTATTTGGCCTGCTATTTGGATGTTGCCATCAGACCATTCGTTGGGGCAATGGCCGCACAGCGGGGAAATTGACATTATGGAAAATGTAGGGTATTGGCCAGATACGGTTTTTAGCACGGTACACACCGGCAAATACAACGGTATGTTGGGTACCCAGCAGTCAAAAGGCCATGCGGGTAAGGATTTTTCTACCGCTTTTCATGTATATGGTTTTGAGTGGGATGCCAAGGCACTCACTTTTTTTATTGATGATAATAAATTTTTCCAGTTTAAAAATGATGGCACGGGTACCGAGGCTTGGCCGTTTGACAAAGCTTTTCACCTGTTGCTAAACGTGGCAGTGGGCGGCGATTGGGGTGGAAAATATGGGGTGGATGATGCCATTTTTCCGCAAAAAATGCTGGTGGATTATGTGCGGGTTTACCAGTAGTGGGTTTGGGAATACGCAAAAGATAAACAACAAATTTTTTATATATTTTTCTTCACTTAAATTAAAAAAAACAATGAAAAAGTTTTACCTATCGGTGTTTGCCTTTTTTATGCTTTGCTGCAAGGTGGGTGCGCAGCAAGTAATTTTTGACGACAATTACGCCAGTGGCGTAACGTTTGTGGGCTTTGGCGGCTCAAACAACACTATTACTGTTGACAACACTGTTTTTAAAGCAGGTTCTGCCTCTCTAAAGGTAGTTATTCCTTCCGGTGGTTATACAGGTGGCGCTTTGGTGCCCGCCGCACCCATTGATGTTAGCGCCTACAACGCCGTAACTTTTTGGGCTAAGTCAAGTGTCGCCTTGTCTTTTGACAAAGTGGGTTTTGGCAACAATACTAGCGATGCAAATTATGCGGTGGAGTATGCAAACATTCCCATCACTACCTCTTGGCAAAAATTTATCATCCCCATACCGGATGCCTCAAAGTTAACCGCTTTGTCTGGCCTGTGGCATATGGCGATTGGCACAAGTGCTGGTGCCAGTGTTTGGTTTGACCAAATACAGTACGAAAACGTTACCGGCGGTGTTATAGGCACCCCAACCGCAAGCATGGCTACTGAAACGGTAAAAAAAGCGGTGGGAGCCACTTTTACACCCAATGGCATAGCCATTACTTTTCCTGTTAACGGCTCTCCAGAGGTATTGAGTGCATTGGCCCCGGCTTATTTTACCTATTCTGCCACACCGGCTGGCGTAGTATCTTTTGACGGCATCGGTGTTGGTACTACCCTTGCGCCAGGCACTGCTACCATTACAGCAAAACTTGGCGCCGTTAACGTGTCTGGTGTATTAACTGTTACTGTTTTGTCTCAGTCTGCCCCAACCACTTTGGCACCAAACCCAACGGTGCCTGCGGCCAACGTATACTCGCTGTTTAACAGCAGCCAAACATACGCAGACAATGCAGTTGACACATGGAGGACTGGCTGGTGTAATGCTACATTAACCGACCCTTTTAAAGTAGGGACAGTGGGCATTAAAGAATATTCAGGCCTGGTATTTTCGGGTACAGAGTTTGTGGCAAAAGAAGTAAATGCCACTACCCGTAAATATTTTCATGTGGATGTTTGGACACCTGACATGACAAGCTTCTCCGTAAAATTGGTTGACTTTGGCCCCACTGGCGTTTACGCAACCGGCCCAGTTGTGGAAGGCCTTAAAACCTTCACGCTTACCCAAGGCACATGGAACAGCTTGGAGATAAACCTAGATGACCTAGCGGCACTTACGACTAAAGGCCATATAGCCCAGTTGCTTTTTGTTGACAACGACAACGGCGGTGCAGGCGGCGGTACCGTTTTCTTCGATAACGTGTACTTCTCCAGCCAAACAACCTTACCGGTTAGGTTTATTGACTTTAACGGCCATTTAGAAAACAACCAAGCGGTGCTTAACTGGTCAACTACCAACGAGATAAACAACAAAGGGTTTAACGTTGAAAGAAGCCAAGACGGTGTTAAGTTTGATGCTGTTAGTTTTGTGGCAGGCAAAGGCCGTGGCGCACAAGTAAACAACTACACGTACTCAGATGCCAAACTGTTGAGCGGTGCAAACTACTACAGGCTTAAACAAACTGACTTGGATGGCAACTTTGCTTATTCTTCTGCCATCAAAATTGATTACAGCAAGTTTGCTTGGAGTGTACAGGGCAACGGCACAGCCAATAGCTGGATACAGTTGCAGCTTGACCATAAAGCCACTGTGTCTTTCAAAGTGTATTCTTTGCAAGGGCAGTTGATTAAAGTAATCAACAAAGGCACTACACAGGCCGGTACTTATACCGTACCATTAAGCCTAGGTGGTTCATCACATGGTGTGTACATTGTTAAGCTGCAGGTAGATGACAAACAGTACTCCAACAAAGTACTTAACTAGTAGTTGAATGTATTGATTGTGTTAGCTTTTATATATAAAACTGTAGGCTTGCCCCCAAAGGGCAGGCTTACAGTTTATTTAAATGTTTAACGGTAATTTTTTCAACAGGCGGTTTAATCCTGCAACGGGCATCTAAACCAAACCTTGCTGTATAAAAGTTTTGCTGCCTTTTAAACATACCAACGGGCCATCCGTTTTTTACCAAACAAAATACCCATAAATTTCATTCATGTATACCATTTGTGCACTGTTAAGGGAGGTACGGGTAATTGCCGGTACATTTGGTTTACTGGTTGTGGTTGACATGGTGTTTTTTGCCAATGTGCTGCACAACTATTTTTCGTTTTACAGGTGTATTAATAAAAAGCCAAAGCTTAGGCAACTGGTGATGCCGCTTGATTTTTCTAAAATTTACCAACTTGATGGCAAAGCGCTTGGGGTAGCCGTAAAGCTTAATATGGCCATCAGGGTATTTCTCTCGTTTTTTCTGTTAACCGCCATCATTGCGTTTTTTTTAATTGAGATCATCAAGGAGCAGGTGTAGCCGAATTGTAATACATACGCTTGCCCATTTGCGCTTTTTTTCGGGGCTAAAATAACTTCCAGCCATTGGCGGCATTTCAGTCACGTTGCCATTTTATAATTGTTGTTAAACCATAAAACAATGCCCGCCACCAAACCAATTAACGCCCTCGGGCCTTCCCATAAAAACATTGGCGGCATTATACCTCCACCCGTGTTAAAAAGCTGTGCCTGCGCAGCAGAAAACGCCCATAAAATATTCTCCAACTTGCAGGAAGGTTACCACTAACCCTGCCCGTATCAGTTTGCAGGGCAAACCACCCAGCCACCTACTTAGGTAGCGTAAAGTACTGCATCCATATTTTTTTGCACGGCTTTTTTTAACCAAGCCGCCTGCACCAAATAGCCCATGCCATATAATTTCCATCCACAATACTGTACAATTTTCACATCATTCAAACACATTATCATGAAGATAACACCAACCATGCTGGCCAGGCCCGCCATAGTGCTTGCCATGTTTTTAGCCAGCGTTTTTACCACCCATGCGCAAACGGCTGTGGCTTGCACAGGTGTTGACGCAAGCGGCGATTTTAGCTATGCCGTGTACACCCATAACGATACCGTGCATTTCACCTTTTTCCCCTTGGCGCCCATCGTGGGGTCAAGCTCGGCCATCATCTACATAAAAAAAGGCACCGGCCAGGGCGCATACCCCGGCTATAACATGGTAGATTCTTCAGGCAATTTTGTATTTAGCCTGCCCGTACCGGCAGCCACCACGGTAAGCTTTTATTTTACCTATAACGTGCCAGCCGGGGGCGAGCGAAACTCAAGCGCCAACCCCGTGCAGTATGTAAGCGGCACCGTGTGTTATGCGGGTGCGCCCACCGTGGCCATTACCACACCGGCCGATGCGGCCAGTTACACTGCCCCGGCCAGTGTTGCCATCACAGCCACCGCCAGCGACGCCTCAGGCATCAGCAGCGTGGCCTTTTACCATGCCGATACCTTATTGGGCACCGCAAGCACCGCCCCATACAGCTTTACCTGGGCAAACGTGCCTGCGGGGCATTACAGCTTAACCGCCAAGGCCACCAACAACAACAGCATCTCCACCGTGTCAATACCGGTGGGCATTACCGTTAATAAGCCCAATACCGACGGGTTCTGTGGCACCTCCGTTAACGGCGATTACGAGTACAAGGCCACCACGGTTGGCGGCAAGGTTACCTTCACCTTCCACCCGCTGGCACCCATTGCCGGTTGCGCTTACTCGCTTATTTATATCCGCCAGGGCAGCCAGGGCGGTTACGGCGGCTACGGCATGGCAGCCGCAGGCAGCGATTTTGTGTTTACCACCAATACCATTGCCGACGGTGTAGCCATAAGCTTTTACTTTACCTACAACGTGCCGGCCGGTGGCGAGCGCAACTCCAGCGCCAACCCGCAGGGCTATGTGGTGGGCACCAACTGCACCGGCATTGCCGACGCACCGCCAACCATCAGCATAACGTCCCCAACAAACAATGCCAGCTTTACCGAGCCCGCCACCATCAACATAACGGCTGATGCAAGCTCTGCCTCCAGCACCGTTACCAGTGTGGTGTTTTACAGCGGGGCCGACTCGCTCGGCACTTCCACCACGGCACCCTACCAATACAGTTGGGCCAAGGTGCCTGCGGGCAACTATACCATAGGGGCAAAGGCCATAGCGGCCGACTCACTCTCGGCCACCTCCACCTTTGTGAATGTGGTGGTGAACATTGACAACTCCATGGGCTTTTGCGCCACATCCAGCGACAGCGATTTTAGCTACCGTGCCGAAACCGTTAACGGCAATGTGGTAATTACTTTTCACCCATTGGCCAACATCGCAGGTTGTGCCTACGCCCTGGGTTACGTGCGCCAAGGCGGCACGGGGCCGTACCCCGGCTACCCCATGACCAAGGTAGGCAACGATTTTAGGCTTGTGCAGGCCATACCCAACGGTACCCAGCTGAGCATTTATTTTACCTACCAAGTGCCTGCAGGCGGCGAGCGGAACAGCAGCGCCAACCCGCAAAGCTATACCGTGGGCACGGTATGCCAAGGCATAGCGCTGCCCGTGCAGTTGCTTAGTTATACCGCCCAGTTGCAAAAAAGCGGGCGCGTAACCCTGGCATGGAGTACCGGCACAGAAACCAACAACCGTTACTTTTTGGTGCAAAAAAGCACTGATGGCCGTGCCTATGCCACGCTGGCCAATGTGCCCGCCGGGGATGCACTGGCCGCCGTACACCAATATGCCGCCGAAGACAGCCACCCCGCCACCGGTACCAACTATTACCGCCTGGTGCAGGTGGATAAAAACGGCAATGCCAAAGCCTATGGCATAAAAACCATTACCCTGCAAAACAACGCCACCGGCCTGGCCGTGTACCCTAACCCGGTAAACAGTGCCACAATAGCCGTTAAATGGGCTGTGGCGGCCCCCGCCAAACGTGTGGTACGCCTACAAGGCATGGACGGCAAGCTGCTGTACAGCGGCACCGCAGCCCCGTTAACCACCAGCCTGCAAATACTGCTGCCCGCCAAACCCGCCGCAGGCCTGTACCTGCTTACGCTGGACGGCGAGGCACCCGTTAAGGTAGTGGTAGAGTAGGGGGGATGAAAATGAAACCCTTCGCTTAGGTTGATAGTTTTGTATACAACAGCCTGCCTCCTTATTGGGGGCGGGCTGTTGTATTTGTGGGGGAAGGTTGTGATGATATTTTTGCGTTTTGCCGTTGTTGGGTGTTATTACCAATAACCGTGGTGCGCGGCAAACGATACGGTGGAAAACTTTATCGGTGTTTTCTCCGACAAAGGCGCAATGGATAGGCCAGAGACAATTATATTTAACCCTTGTACAAACGGTTGATAATTAGTGTTTTTAAAAATATGTCTCATTTCTTGTTTGGGGCAAGCCAAACCAATCTAACCGTCATAGCGAGCCCGCACGTAGGTTAACCGAATATAGTTTAAGCCCAAAGCGTGGGTGGCTATCTGCCCAAACACGAAACGTTTTTTGCACGCTGCCAGCTATCACAGGCGGCACATTGTACACGGCGCAATACCTTCTGGCGGGTACAGGCAGATAGCCACGCCGCTTTTAGGCAGCATGTGGCTTTGGTTTGCGTGTGCGCGGCCCGCTATGACGGTGCATATGTATGTTCGTATGCAAATAATTGGTCACCAACAGAGGAAAAATGGTTATACTCCCTAGTTGCCGCGTTCGCAAGGCAGGATAAATTTAGCATACATTATTACCTTTGGGATATTCAACTACTGACCAAAGTACCCAAGATGATTAAAAAATTGATACTCTTACCTTTACTTGCGATTGGCTTAGTTATGGTAGCCTATTTTGTTGGTAGCCATTTTAGCAAGCATACAGCTGCTAGGCCGGATGCAAGCCACAAAGGCCTTATTGTAAATTATACACTAAAAAAAAGAGAGATTGAAAAGCTAAGAGACTACTACACATCCATTTCGGTTGATTCACTGCAAGTGTATGTTGAGTTTCATGATGAAAATGACATTGACTTTATTGTAAAAAATAAGCACCAAAACACCGAGGGGCCAGGCCAACCTCCCGTATTTGGGGAATGGAGCGTAAATCCCTACCAATACAAGCAAGAAGAAGGTATTGCTGCATTCAATAAGTCACAACTAACTTTTTCGCAAACATGCAGGCTGCTTGGTTGGGATGCAAACACTTTTAAAAAAATAAAGCAGCTGCTCGACAATGCAAACTGTATATCAATCCAAAATGGCGAGCCTGTGAATATTGGTTTTCAACGTGTTGGCTTTGGAAAGTATTTTTACAATATTTTCGAGAGACGGATTGCCGATAAATACCAATACAACGACTCGTGCAAATACATTTTTTATAACGACAGCGTGGTGCTTGAATATGGCGGCGGGGCAGTTGGGCCACAGTGTTTTCCAGACCCAGACCCAAAATGATGTAAAGTTTAATGGATATGCGCTATTTGGCCTGGCTACAAGTTGCGTTTTGCCGTTGTTGGGAGTTTTTAGCAACAACGACCATATCTGGCAAACAATAAGGCGGCACCCCATTTTTGCAATGTAGCCTATTGGCATAGCCTCTAAGGCAGGCATTACGTTTGGGTGCAAACCAAAATGTCTTCTGCATGTGCCTAAGGCACTACCCATTTGTAGAAACTGCAAAAAAATTATACAATGCCCCTTTGTGGGGCTACCCGCAAAGCTTTATGGGTAGCCCCACAAGGGGGCAAAACAATATTTGTTGATTTTTCTACTACAAACAGGCAGCCCCGATGGGGCAAGCGCGATATGCTACTATTTGAATTGTACCCATACATTTTATTGTTGTACTTTGTAAATATGATTGTAAGAAAGGCAACATATTCAGACGCCCCCATCATTTGGGAAATTCTCCAACAGGCCATTGAGCAAAGAAGACAAGATGGCAGCGACCAATGGCAAAACGGTTACCCCAATGAGCAAACCGTGCACGACGATATTGCCAATGGCTACGGGTATGTATTGGTCAACAACAATGATATTTGGGCTTATGCTGCCATAATTTTTGGCATAGAGCCAGCATACAACGATATTATAGGGGCATGGCTTACCAGCGGAAACTATGCGGTGGTGCACCGTGTGGCGGTATGTGATGCGGTAAAAGGAAAAGGCATTGCCACCCTGTTGTTTTATGAGGTTGAACATTTATGCACCGCAAAAAAAGTATACAGCATTAAAGTAGACACCAACTTTGACAATAGACCCATGCTGAAAATTTTGGCTAACCTTGGCTACCAATATTGTGGCGAAATATTTTTTAATGGCGCACCCCGAAAGGCCTTTGAAAAGGTGCTGGCGAACCATGAATAACACTTGCAGGTAAATAGTGTTTGTGGTACCAAAACGCAATGAGGCTTTTATTAGGTCGATACGCAGTTTTCGGCAAAAATTACAATTAAAGCCTTAAATCCCGGTTTTTTAAAAACGATCCGCCATCGAATTGTTTTCGGTTGGTATTTACTACGCTAGCCGCCAGCACCATCTCGCTCTTCCGGAACTTGCATTTCCGAAGGGCTATGTTGTCGCCTTTGGCGGCGTATAACCCGTTGCCCAAGGCAACAGAATACAGCCCCGGAACTAGGAGTTCCTAGGGAGCGGAGGAGTAAAGCCCTTAAGGGCGGCATATTATATTTCGAGTTGCAAGATGTGTCAACTTTCAAAAAGTTGACACATCTAAAACACCCACACTTACTCGCTAACGGCACCATTATTTCGCTAAAACTGGCCAACGCGGCCCCAAAGTTTTCAATGATATTATGTGCCAGCTCGATGGGGTCGGGCAGGTTATTGAGGTCGGTGAGGGGGTTTATACCGGCCAAAAAGATATGCTGTTAAGCCTAGTTTGGCCACAATTCCCCTACGCAAAAGGGCACGAGTAATTGTTGGCTTGTAATGCTGCTGGAAGACAACTAATTGCTGCCGCGCTTAAACTTCACCTGCCAACTAACCGGCTGGCGCATTCCGGTTATACGTAAAGTAAGCACATGGTTTGCCATTGCCGTTTCAACCGGAACGGCGGTGTTTTTGCCTGTGTAGGCGGTTGCGGCTGGCATGCTGAAGCCATCCGGCACATATATGTATAGGTTGTATGGTTGCCCGGTTATTGTTTCTGAAACGCCGGCTAGGGTATTGTTGCCCGCCTGCCACTGTAGGCTCTGGATGGAATATGCCCCAGAAATATGCCTAGAGTTGCCAATAAGCTGGGGTCGGCCCAGTAAAGGGTGCAGCTGTACAACCCTGGTGTCGTGGGCGGGCACGCTTAGTTGCAGACTGTTTTTATAGATGCCTAAAAAGGCCTGCCGCCAAAAATCAAAAGCGGCATAAGCGGTGCCGGGGGGTAAGCCGAGTTTATCAACCAGCATAATTTTTCTAACAGCCATTTTGCTGCGCCAGTTGGTAACAGCCACCACATCAAAAATACCCGCGGCCGCATTTACCTTCAAGTCAATTATTTCCGCATAGTTGTGTATGTAAGTATCCGGTGTTCGGTGTTTAAAATATTCCCAAGGGGTGGTGGTGCTCATGTCGCTGCCCCGGCTGTACAGGTCTGCGGGCAAAATAGGCATCGTGGGCATGGTCATTTTAAGCAGCTGGGCGCGTTCGGGCGGCAATTGGGGCATAATACTGGTTAGGGGGTAGGCAACGCCGGTAAGTGCCACCAATGATACCATGGTGCGGGCCTCGGCATCCGTTACGCCAAACCCTTTTAAGGAGTCCTCGCTTGTTTGCGCCGTGTATAAATAGCGGGCGGGCATTTTTTTTGCGGCTTCGGCCACGGTGGTAAAGGGGGCAATGTCAATGCCTTCGCCAGGCATAACATAAACCGCCATATGGTTTAAAAAGGCATTGGCGTTTATGGAATTGAACAGGGCATGGTGCCCCAGCCAGGTGTTGTACACATCGGCACCATTAAAATACGAATTAAAAAACCCTATGCCGTTTAGCGGCGTGCCGGCAGGGCAGCCTTCTATAAAGGTGTTGGGGCCAATAATATCCCTTATTAACCGCAGCCTTTGCCGGTAGGCAGCCACGGGGTTACCGGTGGTATCAAATAGTTTTGTACGGTCAACACCGGGCGCATATTGGGGTATGGCGAACTCGCCGTCAAACTTATAATACTCAAAACCCCAGTTTTTTAGCGTGGTAAACAGTGTGTGCAGCCATTGCTGTGCGCCGGGGTGGGTATAGTCAATGGCCGGGGTGTCGTAGTCTAACACTAGCTTGCCGTATTTGTCCCGCAGGTACCATTCTGGGTGGGTTGCCAAGGCGCCGGCATAGCTGTTGGGTACCAGCCAAAGACCGGGGTGTAGCCCTTTTGATTTTATGTAACCCGCCATCCATGCTGGGCCTTTTGGAAACAGGTCCCGCTGCCAGTTATCAATCCATTGGTGTTGCAGGCTGTCTTTGCGGGTGTCGTAGCCATCGTCAATCTGCACATAGGTAAACCCATACGGTTTTAGGTTGGCGGCAAGCCAGTCTGTATTGCGCACAATGTCTTGTTCCCTGGTATCGCGGTAGTAGCTGGTCCAGCTGCCCCAAACCATGGGTGCGGCGGGAAACGCCGAATCGTTAAAACGCTCGTAAAACGGCAGGCCAAGCGTATGCACATAATAGTGGGGCAGCAGGCGGATGGCGGTATTGCCTGCCACGGGAATGGTAACGTCCAATAGGTTGGGTTGTTGCTGGTTAACTACCAGTTGGGATTGGTTAGAAAACACAATGGCCATGTCCAGATTGCGGTCAAAAAGGGCATGGATGTTGGCCGACGACACATTGCCAAGCGTAAACGTCATCACCTCCGGGTTTTTAGCAGGCAGATAGGAGGGTACATGGGTTTCGCTGCCCCCAAAGTTCTCCACCACCTCGTTGGTACCCGACCATGTAACGGGTATGCCGTTTGGGTCGATAACATTGGCTACTATGCGGTTGTTGCCGGCCGGTGCTTGGGCTGTGAGCACCAGGGTTGAAGAAGACGATGCTACTGATAAACCAAATTCGGTAACCGTAAACAATACCGCAACGGCCGGGTTGTGTAGCGTAACGGCCAGTTGCTGTGGGCTTGTTTTTTCGGCTGCCCAGGGGCCTGCCGGTACCAGGTTGCTGCCCTGCTGCATGGTAAGCCGCACGTGTTGCAACAACACGCCCAAACTGTCATAGGCAATGTTTAGGGTGCCTTGCGTGGCATCGGCAGTCAATGTCCAGCCCGCATAATTAACAACCACCGACGGGGATGCCTGCGGGCCATTAAATGGTATTGTAATGCGGGTTTGCGCACGGGTTATATTGATAGCAAGCATTATGCTGGTAAGCATAAGCACAAAGGCAAGCATAAAGCGGTACTGCTTTTTCATTCAAATGGTTGTTTATTCGTTTGTACTCCAGTTAATAAAGCGGCGCCAAAAAATAGCGTTGGGGCGTTTGCAAAAAGCATCACCTTGCTGTAATGTTTGCTGTGTAAATATAGCTATGGGCAGGGTTAAAAAGCTGCACAAACGGTTGCGCCATTTTGGGCGGAGTGGGCGGTAATGAAGGGCGGCATAACGCTCTTCCGGAACTTCTAGTTCCGAAGGGCCATTCTGTCGCCTTTGGCGGCATGTACACTGTTGCCAAAGGCAACAGAATATAGCCCCGGAACTGGAAGTTCCTAGGGAGCGGATGTTCGTTCATGGTTGAAAATATTGCCCTGTCAGGGTGGCAAGAACTGTTTTTACAGTTCAGGCTGTCTAACAAATATTTCCTGTTCCAGCACCTTTTTATATTTATGCAAAAGTTGTGTAAGGCTATCAATGGCGGCTTCTGCATTTAGTGGCAATTTTTTTATATGGGCAAATTGCCGGTTGTATAATTCCCTGTTTCCATACTTTGCCAGTATTTTCTCAATATCTTCAGGAATATAAAATGTGGCCTTGTTAAGGTGCTTTTTATATTCATTAAGATAAATTTGAATGCCTTCAAAATCAAAATCTCCAAAATGCAAGTATGGGTTTGGTATTTTTTTTAACCAGGCTAATAAATCGTTGCTATGGGGGTAGCGGCTAACAAACAACGGTGTTAATCCCTTAAACAAGTAAGCCTGCTGGTGTATGTGTCGGAAATTTTCAGCATTCTCCACGCCAATAATTGTTACGGATGCATCCGGTAAAAACGATTCGACATCGGTGATAAATGTATAAGTACCAGCAACGGGCTGTACAATAAAATTGTTGCCGCTCAACTGCGTGTTAATGGGTTGATAACTATTAACCAAAAAGCCTTTAAAGGTACGGATGGCTTTAAGCTTTGAGTTGCCTGACACCGTTACTGCTTCATGCCTGGTTATATTTTTATCCGAATGTTTTTTTATATAATCATTCAGTGAAGCAATGCCGAAAACATTATGCAGGTAATTTTTTAAGGCAGCTACATCAGTTATTGTTATAACGGCTTTTGTTTTACTGGGTTGCTTTTTTATTAATACAGCATCATCCAGCATGCGCTGCACCAATGTATGCTTCATTAGCGAAGATGCTACCGGTGTGCCTGTTACCAGCATTTCCTGTAGCTTTAGGGCAATATGTATGGGTAACATCACGTAGTGCTGTAATTGGTGATGATGCGTTTTATTTTAGTAAAACGCTTATTATCTTTCTCCAGTTTATAAATATGACGGTAGTTTGATGCATTGGTTTCAGTAGGGGAACCGTTGATCAATAAAATATTACGGTCGTTGGCAAACTGCAGTATGCCTTTAATATTGTTAGGGTGCAGTTTGCCTATTTCATCCATCATGCAATGCAGCCTGAACTCGCTGAAACGCTTGCTGGCCCCTTCCTTAAAAACGTTTAGCAGCATAATGTTAATCATCGCTTTTACCAGTACGTCAGTACCTTCAGAGCCAACGTTGGATAGCTTTTCAACCCATCCTGTGTCATTTTCATTTTCCTCCACCCTAAACTGTAGTTCAAAGGAATCGGAGAGTGCTATCGCTTCCCTGCGGTATTCAGTAATTGCCTTGCTAAGTTGCTTCAAAAGGTCTACAGCTTTCTTGTTTTTATTTTCGGAATCGGTTGATGAAAAAAGGTTTAAGCCACCAATATCAAAGCTGTGTTCATCATTAAACTTTTTAATTCTTATCAGCAACTGTACTACACTGTTTGCGCTGTCGTTTATCCGCAGTTCAATTTTTTTAATCGCGCCAACAAAGTTTTTGCTTTCAAAATCCCTGTTGATGTTTGAGATTATTTTTTGAATGTCTCCGGTTCTCGACATCAGGTCTGCCGTTTCTTTACCCACCAGTTTTATTACGTTGGCAAAGCGCTCATTTACTCTTTTTTCAAACTCAGCTATCTTGCCATTGTTAACAAATTCGTTTAGTTTCTCCGTAAACTGCCGGTAATCCTGCTTAGTGGAGAGTACCTGTGGAAAATTAAAAATATTTTGCACTGAGAAGTTACCCAGAAATTTATTTGCAGCTTCCTTAAGGTTATCCAGCCGTGTTATGGCGTTATAATGGCAACGGTTTATTTCATCAATTAAATGTAAGCAGGTACGTTCATTTTTATTGGTGTCCTTTTCCTGTATATAGGCTGGTTCTATGCTTAACCATGCGTCGGTTTGCTGAAAGCGATCAAATGCATTAAGGTTGTCTTCCGCCTCAACCAGTTGTGCTTCTGCGCGCGAAAGCCTTTCCCCGGCTTCTGCTATTTTATCTTTTAAGGCCAAGTGCTGAAGGCTGTATTTTTCAAACTCATGTGTTAGCTGTTGCTCCTGCGCCGCCTTATTGCTTTTAAATTCCCCTGCACGGTCAATCCATTCCTTCCTGTCGTTATGATACATTATTAGCAGGTCGCGTTTCCCGTCAATAAAAGCGAGTTCGCCTGCCACCTTCTGCAGTGTTGCGTTAATTGCTTCAATACGTAAGGTGTCAACGCCCTTGCCTGCCAGTTCTTCCAGGCTCCGGGTTTCCAGTTCCTGCGCCTGTAGTTTCCATGCAGCCTGCTGGGCTTTTAAAGCATTGGTTAATTGGGCTAACCCTTGCGCCAGTTGCTGGTCTGCCGCGCTTATTTTTTTGGTATATTCTTTTTCCTTCAGCTTCAAATTAACTGAAAGCTCTTCTTCTTTTTGCTTCAATGCCTGTTCGGCAGCAGCAAGTGCCTCATTGGCCCTTGCAATGGCGGCATCTGTAACGGCTATCGAATCCCGCCTGGCATTGGCAGCTTTAAATTCCCAGTCTTTTTGTTGTAGCCGGGCCTGCTGTAGCTGTATTGTATCCTGCTCCTGCTTATACTTTTTTTCCAGCAGGCCGTCCTTTACTTTTTTAAGTTCGGGCTGGTATTTCTTTTTTAATTTCTCCAGTTGCTGCAGTAGTTCGGCCTGTATTGAGGCCACCTCCTGTTCAAGCTGCTTTATTTCACTGTTAACACCCTCCTGCTGCAATGCGTACTGTTCTGCCGTTTTAACGCGGATGGGCATATCAGACAAATCCAGGTCTATGCCAAACAGGTTGCCAACAGCACCCGACAGGCGTGGGGCAAGGCTTGTATCAAATAACAATTCATCTGCGCCTACTTTGCCAATGGTACCCTCCCATCCCGGTTTATGTATGTTTAGCCAACCATAAAAAGCTTTGTCAATTACTTCCAGTTTTTCGTTTATTTTTAAAACCTCCTGACGCTTTGATGCAATATTGGACTGTATTTTTTCCTCCTGCCTTTCGGTTGATTGTTTCTGCGAATCTTCGGCCAGCGACCACTGCTGCTGTACTGTTTCTGCTTGTTTTTTTAAGTGGTCAAGTTGTAGTTGCGTTTCCTGCAGGGATATGGAATAGTTATTTATCCTGCCCCTGGTTTCTTCCACCTCGGCTTCAAAAAATCTTTGGTGGGTAATGGCAGCCTTTTTAAGCTGCCCCTGCTGCAGTACACCTTGTTTTTGCTGCACCGCAAGCCTTGCCTGTTGTATATTTTCCTGGTTTTGCTGTTTTATCTCCGTTAAAGCTTTTTCCATTAAACCCCTTAGTGCTTCTTTTTCTGTGGCGGCATGTTCGCGTAAGGCTACTTGCTTGCCTTTGTTATCCTGCTCCTCTGCAAGGTTGCTTTGCTTGAGTGCCGTAAAAAGACTCTCGTATTTTGTGGTAATACTCGAAAAAGCTGCCGTTAACAATTGTATCTCATGCTTTAAATGCTCCTGCTCTGTTTCCAGTGTTTTTTTGTTGGCGGAGCGCATAATAACACTGTCAATTTGTTGCGCATTGTAATAATCTGTTTTTTCTTTGGCTTTTTTTATTTCACTGTCCAGTACATTAATCCTTGCTTTTATCTTGTCTGTTTTGTTAGTAAAGCGTTCGCTTAAATTTGCCTCATCTTCTTTAAGCAATGCTATCTCATCGGTTATTTTGTCTTTCTTTTCGTTAAGTTTTGGAACAGCCCTTGTGTAGCTGGCAGCACGCCACGCAAGCTGCAGGGCAAACACATTTTTTTCATTATCCAGGTGGTTTATAGCCAGGTGGTTTTTAACAGCCTCCGCAGCCTGCTTTTGCACATGTGGCTGGCTGTACATGTGCAGGTCGTTTAGCTGGCTTTCAAAGTCTTTAAGGTGGTGGGTATAGCTTTGCAGGTCTATAGTAATGTCTTCTTCATTAAGCGACATGATAATTGTTTGCTTAATAAATTCCGCTTCAAGCTTGCTGTTTAAAAACACATTTTGTATTGTGCGCGGTATGTTTTTGTATTGCTTGCTTTCAAGCAGTGCATACCTGGCAAACTCTTTTTTACCACCTTCAATATTGCCGTAAATAATGTTTCTGTACTCCTCGTAACTGTCTATCTTGCGGCTATAGCCAATAAGCGCTTCATCCAGCACCCGGCGGATGTCTTCCCATTTTTCATAAGCCATCCCGGTATTCGGCACATAATGCAGGCGGTTGTAAGGGCCATCAATAAAATGAAAACAAACTTTGCCCTGGCTCTTAAAGGCTAAAATGCAAAAAGGCCCTGCCTCGCCCAATACCTCGTATATCAAAAAAGAATTTTGGTAAGGAAAATAATACTCAGCAAAATTTTTCTTCTCCCTAGAGATGCCCAGTTTTAACGTATCGGCATTATAAAAAAACAGTACAGCCCTTAGCAACGTACTTTTGCCTACGCCCTGTGTACCAATCAGGTGAACATTGCCATCCAGCATTACTTCTGCATACTGTATGGTTGCACTGTGTATAAAAACAATTTTATTCAGAAATCTCATTGGTTACTTCTTCTTGTATTTGAATACTTGCTATAAGGTCTCTTACGTAGTTGAATGAAGTAAGCACTTTATACTGGCCTGTTATTTCATTCTCCTGCTCTGCATAGCCGGGCCCTACAAGTTGCTTTTCTATAAGCCCGGTTATCCGCTCCTGGTAACTGCCTTCGCCGGTAAGGCGCTTCATTATTTCCAGCTTATCTTTTAAGCTTGCATCTACTTTTACCTGTACAAGTATGTCGGACACTGCAAACCGGAAACCGGGCGCAAAACTATTGTTAAAGGCCATGCAAAAATCTACCACATCCACCCAGCGGAATGCCTGTTCAATCTTATTCTCCAATAAAACCTTCATCTCATTACGGGAAAAATAAAAATATTCATCCCCCCTTTCCAGGATGAACCCTATTGCGTTAAAGTAATCGTACAATTGTTCAAAATTATCATGGATAATATCGAACAGCTTGCGGTTATTGGTATCCACTGCATTGCTGCAAATGAATTTGCCTTTGCTCAACAGTTCAAAAATATCGGTGGTGTGCCTTGCAGCAATAGTCATACTATAATTATATTTTATAGGGGAAGCACCATGGCATATTCTACCTGCCCTTCCCGCTGAAAAACTTCTTTTATATTAAAATCCTTTTCGTATATCGAAACCATCTGGCAGAAGATTGTAATCCTTTCCTCGTAAACAACTTCGCGTGGGTAGTTGTATTTGCCCAGGTAGCTGTGTAAATGGTCGCCTGAGGCCATAAAACCGCGTTTAATTTCATCAAGGTCAATAAACACTTCTTCGTCAGTACCGGGCAGCAGGTCGTGGCTTGCAATACCTTCCGCAACCGGCAGCAAATTTTTTTTATATTGCTTTAGCCTGGCAGCCACTTTTTTAACCATGGCCCTTCCCTCATCCTTCTGGAGCAACTCCAGCGATAGTTTAAGGGGGTATGCGGGCCGGGCTTCAAACAACACAGCGTTTTTGCTGGCCAGTAAATGTAAGAGGTTTGTTTTGGGTTTTATTTCAAATTGGTCTTTCAGGTATTTTATCTGCTTTATTTTCTCCAGCAGCCTGCTTTGGTGTTTTACCTGGTGCAGGTATTCAATAATTTGTTTTTGCGTTTCTATAAGGTTGTGCCTGCTTTCTGTAAGCTGCCCCCTAAGCTCAACCACAATCTGCTTTAGTTCTTCATCCAGCGCGGTGCTGAAAAAAGTAATTTCTCCGTCTGTGACCAACCCTTCTGTTTGCTCTATAAGGCTGTACATGGCGCGCCGTTTTTCGTCCAGCAATTCCAGCTTTTTAATTTTTATTGAATATGTAGGCTCGGTTTTAAACTCGTTTTCAATATTTCGGTTCAGGTCTATCACGTTGCGCAGGGTAATGCGGCCTATTTTGCGCAACGCAGCTTTTACCTGTTTCTGGTAACTGTTCTTGCGCTGCTCATTATTCTCCTGTAGGTAAAAATTAATATTTTGCTTAACCTGTTGTATGTTTTCGTTAATGTAGGCGGTATTTATGTCTTCATTAACCTCCAGCACCTGCTCAAAAAAGTCCCTGAATTGTTCATCCAGTTCTAGGTAAGCACCATTTTTATGCAGCACACCTTTACTGCAAAGGGTTTCCAGACGGTCTTCATCCGAAAAAAAAGTCAGTGCATGCTCATATTTATAACTAAAAAACCGCCTTTTTTCAAACATCGCTATCAGTAGGTCTTTGGCCCAAGCCAGGGTGTTAATAAGGTCTTTAATGGATTCAAAGTGGTTCATATCGGAAAAATCTATTCAACAACACTTTTTGTGGTTTGCAATATTAAACAAACTATTTAATGTATTTCTGGTAATCCAATTCTTTGGTTTATGCAAAATCGCAGGGGTAAAATCCTGTTTTAAGAAAAAATGGTTTGGGGCTAGCCCGGAAAAATTCAAATAACTGGCTGAAGGCTGTTAATTTCTGCAAAACTCGTGAAAATGTGAAATTTGGAATAAAACGGGAAATTGCTGGAATGTTTTCTTGAAACGGGAGGAAGGGCGTTTTTTTAGGGTGATTGCACGAATTTTCCCCACAAAAAGAATGCCGCCTTGATTATTAATAGGGCAAGTTTTTTAAAGCGACATAAAGCTTTATCATTTCAATCCCAAAAAAAATCCACCCAATTTGTGGTTGAGGTTTTTGCCGGTGTTGGTATTTTTGCAAATTCTGGGGCGGCGGAATTGCCCATTTCGCATGACTAACCGGCTGGTATCTGTGTTGGTGAAAACACCCAACAACGGCGGGTATAGCCCATATATTACGCACTAAATCCCATTCAAACCTTAAGGTTTTTCCTATACCCTACGCTGCCGCCCTTCTGCCTTCCTCCCAACATTTTGCCACCAAAAAACAATAACTCACATCCGCCGCCATCTCCCCAATTTTTACGATATTAACAGGTAAAAAACGTTCACCCACAATGGCGGCAACAATATTTTTAGGCATGTTGGTTTGGCTACAAAGCCCAGGCTGGCCGCCAAACCCATGCCTGGGCAAAAAGTTACTGCAAAACACAATTGTACAGTTTTTCGTTTTGGGGTGTCTCATTTTTATGCCCAAACCCTTATTGGTATTCAGTTTAAGCCGCTGGGCAGGTGTAGCACAAAATAACGCGGTTTGTAAAAACCCGGTTTTGCTGAAACCCTTTATCTGCGGGCTATTGGGGGTTTCCCAATTTGGGATGAGACACCCCAGCGTGGTGTTACATTGTGTCTCGCTTTTGGCAGCAAACCCAATAGGGGAGGGCGTTGCCGGGCTTTCCCATTGTGGGAAATGTTACAGGCCCAACATGTGTATCATTTTGTCTCATTTTTTTGGGGCGTGGTGCCGGGGATGGCTAACCTTCAAAAAAAATGCGCACCGTTTGGTACAGCAACTTGTTGTGCATGGCGGCCTGCTTAAGGCTGCTTTCGGTGTAGCCAGTAAGCCCGAACAGGCCGGCCATATTGCCTTTGTTGATGGCAATTTCCAAATAACCGGCCGAATTGAACCAGGCCAGCTTGTCGCCGGCGGCCACGGTGGCGTAATTGTCGCTCAGTTTGTCAATAACCTCCTTGCGGGTAAAAATTATTTTAAAGCTGCGGCCTCGGCGGTGTTCCTCAAATTCTTGTTGGGTAATGTTTATCACCACGTTCTCAAAAGCGTCGATAAAAATAATCTGGCTGTCAATCCAGTCAACGCCAATGGCCGGGCGCAGCGGGTATTTTTCCTTTATGTTGGTAATGGGTTCGCCAATGTGCTGTATGGGCTGCCCGTGGTGCAGTTTTGTAAAGGCCTGGGCCAGTGCCTTGGTGCAGGCCAGCACGCCAAAGCCTTGGGCGGTGTTAACCTCAACGGCCAGCACGTTGGCGGGGCGCATGCCGCAAATGGTGGTGAGTATGCCATTGTCGGGGCAGGCAAGGTACTGGCCCCGGTGCTCGGCAATAAGCATATAGTTGGGGGTGCTTTCAAACAGGTTTACAATAACCATGTGGAAGGTGCCCGCCGGAAAATGCTTAAAGGCATTGTTGCACAGGTAGGCGGCATGCTGGTAGTTGTTTTGCGACAGCTGGTGGGTAATATCCACAATATTGTTGGTGGCATCTGCCGTAAGCAACTGCCCTTTAATGGCGCCCACAATATAGTCGGCCTCACCAATATCCGTTGAAAGGGTAACTATCGGCATGGGTAATGTTTATCGGCTGTTGGCAGGGGGCTATTTAACCAATGCGCCGTCTTTATAAAAAAAGTTGCGTACCAGTTTATCGGCCAGCCCGGGCAAAAGCTTGTTTAACAGAATGGTTCTTTTGTCGGCAACGGTGTACACCAGGTTGCGTTTCCTGGCTTCCACGGCCTTAAGGGTTAAGGCGGCGCAATCTTCGGCGGTCATCAGGTGCCCTTCGTCAAGGGGGGTAAAGCCTTGGGGCTTGCCGTCTTTGGTAAGGGCCGCATTGCGGATGTTTGAGGCCGTAAAGCCGGGGCATACCCACATTACGTTTACACCGGTGGTAAGCATCTCGGTACGCAGCGACTCCATAAAGCCCTGCATGGCAAATTTGGAGGCATTGTAGCCGGTGCGGCCGGGCAGCCCGCGGTAACCCGCCACGGAAGATACGCTAACCACATCGCCTTTTTGCTGCATAATGTGGGGCAGGGCGTATTTGGTGCAGTACACAGTACCCCAAAAGTTAATATCCATTACGCGGTGCAGGGTTTCGAGGTTGGTTTCCTCAAATAGGGCCCGCATAGAAACCCCCGCATTGTTAATGAGTATGTGGATGGTGCCAAAGGTATCTACCGTTTCTTGGATGAAGTTTTTACATTCGGCTTCTTTGCTAACATCGGCCGAATGTACCAGCAAGGGTTTGTCGGGGTAATTTGTTTTAAGGCGGTACAGTTTATCGTAGTTGCGTGCACAGGTGGCCACCTTGGCGCCTTGCGCCAGCAGGGCATCAACCAGGGCCTTGCCAATACCATCTGACCCGCCCGTAACCACCACTACTTTATTGGTAAAATAAGACATGCGTATGAGTTATAATAATTTACGGGCAAATGTAATACATACAATTTGTTTATAAGCTGTTGATAACCCGTAGAATTAATATTAGAAAAACTTTGCAAAAAATTTGGTGGGTTATCATTTTCCCCTATTTTTGCACTCCCAAAAAACAGGGACACACTCCTGAAAAAATGGAAACGATTTCGTAGCTCAGTTGGTAGAGCAATACACTTTTAATGTATGGGTCTTGGGTTCGAGTCCCAACGGAATCACAGAGCAGCCTCGCACAAGCGGGGCTGTTTTATTTTATGCCCAGCAGCTTTATTTTATGTTCCACAAAACGTAGCAAATATTTGGTTGAAGCCGTAAAACATACCTGATTGTATCGCCGAACTCCCGGCGGCTGGTCCAATACAGTAATCTTTGTCATTTTCTCCCGCCTTATAAATGCCCTTTGCAAAAGGGCTTTTATCATCAGTTCGAGATGCCCTGGGGAATATCTCGAACAACGTATTTTGTTAAAACTAAAAATATACCCTATTGGCAGTATGGTATTCTTTTGTACTTAGCTTTTGTGGTACTATTGGGCTTTGGTTGTCCAAAGGACTCCATTGGAGTGTCACTCCCGTGTGCGTTCTGTAGTTTATTCAATAAAAACAGCCGCAGGGCTTTTACACCCAACGGCTGTGCTATAACATTAATCTTCTCTATTTTCTCCCGCCTTGTAAGCGCCTTTTGCAAAAGGGCTTTTATCGTCAGTTCGACATGCCCTACGGAACATGTCGAACAACGGGCGCTACCCCGCCGCCTGCGAGGATATGCCGCTCATTGCCAGCCCGAACGGGTGTGCAGGGCAGGTTCTTTCACAACCCCGCCAAAAAATTGCAACCCCCAAAGGCATACGTGTGCCCTTTATACCCCGGCCTTAAAAAAATACCTCATGCGATTTTATTGTTTTCTAGGTTGTTTTCTTAAAGGTAACGCGTACGAAAATTCGTACGCTTTACCTCGTAATCCCCATGGAATGTGCGGTGCATCACACCTTGCTGGTTGCATGGCTTTTGTTTCTCATACCCTCCCAATAGTTGTGGTGTCCATCCCAGCTTCACCGCTTAATTAAATCATTTCTAATAAAGGTTGTGGATCGTGCTTCAAATCCAATTATTCCATGTTCAGGGTCGAAGTAAAATTTACTCAAATCGCTTTGAGTAAAACCAACAGGTTTGAGCCTGAAAGCTTGAATTGTCTGCCCATTAATATTTTCCGTTCCCGTCCATCTAACGATATATTTTTTTCCGGAAATGAATATTTCGGGAGCAGGCAAAAATTTAATGGAATCAGAATAAAACAAAGTCCAATCTCCTACTTGATTTCGGAGAAACCAAGTAGTGTTTTCTTTTTTAAAGGTTGCAGTAGTTACGCCTTCTTTATTAATTGTAAATAGCCCCCTTTCCTCAAGTATGTTATTTTCTAAATAGATTCGTTTGTATGAATACTCCATTTCTTGGTTGAAATATATGTTTCGTACGGAATCTAAAATTATAGGTTTGTTCACCATAAACTTAAATTGTTTTTCTTGTGAATAGCCTTTGATCGTTGCCATTACAATAACAATTAATAGTAGGTATTTCATTATTTCTTCTTTTCTGTTTTGATTGTAGGTTTGCCATATTCAACGTCGAGCAGCATTTTGCCATATGCCAAAATTTCTTCTCCATCCGAAGTGCCGTTATTGTGGGCACGTTCAGAAATCATTTTGTGAAATTCATCGGAGCCTTCGCTGCCCGCCCATGACAATGTCTCTATTTGATCTTTGGTAGCTCCCAGTTTATTTTGGTCATTATAATCAGTTAATGCCTTGACGATTGTACTTCTTTGCCTAATGAAATTATTGTGATTGTCATCGTCCTTTTGACTTTTAAGGCCAATATTGGCATGCACTGCTTCATGTATAAGTGTATTGGCAATAGCAATTTTACTTAATTTATAGGTTTACGTGACCTTAATATCATCGTCCGCTGCGACATAGGTCTTAGTAAAAAAAGAAGTCTTAAATCCAGAACAAGTTTCTATTTTTATTTCAGATATATTTTTAGGGTCTGGAGTCACACCTGAATTAGTGGTGGCTATATCTTGCGGAATTGTATATTCGTCCCCGGCTTCAAGATAATAATCGTTCTGAGACGAATTATCATATTTGCTTAACAAGCTTTTATATGCCTTATTGTTTGCGATTAGGCCGTTATAAACTTCCGCGTATTCCGAGGTGGTGAACGATGCTGCAGGATAAATATTTTCCCCGTTGGGGTCTACAAAAATAATGGGATTATTTCCGGCATAATTATATGGGGATAAAACATAATACTTTTCTGCTTTTTTGTCTAAACACGCTCCATCTCCCTAACTGCATGTCATCCATCCTCGCCCCGTAATCTGCCCACTCCAGCCCGCTGCCGTCACTAAACTCCCTGTGCTGTATTTCCTTGCCGTTGTATTTTAACTTATTCTCCAATTTCCCTGCTGCCTGGCTGCTGATCCCGGCCATTGTCAGCCCGAAAGGGTAGTAGTGTTCCTCCTCCAACAACGGCCCCCTGTGGTGCTGTACAGTGATATTGGAAAATCCACGTAAACTAACCCCCTTCGGCCAAAAGAATAAGGTCCCCTTCGGCCATTTCAAATTGACCCCCTGATACCGGCTCAAACTGCCCCCCTGTAAAAGCAGGTAAAGAACAATTGTTTTTGTAGGATAATAATCGGTTGTTTTAACCAAAACAACCAGGCAGGAAATGTCCAACAAACCAATTGATATGTTCAAGATCAGGCAATTATTGCGTCTTTATGCAGAT
>CAIRZB010000002.1 GCA_903882935.1 uncultured Parafilimonas sp. | reverse complement strand
CTGTATACCAAACACTTCGCGGGTGTAATGCGGGCAGGAGGCTATCAACTCTTTTGGTATTATACCGTCGTTTAATATGTTCTGCTCGTTGTACACATCCTTCAAAAACATGTTCAACGCTTTCAGCCGTTGTTTTATGCCACGCTCAATCTTGTCCCATTCAAGCCCGGTGATGATGCGGGGAATAATGTCGAAGGGGAATATACGCTCAATGCCCGCGTTATCACTGTATACGGTAAATGTGATGCCTTGGTTCATAAAAAGCTCGCTCGCCAACCGGTCTTTGCTTTGCAGGGCGTTAACATCAAGGTTTTGCAATACCGCAAACACTTTGCTGTAGTGGTCGCGTATTATTTTCGCATCGCACATTTCGTCCCAAATGCCTTCGGGGCAGCCGTACTGCTCCATTAAGTTGTTTAAAGCCATAGATATATGTTTAGAAGGAAGGCAAAAAATACATGCCATACCAATTAATACAGCTGCAATTTAGAAGACGGTTGAAATATACAGCGATAAATTAAATTAATGTAAAAAATATTAAAAATTATCTTCAATACGTCTAAAATAATGGGCTAAAAGGCATCATTTTTAAATATGTTATTTAATGTAATATCTAAGCAAGACTACGATAACCGGCATTTTTGTAAAAAAAGCTGCGCGATACTAAACCCCATTACCAAGAAAAAACAATACCTAATTTAATTATGCATTGTTTAGTTATGTATTTTTGTGCCATGCAAAAATCATCGCTGTATAAAGGGTGCCTTGAGCCAATAGTGCTACGGTTGTTAAAAGACAACGGACGCATGTACGGTTACAGCATTACACAAAAAGTAAAGGAAATAACCAAAGGCGAGCTACAAATAACCGAAGGCGCCCTTTATCCGCTGTTGCATAAGTTGGAGGCGGAGGGCATTGTTGAAACAGCGGTGGAAAGCGTTGGCAACCGCATGCGTAAATATTATACGCTTACCAAAGCCGGTACCAAGCAAACCCAGGCCGCCATGGAAGAGTTACAAGCATTTATGGAAAGCCTTAACCTTATTATTAACCCAAAAACAACCATTGCGTGATGCAGGCTACTGAACTGACACCCGACCAAATACAACAACTGTTTATTTTTACAACAAAGCATTGCGTACGGCATTACGACTTGCAAGTGGAGCTGGTTGACCACTTGGCCGATGCGGTTGCAGCGAAGATGAACGAAACTGAAACCCCCATTAACTTTGACGATGCTTTACAAAAAGTGTATGCCGGTTTTGGGGTGATGGGCTTTTCCCCTATTATCACCAGCAGGCAGCAGGCGGTGTTGAAATATAGCAACAGAGAAAAATGGAGGCTGTTTAAACAATACTTTACCTGGCCCAAGGCGGCTTTAACAATGTTGCTGGTAACAGTTTTTGCAACCCTGCCGCAAATGCTGCCTATTTTTTGGCTTAAAGTGGTGCTTGTAACCTGCTCGGCCAGTTTTTTGGCTTGGGAAATAACAGCAATTGTAAAAGTGTACAAAGCATACTGGTTACAAACACAAAAATTACTACTTACAGAAAACAGCTATTGGGCACCGGGCTTTGGGGTGCTGGTTATTGATATTTTCAGCATGTTTCACGGTTGGGATTGGTTTGATAACGGGGCCGCATTTAGCCTAAACACATTTTATGCTTACTCGGCTATCTGCATTCTATTTTTTATATGTTCGCTTGCGCTGGTGGGTTTTACCACGAAACTGCATTCGCTTGCAAGGCAGCAGTATCCGGCGGCATTTAAAATGGCTGGGTAGCGGTCAATATTTTATTGCAACAGCTAATACCTGCATCGAATGGCAATTTTTACCCTACCGTACCAGCCACAAAGCCAAACTTCCGGGTAAATTTTTATCTTTACCCACCAGGAAAAACACTTAAAAAAAGGGTATGCACAAGTATTTTGCCAAGCGTTTTCTGTTATTGCCATTGTTTGTTATACCGGCCCTATTTAACTGCGGCCTTAAGGCACAGCCTAAAATAAATGTTTACGTACACTTGATTGGCCTGGACCCGCTTGAAAGCAATTTAAGATGGGGCTACAGGTACGGGGCCGGCGGCGAAGGTAGCCTGGGCCTTAACCTTTTTAAAAACACCGTTTTAACCGGCACGTTGGGTTATACCCTTTTTAAACACTCAGACAATTACCTGCATGACGGCATAACGTATGTGCCCGTTAAAATAGGCGTAAGGCAATACTTGTTTGCTAAAAAATTATTCGCCCATGTAGATGCCGGCCTGGGCATTGTTAGCCTGGTGGATTTGCCCGGCAACAAAACGCATTTTAGTGGCGACGTTGGCCTGGGTGTAAAATTTTCGCATGTTGAAATACTGATGGATTACGACGGGTTTACTGAGTCTAGCCCAAACAGGTATGCCTCATGGGTGGCCATTAAGGCAGGGTTTAATTTTGGGTTATGATTTGCTGGTTGCCAATTTTCACTAGCCATTGTTAGTCTTCCTCAAAATAGTCCGAATCTATTTTCTTTATTTCATAAGTGCTTTGGATTGACACTCCAAGGTTATAATCAATCATATATTGAGCAAGCATTGCACCGTCAATTAAAACAATTTTGGTTTCATTACGCGGCACATATTCGGAAGCTTCTTTAGAAAAATAGGAGGTCGTAATGAAAATACCTTTTTTGGCACCTTGCCCCGCAAGTGCGCCCACAAACTTGTGTAATTCAGGCCTGCCGACCACGCCCTCCCACCGCTTGGCTTGTATGTAAATAACGTCAAGCCCAAGTTTATCCTCTTTTATAACGCCGTCTATGCCTTCATCATTGCTGTATCTTGTAGCCCTGCCCGCTTCGGCAATAGATCCGCCATAACCCATTTTGACTAAAAGCTCAACAACTATTTTCTCGAAGAAGGCAGGATGAACGGATTTTAATTTAGATAGCAACTCTTGTTCTAAAGCCTGCCTTATTTGCTTATATCCGGTTTCAATCTGCTCCTCTGGAGTTTCCTTAATGATGTCAATTATTCTTATTTCATCAGAAACTGCTTGTCCAACGCCTTCTTTATTCTTAACTCCTTCAATTGAGTTTTTGAAATCTGGAAACTTGTCAGTCAGATAGCGCAAATTAATCTTGGCTGGATTTTCCTTTAGGATTTTTCTTCCACGTTCCGTTATTTGAAACATGCCTCGGCTTACATTATCTACCACTGCTGCCATTTTCAAATGAGCCTTTGCCCAATGAACTCTATTGTGAAACGTTTTTTGTTTTTTGCTTGGTAACCATTCGTTCAATTCATCGTCTGTTAATTTAAACTCCTTTGCAAGAGAAGTTACCGCCTCTTGGGTAGAATGAATTTTTCCGTCAGAGATAGACTTAAGTAATGGCAGCATTAAAGTTTGGAAGTCAGGGATCATGGGTAATTTATTTAAAAAAACCTGCCAGGCTTAAGCCTAGCAGGTTCACAATATAATAAAAAGTTTGTAGCGAGTTGAAAGACATAAATACTTTACCACAAAACAACTGCCGCTTAGGCACAAAAAAACTACTGCAAATCCAACTTAATCTGCAATTCCTTAAACTGCTTGTCGTCAATGGTGCTTGGCGCGTCCAGCATTACATCCCTGCCCGAATTGTTTTTGGGGAACGCGATAAAATCTCGGATGCTTTCGCTGCCGCCGAGGATGGAACAAAGGCGGTCGAAACCGAATGCCAACCCACCATGCGGAGGTGCGCCGTATTCAAAGGCACCGAGCAAAAAGCCGAATTTGTGCAGCGATTCCTCTTTGGTCATGCCTAAGGCGG
>CAIRZB010000001.1 GCA_903882935.1 uncultured Parafilimonas sp. | reverse complement strand
TGTTTTGGAGTTTTTGTTCGCACCTTAAATATACCAAAATATGCTTACATTTCATTATTAACCAATTACTTATATAAATAATATTTAGTTAATATATAGTTAAAACCTTATTGTTTCTTATATCGAACTCACGTTAAATTAATAAACTGGGTTACGAGCTCTGTTTGGTCAACTTTTACAACGGAAGCCTTTCCTTTGTTTGCTTTGGTAGTACTGTCTTTAACACGCGTTTTTATGTAACCAAGGCATAAAACGTCCTGCTCAAATGATACATCGCTCAATAAAAGGCTTGCTTCTTTAAATTGAACCTTTCCTATATCGTTTAGGTTTTCGTCCAGGATGGATATGCGGTAGTTAAAACTATCTTCTGTTGCCTTTTCTAGCCGGGTAAACGACAAATACCCAACCGTGGCATTATCCTGCTTAATTATTTTAATAACAGAGGATATTTCATCACTTACTTCTTTAAATACTTTTGTTTGGGCCATTGAATACTGTGCTATTAGCACCAATAAAATTAGGGCGGGCATTGCTTTTCTCATACAATTGTTTTGTGTCTCTGTTATTTTAGCGGTCTTATTTATTTTTAAAATGTTCTGCAAACTCACAGTACATGCTACTGGCGTTACCATCAATAAAATCTTTGGCTGAATTACGTTTTATTTTATCAGATACATCGGGCGCAAGTGCCAGTGTAAACATAAATGCTTTAAGGCCTTTGGCATCATCGTGCATCTTGGCCCAAAATGGTGCGGCCTGCAACAGGGTGCAATATTGTGTTAAGCTTTCCTTGGGCATCTGCGCCAGCATGGTTTGCAACTGGTCATAGTCTTTTGAAATATATTCCTTTGGTGTAATACCGATTGCGATAAACCGTTGCAGTTGTTTATCGTTATAGGCCAGGCCAGCAAAAATATTGTGTACCATAAAATCGTACCAAGCATCGGTACTGCCCTTGTCTTTCTCCAGCAATATTCTGTATAAACAAGCTGCGAGGCTCATATTGTCGTACATATTCCAAATAAGCATCTGGCTCGCCTTTTCTTTAATGCTAGCTGGCACCGCCGTTAAGGTTGCATTGTTATCAGATTGTGCTTTTGTTTTGGCGTAACGCTCCACGCAATCGGGGTGTGTTTTTAAGGAGTCTTCAATGCCAGTGGTATCCCTGAAATTATAACTTCTAGTGGATAGCCCCTTGGAACGCTTTTGCGCCCAAGTATCCTCAAAAGGCACGCCGTAGGCGGTAAAATAATTTGCCAGCGGTTGCCTTAGCGGCTGCTTATATTGTAGGTCAGTACTGTCGAGCCGCAAAAAAAAGTTGGCATTAAATGCAATATTGCTCTTTTTAAGCAGGATGATGGCGAGTGAGTCTGCCTCACTTTCATGGTACCGTTGGTGGCGGCCCCTGTTAAAACTAAAATTCTCCAATATCTTTTTCAGGCGGGTGTAACGTTCATATTTAGACTTAAGTACCGAATTGAGCGAGTTTTTAAATTCGTCAGACGTTAGCCATTCTGCCCGCTCCTTCATTACATTCTCCGTATGGTTAAATATGTTGTGCGATAATTCGTGGGCCAAGGTGAAAGCAATTTCTTCTCTGCTTGTGGCAAAGTCAATAAGGCCCAAGTTAATAGCAATAACGTTGCCACCGATGGAATATGCGTTGGCAGATGAGCTTCTGTCGACCAATAAAAAAGGTGTGGTTGGCAAATATTGTGGGTTTGCCTGCACAATTTGGCTTATGATGCCCTGTAAGTAAGCAAACAACACTGGCTCATACACATAGTGATGGTTGTTAATGGCGGCAGTGATAAAATCAGTCCGTTCATCCCAAATTTCCCGGTATTTTTTTTGGGTTGCCCTGGCATCAAATGCATCGGGGCATACCCATACTTTTTTTAGGGAATCTTTTTGCGAGGCATAGTACACCCCAGAAAGTTGCTGATAAGTGTACAGCGGCGTATTTTGCGCCTTTGCAACACCGCACAGAAGCATAAAAATTATTGCGGCTGTATTTTTTAAGGGTACCATGGGATCAAAATTTTTCGCCAAAAAAATTGACTGCTAGTTATATGTTAATGGCCAAGGCTGCAAGATATGGTTTTGGCATTAAAATAACAGAGCGATGTGCATTTATTTTAGGTGTAACAATTCATTTTTTGTCAATCCGCACAATGGCTTTTTTACAATGCACCCGGCAACATTAACGCAAAAGGCATTGCTTTCGAGTAGTTTAAAAAGGCGTATTCCAAACCCAATGCCCGTATGTTTTTATAGTAGGTTTGATCGTGCTTGTAGTAATGCCTTTCAGACTGGATAAACCATGCTTTTGCTCCCAATTTTTCGGCAATAAACCATTTCTCCAACAACCGGGCTGTCCGTCCGTTCCCGTCGCTAAAAGGGTGTATTTTTACAAACACAAGGTGTATGATGCTTGCGAAAAAAAATACCTCAGCAAAACTTAGCTCAGTATCAAATAGTAATCTTATATCGTTATACAGTGCCTGCATAGCAGGTTTTACTTCGGCTGGTGGGGCAGCAACATATTCAATACGCCCATCTGCTGTAGAAACATACATATTGCCTGTGCGTATTTTACCCCTTTCTGTAGCTTGTAGAATATTCTTGGTTAATAATTTATGTGCTTTTTCAACATTTTTTGCGGTTAGTTTCGCCCCTTGCGCAAATTGGTAGGCGTTATACAGGTCATCAATTTTACGGGTATAGTCAGGAAGGAACTTCACCCCCATTTTTTTATGCTTGATATAAGAATCCAATTCAATGTTTTCACCTTCTATTTTTGAGGAAAACACTGCAGAAACGGATATACAAAAGCTGAATGTATCAACTGAAAGCTTGCTGTCGTGCAGGTGCTTAAATGTCTGGTAAATATCTTTCCCAACTGCTTTTTTATACTCCTCCAAAAGGCTGGAAGGTAAAATGGCTAAATCCTCCATACCTGCATAAATTTTAAAAAATACCCAACAAACAGCGGTTGCACAGCAATCTATTCATTGCGCCTACTACCCCAAACTTTCATCTGCGATCAACAACGCCTCGCTTATAATTGCCAACCCTTCATCCATCTCTGCTTTATTTATGCACAAGGGCGGTGCGATAAAAATATAATTCCAGCGCACAAAAGTGTACATGCCCAGTTCCCTAATTTTAGCCGCCACTTTATTCATCACGCCCATTTCATGTGGCTTTGCGTTAAAAGGCACCAGCGGCTCTTTGGTATTGCGGTTCTTCACCAATTCAATGCAGCCCAGCAGGCCGGTGTTCCTAAAATCGCCTATGCTGGGGTGCTTTAATGCCAGTTGTTCAACTTGCTGCTCCACATAGGCACCCATCTCGCGCACATTTTCCAGCATACCGTCCTGTTCATAAATATCCAACACCGCCAACCCTGCGGCGCAGCAAACAGGGTGGGCACTGTAAGTTAAGCCCGTCCATAATACATTATCATCAAAATAAGCGGCTATTTTTTCATTTACAATCAAAGCCCCCATGGGCAAATAGCCTGATGTTATGCCCTTGGCCGTAGCTATCATATCTGGCACAACGCCATAATTATCCACGCCAAACCATTCGCCCGTGCGCGCAAAACCGCTCATTACTTCATCCGCAATCAGCAGTATGCCATATTTATCGCAAATAGCCCGTATTTTTTGCCAATAATCAGGCGGGTAGGTCAAACACCCAGAAGACCCGCTTACCCCTTCCATAATAATGGCGGCAACATTCTCCGGCCCTTCAAACTGTATTACCCTTTCCACATGGCTTACACATTCCCTGCGGCAGCTGTTTATCTCTTGTCCCCACGGGCAACGGTAACAATAAGGGTCTTCCACATGCACAACATTAGGCATCTGTTGCGCGTCGGTATGCAACTTGCGCGGGTCGCCGCCTGCGCTCATTGCCGTGCCAGATGCGCCATGGTATGCCCTGTAACGGGCTATTATTTTATGCCTGCCAGTATACAGGCGCGCTATTTTAATCGCGTTTTCAATAGCCTCTGCACCACCCGTTGTGAATAACGACTTTGTTAGATTACCGGGTGCCAGTTCAGCTAGCTTCTTGCCTAAGTCTCCCCTCACCTTAGTAACACAGGCTGGCGTAACATAACTTACTTCTTGCATTTGTTTTGCCACTGCCTCTGTAACACGCTGGTCGCCATGGCCTATATTTACGTTCATCAGCCCCGATGAAAAATCAATATACTTTTTACCGTCGTAATCGTACAGGTACACGCCCTCTCCGTACTTAACGGCAATGGGGTTTAGCCCTTTTTGTTTGCTCCAGGAAAATAGCGTGTAATCGAGGCTGTCTTGTACAATTTCTTTTGTCTCGGACAATACGGAGCTGTGTGGCATACAGTAAGTGTTGGCAATAAATAAAGATGACGGTTACGAAGGTAAGGATTAGTTTACTACCTCCGTTGTAGGCAACCAAGCTAATAGTTGGTAAAAACAACCTTTATGAAGACGAGGCAACCTATGGGAAGCAACTAACAAACATCGCATTATAAGCCCGCAAAAAAAACTTACAAAAATACCTATGCAAACGGCTACCAGCCTAAGAATTCCTTTATAATCGCCTCGGTATCATGGCAGGCCTTTTCAAGGTTGTCATTCACAATTATTTTGTCAAACTGCTGTTTAAAAGAAAGCTCATATTCCGCTTTGCTTAACCTTGTTTGCAAACTTTCTAACGACTCGGTGTTGCGCCTTTCCAGTCGTATTTTTAGCTCGTCAATAGATGGTGGGTCAATAAAAATACACAAGGTGGTGCCTTGGTAGTCTTTTTTTACCCTAAGCGCGCCCTTAACGTCAATGTCGAGTATGGGTACCCGGCCTGCCGCCCATATCCTGTCCAACTCACTTTTAAGGGTACCGTAATATTTGCCCTCGTACACCATCTCCCACTCCACAAAGTCATTGTCCTCAATATGGCGTTGAAATTCGGCAGCTGAGATAAAATAATAGTCAACACTGTTTTGCTCACCTGTTCTGGGCTGGCGTGTGGCGGCCGAAATGGAGAAAGACAAAGCAGGGTATTTGTCGAGCAAATACCGCGTGATAGATGTTTTGCCGGCCCCCGAAGGAGCCGTCATGATAATAAGCTTGTGATTGCCCATTTGCAAAGAAAACAAGTTTGCGCTAAAGTTTACAGTACTATTGTGGGTTTGTTTTAAAGTTTTTGGCAAACAATCGTTCGGCAAAATATCCCTCGCTGCAAACTAAAATCCATAACTTGTTTAAGCCCAGCTTGTTTTGGCTTCAACCGGCATTCGCCTGCCAGTTTTGTTGGTATCGTTGGTGTACCCAAGGTACAACAACCCAATCATCACATCATCTTTCCCCAGGGCCATAAAGTCCTTCATGGCTGGTTGCAGCACGGAGCCGCCGGTACTCCATAACGCTGCAATACCCAAGGCTTCCGCACCCAGCAACATGTTTTGCACGGCTGCGGAAACAGCACATATTTCTTCCAACACAGTTATGTTGGGGTTGTTGCCACGTTTCATATACACGGCTATAATGTGCGAGGCAAGGTCGCCATTGTGCAGTTGTTTCTCGTATTTAGCGGCACTGAATGTTGCGGCCGGTGTACTGGCCTTATACATATTGGCATGGTTGTAACAAAACTGCTTTACTGCATCGTTGCTGTACACTACAAACCGCCAAGGCTCGGTATACCCGTGGGTAGGCGCCCAATTGGCCAGTTGCAACAATTGGCGTATTTGGGCATCGTTTATCTTTTTTCCGTTCATTGCGGCAGGCTTTACGCTGCGCCTGTTGGTAATGGTTTGTTTGATTGCTTCAAATTGATCCATGGTGCAAAAGTAACCATGATTTGGGGAGATTCTTGACTGGGATTTTGGCCTGATTTGCCTGATGCAACTGAAGTGGGATTGGTATAAACTAGGCCAATTAAGAAAGGGCTGTGTAGGGTAAAAGTAAACGCAACAATGCCTATTCGTTAATTAACCCTCTTAACAAATAGGCATTCAAAAAGGCAAATCATTATCTGGTAAACATTAATCTTGGCGGTGCGGCCGTTCAGGCATTACCAGGCTGTCGGCAGGGTAACGTGTTTTTATAGTACCCCTAACTGTTTCACACCAAGTGTATAGCTTTTGTTTCTCTTCTTCGGTAAGCTTGACATTTTTGTGTATCCACAAATATGAGTCCAAAGGCATGTCGCCCTCCTTTACCTCGTGCATACATTCTTCCAATATTTTATATTGAAAAGCCACACGCCCGTGGGCAAAGTCGCTGAAATTTAAATGGTGCTTGCCTTCTTCCACATGGTTGTTCAGCCACCATGCCACCGGCTGTATGTTATTGTACCAAGGGTACGCAGTGTTATTGCTGTGGCAGTCGTTACAGGCCTTGCCTAAAATACTGTTTACATCAGCGGGTATGGTGCCGTATACTTTACCAATATCAGTGGGCAAAATTTCAGTCGATTGGTTTTTTGCCGGGTGGAAAAATTGGATAATGACAAGCAAAATTACCAAAATCAATCCTAGTCGCTTTAGAAATTTCATATGGCTTGTTGTTTCAAGGGTAACAACGCAGATTGCAAAGCAAAGGATTACAAGAAATTAAAATCCTTGCAACCCGTCCCCATCCTTACAATCTGCGTTCAAGTAAAAAACTAAGCATTTATCAAAATATCCCCAGTCATTTCTTTTGGCACGGGCAAGCCCATTACCGTTAAAATGGTAGGTGCAAGGTCGCCCAGTTTGCCGGGCTTAATTTCGCCTTTCCATTCATTGTCTATAATAAAAAACGGCACAAGGTTTAATGTGTGGGCCGTATTGGGGCTGCCGTCATCATTAATCATGTAATCGGCGTTGCCATGGTCGGCGGTTAAAAATACGGTGTAGCCATGCGCAAGTGCAGCTGTAACCACCCTGCCCACGCAGGTATCAACCGTTTCAACGGCTTTAATAACGGCATCCCAAATGCCCGTGTGGCCTACCATGTCGGCATTGGCATAGTTAAGGCATACAAAATCTGGGGCTTCATTTTCTATCTCAGGCACCAATTTATCGGTCAATTCCTTCGCACTCATTTCTGGCTGTAAATCGTAGGTGGCTACTTTGGGCGATGGGGCCATTATCCTCGTTTCGCCTTCAAAAGGCACTTCGCGGCCGCCGTTAAAAAAGAACGTTACGTGCGGGTATTTCTCGGTTTCCGCAATGCGTATCTGCTTCTTACCGTTGGCTGCCAGTATTTCGCCTAATGTGTTTACCAAATTATCGGTCTCAAATATTACGTGCACGCCGTTAAATGATTTGTCGTACTCCGTCATGGTGGTGTAGTGCAGCTTTAAGGCGTGCATACCAAGGTCGGTATGGTCTTCTTGGGTAAGCACGTGGGTAATTTCCCGGCACCTATCTGTACGAAAATTAAAGCAAATGGCTGCATCACCTTCTTTTATCGTTGCCAGCGGTTGGTTTGCCTCGTCAACAATAACGGTTGGTTTTATAAATTCGTCGGTAATATTTGCTTCGTATGATTGGGCTATCGCACTAAGCGCATCCATGGCCGTGGGTCCCTCGCCTTTAACCAAGGCATTGTACGCAAGTGCCACCCTTTCCCAACGCTTGTCGCGGTCCATGGCATAGTAACGCCCGCTTACGGAGGCTATTTTACCAACGGAGGTTGCCAGATATTCTTCCAGGCTTTTTACAAAGCCCAAGCCACTTTTGGGGTCGGTGTCCCTGCCATCGGTAAAGGCGTGTATATACACATTTTCCAAACCGTGGGCCTTACAAACATCACAAATGGCTTTTAGGTGGGTAGTATGGCTGTGTACGCCGCCATCGCTTACCAAGCCCAGTAAGTGCAGCGCTGTATTGTTGGCTTTTGCGTATTCAATGGAGGCGAGTAGGTGCTTATTGGTTGCAAACGAGCCGTCCCTTACCGCAACATTAATGCGCTGCAGTTCTTGGTAAACAATACGGCCAGCGCCAAGGTTTAGGTGGCCCACCTCGCTGTTACCCATTTGTCCGTCGGGTAAACCTACGGCCTCACCACAGGTAACCAAGGTTGTATTGGGGTATTTTGCATACAATGAAGATACAAAAGGCGTTTTTGCATGCTGTATGGCATCGGCCGAAGGTACTTTGCCGAGGCCCCAGCCATCCATAATAACTAATATAACTTTTTTGTGTTTCATGTATAAAGTTTGTCGTTAATGTTATAAGTTGTTAATAGTTAAACATTTACCACCAAAACCAATCGTTTTGGCGCCATAAATCTACGTTAATTTGCCATTTTACCGTATTTTACATGCTGGTTAATCACTAACTTTTCGCCAGATTACAATACACAAGCAGCAAAATAATTAGTTATGAAGCAACTTTTTTTAATAGCGGGTATCGTTTTATCGTGCATGGCTTTTAAGGCCGGGCTTGAGGACAACCAGGTGGTAGCTGCCCTTAAACAAGGCAGTGCGGCAGAATTCAGCAGTTTTTTCGACAATGCCATCGACCTTAAACTGCCTGGCAAAGAGGAAACCAAAAACATTACAAAAGACCAAGCAACAGCTGCCGTGAAAGGCTTTTTTGAACAGAATAAAATAAAAGGGTTTGAGGCACTCTCGCAACGGGAAATGGGGGGTACCATGTACGTTACCGGCAAACTGGTTGATGATGCCAAAGGGTTTAATATTACGGTAATGATGAAGGACAAAGGCGGCAAACCGAACGTTATTACAGTGCGAATTAATTAGAAAGGCGGGTTGCATTTTCGTGTGCGGCTGGTCAGTTAGTCGACAAAAGCATTTTCTTCCTCTTTTTTTACGGGTAGTACAACATTATTCGCCAGCGTAGCATTGCTTGGCTGTGTTAAATAGCAAATCAATAACTTTAACGCATCCAACAAAAACGCTGTATGAAAAAAATTTTGTCGCTGCTATTTGCCATAACTATATGTTTTAGCGTGTTTGCCCAACAAACGGCTTACACACCTGCCGCCAGCAACCTTGCGGCCCGTAAATGGTTTTCCGATGCCCGGTTTGGCCTTTTTATACATTGGGGGCCATTTAGCATACCCGGCTCGGGCGAATGGGTGATGAACGAAAGAAATGTTACCGTAAAAAACTACACTCGGCTGATGCATTTTTTTAACCCCATTGAGTTTAATGCACAACAATGGGTGGGCATGGCCAAAGGTGCCGGCATGAAGTATATAACCCTTATTACGCGCCACCACGACGGCTTTAGCATGTGGGATACAAAATTTTCCGACTTTAACATCATGAACTCCCCGTACAAAAAAGACGTGGTGAAGGCCATGGCCGCAGAATGCCATAAACAAGGCATTAAACTGTTTTTGTACTACTCCCTGTTAGACTGGCGCAGGGATGATTACTCGTACTGGACTGGCCGCACAGGCAAAGGCACCGGGCGTACCGTGCACGGCAAATGGGAAGATTATATACAGTTTATGAAAAACCAGTTGACCGAACTGCTTACCAATTATGGTGAAATTGGCGGTATTTGGTTTGACGGGTATTGGGATCAAACGGCCCCCGAAGGCGCAGCCGACAGAACGCCTTGGATTGATTGGCATATGGCAGAAATTTATGGGTTGATCCACAAGTTGCAGCCCCAATGCCTGATAGGCAACAACCACCACCTTAGTCCTTTACCTAGTGAAGACTTCCAAATGTTTGAGCAGGACCTGCCGGGCGAAAACAAATCCGGCCTCAGTTTTCAACAAGCATCTGCACTGCCGCTGGAAGCCTGTGTAACCATCAATAATTCCTGGGGTTTTAATATAACCGACACCACATACAAAAGCACCGAGCAATTGATACACACCCTAGTAAAAGCCGGAGCCGTAAACGCCAATCTATTGCTTAACATTGGGCCCATGCCAAATGGCGAGGTACAGCCTGAATTTAAAGAAAGGCTTGCCTCCGTTGGCAGTTGGCTAAAAATTTACGGTGAGAGCGTTTATAACACACATGGCGGTTATTTACGCCCTGCAGAATGGGGCTGCCTTACCGAAAAAGAAGGCCGCGTTTTTGTACACTTGTTTGGTAAAGATGCCAGTGCCTTGGCGTTAACAAACTTTCCCTACGCCAGCATAAAAAATGCTTACCTGCTTAAAAACCATACCCCGGTTACTGTACAGTTAAACGGCGGAACGGTTACCATTAGCACACCTGTAACCAATAACGGGGCAGACGAAGTGATTGTGCTAGAGACGGGAAAATAGCAAATACTTGCGCTTGGCTTGGCAGATAGCGTAACATCTTATAGGTAAACTTTAACTATTAGGCAAAAGGCAAGTGCAACGCAAGTACAAAAACACCAACGGCAACAGCATGGGGCGTAAAAATATTTTACCCCATGCTGTTGCCCGTTTTATTATTTTGCGCCAATGATTATAGTTATTCAGTGTAAAGACAGGGTGGGGTTGGTTGCGGCAATAGCTGGCTTGATGGCTGCAGAGCAGATAAACATTGTGTCAATGCGCGAATATGTTGACACGGTGGAAGAACTTTTTTTTGCGCGGGTACAGGTGCAGGAGCAGGAGCATCTTAACGGAGACGATTTAAAGAAAAAGTTGCAAGCCGTGCTGCCTTTGGATGCCCAGGTGAAAGTTAACCCGCTGCCTGAAAAAAAACTGGCCGTGCTGGTAACAAAGGAATACCATTGCTTGAGCGACATACTGGTACGCAACCATTTTAAAACCTTGGGTGCAAGTGTACAATGCGTTGTTGGCAACCATGCCATGTTGGGCGACTTGTGCCAGCGGTTTGAAGTGCCTTTTCATCTAGTTTCGCACGAGGGCAAACCCAAAGAGGCGTTTGAAGCCGAATTGCTGCAAACGCTCAGCCCTTACCATTTTGATTTTATTGCACTTGCTAAGTTCATGCGCATATTATCACCGCAATTTGTAAGCAACTATCTGGGTAAAATTGTTAATATCCATCATTCTTTCCTTCCTGCATTTATTGGGGCTAATCCCTACAGGCAGGCTTTTGACAGAGGTGTAAAGCTTATAGGCGCCACAGCCCATTTTGTTACCAACGATTTAGACGAAGGCCCCATTATTGCCCAGCAAATAATACCGGTTAGCCACTCATTCAGCGCTTTGGATATGATGCGTGCAGGCAAAGAAATTGAAACAGCCGTGTTGGCAAAAGCCCTAAACCTAGTGTTTGAAGACAGGGTGTTTGTGTATAAAAACAAAACGGTGGTGTTCGAATAAGCATAGGTTTTTAAGCATAAAGAGTTTGCAATGGCCATCTTTCCGAATTCGGAACTTGGTAATAAATATGACAACATTTTATAGGCCCTGATAATTTAGTGTAAATTTGACACTCAAAATACACTTATTATGGCAACCCTGTTAAAAAAAGCACTTCGTTTTTTGCCAATGTTTTGCATGCAACTAGCACTAGCCCACAGCCTTTGCGCCCAAGCACGCACAATAGATTTGTTTACAAAAGGCTGGAGGTTTTACCTAGGCAACAACACCGCCGCCAAAGACACAGGCTTTGATGATGCGGCTTGGCGCACCTTAAACCTGCCCCACGACTGGAGCATTGAATTTGCCTTTAACGAAAAAAGCCCCGCTGGCACCGATGGAGCCGCGCTTGACGGTGGCCTAGGCTGGTACCGCAAAACATTCACGTTGCCATTGAACGACAATAAGAAAAAGATTTTTATTGATTTTGACGGTGTTTACCGAAACAGCGAGGTATGGGTAAACGGGCATTACCTAGGCATGCGCCCTTATGGCTTCAGTTCATTCAGGTACGAGTTAACCCCCTATTTACATTACGGTGCCGCCAAAAATGTAATAGCCGTTAAGGTCGACAACTCAAAACAGCCCAACTCACGTTGGTACAGCGGCTCTGGTATTTATCGCAATGTTTGGCTGGTTAAAACAAACAATGTGCATGTTGGCCAATGGGGTACCTATATTACCACGCCACAAGTAAACAACGCCCAAGCCACCGTACAAATTAAAACAACTATCGACAATAGTGGCTACGACCGTGCCGATATAACGGTTAAAACCATTATTTACAATACACAGGGCGTTGCTGCTAAAACGGCCTCCGCTGCGTTACACATCAGCAGCGGCGATAAGAACAACGTTACGCAAAACATCATCATCACCAATCCCACCTTGTGGACACTGGAAAACCCAAGCTTATACAAGGCCGTAAGCCAAATTATACAAAAGGGCAAAGTGGTGGATGAATACGCGACTAGTTTTGGCATACGCACTTTTACGTTTGATATTGACAAAGGCTTTTTTTTAAATGGCAAACCCACAAAAATTTGGGGCGTTTGTAACCACCACGACCTTGGCTGCTTAGGTACCGCCATTAATAAAAGGGCTTTACAAAGGCAACTTGAACTGCTAAAAAGCATGGGCATAAATGGCATCCGCACCTCGCACAACCCACCTGCGCCCGAGTTGCTGGACTTATGCGATAAAATGGGCTTTATAGTGATGGATGAGGCGTTTGACATGTGGAAGCAAGCAAAAAAAACGTATGACTACCATTTGGATTGGGATAAATGGCATAAGAAAGACTTGGAAGACTTTATACAACGCGACCGTAACCACCCCTCGGTGTTTATTTGGAGCATTGGTAACGAAATTCCCGAGCAATGGACGGGTAAAGATGGCAAAGACAGCAGCGGCACCGTAATTGCGCGCGACCTGGGCAACATCATCCATTCATTAGACACAACCCGGCCACTTACCTCTGCATTAAACCAGCCCAGCCCAGACAATGCCATTTACAAATCGGGCATGATTGATTTATTTGGTTACAACTACCACCATGAGCAGTTTGCCAAATTTCAACAAACCTATCCGGGCCGCAAATTTATAGGCACGGAAACTGTATCAGCACTGGAAACCAGGGGCCATTACGACATGCCCTCTGACAGTATACGCCGTTGGCCATCCCGCTGGGATAAGCCAGTCACTGATGCCAATGCAGACCTTACCGTGTCTGCCTACGACAATGTATCCGTACCATGGGGATCAACTCATGAAGAGACAATGAAGGAGTTTTTAAAATACCCATATGCGAGCGGCATGTATATATGGACAGGCTTTGATTACCTTGGCGAACCAACACCCTACCCTTGGCCTGCCAGAAGCTCCTATTTTGGCATTATTGACCTAGCCGGCTTCCCCAAGGATGCTTTTTATTTATACCAAAGTATTTGTACCAACAAGCCGGTGTTGCACCTTTTTCCGCATTGGAACTGGGAGGCAGGCAAAACTGTTGACGTTTGGGCTTATTATAACAATGCCGATGAAGTGGAATTATATTTAAATGGCAAATCGCTGGGCATAAAAAAGAAAGAAGGCAATAACCTGCATGTTATGTGGCGGGTGGTTTACGAGCCGGGTATATTAAAGGCTATTTCAAGAAAGGGCAGCAAAACCGTGCTTACCTCCACCATCAAAACAGCCGGCAAGCCAGCCAAAATTGAATTGAGCGCAGACAGGCGCAATATTACTGCCGATGGCAGCGACCTCTCCTTCATAACCGTAAAAGTGCTTGATGCGCAAGGCAACTTGGTGCCTGATGCATCCAACAATGTGCAGTTCTCGCTACAAGGCCCGGCCAGCATTGCAGGGGTAGACAATGGCAGTCAAACTAGCTTGGAAAGTTTTAAGGCAGACCATAGAAAAGCTTTTAACGGTTTGTGTTTGTTAGTTGTGCAAAGCAAAGGCAAGGCAGGCAAGATTACCGTTACTGCCACAGTCGATGGCTTGCAACCAGCCACAACAGTGGTAACAGCCAAATAAAAATTGACGTTGCCTTTTTGCCGAAAAAGGGCAGGTTACAGATAACGTAAAATAAAAGAGAGAGGCCTTGCTAAACACAGGGCCTCTCTCTTTTATAATCTCAAACCACGTTTTTATCCAGCATGGGTTGGAGTAGTTGCTTTACCAGCATGTTTGCAGAATTACAAACGTCATATTCAACTGCAAAAACTTGCAAACAGCTAAAGTATTACAAGCGATGCCCGTTTGTTAGTCAATATTTGGCTGTGGCGTGTAACGCAGGTAGGGCTTTACAATCCTCAGCCCCTTAGGAAATTTTGCAATAGCATCTTCCGTTTTAACGGCGGGTACCACAATCACATCCTCACCTGGTTGCCAGTCAGCAGGGGTGGCTACGCTGTACACCGCTGTAAGCTGTAAAGATTCCAACACGCGCAATACCTCGTGGAAGTTTCTTCCGGTTGATGCTGGGTAGGTGATGATAAGCTTAACCGCTTTGTCTGGTCCGATGATAAACAGGCTGCGCACAGTGGCGGTAAGGCTAGCGTTGGGGTGTATCATGTCGTACAAAGTGGCTACATTCCTGCTCTCGTCGGCAATAATAGGAAAACCCACGGTAACATGCTGTGTTTCATTAATGTCGTTAATCCAGCCGAGGTGCTTGTCAAGCGGGTCAATACTTACGGCAAGCACTTTCGTGTTGCGCTTTGCAAACTCTTCTTGTAACAGGGCAGTTTTGCCCAACTCTGTGGTACAAACCGGCGTGTAGTCAGCGGGGTGGGAAAACAATATCCCCCAGCCGTCTCCTAGGTATTCATAAAAATCTATGTTGCCCGCAGTGGTTTCTGCTTGAAAATTTGGCGCTTTGTCGCCTAAACGTAAACTCATATTATTAGGTTTTTAAGTAGTGGGGTGCGAAGATAATAATTCCCTACAAAAAAAGTAGACTGTTTAAAAAATTAATGCATAATTCACGATTCAAGCAACTCGCCATCAAAACTAAAACCATTTGGTGATTCAAAAAAGCTTATTCTTTCCCCTTACTTACCGTACGCGCTTTTTGCAAGGATGTTTTGCCAAATTTAATTTTAACATCGTCAATGGCTTTGTATAGGTTGTTTGTTTTTTCGGTATCGCCAAATAAACTGCCTTGCACGGCGTGGTTGGTAAGCTCGCTAAGCCGCACACCCAGCAGGCGTACCGGCTTTCCCTTGCGGTACAATTTATGAAATAGGTCTTGGGCGGCATGTATCAGTTCGTCATCCCGTAACGTATAATGTATGGTTGTTTGGCGGCTGGTGGTTTCAAAATCGGGATAGCGTATTTTTACGGCAATGCAGCCGGTTAGTTTTTCGTCTTGGCGAAGCTCAAAAGCTACCTTCTCCGTCATCCGCACCAATTCGCGTATCAGAAAATCAGTATCTGCGGTATTTTCCTCAAACGTATTTTCGGTGGAGATGGATTTGGCTTCATGGTATGGTGCCACCACGCCAAAATGCTGCCCATGCGCTTTTTGCCAAAGCTCAGCACCCCATTTCCCTAACCGTTTCTCCAGTTCCTCCGGCGTTTTGGTTAATATGTCGCCGATAAAGTGTATCCCCATTTCTTTTAGCGTGGTGTAGGTGCTTTCCCCCACGCCTGGTATTTTATTCACCGTCAATGGCGCCAAAAACTCCTGCTCCTTGCCGGGCTGTATAAAAATATAGCCATTGGGCTTGGCTTGGTCGGTAGCTATCTTGGCAATCAACTTGTTGCTGGCCAGTGCGAAGGAAATAGGCAGTTGTGTTTTGTCAATAATCTCCTGCCGCAAATCAATCGTCCACTTAAACACATCAAAATAAGTATCCATGCCGGTAAGGTCTAGGTAAAACTCATCAATGCTGGCCTTTTCAAACAATGGTGCTTTATCGGCAATTATTTCCGTAACCCAGCGGGAAAAACGGCTGTACTCCCCGCGCGTACCCCTTACCAATATAGCATGTGGGCATAACTGCATAGCCTTTTTCATGGGCATGGCCGAGTGAATGCCAAACTTACGCGCTGCATAACTGCAGGCCGCCACCACACCGCGCTCCCTGCTGCCGCCTACAATAACAGGCTTGTCCTTTAAAGTGGGGTCGTTCAATACCTCCACGCTTACGAAAAAGCTGTCAAGGTCAAAATGAGCAATATAACGTTGCGGTGCTGGCATGTTGATTTGCTAAGGTAAGCTAATGGGTTGATTGTACATGGCCAATGGTCGATAGTCCGTAGAAAGGGGGGCATTTGGATTTTTGTAGAGGATATCAGCAATGGCTCTAATACCGTACATTTAACCCGAAGATGTTACGCGACATAGACAATTTCTATTTGCAATATGAGGAGCCACTAAAAAGCTGCCTACTGGCGCTGCGCGACCATGTTCTGCATTATGATAAAAACATAACGGAAGTATGGCGTTACAGAATGCCGTTTTATAATTACAAAGGCAAAAGGTTTTGCTATATATGGGCAGATAAAAAAAGAGGCCGGCCATATATTGGCTTTGTTGACGGCAATAGAATAATACACCCCGAGCTTATTGCGGAAAAGCGCAACCGCATGAAGATATTACTGATTGAACCAGCGGAAGACCTACCCGTTGATACTATAAACCTACTATTAATGACGGCCATCCAATTATTAAAAGAACGGATATAATGGAGTGCGATTTCAGAGTAATTTTTCAACGACTATCCGCTACTGGGTTTGGCTACCGGTTGCTCTTCGCCCGTTTGGGGTGTTTTCACCAACAACGATCATTAGAGGCTGGTAATACAAGGAGAAACTTTGTTGGCGAAAACACCAACAAAGGCGGGTAGTTGCAGCCGTCCAATTATTGGGTGAACGGATATAATGGAGTGCGATTTTAAATAAGCGTTTCTATTCTACAATATATTTCCGCGCCTCATCATTTCCTTTGTACCCTTTTAATAAATATACATTAAAATAACGCACAGCCTTGCCGCTTCTAAAACTGGTGAATTGGTGCACTGGTTGTACCGAATTGAAATAAACGCCATACGCCAGCTGCGGATCAGCGGTATTGTTGCTGGGTATAATGCACAAAGCATCTTGCCCTATCGCCAATAGCTGCTGGCAATGGTTTAACCACACATATTGGTGCAGGTCGTTCATGTTACCAATGCCAATAACGGCATTGTTGCTTGTGCGGGCTACGTAGTATTGTATATCTGCCGCAGGAAACCACTTGTTGCACACAATTGGTAAGCCTTGCGGAAATTGCTTATTTGCAACGGCTTCATTTTGCCAATTGGTAAAATCTTTCCCAAATTGCTGCCAGCCATACATATCAAGGGTAAAATCGCCATCGCCGAGGTTGGCCGCCTGTTTACTACCGATGGTACCCGGGAAAAAAATTATGGCCGCAACACCTGCGGTTACTAATACGGCAATAAATACCAACGCGGCCGTTAACAAGCCTTTGAAAATAGATTTCGGCAGAATTGACAATTTTGCATCTAAAAATGCTGCGCCTATAAAGGACAGGGTTAAAAAACCGGGGCCACTCCAGTGCGGCAGCACATCCCTAAACAATGATATGCCGGTAACAAAAACAACCATGGGCAAGGCTGTAAACAATAATAACCTGTTTACATGGGCTGGCAATAATGCAAGCTTACGCATGCCGAAAAATGCAAAAACCAATATGCAAACATTAAATGGGTTGTTGTAAAATATTTGGCCCAACATGGCCTGTATAAAACCGTCAGTATTTAAGGCAAACTGGTGTACCTCCACACGCTCACTGTGGTAGCGCCAGGTAATAAAGTGGTTGTCAATATTCCAAGTTATTATCGGGCTTATGATGATACCAGTAATGATAACTGCCAGGTAAAAACCAGGATGCACAAACATTTTGCGCTCATAAAAAAGCATGTATAATCCTAATCCCGCCCATAAAAAAATGCCGTGCACTTTACACATTATGCATACACCCGCAAACACACCGAATATAAGCCATTGGCCGTAAGTGGCTCTGCCATTTAATTGATAAGCATCCGCCAGTTTTAGCATCGCCAGCAAGCTTGCCAGCCAAAAAACAATTTGCGGGCTGTCGGGCAAAATAAACGTGCCGGCGATAATAGAACAATAAATGCTGGATGTATATAACAATGCTGCATACCACCCGGTTGCCTCATTGCGTATGCGTTTGCCAATCAAAAAGCTTAGCCAAGTGCCAATGGCAGCAAATACAATGGCACCAAGCCGCAAAAAAACCTCTTGCCTAAAATATAGGTTGCCGGTAAAAATGCGTATAAGCCAAGCAACGGCAGGCGGGTGGTCAAAATAATTTTTTTGCAAATGAAGGGCGTAGGTGTAGTAATACACTTCATCGTTGCCCAGCCCAATATGCGATGCCACTAACAGGCGTACCACCGTTGAAAATAGTATTAACCAAAGCACCTGTTTTTTATACATATTGGTAAGCTTGTGCAACAGCCACTGGCTGTTAGTTATGCGCATTCGGCATTACTGTATTTACAATGTTGGCACATCATCTATAGCCGCCTTGGACCGTGCCGCTTAACGAAAGGTAAAATAATAATTTGCAATAAAATTCCAAGCCACCACAAAAGCCGTGGCCACCACTTTTGACAAATAAAAACTCGCCCCCATTTTGCTGTGCAGCAAGTACACCAACAAATTATTAATGCCCAACCCTGCCAGTGACACTACCAAAAACCGCCCAAACTCGGCCTCCCAGTGGGCGTTGTTGCTGCTAAATGTCCATACCCGGTTTAGCAGGTAATTGTTTACAACCGCCAAGCTAAAACCGAAGGAATTTGCCACAAACTTGTTCCAGCGCAGCCGCTCCTTGCAAAGCCAGGTAATGCCAAAATCAATGCACATTCCGGTAACACCCACCGCCCCAAATTTTACCAGCTTAATAGCCCATACAGGTATCGCCATGCAAGAGAAGTTTTCGGTTTTCAGTTTTTATTGTTGAGGTTATTCTTTTTTAATCCAATGACCATTGACCCTATCACCTATCATTATCGGTATATATCCAACAAACCGTCAGGCAGTGTTACATATACCTCCTGCTTTTTGCGGTCAATTTTGTCCAAGGTTTCCTCATGCAAGGGTATCAAGGCCTCTTTGCCGCCCAAAGATATTCGCAGCAACACTTGGTGGGGTTGCTCAATCACTTCCTCAATTGGCCCCAGGTTTTCGCCATCACTAAAAACAGTGAAACCCAGCAACGATATGGCCGATGTTTTGCCCGCCAGCCGCCTAAAATCATCATTCAGCAGCCATACCGGCCTGGTGGATATACGGTGTGCAGCCTCGCGGGTATCCATACCATCTAGCTTCACCAGTATTTCGTCTTGCTCCTTTGCTTTGCTGGCTTCTAAAAAATAAGGCAGGTAGCTGCCCTTTTGCTCTTCCACAAAAATGGCTTCCACGTCTTTCAATGCCGTTTTTTTACCGAGCGCGTGTTTTAATATCAGCTCACCCTTTACCCCAAAGGTGGCAACAAACTTGCCTATGTGTATATATTCGTTCATTGTATGAGGATGCAAAAATACGGATGATGACGGCGATTTTGGCCGGATTTTTCTGATACGCCAGATTTAGAAAGGTATTAATAAGGATTTCGTTACATGGGCGGCACTTTAACCGACAATGAATTTTCGTCATGCCATTTTAATAAAAATGGGCAACCATAGGTAGGCTTCTGTTATAGGTTTAAACAATAGCAACGAAGATGACTTAGGCTGGTATCATAGAATAACCGTTTTTCAGATTGTTGCATTTAAGTATATTTGAATAAAATAAACACGATGATAACGGCCACGGAACAAATATCTACTTTCGCACAAATAGTAGACAAACTGCGCGATAAAAGTGAGGATGACCTGAAGTTGCTTTATATAAAATTTTTCAGGGATGAGATAGTGAAAAACTGGGAAAACCTTACGTCCGAAATGAATTTCGGCGATGCTACTGATGAGGATATAGTAGAGTCCATGCAGAAAAAAAGATATTCCAAATCAGATGGCCGTTAAAATAGTAATCGATGCATGTGTTTGGGTAAGATATGCCCGCAGCAAAAACCTGACGCCTTTGGTTGACCGGTTTATAGCGTATGATATGTTGCCGGTAATTAACAATTATCTATTATCTGAAATATTTGAGGCATTGCTTGAAAACGGATGGGCTACGGAAAAACAAGCTGCTCTATTTACCGAATATGTAAAGTACCAATCTCTTTTTGTTACTGAAAATGTAGTTTACAGGCTTAGCCCTGATCCAAAGGATAGCTACCTGTTCGATATCGCAATCCAAAAAAACTGTCATTTTATCATTACGGATGACACTGAACTCCTCGGCTTCAAAGTCAAACCTGTCGGCATTCATTCTGCTAACTGGTTTCTTAAGAATTTCCCACTCGTGTAATATCCTCTTAAAAAATATCGTCCTAATTTCTTATCTCATAACCACCCATCACCCCAAAATCTACCCATCTAATATTCCATCTTCCGCAAACTTGGGGCTTTAACCCAGGTCGTTATCACTACCAACAACGTCATGCACCCGCCAAATACAACAGATGTTATGTTGCCCATTAGCTTGGCAGCCACGCCGCTTTCAAACTGCCCCAGTTCGTTGCTTGAATTGATGAACATGGAGTTTACACTCATCACCCTGCCGCGCATATTGTCGGGGGTTTTAAGCTGGGTGATGGTGCCGCGTATCACCATGCTAATGCCGTCTAGCGAGCCGCTTACCATCAGGGCAAAAAACGATACAGCATACCACGTTGATAAGCCAAAAACAATAATACATGCCCCAAAACCTGCCACTACCATCAGTAAGGTGCGGCCTTGGTGCCTGCGTGGTGGGAACATGGTGAGGATTATTACAATGCAGATAGACCCTATATCCGATGCGGCGTTTAACCACCCATAGCCGATGGGACCCACATGCAAAATTTCGCGGGTGTACACCGGCACCATGGCAACGGCACCGCCAAACAGTACCGCAAAAAGGTCAAGCGAAAGGGCCCCCAGCAGTTCTTTGGTTTTAAAAACAAACTGTAGGCCATCGCGTATGCTGCTCCAAGTGCGCTTTTCGCCGCGCTCGTTCAGGGGCGGTTTTTTGCCCAGTTGCGATAGCAGCAGAAAAGCCACCACAATAAACACTGCAACCACCATTAAGGTGCCGGTAATACCAAAAAAAGCTATTAAAAACCCGCCGGCGGCATGGCCAAAAACTGAGGCCGAAAGATACGCCCCTTGGTTCCAAGTGGTGGCATTTTGCAGGGCCGCCCTAGGCACTATGGCTGCCAGTATTACGTTAAACACCGGCCCCGTAAAGGCCCTTATAACGCCCGTGCAAAAAATTACCCCGTAAATACAAACGGCCACCCAATGGCTGGCCACGTGGGATGCGGTAAAACCGGTGGATAAAAACAGCAAAGCCAATGAGCACGTGGCGTACAACAGCACGCCCCTTTGCAGCATCCATTTTTTTTCGCTGATGTCTATCACGTAACCGGCATACAATGCCAGCCCAAAAGCTGGCAAAAACTCCGACAGCCCCACAACACCGATGGCAAAGGCAGAATGTGTCAATTGGTACACCCACCAAGCCACGAGTGTACCCATCATCCTTAACCCGGATGTGAACATAAACCTGCCTGTTATTAGAAACTTGAATTCTGGAATTTTAATGGCGGCGAGGGCATCTATTTCCTGCCGCTGCCCGGTGTCACTTGTCATGTATTGGTTGGTCTTTTGTTTTGCAATGTGGCAAAAAATGCCGTGTTGTATTAAAGTGCAAAGTAAAGCTTTACTGCACGGCTGATATATGAAACTATTAACTGTAAATAATTATTTTTTTTGATATGAGGGGCGGGGGAGTTCTGGTGCTTTTCTGTTCCGATGGGCTTCACCCATCGCTATTATCTGTCACCCCGTTGGGGCTTTGTGTTAGCTATCTTAAAAGTATGGGTTGTGTTTCCAACTGCCTTAAACTACCCGATGTCTACTTCTAAAACCCACGCCTTCCACGTCTGTTACGGCAAACTCAAATAATTATACCCTTCCCGCAGGTCGCTGTTTAGGGCATCCAATATGGCTTGCAAGTGGTTTTCATTACCCAAAAAATCAGCATTGGTGGTGTCTACAAAAATGGTTTTTATGTTGTGCTGCTTTATATAGCTACTGTAGGTTTCTTGTATATTGTAGAGGTATTCGTCGGCTATCTGCTGCTCATAGGGGCGGTTACGCTTTCGTATGTTTTGCTGTAGTTTACTAACCGGCGCATGCAAGTAAATCAACACATCGGGAAAAATAAGCTGCTGGTTAATAATATCAAACAGTTTTTGGTACAACTTAAACTCTTCCTCCGACAAATTAACCTTGGCAAACAACAAGCATTTGGTAAACAAATAATCCGACACTGTTACGCTTTGAAAAAGATCGGCATTGTGTACCCTATCCTTCAACTGTTTGTAGCGTTCTGCCATAAAAAACAACTCCAACGGAAAAGCGTACTGTTTGGGGTTTTGGTAAAACTGTGGCAAAAAAGGGTTATCGGCAAACTCTTCCAAAATAAGGCGGGCATCCAGTTTTTTTGACAATAGGTGTGCCAAGGTGGTTTTGCCGGCGCCGATATTGCCCTCGATTGTTATAAAGTGGTGTTGCATGCTGGTGTAAAACCAAAAATAAGCTTTTAGCTATTAGCTACCAGCGTTTCGTTGTTTGTGGCGGGTGTAATTTTATGCACATTCAATTGGTCGGGGCAATCGGCCAGCATTTGCAGAACGGTCTTTTGCAATACGGGGTGTACAACAGCGGGTGCTATTTCCGCCAAGGGCATCAGTGCAAAACGCCTAACCGGTAAAAAAGGATGGGGAACGGTGAGCAAATTGGTATTGATCACCTGGCTGCCAAACAGCAAAATATCTATATCAATGGTGCGCGGGCCCATTTTAATAGTGCGTATACGGCCAAGCTGCGTTTCAATTGCTAGCAGGCTTTGCATTAATGTTGCAGGTTCAAGGGCTGTTTCCAGTTCAATCACCTGGTTATAAAAATCCGGCTGGTCGGCCAAGCCCCAGGCAGCCGTTTGGTATAAACCCGAAACGCTCATCACATTACCGCAAAATTGTTGTATTAATTGTATAGCTTGCCGCAAATACGCAACCCTGTTGCCCAAATTACTGCCAGTTAACAGGTACGCGTTTTGCATTAGTTGGTGAAATAATAATCATCAAATATCTTTATTTTTTTTAAGCACAACGGGAAACATATATGAAAAGTTTTTTTAAGATATTCTTTGCCAGCCTTTTGGCACTGTTCATTTTTACACTTATTGGCGTAATAATACTCATTGCCATTGCAGCGGGCGCATCCCGGCACGAGAAACCCTATGTTGGTGAAAAAGGCTTATTGGTACTTGACCTTGGTGTTGCCTACCGGGAACAGGCAAAGGACAACACCCTAAACAACCTGTTTGGCGGCGATGCCTCAGACAATGTACCCGGCCTTTACGACATTGTGCGCATGCTGCATTATGCCAAATACGATACGGCCATAAAAGGCCTGCTGATTAAGCCCGGGCAAAACCCCAACGGCTTTGCCACCAGCGAAGAACTGCGGTTAGCAGTGCTTGACTTTAAGCTGAGCAAAAAATTTGTGTATGCCTACGGCGAGTACTTTAGCCAAAAGGATTATTACGTTGCATCTGCCGCTGATAAAATTTATTGCAACCCCAACGGCGGTGTTGATTGGGGCGGGTTTTCGGTTAAACTGTCATTTTTTAAAGGCCTTTTAGACAAACTGGAGATTGAACCGGAAGTATTTTATGCAGGCAAATTTAAAAGTGCCACCGAGCCTTTTAGGGTAACCCAAATGACCGATGCCAACCGCTTGCAAACAACCGTTTGGCTGGGCGATTTATACAGCGATTTTTTACAAAAAACTGCGGAGGCACGCAATATTGACACCGCAAAACTGCATCAATGGGCCAACGAAGGCACCATACAAAACGCCAACGACGCATTAACCCACCACCTTTTTGACGGCTTAAAATATGACGATGAAATAAAAGATTTGCTGTTAAAACAAACAGGCAAAAAAGGCCATGAAGTAAATTTTGTGCCGTTGGGCAAATATGCCGATGCCGTTGACTTTAGCACCTCAGGCGACCGAGAAATTGCGGTTGTGTATGCACAGGGCGATATTGTGGGCGGCAAAAGCAGCAGCGGTAACGAAGAGAAGAATATAGCCAGCGAAGATTTTGTAAAACTGATACGGAAACTGCGTTTTGATGATAACGTAAAGGCCATTGTTTTTAGGGTAAACTCGCCTGGGGGCAGCTCATTGGCCAGCGATGAAATATGGCGCGAAATTTCGTTAGCCAAAAAAGAGAAGCCAGTGGTGGTAAGCATGGGTGATTACGCGGCATCGGGCGGTTATTATATTTCGTGCAGCGGCGACTCCATATTTGCCGACAGGGGTACTATTACTGGCTCCATAGGCGTTTTTAGCATATTGCCTAACCTACAAGGCTTTTTCAAAAACAAGCTGGGCGTAACGTTTGACGGCGTAAAAACAGCACCCTATGCAGACATGGGTTCCAGTGACAGACCTTTGACCGATGTGGAGAAACACTTTTTGCAAACCGACGTTAACACCATTTACAACCAGTTTTTAAGCCGCGTTGCCTCAGGCAGAAAAAAGGACACTGCGTATGTTGACAGCATTGCCCAAGGCCGCGTATGGACTGGGCAAAGGGCAATAGGCATTGGCTTGGTTGACAGAACCGGCACACTGCAGGACGCTATTGCTTGCGCCGCCCGTATGGCAAAGCTAAACGCCTATAAAACAGGCGAGTACCCTGAACGTAGTTTTTCGTTAAAGGGGCTTTTGCAAGGCTCATTCGGCAGTGGGATGAAAGCAGACGCAGTAAGGGAGAGTATCGGCGAAAAACAATACCAAATGCTGCTGCAAACCAAAAAGCTACAACAAATGTTTGGTGTAACCCAAACCAGGCTGCCATTTGACTTTGATGTTAGATAACATGTCGATATTGCATACGTAAAAGTTCCTTTTTGTGGTTTAACAGCTAAGCAACATCATTAATTTTTCAGCACAAGTAGGGCTGCAACACTAAATAATAAAATAGCTTTGCGCCACTAATTACAAATATGGCGGATAAATATAACCAGTTTAGGGCGATGCTCTCAATTACGAAGGCGAGTTTAAAAGCCACCTTCCGCAGCCCGTCTTCGGTAGCTTTTGGTTTTGGGTTCCCGTTGATATTTATTTTGGTGTTTGGTTTTATCGGCGGTAGCGGGATAATTTCGGTTGATGTGGGCTTTGATAAAAACACCGACACAACCAGCAAGGCGTACATAGTGCTGAAGCACATGCCGGGGTTGAACTTTTTAGATGAACCTGATGCTGTTTTGCAGGAAAAACTAACCAAAGGCGACATTACCGTCTTAATTACCATTGTAAAAAACGCGCCAGGCACTTACCCCGCTTATACCATACACCTTAAAACATCCGGGGCAGTTAACCCGCAAAATGTACAAACGGTTAAAAGTATCATCACCTCCTCATTGTATATGTTGGAGGCCAACACTTTTAAGGAAACCACCATAGACCCCAATGTTGAAACAATACCGGGGCGCGTGTACAAACGCATAGATTTTATCTTGCCCGGCCAGTTGGGTTTTTCCTTGCTGAGTGCCGGTGTGTTTGGCGTGGCCTTCCTGTTTTTTAACCTTCGGCAGCAGTTGGTGCTTAAGCGGTTTTTCGCCACCCCCATCCGGCGGCCGTACATTGTACTGGGCGAGGCGTTGAGCCGGGTTACCTTCCAAATGATCACTGCTGTAATCATTATCGTAATCGGTGTGGTATTTTTTAAGTTCACGCTGGTGCATGGGTTTGCCACCTTTGTACAAATGATGATATTGAGTTTTTTGGGGCTGCTTGTTTTTATGGGCTTTGGCTTTATTGTGAGCAGCATTGCAAAAAACGAGAGTACCATACCGCCATTTGCCAATATTTTCACCTTCCCGCAGTTGTTGCTGTCGGGTACGTTTTTCCCGATTGACCTTTTTCCCAAATGGCTGCAGTTTTTGTGTAACCTGCTGCCGCTAACCCATTTTAACAATGCCATGCGGGCCATTTCGTTTGAAGGGGCCAGTATTTTAACCAGCTGGCAGGATGTTGGGGCCCTTCTTATTTGGGGCGTAATTTTATATGGCACTGCCATTAAGGTATTTAAATGGGATTGATGCACACCAGCCCATAACAGCTACCACAACAGAAACAGCTTTTAAAAAAACATTTTATGCGCGTCGCTAAATTGGGCTTCATAAGCATTATTGTATTTTCATTGCTCATAACGGGTATAGGGGCATTGTTCCCATCTATTATATTGGTGTCGCGGGCAGTTAACATCAACAAGCCTGTAGACAGTGTTTCGCCTTACGTGGATGATTTTAACAAATGGAACTTGTGGATGGAAGGCGCCAAGGCCGATGACCTTAAAGTGTTTGTGAAAGACAGTGCGCACGCTATTTTCGGCACCACCATCATAACCTTGCAAAGCAAACAAAACCATGTTTGGCGTTACGAATGGAAACAAGGCGGGGCCAAGGAAATTTCCACCCTGCGTGTAACGCCGCAAACCAATGGCTGCATGGTACAATGGGAGTACGAGCAGCATTTGGATTGGTACCCTTGGGCAAAATTTGCCAGCATGATGAATGATAAGATTATAGAGGAATCGTTGGAAAAAAACCTGGCCAACCTTAAGCTGGTTGCCGAGCATTAACCACCGTACCTGCCAATTATATCATTTAGTAAATTATATATTTTCTCCAATTCTTCTTTTTTAGTGCAATAGGGCGGCATAATGTACACTGTGTTGCCCAAAGGCCTTAGGTAAACCCCTTGGGCCATGCTTAGTTGGGTAACAACACTGCCAATGTTGTTCAAGTAACCATCGTTGCCACTGTTTATTTCAAAAGCCAATATTGTGCCTAGGTACCGCACGTTCTTTATACAATACTTGTCGGTAAGCGTGGCAGCAAACGCACTATTTTGCTGGCTTAGCCAAGCAATTTGCTGCAAACATTCCTGGCGCAACAATAAATCCAAACTGGCCAAAGCGGCTGTGCAGGCCAAGGGGTTTGCCGTAAACGAGTGCCCGTGAAAAAAAGTTTTGTATTTATCGTCGTTCACAAAGGCCTCGTATATGCGGCTGTTGCAGGCCGTTACGCCTAAGGCCATGGTGCCGCCGGTTAAACCCTTGCTAAGGCAAATAATATCGGCTTTTTCAGCCAAGTACTCACCAGCAAATAATTTACCGGTACGCCCAAAGCCTGTCATCACTTCGTCGGCAATACAAATAATCTCTTGCTGTTTAATATGCGCCAGCAATGCATCCATATATGGCGCGGCATACATTTTTATACCACCTGCACCTTGCACCAAGGGTTCATAAATAAATGCTGCAATGTGGCCAGCCTCCCCGTCAACAATTACTTTTAAGGCTTGTATGTTTTCTGCATCCGGCGTGTCAATAAAAAACACCTCAAACAGCAGCCCATGAAAAGCCATGGTAAAAACGCTGCGGTCGCTCACGCTCATGGCACCAAACGTGTCGCCATGGTAGGCATCTTTAAAAGCTAGTATTTTGGTGCGCTGTTTTTGGCCTTGGTTCCACCAGTATTGCAGGGCCATTTTAAGCGCCACTTCGGTACTTGTCGAGCCATTGTCGCTGTAAAACACCTTAGCAAAATTGCCCGGCAACAGCGGCAGCAGCCGCTCTGCCAGCTCAACTGCCGGTTGGTGCGTGAACCCCGCAAAAATCACCTGTTCCAGTTGCAATGCTTGGCGGTACAGCTTTTCAGCTATGTAGGGGTGCCCGTGGCCATGCAGGTTAACCCACCAGCTACTTATGGCATCCACATAGCTGTTGCCCGCTTCGTCAAACAACAGCGTACCCTCACCTTTTACTACGGCCACCGGGTTCTCCATATTTTTTTGCTGGGTAAACGGGTGCCAGATATATTTCCTGTCTTTTTCAATCAATGTCATGGGGGCAAAGATAACACTGGCAGTCATGCCCCCATCCCCTAAAGGGGGGTTCACAAGCCTGTTTACCAAATTGACAACTCCTAAATTTAGATGAGATGTTTGAAATATATACATAGCATGAAAGAAACACACAAAGCTTTTAGGCCCTCCCCTTTAGGGATTGGGGGCATCATGTGGGAAGTTTGGAATATAGACGTGCCATGCATAAAACACACGAAGTTTGTAAGCCCCCCTTTAGGGGATGGGGGCATGGGTTCAGGGGCTGGGGGTGAGGAATTTCACATTGCGCATAATGCCTTTATACTTGCTGCGTTTTAGCGGGGAGTTTTTAAATATTTTCCGGAAGCTTTCTTCGCCCATGTTTTCCCAGGCTGCCGTGGAAAGGTTTAATATTTCGGGTATGGGGGTAAAACCTGGCTCTTGGGTGGGCTTACTAAACCGGTTCCAAGGGCATACATCTTGGCACACGTCGCAGCCAAACATCCAATCATCAAACTTACCCTGCATTTCATCGGGTATCAGCATGTCTTTCAACTCAATAGTAAAATAACTAATGCATTTGCTGCCGTTTACAATATTGCCGGGTAAAATAGCCTCGGTGGGGCAGGCATCAATACATTTGGTGCAGGTGCCGCAATAATCTTTTGCCAGTGCATCATCATACTCCAGTTCAACGTCCACAATAAGGGTAGCGATAAAAAAGAAAGAGCCTTGCTGCTTATTAATCAGGTTGCCGTTCTTGCCAAGCCAGCCAAGCCCGCTGCGTTGCGCCCAGCTTCTTTCCAATACAGGGGCCGAATCAACAAATCCCCGCCCGTTAACATCCCCCACCTGCTCCCGTATCAGCAATAGAAAAACGTTTAGTTTCTCCTTAATTATTTCATGGTAATCGTTGCCATACGCATATTTGGAGATGTGTGGGGTGCCCGCCTGCTGCTGCTCGGCTGGAAAATAATTCAACAGCAGTGTTATTACAGATTTTGCGCGCGGCACCAGCAAGCTAGGGTTAACCCGTTGGTCAAAATACTTTTCCATATAGCCCATGCTGCCGTGCATACCGGCCCTAAGCCAGGTTTCAAGGCGCCGGGCATCATCATCTAATTGCATGGCTTTGGCAATGCCACAATAGGAGAAGCCGCATTGGGCAGCCAGCCTTTTGATAACTTTTGTGTATGATTGAGCTTTTGCCAGGAAAATAAAAAATTAATAAACCATTATAATTATTGCCAATTAACTGTATAATTGCTCGTAAATAAACCTCTCCTTAAAAAATCATTATGCGCCTAATATTAAACCCTTTACTATTTCTGCATGCCGCCATGTTGCTATGCCTACATGCATCTGGCCAAAAAGACAGGCCAGACTTAAAGTTTGGCAACGTAAAAGTAGCTGATTTTTCACCCAAAATTGCTGCGACGGATTCTTCGGCGGATGCGGTTTTTTTGTTTGATGTGGGCAATGCCTACTTTGAAGGCAACAAAAAAGACTTTTTCTCTACCGTTTACGAAAAACATACCCGCATAAAACTGATTAGGAAAACTTCTTTCGACGACTTGGCGACAGTAAAAATTGAGTACTTTGAAGATAACGGGTTTAAAAAACAGGAAATAACGGAGCTTGAAGCCGCCACTTATAACCTACAAAATGGCCAAATAACCACCACCAAAGTTGACAAAAGCACGCTTTTTAAAGAACAAAACGGCAAATGGGTTACCGCCAAATTTACGTTTCCCAATGTTAAGGAAGGATCGATTGTAGAATTTAGGTATAAAATTGAATCGCCTTATTACTGGCGCCTGCCGTCTTGGAAATTTCAAGGCGAACACCCGCACCTATGGTCGGAATATACCGTTGAGGTACCCGAGTTGTTTGATTTTGTAGTATTGAAGCAAGGCTATCTTCCTTTTACTGTTGATACGGTTAAAAACGAATACAAGAGTTTTGTGGTCATCAACAACCCACACGATGCTTTTGAAGCATCCTCTTCAGTAACGGTTAATGCCAATGTTACCCAGCATACCTGGGCTATAAAAAATGTACCGGCATTTAAGGAGGAAGCATACACTAGCTCGTATAAAAACTTTGTGCGGGCAGTTGAATTTCAGTACCTAGCCTACCGTCCGCCCCACCTGCCTGTGGAATATGAAACAAATACTTGGCAAAAAGCCTCCAAAGAATTACTGGATTATGAAAACTTCGGCCACCCCCTTACCGACTTGAACACCTGGCTGAAAGACGATATAAAAACAGCCACCGGTGGGCAAAACGACAGCCTGGCAATGGTGAAGGCGATATATGAATTTGTGCGAGACAACTACACCTGCAAGGATAATACTGCTTTATACTTGTCGCAACCCTTGAAAAAAACCCATTTTGGCAGGAGCGGCAATGTAACTGATATAAACATGTTACTGATTGCCATGATGCACAATGCTGGGTTTACGGCAGAGCCAATGATATTAAGCACCCGCGAAAATGGCAGGGCCAATGAGGCTTACCCCATATTAAGCAGATACAACTATACCATTGCACATGTTAAGGTTGGCGACAGCGATTTAATGTTAGATGCCTCTGTAAACAGACTGCCCTTCGGGAAGCTACCACCGGAATGTTACAATGGTAAAGCCGTGGTTGTTTCGCAAGACAAGCCATTATTGGTTACACTTTCTGCAGACGCCCTTACTGAAACCACCCAAACCTCCGCATTTATCTCAAACATGGGCGATAGCCTCGCGGGCACCTATAGTTCCACGCTGGGTTTTCAACGGTCGTTAAGTACGCGGCAGGCCTTAAAAACCAATACGGACGTGGATAATTTTTTTAAGGATATAAAGAAAAGCTACCTGCTTGATGTGGCCGTTAGCAATACATCTATAGACTCCCTTAATAAGCCCGATTACCCAGTTGCCATCAATTATTATTTTGATTTTAAACCCACTGGCGACATTATTTATTACAACCCCTTGATGGGCGACGCGCTAAAACAAAACCCGTTTAAATCGGCAGAAAGGCTTTACCCGGTGGAGAGGCCGTATAGCGAAGACAACACATTTGTTTTGAACATGGAAATACCCAAAGGGTATAAGGTAGACGAACTGCCCACATCGGCAAAGGTGTTACTGAATACCGATGATGGCTTTTTTGAATATGTAATACGCGCAGATAAGGAGCGGGTGCAGTTGCGTTGCCGGACTTTGATAAAAAAAGCCACCTTTTTACCCCAGGATTACCAAACCCTACGTGATTTTTTTGCTTTTATTGTAAAAAAGGAAGCAGAGCAAATTGTATTTAAAAAACTGTAAACAAACCAACAGCAAAGTGCGCCATTTGGCTGGCAACGTATACATTTTATAAAAATTAGTTAATATTAATTAGGTTTAGTATAATTGTCTTGTAACATACCCACTTTAAAAAACCGTTATGATAAAATCAATTAACCCTTGCCATGCTTTACTGCTTGCAGTGTTATTTTCAACCAACGCATTCAGCCAGAAAGACAGGCCAGACATGAAATTCGGCAACGTAAAACCCGCAGATTTTTTACCGCAGGCCTACGCCATTGACTCCTCTGCCTCGGCCATATTTTTAATTGACCAAGGGGCTACCCACTACAATGGCAACAACGAGGGCGGCTTTGACGTAGTTTTTGAGACCCATGAAAAAATACGCCTGCTGAAAAAAACCTCGTTTGAAGACGTGGCCACGGTTAAGATACAATTGGTAAAAACAAACGATTATGAAGAAAAATTAGACGATTTGGAAGCTGCCACCTTTAATCTAGAGAATGGGCAGGTGGTAAAGACCAAATTAGAAAAAAGCTCCATTTTTAAAGATAAAGACGGCGACTATATTACCGTAAAATTCACCTTCCCCAATATTAAAGAGGGCTCCATTATTGAGTATAAATACAAACACATCACACCTGCTTTTTGGCGTATACCTGCCTGGACTTTTCAAGGCGTATACCCCCGCCTTTGGAGTGAATACAGCGTGGAAATTCCAGAGTTTTACGACTTTGTTTTTCTGCAACAGGGTTATCTCCCGTTTCATATTGACAGTGTAAAAACATCGCACGACAATTTTAACATCACCTCCCACGGCAGCAGTGCCGACAGTAGGCTAAGCACGTATAGTTTTGGAGCCAACACGGTGCAACATTTTTGGGTGGTGAAAGACGCGGTGCCGTTAAAAGACGAAAGTTTTACCACTACCCTGCAAAACCACGTATCGAAGATTGAATTTCAGCTTTCCAGCATACGCTACCCCGAAAGGCCAGTTGAGCCATATTTGCGGGACTGGTACAAAGTTTCGGAAGACTTGATGAAAGACGAGGATTTTGGTGAAGTATTAAGCCACGACAACAACTGGCTGAAAGATGACGTTAAAAAGGCAGTAGACAACGAAAAAGACCCCCTGGAGAAGGCCAAAAAAATATTTGCCTATGTTAGGGATAATTTTAGCTGCAACGATTACTCGTACAGGTATCTTTCGCAAACGCCTAAAAAAACACTGCAACTAAAAAAAGGCAATGTGGTTGATATAAACATGTTGCTTGCCGCAATGCTGCAATATGCTGGTTTTGAGGTACACCCCGTGTTATTGAGTACCCGTAAACATGGCAAAACGTTGGATGTTTACCCAATTATGACCAAGTTTAACTACATGATAACCCAAGCAGTGATTGGGGATAAAAGCTATTTACTTGACGCGGCCAGCGGCGATGTGGCTTTTGGAAAACTACCCGTGAGGTGCTACAACGGCAGCGCAAGAATTATTGAGGCCACCAACCCAGCATTGATTAATTTATCTGCAGACTCGTTAAAAGAAAGCAGAATTACGGCAGTTTTTATTGTGAATGATGAAAAAGGCCTTGCAGGCAGCTACGCATCCACGTTTGGGCACGCTGGGTCGATTGACTTAAGGGACGAACTGCATACAGATGAGAACAAAAAAGATTTTTACAACAAGGAGAAAAAAGAGTTTCCGTTTGAGGTTGAAATGACGGATGCCGTAGTAGACTCCTTAAAACTGATGGACAACCCTGTGGCATTTAAATACACCTTTAAATTTAAGCCAGAGGACGACATGCTGTATCTTAACCCATTGCTAACCGAAACCACCAAGGAAAACCCTTTTAAATCGGCAGAGCGCATATACCCTGTTGAAATGCCCTATTGCGTTGACGAAGTGTACCTGCTAAACATGGAGATACCCAAGGGCTACAAGGTGGAGGAAGTACCAAAATCGTCGAGGGTTATGTTAAACGAAACTGACGGCATGTTTGAGTACATTATCGCCGCTTCGGGCGACCATATTCAATTGCGCTGCCGCCTAAACATTAAAAAAGCAAATTTCACCCCCGACGACTACCAAACCCTGCGCGACTTTTACGCATTTGTGGTTAAAAAAGAAGCAGAGCAAATTGTATTTAAGAAAATGTAAACACCATGAAGAAATTATTGATCATAGCACTTATTGCTCCGCTTTTTAGTATTGCCCAAAATTACGCGGTAAGCCTCATTCCTGATTCACTAAAGAATGGCTGTGACGCTGTAAAGCGTTTTGAAGAATTGCACGTAATTATCAAATCGCCCAGTAAAGCCATAATAAAACACAAATACGCCATCACCATTTTAAATAAAGACGGCGATGAATATGCTGCCTACGCAAACAACTACGATAAGCTGATTGACTTAAGTGATATTTCAGGCGCGCTGTTTGATGAAAATGGTAAAAAGTTAAAATCAGTCAAAAAAAGAGATATAGCCGATGTATCGGTTGATGATGGGTACAGCCTTGCTCTAGACGGCAGAGAAAAGAAACATGACTTTTATTTTAGGCAATACCCTTACACTGTGGAATACGAAGACGAACAGTCATTGGACGGCATTTATTTTCTACCTTACTGGCAACCGGTTGAAAATGAAAAAATCGCGGTGCAACAGAGCACTTTTATTGTTGAAACGCCTGACGGCTACCAATTGCGTTATAAACAAAATAATTACAACGCACAACCTACCATAGTTAACAACAACGGCACAGCCTATACTTGGGTGGTAAATAATTTAAAGGGCTTTAAATATGAACCGCTGCAACCTCCTTTTCAGGAAATTACGACCGCTGTATTTTTGGGCGCATCGGATTTTTCATTCGGCGGCTACAGCGGCAATATGAACACCTGGGCCGATCTTGGCAAATTTCAGCAGCAGCTAAACAATGGTCGGGATGAATTGCCAGACAACATCAAGCAAGATGTGCAAAGGCTAACAGCGAGTATAACGGACGTGCGAGAAAAAGTAAGAATATTGTATGAATATTTACAAAGCAATACCAGGTATATAAGCATACAGCTTGGCATAGGTGGCTGGCAGCCTTTTGACGCAAAATATGTTGCCACTAAAAAATATGGCGATTGTAAGGCATTGTCAAATTTTATGGTAAGCCTGTTAAAGCAGGCTGGCATAAAGGCCAATTACGTTTTGATAAACGCTGGCAATGGCAGGAAAGGGCTTAATGAAGACTTTCCTGCACCTTATTTTAACCACGTTATTGCCTGTGTGCCCATGGCAAAAGATACCATTTGGCTTGAATGTACCAGTGCGACCACTCCAGCTGGTTACATGGGTTCATTTACTGGCAACAGAAAGGCCTTATTAATTGGGGATGACGGCGGGCATGTTGTAAACACCCCGCTTTATACGGCCGAGGATAATAAACAGTTACGCAAAACAGATGCATTGGTTGATGCCGAGGGTAATTTAACTGCAGACGTTAATACCCATTTTAGCGGCATACAACAGGAAACCCAACACTCCCTTATACATGATGCTAATAAAGAACAAAGGGACAAATATTTGAACTCAGTATTAAACTTGCCAACCTACACCATCGATAAATATGATTACAAGGAAGACAAAAAGACCTTGCCTACAGTCGACGAATACCTGCACGTGCTAGCACCCAACTATGCATCCGTTAGTGGCAAACGCCTTTTTATTCAAGCGGATGTGTTTAATAAGTCTACCACAAAATTCAATACCGATAACCCCCGGAAGTTCGACCTCCTTTTCAGGTCGGCTTACAAGGATATTGACACTATTAACATCACTATCCCACAAGGCTACACAGCAGAGAATATACCGCCGGCTACTGACATTAAAAACAAATTTGGCAGCTATAGTATTTCCTACAAAGTTGAGGTTAACAAGATTTTTGTACTGCGGGTGAACCAAAGAAATATTGGCCGCTACCCTCCTTCTGATTTTGCTGAGTTTGCGAAATTTTACGAAGACATTTACAAAGCCGACCGTAGCAAGATTGTATTTGTAAAAAAAGACAGTTAAACATTTGAAAGCGTCATACTAAAAGCAAAGGCACCCGTGTTGATGGGTGCCTTTGCTTTTAGTGGTAATTCTATAAAACGGCGGTTACTTTGCGGGGGCTATGGCAGTATCAATGCTGCCCTTCAAATCCAGGAAAATCTCTTTCTTCAAGTTGGGCACATGCTTCTTTAAAAAAATAATGCAGGCGTAGCCACGGCCATAATCCACAATAGGCCAAGTGCCTAACAGGCTCGGGCTGGCTACGCAAATACCTTTGCCGCTGTCATCCTGTTCAAGCAGCAAATTACCAAAGCCATAACTGTACCCTTCAATCATGGCTGGCATATATTTTATTATCTGCGGCGTAGTTTGTGCCTGCTCCATCTGGGCAATGGCAGCCTCGCTTAAAATACGCTTGCCTTTGAACATGCCCTTATCCAATAGCATTTCCAAAAAATTCATATAATCTGCGGCAGATGACCGTGCACCGGTGCAAGGGTCTGAGGAGTTGCCAGAATCATCCTGAAAACTAGTGTTCTTCATCCCCAAAGGCCGCAGTAATTTTTGGGTCATCAGCTGGTCAAAGCTTTTCTTGCTCACCAATTCTAAAATTCGGCCGGCAATGTTTAGGCCAACATTACTATAGCGGAACACAGTGCCTGGCGCTGCCTTTATATCGCGCCTGCTGGCAAAACCGTCCACCTGCTCCTCCAAGGTGGCTCCCGCGCCTGCATTGTTAATGCTCTCGCCCTCAATACCTGTTGTGCCGTTTAGGCATTGGCGTATGGTTACATATCGTTTGCTGTAGCGCTCAAAAATGGGTAGGTACGTCATCACCTTGTCGTCGAGTGATATTTTGCCCTCATCCACAAACATCATTACCAAGGCAGCGGTAAGCCATTGGCTGCTGTTGCCAATACGGGCAGCCTCATTGGCGTTAAAATCAACGCCCAGTGCCTTGTTATGCACTATTTTACCATCCTTGTAAACAAGGGCGGCCACAAAGCCGTCTAACTGGTTTTGGTAACGTTGCAACTTCCCGTCAAGCTCGCTGAAATCGTATTGGGCTTTAGAACCCTGAAAAAATAACAGGCAGAAGACCACTAGACTGACTTTAACGCATGCGGTAAGCCTTTTTTGTGCCATAATTACAGTATTTATTAAGTATTTACGAGTGCTGTATGCTTTTTGCTGGTTATATATTTCAAATGTAAATATTTGGGTTTACGATAAACTGTAAATGTTTGTGAAGAAAGTTAAATAGCACCTAATTAAAGCAGTAACCTATTAGCTGTTAGTTACGGGCAAACAATAAAGGTTGAACGGTATTACCAACAGTCAAATAGATTTACTGATATTTTACTTATAGCTAATAGCCAAAAGCTAGTAGCCAAAAAACACGATATGAACTTAAATAACTATACCATTAAAGCACAGGAGGTTATACAGCAGGGCCAACAACTGGCTTTTAATGCTGGCAACCCCAATATTGAAACAGAGCACCTGTTAAAGGCATTGCTTGACCAAGAGGATTCCCCCGTGGATTACCTGTTGAAGAAAAACAACGTAACGGTTAACCTAGTGGAAACCAAGCTTGACGAGTTGATAGCCCGCCTGCCAAAAGCCAGCGGCGCAGAACCCGCGCAGGCACTATCACGCGACCTTAACAACACCATGCTGCGGGCAAACACAGTTTTAAAGCAGTTTGGGGATGAGTTCATCACATCCGAGCACCTGTTACTGGCCGTTTTACAGGGCAACGATAATGCCGCCAAACTGCTTAAAGACGCAGGCCTAAACGAAAAAGGGCTGGTGGCAGCCATAAAAGACTTGCGCAAGGGCGATACCGTAAAGTCGCAAACACAGGAAACGCAGTACAACGCGCTGAATAAATATGCCAGAAACCTAAACGAAATGGCCCGCAGCGGCAAGCTTGACCCTGTGATTGGCCGCGATGAGGAAATTAGGCGCACCCTGCATATATTGAGCCGACGCTCAAAAAACAACCCCATATTGGTGGGCGAGCCTGGTGTGGGCAAAACAGCCATTGCGGAAGGTTTGGCAATACGCATAATAAATGGCGACGTGCCCGACACCTTGAAAAGCAAAGTAATTTATGCGCTCGATATGGGGCAGTTGATTGCCGGTGCCAAATACAAGGGCGAGTTTGAGGAACGCTTGAAGAGCGTGGTGAAAGAAGTGGCCAGCAGCGACGGCGAAATTGTATTGTTTATTGATGAGATACACACCTTGGTAGGTGCAGGCGGCGGCGATGGGGCCATGGATGCAGCCAATATTTTAAAACCGGCCTTGGCACGCGGCGAGCTGAGGGCCATTGGCGCCACCACCTTGAACGAATACCAAAAGTTTTTTGAAAAAGACAAGGCCCTTGAGCGGCGTTTTCAAAAAGTGGTGATTGACGAGCCAACCGCAGAAGATGCTATCTCCATTTTGCGGGGGTTGAAAGACCGTTATGAAACCCACCACCACGTAAGGATAAAGGATGAGGCTATTATAGCAGCCGTTGAACTATCCCAACGATACGTGACCGACCGCTTTTTGCCAGACAAAGCCATTGACCTGATTGACGAAAGTGCTGCAAAACTGAGGCTGGAAATGAACAGCATGCCCGAGGAACTGGACAAACTTGAGCGGCAGATTAGGCAGCTGGAGATTGAACGGGAAGCCATTAAACGCGAAAACGACGCAGCAAAACTAAAAGAGCTTAATACGGATATAGCAAACCTTTCCGTCCATCGGGACACCTTTAGGGCGAAATGGAAAGAAGAAAAAGAGTTGGTGGAAAAGCTGCAAAGCGCCAAAGGCTCCATTGAAAAACTGAAGTTGGAAGCCGACCAAGCCGAGCGTAATGGCGACTATGGCAAAGTGGCCGAAATAAGGTACGGTAAGGTTAAAGAGCAAGAGCAGATAGTAGCCGAATACTCGCAAAAACTGGCCAACACCACCGATAAGCGCATTATGAAGGAAGAGGTTGACGCGGAAGACATTGCAGAAATGATTGCCAAATCAACCGGCATACCGGTTAGTAAAATGATGCAAAGCGAAAGGGTTAAGCTGTTGTTGCTGGAAGATGAATTGCACAAACGCGTGGTAGGCCAGGAAGAAGCCATTACCGCCGTTGCCGATGCCATACGCAGAAGCCGCGCCGGTTTGCAGGACCCCAAAAAGCCCATTGGCTCATTCATATTTTTGGGTACCACAGGCGTTGGTAAAACCGAACTGGCAAAAGCACTGGCGGAGTACCTGTTTGACGACGAAAGTATGATGACGCGCATTGACATGAGTGAATACCAGGAAAAGCATTCCGTGAGCAGGCTGGTGGGTGCGCCTCCGGGCTATGTGGGCTACGATGAAGGCGGGCAGTTGAGCGAGGCCGTACGCCGTAAACCGTACAGCGTGGTGCTGCTTGATGAAATTGAAAAAGCACACCCCGATGTTTGGAATATATTGTTGCAGGTGTTGGATGATGGCCGCCTTACCGACAACAAGGGCCGCGTGGTGAACTTTAAAAACACCATCATCATTATGACGAGTAATATTGGCAGCCACCTGATACAGGAAGCCTATGAAAATGTTACCGAAAGCACTTTTGAGAAAGCGGAAACCAAGGCAAGGGCCGAGGTGATGAACCTGCTGCGCCAAACCATACGGCCCGAGTTTTTAAACAGGGTTGATGAAATCATCATGTTCCACCCATTGTTGAAAAAAGACATACGGAACATTGTAAAAATACAACTGAACGGACTAAAGCAAATGCTGGCCAACAATGGTATTGCACTTGAGTTTAGTGACTATTTGGTTGATTACTTAGGCGAACAGGGATTTGACCCGCAATTTGGCGCAAGGCCGTTGAAACGCCTAATACAAAAAGAGATTGTAAACACCTTAAGTAAACGCATACTGGCAGGTGATGTAAACAGAAACCACCCAGTGTTGGTTGACGTGTTTGATAATGTGGTGGTTTTTAGGAATGAGGCCCCCGCTGCAGCCATTGCTTCCCAAAAGGAACAAACAACGGTTGCGTAAGCGAGTGTTAATGTGCTTTTGGCACTGCCATAAAGCCCCCTGAATATTTCGGGGGGCTTTTTTGTTATGCAAAACAGCTACCCCGCAAGCAATAATTTATAATAAACTCGTCTATTAACGCCGAATTTCACCTACGTTGTTTTTTTCACCAACAAAGTATCCATCGCTATAGGGCTAACCGATTGAGAATAATGGTTGGTGAAAAAAACAACAACGGCGGATAATACCCCATTAGATGAATTGTAATTATTTAGGCAATTGAGTATACCGTGCAGGCAAAGGCACGATGGCACACAAAAAAGTTTGGGCTGCCGGGCATAAAAAAGCAGGCGGGTAATTAACCCGCACTGTGTAAAAAATTAACTAATATTCTTTGCTGTTTTTATAGGATGTTCAGCTAATAGTGGCCAGTTATAAAACTTGGCTGCGGCAGAGTTGCGTTATTAGCTGGCAGGAACAATAAAAGACAGACACAGTGGCGAAGTGTTACACGGCCTTTAAACTGGTAATTTCTATGCCATTAAAAATTTTGGCAAGGTTAATATCGTTCGATTTTTTCCACGCATCAATATGTGGTTCAATCACTATGCGCCAAAAGTTTTTCGATTTTAGGTCGTTATAGTCTTTGCTCTGTACAAAATAACCCACCACGGTACCACGCTTTTTAAAAGAAATCTTCACATGCTCTTTCGCCTTACCCGTGCTTTCAACAAATTTGGCGATGGCTTCATTCGTCATAAAAAAAATTTTGATATTGTTATAAATGCCTTCGCCAACCATTTAATGGCAGGAAAAGGGGCGTTTTAAAGGGGAACTGACACTTTTTTAGGGTAATAAATAAAGCTACAAAATGTTGGTGAAAAAACAATATGAAATTTCTCATTTCGGAACCACCAGGCACATATTAAGCACAATTAAAGCGTTACTTTGGAAAAGAAAAATTATGATGTATGGCAACAACACAACAACCTGAAGTTTGGCAACGTGGGCCAATACCCGGCATTGCCCCGCTGTTGCAGCCGGTGGCACATGCATTGTTACAGGCCCAAGAAGAAGCACACAGCATACTAAACAATTTTGACCGTGCGTTATTTTGGCAGCAGCCTGCCGGGTTGGCCAGCCCTGCCTTTCATGTACAACACATAACGGGCGTGTTAGACAGGCTTTTTACCTACGCAAAAGGCGAGGCTTTAAGCCAGCTACAGCTACAGGCATTAAGCCTGGAGGGAAAACACGATGAACTTATTGGGATGAATGATGTACTAGCGGCCCTTGACGGGCAAATAGAAAATGCCATTACCCAACTAAGGCAAACGGACACCTCTACCATTTTAGATGTGCGCGGCATTGGGCGTAAACAAATACCCACCAATGTGTTAGGGTTGCTTTTTCATGCAGCGGAACATACCATGCGGCATACAGGCCAACTGCTGGTAACGGCAAGCATGCTAAAGGCATTAAACCAACTGGGTTAAATACCCCAATGGTTGTAATGTTTGTACATGGCCATTTCAATTAATGCCCCAATTTTATTGGCATCGTCCGTCTCGCCCTTGCCTCTTTCAAGCCAGTGTTCAACGCCGGTTTCATCAATATGGCTGATGATTTCTTTCTTCGTTTTTGGCATGTGCAAAACATACACGGGTGTTTTGTTAGTCTCCACCAGGTCAACCACCACCCTACTGCCCTTCCATGATATCGTAAAATTGTCTTTCATAAAAACTCCCCCTTTCAATAATAAATTGTATTCAATTACGGTGCCAAAAACAGTTCGGTTTGTTAACTTAAATAAAAAATGACATCCAAGTGATTTTGTAGGCCGGTTTATTAACGGGGCTTTCACTTTTGCCCAATATTTGGCATTATGCCCTAACTTGCCCACATGAAATACCGACTTATAATAGCTGTTTTGTTAACTGCCATTGCGGCTACAAATGCGCAGCCAAAACATACCGCCCCAAAAGGCAAGCTGTTTATTATTGGCGGCGGCAACCGAACGGTGGCATTGATGAAAACTTTGCTGGGTACAGCGGAGCTGGGCAAAAAAGATTATGTAGCGGTACTGCCTATGAGCAGTGCAGAGCCAGACAGTTCGTATTTTTTATTTTAATGAGGATATTAAAAGCCTTTGTACAAACACCATAGCCAAGCTAAACTTTACCGCAGACAGAACACATGACCAAGTATGGCTAGATTCACTCAAGCACGCCAAATTAATTTTTATTACTGGCGGCGACCAAGTTCGTTTTATGAAGGCCGTGCTGCACACACCGGTGTACGATGCCATTCATGCAGCCTATAACCAAGGCGCTACGGTTGCCGGCACCAGTGCCGGTGCCGCCGTTATGAGCCATGAAATGCTTACTGGCAACGAGCTGCTTGGCGACACGGTATACCATGAGACTTTTAAGAAAATAGTTTATGGCAATATTGACATACAGGAGGGACTCGGCTTGATTGATTCCGTAATCATAGACCAGCATTTTATCAAACGCAGCCGTTACAACCGGCTTATATCGGCTTTGGCCAAATACCCTAGCTACCCGTGCATTGGCATTGATGAATCAACAGCCATTGTAGTGCAGGGCAAAAAAATAACTGTTACCGGCGAAGGGCAGGTGGTATTGCTGCGTAAGCCGAAGGGATTGGTGATTAATGGAAAGGGCCAAATTACTTGGAAAAACGTTTCCATGGCCATATTAACCGAGGGAGACAGTTTCAAAATACGGAGGTGAACACTTACCTACAATTGGGATGGGCTGTCATTTACGACCGGGTTTTAGTGGCCATTATTGTTATTATGCTAATCGAGCATATACTTCTGCTTCATCAACGCTGAGTTGGTGCAAATAAAAAAGAGAGTCCATGATAAGTGAACTCCCTTTTTTAATACGATTAAACGGGTAGTACTACCACCTGCTTCCACCGCCGCCGCCGTTGCCGCTATTGCTAAATGAACGCCTTGCACCGCCGCCGTTGCTAGGGCCACTTTTTTCTTCCCTAGGCTTGGCAATAGTTACACGGATAGCCCTGCCTTCAACCTGGGCACCGTCCAATTCTTTAATGGCTTTTTGTGCAGCTTCATCATCAAGCATTTCCACAAAACCAAAACCACGGCTTTTCTGCGTGAATTTGTCTGTGATAACTTTTGCTGATTTGATTTCGCCGTACTCTTCAAAAAATCCTCTTAAGTCTTCGTCTTCTACGTTGAAGCTTAAGTTTGAAACATAAATGTTCATGCTTTGCTAATTAATAAAAATGATAAATGTTCTGAGAAAAACACTGGAGTAATGAAAACTAACCCGTTAGCAGATTTTGTGTAGCAGATAAGATCCTTCACTTACTTAATTTTGTGTATAACTCATTAATACGGCGCAAAGGTAAGGCTAAACAGCCAATAAACCGCACTGTTTCGTAAAGTTTTTGTTAACTTGTATTAGAAGTAATTTTAAAAGCTATATTTAGTTGCATTTAAAATCAACTGTTTACGTATAAAAAAACCACTGTTGCGTATTGTAAAAACTATAAGGCCAATTATCTATACGCCAAATTCTCCGTTATCGTCTTCAGCAAATATTCCCGTTTGTCTTCAAAATACTCCCAAAACATTACACCGCCCAACCCGTGCTGCGTTGTATACAAACATTTATCTTTTACTGACTGCTCGTCGTCGTAGGTGATAAATATTTTTCTTTCCTCGTTAAAAAGGTAGGGGGCATGTGCCGCACTGTCCCAATACCGCACATAGCCCCGTTTGTTCACCAGGCTGTCGTGTATAAAGCTAAAACCGCCTACCCGCACGGCCTTAACAGCTTTTTGGTTTAGCCCATGCCCCATGGCATTGCGCATCTGCATGGCATGGCCGTAAAAGCCAATGCCCATCACCAGTTTTTCGGCGGGCACACCCGCAGCCAAAAACTCTTTTGTGCAAATGTCTGCACTCCGCAACCTGCCAGCAGGGTAAGCCAACGGCGCATAAAGGTTAGTATGGTGTATCGCCACGGTATCATCGCCATCCGTAAAGTCGTAGGTCATCAAGTTTATAAAGTCTGTGTATTGCTGCACTTTGCCCATCTCGGTATGGTCAATATACTGCTGCGATGCACCCACGGCGGTTGTAACACAATATTGCTGCCGGGTTAGTTGGCCCAGGCTGTCCAACCCCTGCCGCAGGTATTTAAAAAGCCTGGTGTAGCCGGTTTTATCTTGCGGCCGGTATACATTGCCATCACCCTCCATGCCGGGGTACTCCCAGTCAATATCCACACCGTCAATGCCGTATTTGGCCACTATGGCTACCGCACTTTCTGCAAAATTTTTGGTAGCGGTGTCAGTAAGCACGGCATCTGAAAAATGCTTGCTCCACGTCCAACCACCCACGGAAATCAATATTTTCAATGCTGGGTTTTTCGTTTTCAACGCCGCAAGCCGCCTCAAATTCACTTCGTCAGTCTTGCCATTATGTAACCATGCCCTGTTGTCCTTAATATCCACAAAAGCATAGTTTATATGGGTTAAGCGCGCAACGTCGATGGAGTCGGTGCGTATCAGCCCCCTGTAACCGCCCACATACCCCATAATCACTTGCTTAGCCCCCTTGTTTTTACTAGGCTGCCCATGTTTTGGGGTGTAGGCACAAACAAAAATGATTGCTGTGGCAAAAACTAGTGCCTTTAGGTTGAGGGCGCGTGCTAAATTCATATATATTTAATTTTTCTTTAGTGGCCACGTCGCCATCAAGCGGCGGCGGTTAGAGCAGTTTTAAATTACCACCCAAATGCAATATAACAAACTTAGCACACAACGAATTTTATCTATAGATGCCTTGCGCGGCATAACCATACTGGTGATGGTTTTTGTAAATGAGCTTGCCGGGGCCAAAGACATACCCGGCTGGATGAAGCATATGCATGCAAACGATGACGGGATGACTTTTGTGGATGCGGTTTTTCCTTCGTTTCTTTTTATCGTGGGCATGTCAATACCGTTTGCCATTAACAGCAGGCTGGCAAAGGGCGATAGTTTTTTACAGTTACAACAACATATCCTGTTCCGCACACTGGGCCTATTGGTGTTGGGCTTTTTTATGGTAAATGCCGAGGGCGGGTATGACGAGGCTGCCATGGGCATTAACATAAACCTTTGGGCTTTGCTATTTTTAACAGCAGTGGTTATTATTTGGAAGGTTTACTACAAGGCTGGCAAAAAACTTGTTATCGCGTTAAAAGCCGTTGGGTTTATTTTGCTTGCGGTATTGGCTTTTGTGTATAAAGATGAGCAAGGGGGGCATATAACACCGCGCTGGTGGGGCATATTGGGGCTTATTGGCTGGGCTTACCTGTATGCATGCATTGTTTACCAGGTGTGCCGGGGCAACAAATATGGGCTTGCAGCAGCTGTGGCCATTTGCGTTGCATGGTACGCAGCCGCAAAACTGCCGCAGGTGCAGCAAACTGGCTGGTTGCAATTTATACCGGCGCAAGCCGGTAATTTGGCCCATGCCAGCATAGTGTTATGCGGCATGGTGGCCAGCTTGGTATTTTTTGACGAATCAAAGCCTGTTAAGCTACCAAAACGTTTTTTACAAGCCATCAGCTTTGCCGCCGTGCTATTTACTGTTGGGTATTTGCTTAGGCCGTATTACAAAATATCAAAAATATATGCCACGCCAACTTGGTGCATGTACAGTGCGGGATGCTGTACCTTAATTTTTGCGTTTTTATATTGGCTGATAGATGTTAAGCAAATAAAGGCTTGGACAAGTTTTTTTAAACCGGCAGCCAATAACCCGTTGCTTACCTACATAATACCAGATTTTATTTATTACATCACTACCCTGTTTGGCATAAGCTTAATACCCGAAAGTGTTGACAGGGGCTGGGGCGGTATTGCATGGGCAGCCTTTTTTGCGGTTGCGGTAATGGGCGTTGCCATTTTGCTAAACAAAGCCAAATTGCGGCTTAAGTTGTAAAGTTGCGGCTTGGCTAATATACCAAACCAGGTAAACTAAATAACGGGCATGCCTTTAAAAATTATTTTATTTTTACCACATGGTGCAGTTTACCACAACCCTGCTACAATTTGCCGAACAAGGCGAAAAAACCGGCTGGACGTACATTAACGTGTGTGCCGAAATTGCGGCACAAGTAAAGCCGGGCAATAAAAAAAGCTTTCGTGTAAAGGGCTGGCTTGACAGCTACGCAATTAAACAAGTAGCATTGATACCCATGGGCAAAGGCGATTATATTATGGCCATAAATGCCACTATGCGCAAAGGGCTTAAAAAACGCAAGGGGGATAAGGTGTTGGTGAAAATTGAGCTTGACGAAACCGCCATACAGCCGCCGGCAGAAATGATGGAATGCTTGGAATATGAACCCGCCGCATTGGCCTATTTTAACAGCCTTGCACAAAGCCACCAGCTTTACTTTACCAAATGGATAACCAGTGCCAAAACAGATGAAACCAAAACCAAAAGAATTGCCCAGGCGGTAAACGCACTGGCCAAGCACCTTGATTATGGGCTAATGATGCGAATAATAAAGCAACAACGGAGCGACTTGATGGGCATGTAGCCGCCATGAAGGCCAAGGCCTGCTGCAGTACGAGCCTGTAAAAACCCAGGCCAGAGCCTATGAAATATGCCCACCTAAACATACAGGGCCATTCCGCAGTTATTAAAAAAACCGAGCCTCGCCCTTAACAACCCTATAGGGTGTTGCAAAAAAGTTGCCTACCTTCTTATTAAACTCATCTGCGTACACCAAAGGCGTGCTATGCCCGGAATTAGGGAAGATGTATAAATAAGCATTGGGTATGCTGTGGAATATTTCGACGGTATGTTCAATTTTTATCACGTCATGGTCACCGCCCATTACCAGAGCAGGCACTTTTATAGCTTGTAATGCCTGCGCAGGAATATGTGGCTGGTCGCACAATAAACGAAGCAACTTGAAGGCGGCTTTTTCCTTTACGGTTAAGTTAGGCTTTTGCTTAAGACCGTTATATTCGGGCGTAACCATATCCCATACCTCTTGGTACACAGCACTGGTGTCGGGCCGCAAATTTGCACCGGTTATGGCCATTTTGCCCACTTTTTCAGGGTGGCGTAAGGCTAGTAATAGCGCATTTATGCCGCCATCGCTCCACCCGATAACATTTGCAGAATCAATTTTCATGGCATCCAGCAGAGCAGCATAATCATCTGCCATCATTTCATACGATAGCGAATCACCATTGTCAATCGATTTTCCCTGGGAGCGGCTGTCGGCAATGATCACTTTATATTTTTGGGCGAAATAAGGTATTTGGTACACAAAATTGTTGATGGAACCCCCATTGCCATGTATAATTAACAATGGCTTGCCACTGCCGTACACTTCGAAGTACATTTTAAAGCCCCGGATGTTGTAATATTTGCCAGCTGCGGCATTGTTGCCATAGGGTACACCTTTTTTACCGGCCATGCGTTGTTCTAAATCCTTTCGTATGGCTGTTAGGTCTTGGCCGATGGACAGGTATGCTATAAACTGAAGCAAAAAAATAATGGCAAGTAACTTTTTCATGCTAATAATTTCTTTTGATATCAAAAATCCTTCCAAAAATGGCAAGCTAACAAATAAAAAATACCCGCAAAAACTAATTTTGCGGGTATTTTTAAACTAAAAATGATTAACCATTTACACCCTTTTCAAAATCAAATGTAGATTCTTCCCGCATAGCATTAAACGCAACAGGATCACCATAAGGCCCTAAGTATTTAGCACTGCCAAACCCTAGTATGGGCCAAAAAACGAAGCCCAGCAATAGCAGCCCCACTGTAAAACCTTCATCTTTGCCAAAACTTTTGGACAGCATGTTATATGTCCAAACAAAATAGACGATGTTAACTAACGGAATGAAATAAAGTAACAGCCACCAACCCGGCTTACCAACGATTTTAAGCAAAATGTAGGCCCCGTAAATAGGAATAATGCTGGCCCAGCCAGGCTGGCCGGCTTTTTGATAAATTTTCCAACCTGCGGCAATGTAAAAAACAACAATCGCTAGGGGGAGGATAAATAAGATACCCATAGTTTTTAAGGTTTTTGATTAGGCTACAATATAAATATTTTTTTAATTTTTTAACATATTTTAAAAAAAATATTTGGCTTACATATAAATACTAAAATATAAAGCCTCCCAAAAAAACTAAACAACCGTTTGATTTCTATGGATAGTCCGCTATATTTGTACTCGTGTTGGCAATGCCGCTACCAATTTTTATATTGCCTGCTTTCAATACCCCTTCATAGCAAAACCTAATTGGTAGTATAATTTTATAACGGCCTCATTACGTTTATATGAAAGAGATTTCCAGTTGCATTGGCTTTATCAGCTTGCTTATTTTAACTCACTTGGCAGAGGCCCAAAGCCCACGCGATTCGCTCGCAAACAGCGTATCTTTAAAACAATGCATCCAATACGCTATAGCACACCAGCCATTGGTGCAGCAGTCTTTAGTTGACCAAAAAATAGTTGAATCAACCATAAAAAGCAAACTGGCCGATTGGTACCCGCAGGTTACCCTTGCCTACAACCTGCAAAACAATTTTCAATTACCATCGGCAAATTTTGCCGGCTCGGTGGTGCATACCGGCAGCTACAACACATCAACCGCAGGCATACAAGCCACACAAAATATTTTTAACAGAGATGTGTTGCTGGCAAGCCATACTGCGCAAGACGTGCGGACCCAAGCCAAGCAATTAACCGAGGCAGACAAAATTGCCATTACGGTATCAGTAACACAGGCATTTTATGCAGTACTGCTAACCGAAAAGCAAATTACCTTGACTGAGGAGGACATAAAGCGCCTGCAACGCAGCCTTAAGGATGCTTATGCGCAATACCAAGCCGGTGTGGTGGACAAGATTGATTACAAAAGGGCCACCATAAGCCTCAACAACGCCGCGGCCCAAAAAAATGGCCAGCAGGACTCTTTAAAAGCAAAATTATCTTCCCTAAAACTGGCCATGGGCTACCCAAACAGTGCCTTGCTGCAATTACAATTCGATTCCACCCAACTCCAAAAAGAGCTGTATATTGACACTGCACAGCAGGTTAACTACGATAACCGTGTTGAATACCGCCTTATGCAAACCCAAAAAAAGCTGCTGCTGCAAAATGTACGCTACAATAAGCTGGCCTATTTTCCCACTATATCTGCATTTGGTGCCTACAACTTTAATTATTTCAACAGTGGCCTTTCAAAACTGTACAACCAAAATTACCCCACCTCGTATGCGGGCTTGCAGCTTAGCTTACCCATCTTCCAAGGTTTTAAAAGAGTTGAAAATATAAAAGGGGCAGAATTGCAGGTACAACGGTATGAGTATAACTTAGGGGGCTATAAAGATACTATTAACAACCAATACCAGCAGGCACTGGCCGCATACAAAAGCAACCTATACAACTACGGTATATTAAACGAAAACCTGCAGCTGGCCAACGAGGTGTATAACACCCTTGAACTGCAATATAAAGCAGGTGTAAAAACATACTTGGACGTAATAACTGCGGAAGAGGCTTTGCGCAACGCAGAAATTGGATATACCAACGCGCTTTACCAGGTTTTGGCCAGTAAAATAAATGTGCAAAAAGCATTGGGCATCGTTGAGTATTAAACTATTTAAACATCATTATAATATGGGTACCACAGTTAATAGATTTGGCGTTAGCATTGCAATGTTATTGTTGGCAGCCGCCTGCGGCCAAAAACAACTACCCCCAGCCCCGCCGCCGCCCGTGCAGGTTAATGTTGCCACCGTTGGCAAAAGCGGCGCAGTGTATTACGACCAATACCCAGCCACCCTTGTTCCGCTAAACCAGGTAGACCTACGCCCACAGGTTTCAGGCTACATAACCGGCCTATTTTTTAAAGACGGCGACCATGTGCAGAAAGGCCAAAAACTATACACCATTGACCAGCAGCAATACGAGGCCAATTACCGGCAGGCGTTGGCCAATGTAGACGTGCAGAAAACCAATCTGCAAAAAGCCCAAAAAGACGCAGAACGCTACCATTTTTTAGACAAGCAGGATGCCATTGCCAAACAGCAGGTTGACTATGCCGATGCGGCCTTTGAATCGGCAAAAAAACAAGTGCAAGCAGCAGAAGCCAACGTAACCAGCGTACAAACCGGCCTTAAATACGCAACCATATATGCACCTTTTGACGGCACCATCGGCATTTCGCAAGTTAAGGTAGGCACAGCCGTTTCGGCAGGTGCAATTGTGCTAAACTCGGTGTCACAGGACGACCCCATGGCTGTTGATCTGGCGATTGACCAAAAACAAATACCCCGATTTACCCAACTACTGCAAAAAGGCAATGACGAAAAAGACTCGGTTTTCAGCCTGATATTGGCAGATGGAAGCTTATACCCTGTACCAGGCCATATTTTGTTTATCGACCGGGCGGCCGACCCCACAACCGGCACCATAAAAACAAGACTCACATTCAGAAACCCGCAAAACCTTTTAAGGGCTGGCATAACGGCGAACATTAAAATAAAAAACAGTACCCCCGCACCGGTGGTAATGGTGCCTAATAAAGCTGTTACTGAGCAAATGGGTGAATACGTAGTGTATGTAACCATACCCGGTAATAAAGTAACCCAACGTAAAATAACGCTTGGGCAGCGTATTAGCGACAAGGTAGTGGTTTTAAACGGGCTTAGCGAAGGCGAAACAATCGTTACCGACGGTATCCAAAAATTAAGAGACAGTTCATTAATACTAATAGCACCAACAAACGGTCATTAGTCAATGGTAAATAAGTCATTCATAAAAAATTGCGGCAATTACCACTTGCCGATTGACTATTGACTTGATGACCCAATGACTTATCGACCACTCATGCAATCACTAATTGACCAATGACCTAATGACTTTTACTATATGATAGCAGATACTTTTATACGACGCCCAGTAACCGCGATAGTAATATCCATCGTAATACTGCTGGTGGGGTTGCTGGCGGTGCTTAACATGCCCATAAGCCAATACCCAGAAATCACCCCGCCCACGGTAAACGTAACCACGCAGTTTACGGGTGCTGACGCAGAAACCGTTGAGCAAACGGTTACCACGCCCATTGAAACACAAATAAATGGCACACCGGGTATGGCATATATGCAGGGCAACAGTACCAGCAACGGCCAAAGCTCCATAACAGTTACCCTAAACGTGGGCACCAATGTTGACGTAGCCACCCTCGATATCCAAAACAGGGTTAGCATAGCCACCCCTGCCCTGCCAGATGTGGTAAAACGCATAGGCATTACCACCCGCAAGCGCAACCCCAGCATATTAATGCTGGTGGCCATTTATGCGCCCAACGGCACCCACAGTGTTCCATTTTTAGATAACTATACCAATATCTACGTGCGTGATGCGCTATTGCGCGTACCCGGCGTGGGCGACGTGTTTACGCGTGCAGATGATTTTAGCATGCGTGTTTGGTTGCAGCCTGACAGGCTGGCCCAGCTGGGCCTTACTGCCAGCGATGTTACCCTTGCGTTGCAGGAACAAAACCTGCAAGTTGCAGCAGGCTCGGTAGGCGCACCGCCGCAGCCAACATCCACGGCGTTTGAGTACACCGTAACCACCAACAGCAGGTTAAGCAAACCCAACCAATTTGACAGCATCATCGTACGCTCAAACCCCCAGCAGGGGTCCATTGTGTACCTTAAGGATGTAGCCAGGGTGTCGCTGGGCAAATTCAGCTATGCAAGCAACTCGTTTGTAGATAGTAAACGCGCCTCGTACTTGTTGGTGTACCAAGCGCCGGGCAGCAACTCCTTACAAACAGCCAAAGGCATTTATGCCGCCATGGACAAATTAAAAAAATATTTTCCCAAAGATGTAGATTACGTAGTGCCGTTTGAAAGTGTTTCCGTAGTGGAGGTTTCTATCAGCGAGGTGGTTAAAACACTTTTAGAGGCACTGGGGTTGGTAATTTTGGTGGTCTTCATCTTTCTGCAAAGCTGGCGCGCCACTTTAATACCTGTGTTAGCCATACCCGTTTCGTTAATAGGCACTTTTATATTTTTTGTGCCCTTGGGTTTTACGGTTAACACCCTAACCATGTTTGGTTTTGTACTGGCCATAGGTATAGTGGTGGATGATGCCATTGTGGTGGTTGAAGCCGTGCAGCATTACATTGACGAGGAAAAACTGAATGCAAAGGAGGCCACCGCAAAAGCGATGAAAGATATATCAGGCCCTGTGGTGGCCATCGCCCTAATACTTGCCGCCGTTTTTGTACCTGTTGGTTTTATACCCGGCTTAGTGGGCAGGCTATACCAACAGTTTGCCATCACCATCGCTATTTCAGTAATTATCTCTGCATTTGTTGCACTGTCTCTAACACCGGCTCTTTGTACCATGCTGCTAAAGCCATCCACTGTTGGCAAAGATTCTAAAGGTTTAAACAAAGCGTTTTATACATTTAACGAAGGCTTTAGGCGGCTGGCTATTAACTACACGCTTGGGGTAAAGGGGTGGATAAAAGGCGCCCCTTATGTTATAGTGCTACTTATTTGCGTAGCAGCGGGGGCGGTATTGTTGTTTAAGGCTAAGCCAACGGGCTTTATACCCACGGAGGATGAGGGGCGCTTATATGTTACCTACGAAATACCAGAGGCTTCATCTACCACGCGCAGCATTGCCGTGCTGGACTCGATGATGAAGATTATAAAAAACACCCCAGGCGTTGGGCATTTTGCCGCTTTGGGCGGCTTAAACGCCGTTACGTTTGCCACAAAAAGCAACAGTGGCACTGTGTTTACCCAGTTAAAGCCTTGGGACCAGCGCGAAAGCAAGGAATTACAGATGCAGGGCGTATTGGCCGAACTGGTTAAACGCCTTAGTGTTATTAAGGAAGCGAATATTGTGGTAATACCGCCGCCGGCCATACCAGGCTTGGGCCAAACGGGCGGCTTTACTTTTGAGTTGGAGCAAAAGCAAACCAACGACGACATAAAAGCCTTTGAAAGGGTGGTAAATACTTTTGTTGCAGCGGTAAACAAACGGCCAGAAATAAGCCGCGCGTTCACTTTCTTTTCGGCACATACCCCAGGATACCAAGTTATTGTGGACCGGGATAAATGCAAAAAACTGGGACTGTCACTCAGCGATGTGTACAACACCATGCAAACATTTTTGGGCAGCAGCTATGTAAACGACTTTACAATTTACGGACGTAACTTTCATGTGGTGGCGCAGGCCGATACTATTTACCGGCAGGATATTAAAGACTTGGGCAATTATTATGTACGCAATACAGGCGGCCAAATGATACCGCTCAGTGCCATTACCAGTTACAAGCTTACTGAAAGCGCGCCATTAATTTCCCATTTCAACATCTTCCGCACCGCCGAGATAAACGGCAGTGCCAAACCCGGCTACAGCAGCGGGCAGGCCATACAGGCACTGCGCGAGGTAGCCGACAAAGTGCTGCCCGAAGGATACGGCTACGAGTTTTCGGGCTTAAGCCTACAGGAAATTAACTCCGGCTCCAGCAGTACCTATATTTTCTCGCTGTCAATTTTGTTTGTGTTCTTGTTTCTGGCGGCTTTGTATGAGAGTTGGTCGGTACCATTCTCGGTACTGTTTGCTGTGCCCGTAGGTATGTTCGGGGCCATACTCACCCTTACTTTTGTACCCTCTGTTTCTAACAATATTTACGCGCAAATAGGCTTGATAACATTGATTGGCTTATCGGCGAAAAACGCCATCCTTATTGTGGAATTTGCGAAAGAGCGGGTAGACCGAGGCATTCCCATCTTGTCGGCCACATTAGAAGCGGTTAAGTTGCGTTTGAGGCCAATACTCATGACGTCGTTTGCCTTTATTTTGGGGGTGCTGCCATTGGTGTTTGCCACCGGTGCGGGTGCAAGTGCCCGTAATACCATTGGTTGGACGGTGATGGGCGGTATGCTGGCGGCCACATCATTGGCCATCTTCATAGTACCGGTGTTGTTTGTAGTGATAACAAGAATATCTTACAGCCCGAAAAAATTGGAAGAACTGCGGCTGAGCGCGATGGAAAGCAGCGAGGAGGAAAACCCGCACCAAGTTTAACAGGTACCGATTGGCTACATAAAAAAATCCCGTTTAGTTACTTTAAACGGGATTTTTTATTATGCTTACTATAAAATTGATTTCATTGACTTTGGCAATTGATTATACACTAAAAAATGAATAACTGCCCTACAAAACGATACCCTAGAATTGCCGTTGGATGATTGCGCTTTTTTCATTTTGGTGCTTTTTTTAGTGTAACAACAACTTTTATGCCCTTTTAGACACCCGATTGCCAAGAAATGATGCATCTGGTGTTAAAACAGTTAAAAAACGCTAACGAAGCACAAAAGGATTACCGCTCCCTAAAAAAATATCAAAAATTTTAATCCCTTTTTAAAATAACCGGTATGCTGCAAACCTCAAAAAAAATTCTCCCAGTACAGGATATGGAAAAAATACGTTTATTGGAGACAGTTTTGTTACCCCATAAGCCTATGGCGCATCCGATGCGCCAAAAAATAACTCCGAAAAACATCCATTATTTCCGCCCCAGTGTATGGTTTTCCAACAACAAAAAGGCAGGCTTGCCCGTTTGCTGCGACCTTGACCTTTGGCGAACTTTTGGCATATCCAAGTTGCCTATCACAATATCATCATCACCGTCGCCGTCAACATCGCCAACATCTAACGTAAGCCAGTTGCCTGCACCAAACTGGGGTATGGCGAAAGGGGTATAATTAAACCCGCCTTTATTTTCCAGGTATAAAAACGATTCCTGGGGCCGCTTTTGTTTGTCGGGAAAAAAGGAAATAACAGCAATATCCAAGTCACCATCCTTATCAAAATCCCTCGCTACGGCCTTGTAACAGCCATACATGGGGAAAAAACTAGCCTGCTTAAAATTATATTTCCCATCGTTCAAATAAATATACATACCATGGTAGTCCTTAAGCTCTTTGGCAGAGTAGTCGGCGTTGTCGCCGCAACAATACAGTATGTCTTCATAACCATCGTGGTTAAAATCATCCAATTCAAAATAGCACGACCCATACACTGGCGGAAACCTCAGCACATCTCTTTTTTCAAAATTACCCTTGCCTTTATTAGTAAACATATAAATACCTTCCTGTGCTTGCGCAAACAACACCATAATATCCGGCAGGCCATCGTTGTTAAAATCTTTTACATACGCTTTTATGGCACCCGGTATAGCGTCAAGTAACTTCTTTTCAAACTTACCGTCCGCTGTGTTTCTCATCCAATAAAACTCACCGGTTGTATTGCCAAACCCACACACTAAGTAATCCGTCTTACCATCGGTGTCAAGGTCGCAAGGTGTAAATTGTACAGGCCGGGGCAACGCCCCGGCAATTTGCGCACCCACAAACAATTCGCCCTTGGCAGTAAGGGTGTACCTATTGGCACTTCCCGTTCGGCCGTCGTTGGGGTTAATGTAGCCAATATTGTCAAAACAACCCGCCCTACCCCCAGGCTTGCCCAAGCCACTGTCAAAACTCATATCAACCACCACGCCATGCACATCTTTTTCTGACAGTTTCTTCAGCGACGCATCGTACACTGAAATAGACGAATCATATCCGCTGGCCGCATATATCCATTTGTTACCGGGGTCGATTTTAACATAAGTCGTGGAGGGAAAACCATGTTCAAGCATGGCCGGCTTAGCGGTAAAAAGTTGCGTAAACTGCGTAACGGCCGGCCTGCCCAAATACGGCATGGTATCAGGGGCTGTTGATCGGTAGTAGGCTACAATGTTATTCCAGTCTTCAAGCGATATGCCGGCCGTTTGCAGTACCTGTTTGTTTTGGCTGGTAACAACATGCAAATCGGGGTAAGGCTGCCCGTTATAATATTGTATGCCCAATTTTTGCCCCATGATGGGTAATATACTTTTTACCCAAGTGTTTTTGTCTAGCAGCGATGGTGCAGGAAAAATATGGCAAGAGGCGCAATAATTTTTAGCCGCCTGCTCACCCTGGGTATTTTCACCGGAAGTGCAGCCGCCAATAAATCCCAACATGCAAACAATGGCAAAAGCAGGCAGAAATCGCTTCATCTTCGTAAATAATTGAAAACAATATTAGCACAAAGGCGTTGATTATTTTTATTTATGTGTATGAACAATTTTTGAAAACTGGTATACACCACTCCATTCAATCGCTATCGCAGCCAACTAAATTTATTGTCCTCAAACCAACCAATTTACAGTATTGTACGCGGTTGTTACACATTTTTACTCCTTATCTTTAGCAAAAAGCAGGTTATGCCAAGGTTTACTATCCATAACAACATTGCCAGGGCCAATACAATAAGCAAAGAGTATTATACGAGCCAAGAATGTTTTGAAGAATCGAAAGAAAAAATATTCGCGCCTTCCTGGCAGTTTATCGGCGATAGCGGCCTTGTTACAGAACCAGCATCGGCCTATCCATTTACATTATTGGACGGTTATTTGAACGAACCGCTGCTGCTTACGAAAACCAAAGAAGGAATGCTGCATTGCATGAGCAATGTTTGCACCCACCGCGGCAATTTGATGGTGTACAAAGCCTGCCAATTAAACCAACTGCGATGTAAATACCATGGGCGGCAGTTTTCGTTAGACGGCAAATTCACATCCATGCCGGAGTTTAAGGAGGTGGAGAACTTTCCAACCGAGGCAGATAACCTGCATAACTTACCTGTGTTTGAATGGGGCAATCTGCTGTTTACTAGCTTACAGCCTACCATACCCGCCAACGAGGTGTTTAAGGATATGCAAGAGCGGATGGATTGGTTTCCCATGGATCAGCTAATATTTAAACCAGCCCTTAGCAAAGATTATTTTGTAAAAGCCAATTGGGCGCTTTACTGCGAAAACTATTTGGAGGGATTCCACATACCTTTTGTGCACGCGGGCCTTAACCAAGTGTTGGATTTTGGCGAGTACACCACCGAAATATTTACCTACAGCAACCTACAATTGGGTATTGGCAAAAAAGGCGATGTTTGCTTTAACCTACCCACCACCAGCCCCGACTACGGCAAGCAAGTGGCCGCCTACTATTTTTGGGTGTACCCTAACATGATGTTTAATTTTTACCCTTGGGGGCTTTCGTTCAACCTGGTGCAGCCAACAGGCGTTGGCGAATGCAAAGTTTCGTTTCTTGTATTTGTAAGTGACGAAAGCAAATTTAACACGGGTGCCGGCAGCGGTTTGGACACGGTGGAGTTGGAAGACGAAGAAGTGGTTGAAAACGTGCAGAAGGGCATACGAAGTAGGTTTTATAGCCATGGCCGGTATTCAGTAAAGCATGAAACGGGCACGCACCATTTTCATAGCCTTATCGCCAAAAGTATGGGATAAATCACCCCCAACTTGTTATCCAGTTTGGTTTTGGCCTTACTGTTGCCACCCCAATAAAAGCTTTGATGAGATATTAACATGCCATAAAGCATTTATAAAATATCATTCGCCCTCGGCATATTTGTCATAATGAGTGTCACATAGAATATACCCAAGTAAAATAATTTTCGATTTAACATTTCCGAAACTTTTCGTATATCAAAATTTACCCTATTTTTGGTCTACTAAAGTATTCGTAGAACATTAAAAACAAAAGCCATGCATAACTTTTTAAAATCGGCGGCCGCAGTATTAATTCTCGGCTTTTCAACAAACAGCCACGCCCAAGATGCCAAAGGCGACGGGGTAAAAATCAAGACTGAGCAAAATATCGTTATCCGCAAAAAAGGTAAAACAACCGAAAAGTTGACGGTGGTGGTAGACGGAGATAAAATTACGGTGAACGGCAAACCCGTTGATGCGTTTAAAGGCGATAACGTGGAAGTGTATAAAGATGAAAACGACCTTACCACAAACACATTTACTTTTACTAACCCCTCCATCGCCAGCGGTGACTGGAACATGACCAAAAACAATTTTGGCCGCGACATTAAAAGCAATAAAGCTTTGCTAGGTGTTATGACCGAAAAAACAGACGAGGGCGCAAAAGTTACCGATGTTACTGAGGAAAGTGCCGCCGACAAAGCCGGCCTGAAAGAAGGTGACATTATTACGAAGCTGGGTGATGAAAAAATTGCTGACGGCGACGACCTGTACAAAGCAGTAGGCAAATACAAACCGGAAGACAAAGTTAATATTACCTATAAACGCGAAGGAAAAGAGGGTACGGCTACCGCTACCCTACAAAAAAATAAGGACTTGCGTATTTTTGGGCTTAACAGCGGCAACAATTTTAACCTTAAAGTAATGCCGCAAGCACATTCATATGGATTTTACAAGGCAAAGCCCCATATGGGCTTGCAAGTGCAGGACACCGAGGATGGCAAGGGCGTTAAAGTGTTAGATGTGGAAGATGAAACACCTGCCGATAAAGCCGGCATAAAAGACGATGATGTTATTACCAAGGTAAATGACAAGGATATTACAAGTGTTGACGACCTAAAGGCCGCCATTAAAGACGGCAAGGAAGGCGATACCTTTAAAGTAACATACCTGCACAGCGGCGAAACAAAAACAGTTACAGTTAAGTATCCCAAGGAATTAAAGACAAGTAATTTATAACGGTTTGTATATTTCTCTCATGTGCATTTGCCGCTGTTTTTTAACAGCGGCTTTTTTAATATATGCACATACAAAAAAGCTGCAACCCACTGCGTTTCAATTACAGTGGTTACTTTTACGCTAAACAGCCATATTATATGCTAAAGCCTATTACATGTTTAATTTCAGTGCTATTATACTTGCCGAGTGTTGCACAAATGCATAAACACAACGAGCCACAGGTACACACTTTTTCCATAGTAGCCCGCGACAGTATTACGGGCGAAATGGCGGTTGGCGTGCAAAGCCATTGGTTTGGCGTAGGCACATTGGTGCCGTGGGGCGAGGCCGGTGTGGGCGTAGTTGCCACACAGGCTGCGGTAAATAAATCATACGGCCCAAAAGCGCTTGCCCTGTTAAAACAAGGCTTTACCGCCCAGCAAGCGTTAGACAGCTTGGTAAAAACCGATGCGGCAGAAGATGTAAGGCAGGTTGCGGTGTTAGACAGCAAAGGCAATGCTGCCGCACACACCGGCAAAAACTGTATAAAATATGCCATGCACTTAACTGGTAGCAATTTTAGCGTGCAAAGCAACATGATGCTTACAGGCACCGTTTGTGCCAATATGGCCAAAGCATTCAATGCCTCAACAGGTAAGCCCTTGGCTGAAAGGGTTTTGGCAGCATTGGATGCAGCACAACTAGCTGGCGGCGACATACGCGGCATGCAGGCGGCAGGATTAATAGTGGTAAAAGGCACAAAAACAAACGAGCCTTGGGATGACAAAACCTTGGACATAAGGGTGGATGACAGCCCCCAGCCATTAAAGGAATTGAGGCGGTTGTATAATTTAACCATTGCTTATGGCCACATGAACGCCGGCGACTTGGCGACTGAGAAAAATGATATGCCAAAAGCCATGGCAGAATACCATGCGGCGATGGATATGTTTCCGGCAAATACGGAAATGCAGTATTGGACGGCCATTGCTTTATGCAACAACGGCCGCGTGGCAGAAGCACTGCCTATGCTTAAAAAAATATTTGCGGGGGATAAAAATTACAAGGAATTAACCCGTAGGTTAGTGCCGATAAAATCGCTAACAGTAAGTGACGGAGACCTTCAAAAAATATTGGCGCAATAGCCGTAACCCAATAGTGTAACCCAGCAATCACAGGGGCCAGGCCTCAGCACAAAATCTACCGCAGGCCCCAGTGATTCATAGGTGCAACTTTCCCCGTAATCCCAAATTGCAATAATTTTTGCTGTAAGCGCATAATAGTACTCCAGGCCAGCAGCGTACATACTACAGCTTTTACTTTTACAGCCCTAAAATAGTTTTATTAAAAAGGTGTCCTTTATTTAGGCAGCGCCGCCTTAAACATTAATGGTGGTTTTCCATAGGTTGCTTATATGTTGCAGGTTGTCAACCGTTTAATCTCTTACTTTTAATACATACGCAGTAAAAACAAACGCGTTGCCTCAGGCATAAATATTTATTTTCGCAGTAGTGCAGATTCAATGTTGGCAAACCGAAAAACTAAAAAATTGCATGTTTTTTTAATGTGCCACTGTTGGGTTTGCAAACGTAATTTTTCCGGCAAAATCGCAATACTGTTCAAATGGCTGCATAAAAAGGTAATCGCACATTGCTGCAATTTCTTTGCGGGTAACCGGCTTCTCCAATTCAGCAAAGGCCTCACGCTCACTATTAGTTTTGTTAACATGCAAGCCAGCTTTTTCTAATGCCCCAATCCATTCATTGAATGCCTCCGAAGGGTATTGGTGCTTGATGTTTTTTTTCAAAGCAATAAAGTGTTGCATTTCGGTTATCATAAACCAGGCTGTGTTTCTGTTAAGGGGCATGGTGTCAGTTGCCTTAAATTTTGACGGGTAAGGCCCAAAAAAATTATGCAAACCACCCAAAAGCTCCCGGGCGCTAACCAAACTATCGGGGTAAAAAAACATTTTATTTTCCCAGCCTTCACTTTTGCCAACGCCTTTTAATATGCCAAGCACGCCAATTTTTTGCACGGCTTGCCAAGCGCTGTCGCTTGGTTGCACATCGCAAAAAGGCATCAGGTAACATTTATTGGCCAGCAGTTCACTTTGCACACCCCTAACATCAATTTGGCGGGGCATAATGCGTTTTTGCACACATTGCGCGGCCGCAATACCTGCGGCTTGCCCTGTTAACAGTACAACAGGTTGCAGCCTAGTGGTGCCATTGGCTATATTGCTTACGGATACGCCTTTTTCGCAAACAATTAACCCGTCTACTCCCTTGGGTACTAAAGCCCCCAACGGTATAGTAAACGCCGGTATTTTGGGGAATGGTATAGCAGGAACTTTGCCTGCGTATTGGCCATGGTGGTGGTCAACCGGGTAGTCACCCACTGCTATGCCCGTTCGGTAAAGCGTATAGTCATAAGGTGTTTTTATATGGCTTATGGTAAAACGCACTACGCCTTTTACCCTCCTGCCCTCCCGGTTATAGGGTATATAAGCCAACCCGCTGTTTGCTTCATCATTTGCAAGCCCTATGTTTTTATACCCCAGCTTGGTTTGTAAAAAGTAAATAAATCCAAGTGTTTGTTTTTTGGCACCTGCGTACGCCTGAAGGCGGTCAATGGGTTTCATCTCAACCGCATTCAAATAAAAATCGTTGCCATGTATCGGCCAGTTAAGCATGTACTTTGGGTGAAGGGAATCTAGGCTGGTTAAAAAGCCATAATTTAACACCTGCTTGGTGTTCAGGGCATACGGTTTTTCAAAACAAGGGGCATCGCTGGTGCTGCAATAATATTTTCGTTCATCATAACCCGCTGGTTTTGTAATACGCATATCAGCACCACTGCCATAATCTTTTAGCACGGCGGCCCAGGTTATATCTTGTATAATATTTATTTTTTGGCGGGCCTCAGGCTCACTGCTGTAAGCAGGGTCTTCCATACCCAAGTCGTAGCCCGCGCCAGCATTTGCAAAAACATCGCCTAGCTCAGTGGCATCAATTACAATATCGGCATAGGCAACCAATGTCTCCCCTTTTTCATTCACAAAACTGGCGCCCGTTATTTTGTTGCCGGTTTTAATCACGTTGTTAAAATACCAACCGTAGTACACTGCCAGTTGTTTTTCAGCGGTTGCCCATGCCTTAAAAATACTATCGGCCACATGGGGTTCAAAACAGGTTTCGCTCACCCAACCCGTGCCCAGCCCACGTTTGCCGTAATGCGCGTACAGTGCTTCCCTCAACTGCTGCCACATACCGCTGTGCAACAAATCATTGCCATCGGTACAGCTTACTGCTGCAGCGGTAAGCATACCACCCAGCATAGGCGTTTGCTCAACAATGGCAGTGGCTATGCCTTGCCTGGCGCACTGTATACCTGCTGCGGTACCGCCCGTAGTGCCGCCAACCACCAAAACTTTTGTATGTAATGTTTGCTGGCTATAACTGTTTAAGATACCCAGCAATAGTAAAAGCACAAACGAGCATTTTTGCATACATTAAAATTATTGAATTTGGTATTTGCTAAATTTTATTGCATAAAAAAAGGGCAGGTTTTTAAAACTGCCCTATTATGTAACTTGTTTGGTTGTTAAAACGGCAAATCGTCCACCACTGGCTCACTCATGTCTGCATGGTGTGCCACTGCGGCGTGTTGGGCATTGCCATACCCCTGGGAAGAAGGTGCTTGGTAGGAAGAAGGGCCGTGATCGCCATTGCCGCCTTCACCGTTGCCTTTACTGCCCAACAACTGCACGTTTGATATGCGAAGGCTTAGTGCGGCACCCTGCCTGCCGTCTTGGGTTTGGTAAGTACGCACATCGGGCGTGCCTTCCACATATACCTGCGAGCCTTTTTTAAGGTACGGGGTTATGCCGGTTTTATCTGTCCAATAGGCACATTCAACCCAAATCGTCCTATCTTTTTGGTTACCCATACTGTCGCGGAATTTTTCCGTGTGCGCAACACTGAAGTTTATAACATTTTTACCGTTTACCGAGTTTACTACGCAGTCTTTCCCCAAATTACCAATTACCTGTAGTTTAATCATATGACAAATTTTATCGTTATAGAACAGCAATTTAATAAAAAAAATAATGGTAAGGTTATTTTTTCATTAAACTAAAATATGCCAGGAAAATACCGCAGGCGCGGCCGGCAAAGCTTGATTATGTCTTTTTACGGGAAAAATAGTACACAGGTATACCGGCACAAGTAATAAGCGCCCCCAAAAGGGAGTTTACCAGCGTTGTTTTGCCCGCCAAATAGTTACTGATGTCAGTATAAAGGGTTACCGCCAAAAAAAAGGCCGTGAACCCCACAAAAAGAAAGGTTACAAAAGGGTATCCCCAAACCCGGTATGGCCTTGGCACATCCTTCATTTTAAAACGCAGTATAATAACCCCTAATGCACTGCTGCCGTAAAAAAACCAGGTTACAAAAACCAGCATGCTGGTAAGAATATCGAAAGACCCGCTGACAATGAGTACGATGGTCCAACAACAATTCAACCATAAGGCATTGCCAGGGGTTTTGTAAACAGGCTGCAACCGGCCCGCTTTTGCAAACCATTTGCTTTCGCCCGCCATGGCATAGGTAACCCTTGCCATGGTTAAGATGTTACTATGGGTGGTGCCGGTGGTTGAAAGGATGATGAGCAGGGCAATAAGCGACCCGCCAACAACACCCCAGGCAATGGAGGCGGCATCAGATGCCACAAATTGCGACGCAGCCATTTGGCCAACAGGCATAACATAAGCATAGGCCAAATACACGAGGCAATAAATGGCAATAACCACCATAACGCCCACAAACAACCCCTTTGGGATATTTTTTTGCGGATTTTTTACTTCCCCAGCCACGTAGGTAATAAAGTTCCAGCCTTCATACCCCCAAAACGCCGCCCCCAATGCCGCCACATAGCCACTTAGCAAGGCAAAGCCATGCGGCATGGTGGGTGATGGGGTGAGGATATTTGCAAGCGAACCACGCCCTGAAATAAAAATGCCGCCAATAAGCAAAGCGATGGCTACAATTTTAAGGGATGTAAAAACATTCTGCAACAAACTGCCAAACCGCAGGCTGCGGTAGTTAACAAAAGTAAAAAACACCACCAGCAAAACAGTAAGTACTTTAACCCCTGCATTTTCCAACGGATGTATGTCGCCCACCAGCGGTATATGGAGCATGACAGACTGCTCAACCGTTTGCGAAAAATTAGGCAGGTGAATAAAATAATTGGTATACAGAGAGCTTACATAAGCCAAAGAAGCAACCCCACCGGTGTTAATTACCGTAAAGGCCGCCCAACCATACAAAAAAGCAAAGCCGTTGCCGTACATTTTTTTAAAAAAAACATACTGGCCACCTGTTTCAGGAAACATGGCAGCCACTTCTGCGTTACTGAGCGCGCCCGTTAGCGAAATAATGCCCGCCAACACCCATACGCTTAGTTGCGCCAAGGGCGAGCCGAGTTGCTTGGCCATTAGTGCAGGCTTCATAAAAATGCCCGAGCCGATAATGGTGCCTATTACAAGCAATATGGTAGTTGTAAGGCCTAGCCTGCGCTTAAAGCCTTCCGTAGTAAATTGTGCTGCGTTTTCGTTTGGCTGTTTTTGCATGAGTTTGTTTGCTTGCTTTTAGGTAATCAACGGTTACTTTATCAAACCCGCATGCAATGCAGGTGAGAGGATACGACCGAGAAATTATTTACCGTAAGCTTTAAAGATATGTGATTTGAGGCACAATTTGGCTATGATTGGCAACAGCACCAACGGCCCGGATTTCTCACAAGTTGTCCATTCTGCTATATTTGCACGGTATGAGCCAAAAACCATTTTTACACACAGTACTATCACCCAAGTTGTTGGGCATTTACGACGTTTCTAACAGCGTGGTAGTGATTATTGACGTGTTCCGCGCCACCTCAACTATAGCCACCGCCTTGCACAACGGCGCCGCAAAGGTGGTGCCTGTTGCTAACGTGGAGGAATGCATTGCGATAGGTAAAACCCTGGGGGCCATAACCGCCGGCGAACGAGACGGAAAGGTAATACCCGGTTTGCAATATGGCAATTCACCGGCGGAATACCCCCGCAGTTTTATTGAAGACAAAACGCTTGTTATAACCACCACCAATGGCACCCGTTTGCTTAAAATGGCGTTGGACAACGGTGCCGATGAAATCATAACAGGGTCGTTCCCCAACTTGCAAGCCGTTTGCAACCACCTGATAAAAAAGGGCAAGAATGTTATTTTGGGATGCTCGGCTTGGAAAGACCGGTTTAATTTGGAAGACACGCTGTTTGCAGGCGCAGTAGTTAGCCACGTGAAGGAGTATTTTACCATCCATTGCGACAGTAGCCTGATGGCCGAAGACATGTATACTCTACATAAGAACAACATGTTCAGTTTTATACGAAAAACAACACACTGGCATAGGCTTTCGGCCTTTGGGTTGGAGAAAGATTTGGAATATTGCGTTACTGAAAATGCGGCTGACGTACTGCCTTTATATAAAGATGGCGCATTAATTGCTGGTTAGGAATTACCGATTAACAAAGGCACACCGCACTTGCTAATTGGCTAAAACACCATTATATGAATACCAAAAAAGCTTGGGTTGATAAAGATAACACCCTTTACAACAAGTTTGCATTCAAAAATTTTTCAGAAGCGTTTGCCTTTATGACGCGAGTGGCACTGGAAGCGGAAAAAACAGACCACCACCCGCGCTGGACGAATGTGTACAACACCGTGGAGATTTGGCTGAACACCCACGATGCTGGGGATATTGTAACCGACAAAGACCGCATATTGGCCAGCAAGATTGATGGCTTGTTGTAGGTTTTGGCAATAACAGGCTACCAATGTTCCCATTTATTGTATGGCAAGCACCAAGTAACCAGCCCCGATATCTGCACTTTCAAAGCCTATAACTGCCATAGCGTTTTCATCTAAAGAACCATGTTTTGAAGGCTCGTATTAATAGACTTTGAAGCCGATTTTTTAAAAACCGAGATACCATTACATGCTTTTTGTAGATGCGGTAACCTTAGCGTCACGCGCCATACCAAGCAATGCTATCTTGGCTTTAACAATGTGTGAGGCCTTTTAAACTTAAAACCCGTCCTCCTCACCAATGGGAGAACCTGGCGGCTGGGGCATGTGCAATGTTGGCTTTGCGCTTTCCGGTGCTTTTATCCGTTCAAGCGTTAGCAACAGGTAGCCCTTGTATGAATCGTTCTTGGTAGTTTTAAGTTGTGCTTCCGCATAAGTTTTAATATCATCAATAGCCTTCAACATAGCAGCCTTGGTAGCAAAGGATGCATCATTGCTGATGGATGCTGACAGTAAATAGGTTAGCAATAATTGCTCATTTTGCTGCAATATCAGCCCTTCCAAACCATTCAGCCTGGTGGCCTTCCATGTTTTGGCCATTAATACGCCCACCATTTCATCCACACCCAACCCGTTGGTAATTGTTTTATATTCAACCATCCTATTTAGGCGGTCTACATTAAATAAAAACGAAAGCGGCAAGTCGGCAGCAGTTTCTGCGGCAGCCAAGGGGTCAAAAGCAAGGCCCGTGCGGCGCTTAAACAACTCCCGGTTATAATCGTACTCTGCAGGGCGCGGTGGTATCAACTTTGTTATATTGTCGGGCAGGGCCAGTGCTTTGGGGTCAATACATTCTACGGCCGCTTGCAAGGCAGCCAGCTGGGCTTCCCTACTCAGCGGGCGGGTTACCACCTGGCCATCGCCGCGCAGGGCATAATTGTAATACATACCGCCCACCAGTTTAGTTACAGATTCAACCTGGTAACGGTGGTACAAATACACAGGCACCAGTACATCTTCTAACATGGCCATCGGCGTGCCTTTAGTTATATTGTTTACGCCAAATTGCGCCAATGCTTTTGCCCTTATCTTCATCACATCCTTCAGTTCGGCCACTGGGTCGCTACCGTTGTCCCACAAATGGGCATTAGGGTGCAGTCCTGCCGGGTCGCGCGCGTCCCGGTCGGAAATAAATGTGAACCCTTTTGCGGCCGCGTCGGATAATATTTTGTTTAATGCAGCAGGCTCATCTGTACCGGTTGGAAAATCCTGGTAACCGTAGGCTATTGTTACCTTATCCCAATCACCAATACCATCGGTATAGGCATCGCCCAAGTCAATCTCGCCTTTCGCGTCCAGCTTAGCTTGCGGGTGCGGGTAATCCATCACGCTGGCGCGGTTTTGGGCACTGGCAATATAATTGTGCATCAAACCGATGGTATGGCCCACTTCGTGCGCGGCAAGGTGCCTTAGCCGCTGTAAAGCCATTGTAAGCATCTTGTTATCAGCAGGCGTACCGTTTGCAAATGGGGACAGTAGGCCGCTTGCTATCAAATAGTCCTGCCTTACCCGCAGCGAGCCAAGTGTAACATTGCCCTTTATTATTTCGCCGGTTCGGGGATCAGTAACGGCTGACCCAAACGACCATCCCCGGGTGGAACGGTGTACCCAGTTAATCATATTGTAGCGTATATCCATCGGGTCGGCACTGTCGGGCAAAACCTGTACCTGAAAAGCATTTTTGTACCCGGCGGCCTCAAAGGCTTGGTTCCACCAACGGGCACCGTCCAACAATGCACTGCGTATTGGCTCGGGCGTACCATTATCTAGGTAATAAACTATCGGTTTTACGGGTTCGCTCAGGGCTGCCGAGGGGTCTTTTTTTTGCAGGCGGTGGCGGGCGATAAAATATTTTTGTATGGGTTCAGTAACTGGCGTTGCATAATCGTAATAACTGTTGGTAAAAAATCCTGAACGGGGGTCAAACACCCTTGGGGTATAATTATTGTCAGGTAATTGCACAAACGAATGGTGCACGCGCAGGGTAACAGCCTCGGCGGAAGGTGTTACTGAAGAAACGAATGCGCCTGCATGGCCACTGTTGGTAAATGTAACAGTAGCTTCTATCTCTGTATTTAAGGGAAAGTCTTTTGTGCGGGGCAGGTATATGGCACTGCGCGATGCGTCAAAACCGTAACTGCCCTGCCCTGTTGCGCTTAATCGGCTGGCTACCCCAACCGCATCCCTGAGTATAAAATTAGTGGCATCAACCAGCACAACACCGTTTGTTTCGGCCTCAATGGTAAAGCCCCAGAGCGTAGATTGCGCAAAACTCTGCTCCACCGCCCTTTTTTCGGCTAAATCTGCAGTAACCGCACGGTAGGCATAGTTGGGCTGTACCATCAATATTTTATTACCAACCTTGGTAAACTTAACAATGGTGGTTGCACCAAGTATACCCCTGTCAAGCCCCACATCGTTAGAGCCAAGGCCAGCTGGCAAAGATGTTTGGTACAGTATTTCGGAATCAAGCCGGCTTATCTCCAAAAAAACTTTCCCAGTAGCCTCATCCCAGTAAAAGTTAAAATAACCTTGGTAGGCTTTCATGCCCTTTGTTTTTTCCGCAATGGATGTTTTTTGGGCAGGGGCTGCAAAAGGGAGGAAGAGGAACAAGATAATCCAGCGTTGCATGGCATTTGTTTTATTCTGGTGAAAAATGGGCCGGTACGAATATACAAAACGCAGGGTATATTTGGGACTATAGCGACCCAACAGAAAAATATTATAATAGCCGGTGATACTAGCAAAAACTATCCTAACATTTAAAAATCTTGCTTTCCCAAAAACCACTCGTCTGAAATGCTATTTTTAAACTTCCCAAGTTTTCTACAACTTGCAATCAACACGAATTTCAGTGCCAACACCCAACATACTTTTTATGGCTATTTTCCCATTAAGCTCTTTCACACGTTCCGCCATGGTGCGCAAACCATTGCGGTGTTGGTTCGTATTTTCCTTATTAAAGCCCCTGCCGTTGTCTTTTACCACCAGCCGTATGCTATTACGTATTTGTATAAGGTATATCCCACAATCGGAGCCGCCAGAGTGCTTATTTACATTACTGATAATTTCTTTAAACAGCAGGTATAGGTTAACCCTCGCATCGGGAAGCATCACCACCGATGCATTGGATAGTTTCATTTTAAAGGTACAAGAAATACCTTTTTCACTAAGAAAGGGTACCGCAAACAACTGCATACGGCCAACTAACTGCCCTAATGTATCGTTTTTTGGGTTTATATTCCATACCAAATCATCCAAGCTGTTAATTACGCTCACCGCATTATGCTGTATTGTTTCAATATACGCCTCGTTGCCATAATTACCTTTTGCCAATTGGCTATAAACATTAATACTGCTTAATGTTGAGCCGATATCGTCGTGTAGGTCATTGGATATTTTCCGCCGCATCCTCTCCATTTTCATCAGTTGCCTCAACCGGTATCTGTACAAAGCAATGCTTATTAAAACTGTTAATAGCAGGCTTGTCAAATAAAACCACCATGTGTTGTACCATGGCTTTTCAATGGTAAAATAGTACACCAACGGCTTGTTGCTAACCACTCTATTGTTAATGATAGCAAATACCTCAACAAAATAATTACCCGATTTTAGTGCATTAAAATGCAACTCCCGCTGGCCGTCTTGCGTATAATACCAAATGTCACCGCCGTTTTCGTTATTGCCATTGCTAACAAGGCGGTATTTAAAGTGCAGCTGGGATGCGTTTCTATAAACTGGTACCGCCAGTTGCAACAGCAAGTTATTTTTATTAACCGGCAGTACAGCACCCGAATACAACACCGTATCCCTGTTATTTACCAGCAAATACAGTATTACAGCATCAGTTTTAACCATATTATTACTAGCTGGGTATGGTATGCCATAAACGCCATCGTACGTTGCCAAATAAATATTATGCCCGTCTTCCTCAACATCGCTAACGTTTGAAACATCTAATGGAAATGGGGGAATATCAAGATACCTATTGCTCGTTGCATCAAATACTTCAATGTCGTGTGTCCTAAAAAGCCAAATATGGTTTTTACAACGCTTTATCCTTACAATTGCATCTGTTGGAGACTGCACGATGCCGCCCAGCTGCTTAGCCCTGCCCGAGTCAATTACAAATAAACCGTTATTGAAAGTGGCAGCATAAACTTTACCCAAGCAACGCACCATAGACGAAACATACAATGGCTTGCCGTTAAAAAGCACTGGCAACATATTACCATCTTTTATTTGTTGTAACCCATCTTTAAATGAAGCTAGTAAACTGGAAGTTACCGAGTCGAACAACAGTGCCCTGCAACGCCCCCTATTACGGTTATACAGAAAAAAGCCTTGGTTTGGCATTATTCTGTTAACCGGAAAGTTTTTGTTAAAAAAAACATCCCCACCAGTATAACCCAAGCCAGACACATCTGCAATTAAAATACCCGCCGCCGATGCCGCATAAACCTTACGGCCATATACAACCATATCTTTTGCAAAAAAATTTCCAACCGTATCTAATTTCTGCTTTTCTACATGTAGGATATACGATTTATTTGAGGAGCTAATAAAATAGCTATTGCTGTCTACTACTTGCATGCTCTCAATCTCGCCATCGCCCACCGGAACAACATACGTACTTTTGCCAGCACTTGCGCCAATGGAGCGCACTACGCTTACTCTTCCTGACTGGCTACCCGTAACAAAATTATTACCAGCGTTGCACAACCATCTTACATAATCACCATTTTTATATGTGATACCTAGAATCAATTTCCAGTCCGAGTTTTGGTATGAAACATATAAGCCGCGTGAAAGGCTGCCCAGCCATAAATTACCCTCTTTATCGTGCAGCACCGACGACAAGTTATAACCCACAACGGAATCTTTGCCATTGAGGGAACTGGTGCGTGTTTTTGTATTTATAAAAACACTTTTATTTTCTACGTTCACACTGTTTATGTAAGCATTTTCTTCTTTCTTTACCACCTCGGCAATCTTGCCACTAGTAAACGTAATTCCATAAATCATCCCTCCGTTTCTCTGTACAACATATGCCGTATCCGTAAACACCGCAGGCTCAAGCAGCAGGCCACTTAGTTTGGCCTTTGCTATTGGCAACGCAACATCGTTCATTCCAATTCTGCAAAGCCCAGCCTGATGGTTGTAAGTGTACCAGCTACCAAAGCCATAAACAAGCAGTTTATTATTCAACACACACATCGATTCTGTTGCCTTTGCTTGCACAGTGTCGTTAGTATCTACCGTAATGTAGCGGCTTTCAAGCGTGTTTGTATTGCATACAAATAAACCAGAATGACAAGTAGCTACAAGTTCATCACCAAAAAGCATCATTCGCGGAAAACTAAACTCCTTCTTAAAATCATACCCTTTTAAATAAACCATTTTATCATCCTTAATATAAAATATCTGCCCATTAAAGTTGTGGCACCATATACGGCCATGCCTATCCTCCACCAGGTCAGTCATACTAATGGATGTTTCTTCTGGATTATTGAAACTCGTAAAGCTTATTCCGTCGTACCGGCTCACACCCAAATTGTGTGCTACCCAAATAAAGCCTTTTTTATCAAGCAACATATCGTACACCTCGTTGGACGGGCAATTGGCAATATGCTGCAATGGCTGGCAAAAACAGCAACACAGGGATAAATAAAAGGTTACCAGAAGACAGGCAAATTTCATATAACGTTTATATCTGGTGTAAACAACCATTTGCCACCAAAATAGGCAATATCGGTTAATTCAACTAGCAAGGTGTTGCAAAATGAGTATATTATAACAGTACGTATAAATATTAAAAGGCCTTAATCTGTTGAAGATTAAGGCCTTTTAAAAAAAACTGCTGTAGGGGTAGGGGTCGAACCTACACGGGGCAGTTAGATAGAACACAAAGTCTGGTGGTCAACCCCGGTCGGCCGTGGTTAGGTCGACTCTATGTTATACTTTATCCTGTTATCCCCACCCCCGAGACGAGAGGGCATGTCTGCCAAAGATTTCATCACCCCACAGTATCAATAACTTGTTTATGTTTGCGGTGGCAATATTACAAAAAAGCCTTTATTGATTGTAAATAATTCAACGAAAAAATTAAAAATATAGAGAATATTTATTAAATTACATATAAATTTAAAAAATTTCCAACAAACATAGCAAAATGAGCGCAAAACTCAATTTAGACAAATTGGATTTCCAGATAATACAGGAAATGATGGAGAACGCGGGGATATCCTATGCCGACCTTGGCAAGAAGCTTTTTGTTTCAGGCGGCACCATTCATGTGCGTATTAAAAAGCTGGAGGAGATTGGGGTGGTTAAGGGTACAAAGCTAAATGTAGATTTAAAGCAACTGGGGTACGACGTTATTGCTTTTATAGGCATTTATTTGGAAAAAAGCTCACTATACGACTCTGTGGCCAAGGAATTGCGCAAAATACCACAAATTGTTCGCCTAAATTATACCACCGGCAATTACAGCATGTTTGCAGAGATTGTTTGCAAAGACATTCAGCAATTGCGTTTTGTTTTGCATGATGAATTACAAAAAATAAAAGGTATCGAACGTACCGAAACCTTTATTTCGTTGGAAGAAAGTTTTGCCAGAAATGTACTGGTGAATACCTAAATAGTTGGGAAACGTGGGGAGGTTTAAAGGCAAAAGACCCGGAGAAACGAAGCCTAGAGAATTAAACTCAGCGGTATCAGCCTTACCTGCATCAGGCGCAAAAAGCAAACGAAGCAACACGGTAACCTTTGGCCAACCGTTAATTGAAAACCGCCAATTTTATAAACCAAATTAAATAACATGGCCCTTATAGCACCATCTTTTTTGGCATCCAATTTCCTGCGGCTGCAGGAAGAGTGCGACATGGTAAACAACAGTGTGGCTGATTGGCTGCATTTGGACGTGATGGATGGCCGTTTTGTACCCAACATTAGCTTCGGGCTACCCATTATTGAACATATACGTAAAGCTACCTCAAAGCCATGCGATGTACACCTGATGATTGAGGAGCCAGGCAAATATGCCCAAGATTTTAAAAACGCCGGGGCCGACCACCTAAGCGTACATTTTGAGGCCTGCCAAAACCTGCACCGCAATATTCAACAAATTAAAAGCCTGGGCATGAAGGCCGGCGTGGCCATTAACCCGCACACCCCAGCCCATTTTTTAGTTGATATAATTGAAGATGTTGATATTGTGCTGGTAATGAGCGTAAACCCCGGCTTTGGGGGGCAAAAATTTATTTACAAAACCTATGACAAAATAAGGGCTTTAAAAAAACTAATCATGGAAACAGGGTCCCAAGCCCTGATTGAAATTGACGGTGGTGTTGATTTAAGCAACGCTGCCGAATTGGTGCTTGCAGGCGCAGATGTACTGGTGGCTGGCAGCTCAGTATTTAAGGCTATTAATCCTACGCAAGCAATTGCGCAATTAAGGTTGGCATAATAAAAGTTCGAAAATTAGGAAGATGGAAAGTCGGGAAGACCGAAAGTCCGTAAATCAAGACATAAAGTGGGAAAGCCCGGTAGAAACGCAGCAACCCACCGACTTTAAGTATATCCTATTTAGGGGATGCCGATCAAACAGATTTCTAACTATTCTATTTTGCTATCATTTTCCGACTTACGGACATTCAACTTTACGGACTTTCCGCCTTCCCGACTTTCTGTCTTACTGACTTTCCGACTTTCCGACTTTCCGGCTCAATACCTACTTCCTTATTATTACCGCTGCGCCACCACCACCCGCTAACCAAACGGTTATCGTATCGGCTTTAGAAACATGTCGGGTTTGTTTATCTAAATGGTTGGGCTGGCTTAGTACATCTTTTGCATCGCTGTAAATGTCAGCGGTGTAACTGCCATCACCCAAAAAGCTTAAGGGTATGCTAAGTTGCCTTGCCTCATGGTTGGTAATGGCACCAATGTACCAATCGTCGCCTTGCCTGCGGGCAATAGCAACATATTCGCCAGTTTTAGCATCTGGCACCTTTGTTTCATCCCAATTGGTGGGTACTTGTTGTATAAATTCAAAGCCTGGCTGCCCCTCGTACGCGGCCGGATAATCGCATACCATGCTTACGGCATTTTGCAACACAACATACATTGCCAGCATGTGGCAGCGTGTACCCAACATTAACGGACGGGTGTATTGTGGCAGATAAAAAGCATCTGCCACAGCCCTAAAACCACCTAAATGATAATCAGTAGAACCTGCAAGCAGGCGCGTAAAAGGCATATTAATATCATGGTCGGCATTAAGGCCCGGGCCCCATTTATTTACTTCATAGTTGCGGGTACCCTCCCGTGTAAATTCATTTGGGTAGGTGCGGTTAAGGCCGGTGGGCTTATAAGCACCGTGAAATTGGATATGTAAATGGTGCAGTGCAGCTTTTTCCAATATTTCCGTTTGCATATTAACCATTAGCTGGTCGTCCCTATCCATAAAATCAACCATCATACCTTGTAAACCCCATTTTTCAAAAATGGCAAAGGCACTGTCAAGCTTAGGGTATAAAGCATAAAAATGCACCCATACTCTTATACCTACGCCCACGCTTTTGCCGTAGTCGCAAATTTCTTTCATGTCAAGGCCGGGCACTGGCGTGGTAACATCGGCAAGAGGGCCTGGCTGAAAACCCACCCCGTCATCCATATACCACTGGTGCAAGCCGTACTCCACCACTGAATGGTAAGCAATGTGGTTACGCGCACAAAAATCAATGTAGTATTTATTGGTAACAAAGTTATTACCGGGTGCATTTATGGTATCCGGCACCACATTGCCGTTCCACCAAGGAAAGGTGGAGGTTCCCGGCTTTACCCACGCAACATTCTGTATTTTGCACGGTGCATTAAGGCTTGTGATGATATTTGACTCTATCAGTGCCCCTACCCTGTCGCTAATAAGCAATACACGCCATGGGCTGTGGTGTGGCAAAGCAGCCCTTACTTTTACAGTTGTTTGCCCCGGCCACGGAGAAAGCTTGCTTACAAGCACCCCATTGTGTTTCTCCAGGTACATGCCTGCGTAATCTAACAAAGCAGCTTCTGTAACCCCCACGTAAGTGCCATTGGAAAACTCAAACAAGGCGGGCATATCGCTCAGCGTATCTTCCTGTATTTCGCTTAACGGTTTTGCCATATACGGCCCCTCGTGGGACGATGTGTAGCTGGGCAAAAACAACGCCCGCATAACGGGGTTGCCGGTAAAATTGAAGGTGGTGTTTTCATCTGTAATAACCATGGAATCTACACCCGGCTTTGCCAAAAACACGTACCTAAAAGCCAAGCCGTCGTTGAAAGTCCTTACTTCAAGGTTTACACGCCTGCCAGTGGAGGGTTGCTGCAATGGTATGGTAACCTGCTTATAAACGTCCCGCACATGGCTTGCTTTACCCACCGCTAATACATAATCTTCCACCGTATCTTTAAATAACGGCTTTTGTAGGGTCAAGTCATTTTCAAAAACCCCGTCGCTAAAAACAAGCCCCAGCTTACTATTGGTTATGAGGGGTTGCCCCTTATAAAGTACATTGTACATGGGTGCCTTGTTTGCCAACAGAAAGGTATATTGTATTTGCCCGTTCGGCGAAGATAGTTTTACGGGCTTTTGAGCCATGCAATTTATGCATGCAAGGCAAAGGCAGAAAAGAATAAATTTCGAGAAGCTCTTCATATTGCAATTATGTGGCTATAAAGATAGCCAAACATAACTCTGTTAAAATAAAATCTGCCAATGGGGCAATTCTATAACCAAGCTATTAATAACCAGCCTGTTAGCTATACAACAACTTTTCTCAACAAGCTCGCGCTGTTTGCACTGCCCAGCTTTTCCAACGCCTCATCTTTCTCCAACCAAAGCACTTGCCTGTTTTCCAAGCCCTGGTTCTTAAATTCAGAAAATCGCATGATATAATACACCGCACAGTAGGGCTTGCCTTTTTTTGTGTATTTAGTAACACCGGCTTTTTTAAGCGGCTTCGCGCGCACACCAGCTTCTTCCATCACTTCCCTTACGGCAGCGGAAACAGGCTTCTCACCTTTATCAATGTAACCTTTGGGGAAAACCCATTTGCCCTTGGTGGATGACGATGAAACCAACAAGAAAAGGGTGCGACCATCTTGCTTACGGTAAACAATTGCACCAGCATGGGTAGGTTTTCGGTTGCTGAATAATATCAAAGACAGTAATATACCGAAGGGTATAACAGATAATAGTATGGGTACGAACATTTTATGAAATTACGAATGTTAAAATACTGACAAAATAATTTTACAAAAAAATAATCCCCTTCGAGAAAATGCTACACACGCATACAATTAAAGGCCTGTTTGTATACTGTAGGTTTTGCAAAATCACTTTTTGCACTTTAAATCATAGCCCTTAGCTGCAAGCGGGCTACTTTTCGTGTACTTCAAACGTGCCAACTTCCGGGCTACTTATTAGAATACGCTCAAAAAACCTATATGAATCTTAAGCTGGCTTAGGTTAAAGCTGGTATCGTCGCGTTTGCCTGCGGATAAAGAAAAATTTACCACTCCGCCTTTGGTTTCAAAGGCAAGGCCTACACCCGCACCTATGTAAGTATGTGCAAAACTATTACCAATGGCTTGGTATTTTGCCCAGCCTCCGTCAGCAAATCCAAATAGGTACGAATTTTGCCCTAGCAGGTACCTGTATTCGGCCGTGCCTACCGCAAAACGGTTTGCATAAATACTCTCTTCATCAAAACCGCGCAACAACCGGTAGCCGCCAATTTGAAAAAGCTCATTCTTGAAATAATTTGGCGTTTGGTACCAGCCTGCATTTAGGCCAGCTTTTAAGGTGGATTGCCTGCCCATTGCAAAATAATGCGCCGCGGCCAACCTAGCCGTAAAAAGGTAACTATGTAATTTTATGGTATCGTATAGCGTACCATAGTTAAAAGCAGGGTCTTTTATGTTAACAATAGCATTGCTTTTTTTTACGGTCTTGTTGCCAAATGCCGCAGTTATTTGCAGTTCGTTACCTTTTAAGGGGTTAAATCGGTAATTGGTATTGTTAAAACTGTATTGCAGCGCAAGGCTTATTGAACCCACATCGCCCATTTGGGGCAATTGCTTGGTGTAAATAACGCCAGCCGTGTCAACATTTAGCACCGTGGTTGACTTTGATTGGATATAAATACTACCCGACTGGCTGGCAGACAGCACATATTGCATACCTAACTGGGCATTAATGTTAAGATAGGAGGAGTCTTGCTTATACAAATCAAAACTCACATTCAGCCCAAAAGGTGAATGGAAAATATACGGCCTTTGAAATAGCAGGTTCAATTTTGGGCTGCGGGCCTGCAATTGCTGCCAGTTAATAACTATATTCTCACCATTGCCAAATGGGTTGCGTAAGTTAAGCGCCGCATCCCCGGTTAACAAAAGCTTGCCCCCCAAAGCTTGGTTGGCGGGTAAAAACCCCACCAAAACGTTTACCTGGTTGCTTCGCCTCGGCTGCAAGTAAAGGTTTATGTTAGAGCCTTTGTTAAGCATGCTAAGGCCCCAGGTTTGGTACTGTTCCACGTAGGGCAATTCAGCAAGCCGTTTGCTTATCTTATCCAATATGTTTTGTGCGTAAATATCGTGGGGCTTAATATCCAAATAATGGTAAATAAAATTACGGCTTAGTTTTGCGCTGCCATTAACCAATATGGTGTCAATGTGGTACACAAACCCTTTATTTATATTCAGCCGGGCACTAATGTTACCACCGCGTATCGTTACACTGTCCATGGTTATTTTAGCAAACGGGTACCCTGCATTGCCAAAATAATCAAGCAGGCCATTGTATAACTGGGTTACTTTATTTTGGCTAAATGGTTTGTTATTAAATGTTGCCCGGCTAAACCCAAGCTGGTTTAGCAACAACCAGTTGTCCTCGTTCACCCGAAGGCCCTCCCAATGGTATTTTCTGCCGCTAAATAAATTGATGTATACAAAAGAGGAATCTTGGTAAATGCTGTCTATAGAAGCACTGATGTAGCCCTGTGCCCTTAGCAGCGTCGGGATTTTTTGCACATATAACAAGCAGCCCGCTTTTGAAGAAAAAACTGTTTGCATTTGCGGTACCCTTGGGGCAGCAGGTGTATCAACCGGTACAATTACCAGCCTACAGCCTTTTTGTGCATAGCCAACCATACTGCTAACACACAAAAAAAAACACAAAGCAATATGTATAAAAAATCTCCCCATTGTTTGGCAGCAAGTTTACAACACTTAGGCAACAACGGGCGGCACAATTTATTATTGTGGGCATCAATTAGCACTCGCGCTACCACATCACCCTTGCCAGTACTTTGTACGACTATTCCTCAATAAAATCAAGCTCTTTTCCGTAGGATTCTTTTATGGTAACTGCCGCAATAATGCCTATCGCGAAAAGTAATAGCCCTGTTACCCAGCCACCGGTAACAACATCGCTAAAAAATTCCCGGGCAAACTTAAACAGCAACAACAGTAAAGTAAGGGATCCCCTAACCATATTGGGTATACTTATGGCGGCAGATGCACGCAGGTTTGTGCCAAATTGCTCAACCCCAAGGGTTATGTACACCACGTTAAAACCTGCCCCATAGCCCATACCGGCACAAATAATATAAAATTTTTGCGCACTGCCCCCCTGTTGCAAAAAGTACAGTGTAACAAACAGCATGGTGATGCCGTAAAAAATGAAAAGGGTTTTCTTACGGCTTTTTAACTTTTCGCATAGCCAGCCAACACTAAAATCGCCCATGGCGATAGCCAAGTACAAATACAGAATGGCAGTGCCTGGGTCAACATTTTGTATATGCATGGCTACGGCAAACTGGTCGGCAAATGTTACCAGTATCCCAATCACATACCAAACCGGCACACCAATTAGTATACACTTTAAGTACCGCAAAAACCGTTCGCGGCTGGTAAAAAACATTAGAAAGTTACCCCGCTGCACGCTTGCCTGCTTTACTGTGTTAAAAAGGCCACTTTCTTGTACTTGAATACGCATCAGCAGTAATAAAATGCCCAGCCCGCCACCTATAAAATAACAAACACGCCAATCAAAATATTTGTGTGCAATAACTGCTGTAACCACCCCAAACAAACCAAAACCAGCAATAAGCCCGGCTGCCATACTGCGCTTTTCCTTGGGCAACAACTCGCTTACCAGCGTAACGCCGGCACCTAGCTCCCCCGCCAAGCCTACGCCTGCAATAAAACGTAAAATAATGTATTGGGGCAGCGATGTTACAAACCCATTAAGGATGTTGGCCGCAGAATACAAGATGATAGAGCCAAACAATACCCGCAAACGGCCGGCCTTGTCGCCCAAAACGCCAAACACAATACCGCCCAGCACAATGCCAATCATTTGGATGCTAATGAGCAGCTCGCCTTTGGTAAACACCTCATTTGGGGAGAGGCCTAATGCAGCAAGGCTTGGCTTGCGTATTATGGCAAACAACAACAAGTCGTAAGTGTCAACAAAAAAACCAAGTGCGCTTACAATTACCGCAAGCTGAAATAAACTGTTCGTTTTGGCACGCATGCCGCAAATAACATTATTTATGGAGAACAAGATTTTCTTTACCAAAAAAAATGAAAAAAGTAGGCATTTTTTATACAAAGCGTAACAAATAAACGCTTGCTTCCTTCGTTTATTCAATTGCTTTTGATGTAAAAAACTTGCCAACCCTATACCTTCTTAAGCCCAACCCTACCCCATCAGTGGGTCGGTAAAACTTGGCTTGCCAGTTTCAACACGGCCCGCGTACCGTTGTTGAAAAATACTTTTCCCTTTTACCCGCAGCGTAACATCGTACCAACCATAGGTTTTAGCCAAGTTTATGGTAATTACATGCTCAGCCCCTTTAGTGCCGGCCGCATCCAGTACCAATGTTTGGTTACCAGTTTTGTAACCGTTATCCTCTACCTCAACAGTATATTTTTCCGGCCCGGTGTTTTGTACTGCCAACAATATACTGGGGCCTTGGGCATTATATTGTATAAGCGCTTTTATTGCGGGGTCGTAATTGCCGCCTTTAAACTCCCTGTAAAAACCGTTGGGCCCGTATACCCGCAAGTGGTATAACCCGTTTTCAAAATCATCAATATTCCAAACTTCAGCCACGCTGGCACCAGCGGCCACGGCATAATTCCAGCTATAGGCCTTATCAGCTACTTTGTTCTTCTTAAAACTACCGGGTGCATATACAACAAATGGCGCACCGGCGGCCTTGGCCCCATAAATATCCCTTTTAGCCTGCATGGTAATTTCAAACCGTTTTTTATCGGCTGTTAGTATACCATCTGCCTGTAGTTCGTAAGGCAGGGCACATGCTTGCCGTATCCCTTTTTCTTGCTTTGGCAGGTATTTGTTATTCAAAGGCCTGCGTTTAATATCCGCCAACTCATCTCCGCTCAGCAGGCTGTAGTCTATCGGTATGTCTTTAAATTTCGCCTTGTGTATCCCTTCTACAAAGTTGTTCCGTTCTAAAAATTTCGGTAAGGTTATCGCTTCCCCATTGTATGGCCTAAACACCGATGTAAGGTCTCCGCACACGGTTCTGCGCCAGTCGCTTATATTGGTCTCTTTAACGGGCTTGCCCACTTTATGTTCCAAAAACGCCTCCATTAACCGCAGGCACGATGTATGGTCGAAAACCTGGGAGTTAACCCAGCCGCCCCGGCTCCACGGCGAGGCTACCACCATAGGCACCCGGTAACCCAAACCAATGGGGCCTTCACGCATACGGTCTTCCGACATGCCCGGGGTTTTCTTTTCCTGTTCCATGGTCACAAACTCAACAGAAGTATCCAACCCGGCGGAGGCTTTGCCTGTTGATGCATCGTGGGCATTGGGCGCAACAAACGGCGGAACATGGTCAAAATAGCCATCGTTCTCATCGTAATTGAGGATGAAGATGGTTTTCTTCCATACTTCAGGGTTTTGTGTTAATATATCCAATACTTCCGAAACATACCAAGCGCCATACCAGGCTGAACTTGGGTGGTCAGAAAAAGCCTCGGGTGCCACCAGCCACGACACGGTGGGAAGCTTTCCCGTTTTCACGTCTTCCCTAAACTGATACAAGGTGTCTCCTTTGGGCACTTTTACCTCGCGCTCATCAGCACCGTCTTTATATTGTAAGGTGGTGAGTTTTAGGTAATCTGGGTCGTTTTTATTGTTAGTAAACGCCTTTTCGTGCAGGTTTTTATGGTATTGCGACAGCTGTTCGTACTTCTCGGGGGTATAAATGGCTTTGTCCTCCTTCACGTTTTCTAGGGCTTTTCTCTTCTCAGCCAGTTGTTTTTGCAAAGCCGCCAGTTCCTTACCCTTTGCGTCAGAGGTTTGTAGCTGTTTCTCCAGGCTTTCAATTTCCATTGGCAGCGTTGCGGACGCTTTCAGCAGGTAGTTTAAGTATCGTTTCGACAGCTTTACGTGGTAATTTTCAAAATATTCAATGGGGTTGTCGCTAAAATTATCCAACCATGTGTCTTCCTCATCGGTAAGCCCCGCTTCCACTGTTATATCATTTTGGTAAATCCTCCACGATATGCCCGCCTCTTCCAACCGCTCCGGGTACGATTTCCATTTCGCCCACTTGTCGTAATCCACCTCATCGTTATACACATGTGCCCTTGAGTTCTCGTGCTGCTCTTCACGTATTGTCCCAGACCATAGAAACAACCGGTTGGGTGTGGTGCCGGTAAGGCAGGAGCAAAAGTTTTGGTCACACACGGTAAATGCGTCAGCCAAGGCATAGTAAAAAGGTATATCCTCCCGGGTGTAATAACCCATGGTCAGGGGTATTTTTGAATACTCCTCGTTGCCAGATTTTTTTACATCCAGCCATTTATCATATTGCCCATTGTTCCTAGCGTCTGTTTGGTTGTTCCAGGAATGTGGCAACGAACCCATCCATGTTATTTTGGTATTCCTTATATCCAAATGGAAGGGGGTGTAGGTTTCGCCCCCTGCGCTGGTTTGCAACCAAACGGGGTTGCCGTTGGCTAGTTCGATATACCGCGGGTCGTTAAAGCCTCTAACCCCTTGCAATGAGCCAAAAGTGTGGTCGAACGACCGGTTTTCCTGCATTAAAACCACAATATGCTCGGCGTCAAGCCAAGTGGTACCCGGTGCTGGGTTAATGGCAAAGGCTTTTTGGATGGATGGGGGCAATGCGCCCAGCAACCCTGCCCCACCCGATAACAACGCTGCCTTTTTGAGAAAATCCCTGCGTGAATCCATAGTCATTTTTTTCAGGGTATGAAAATAGTGAATGGCATGGAACTGACAGCACTTAATATGTTATTAAACTTTAATATTATGTATACGCTGGTAATTACCTAGGCAAATGCAATGAAAAAGGTGGATTGTGGTGGGGTTGATAGCACCTATTTAACCCCACCAAATGCCGCAAAAACGGCGTTTTTATGCAGTATCTCAATACTACGGAAGCCAACCTTTCCAAGCAAGCCTAACTGGTAGTTTAAGGAACGCGGCGTATCTTCAAACTCAACATATTCCCATACCTGTTTGCAATAGTCTGCCCCGCCAAGTGCCTCAAGGTAGCGGCCGTACTTTTGCCTAAACAGGCTGTTTATTGCGGCTGTGTCATGCGTTATCAGATCTGACACCCAAAAACTGCCACCATCCTTTAACAAAGCAAATACCTTTTTAAACATCAACATCCAGTCGGCATCGCCCCGCAGGTGGTGCAAAGTGGTTGCGGCAAGCACAATGTCAAAATGGCCATCCGGCAATTGCATGTTTCTCATATCATCCTGTATAAGGGTTACCGAGCCTTGGGTTATCGGGGCAATACGCTCCCTAGCTTTTTGAAGCATGGGCAGGCTTAAATCGTTGAGTGTACAGTTTAAATGGGGTACTTTCTGCAACATTTTTAAAGTGTAATTACCCGCGCCGCAGCCAATATCCAACAGTTCTTTTGCTTGCGGGTTTACCATGGCAGCTGCATCGGTACACAAATCCATCATCAGCGGTGCGTCAATGGTTGTTTGCTGGCCGGTTTCCAAGTTCGAAAAACGTTCTACTGAGCTGTCAAAACGAACTTTAATTTCCTCATTAGTGGCATGTTTTGCGTAGTGTGTTGTCATTTCACAATATTTTATTTGACAAACCTACCAGCATTTGCCATATTTGAAAAATACCAAGATTGTCATTAATCAATACCTATTAAGTATGAAACTTAGGCATTTGCGTTATTTTAAAACTGTGGCGGAGGAACTCCATTTTGGCCATGCAGCCGTAAAACTGTTCATTTCCCAGCCGCCATTAAGCCGCCAAATAAAAGAATTGGAGATTGAACTGGGTGTGCAATTGTTTTTGCGTAACAACAAGCACGTTGCCTTAACGGATGCCGGGAAGTATTTTAAACAACAAGTGGATGCAATATTTGCGCAATTGGAAGAAGCCAAAAACATTGCCCAGCAAATTCACCAAAACGACAGCGGACAGTTAAAAATTGGCTATATCAGTTCCGTTTACCAACCGCACTTGGCTGACGTATTAATGGCTATGCGCGGCGTTTTCCCGTATGTTACAACCAGTTTGTTCGAGGTACCCACCATTACACAAATAGCTGATTTGCAACAAGGCAATTTAGATGTTGGCATCCTCCGCACACCCGTACAAAGCGAACAACTTACCCTTAAAACACTCTTTTTTGACCCCTTTATGGTGGTAATGCCAGCCAGCGCAACCGATATAAGTAGCCAAAGTGAGCTGGCAGCTTATTTGCAGGTTAGCCCTTTTATATTTTTCAATAAAACCTTTGCGCCCAATTATCACGAAAAGCTGTTGGAAATTTGCGCGAGACTGGGTTTTAAGCCCAATATTATACATGAGGCCAACAATGTACACTCCATTCTACAGCTTGCAGAGGCGGGGTTGGGTGTGTCAATCCTTCCGTTATCGCTTAGGCTGCAATACAGCCACTTAAAGCTAAATTTTATAGGGTTGCAGAACATACCGGTAACAACCGAAGTAGTGTTGGCCTATAAAAATACAAACAGAAGCCCGGCTTTGCGGTGGTTTGTAGAAAACTACCAAGCAGTTGGCGGGGGCAACACGCTTGATAAATAGATGGTGGTTACAAGCAAATTTGCACAGGACCAAACCGCGTAAAAAAGCCGACCGTATTTGTTAAATGCCTGTAGCCGAAAGTTTGCTTTACTTTGCCATTCGCGAAAAACCTACCCATGCAGGGTATAAGCCGAGTACCCGGCAGCGTGCCGTTTACAAACTAAATGGCATTTAATTACATTAACCAAGCACCAAAGCAATGGCAGGCATTTACATACACATACCTTTTTGCAGAAAAGCCTGTAATTATTGCAATTTCCATTTCTCTACTTCGGCCAAAAACATACCCGAAATGGTGCAGGCCATTTGCCGAGAGGCTGAGATAAGGAAAGATTATGTGCACGAAAAAGTGTCCACCATTTATTTTGGCGGCGGCACCCCCTCATTGTTAACGATAGAAGATTGTAGACTGTTGCTCGCAACAATGGCAGGGTTATTTGACATTGACGACGATGCCGAGATAACCTTAGAAACAAACCCAGACGATATTACCCCCGAAAAACTTTCCGCTTGGAAGCTTGCCGGCATTAACCGCCTGAGCATTGGCATACAGTCATTTTTTGGGGAAGATTTACAATGGATGAACCGCGCACACAATGCCACGCAGGCCTTGGCAAGCATACAAATGGCACAGGCATCGGGCTTTAATAACATTACGATTGACCTTATTTATGGTACCCCAACCCTAACCGACGAACAATGGGCCCACAATGTACAAACAGCCATAGGGCTTAACATACCCCACCTATCCTGTTATGCATTAACCGTGGAACCGAAAACTGTATTGGACAAATTGATTGCGGCCCATAAAATGCCGCCCGTTGACCCTGAAAAACAAGGCAGGCATTTTGAATTGCTGATGCAATGGATGCAACAGGCAGGCTACGAGCATTACGAAATATCAAATTTTGCCAAGCCGGGCCTGCGCAGCAAGCATAACAGCAGCTATTGGCAGGGCAAACAATATTTGGGCCTCGGGCCATCGGCACATTCATTTAACGGCCACAGCAGGCAATGGAATATTGCAAACAACACATTGTATGTGACGAGCATTGAAAAAGGCATTGTACCTTTTGAAATAGAGGAACTTACACCTACCCAGCAACTTAACGAATATATTATGACCAGCCTGCGCACTATGGAAGGGCTGTCGCTTGAAAGAGTAAGAAAAGACTGGGGAGAACTAATGGCCAACGATATTGAAAAGGCCGCAGCCCGTTACGTAGCAGAGGGAAAAGCTAAAACACAAAACGGCATACTGTCACTAACACCCGAAGGCAAACTGTTTGCTGACGGAATTGCGGCGGAGTTGTTTAGGTAATTAAAAAGCCAATACAATTTCGGAGCGACCCAACTTCATTCATTTTTAAGCCATTAACAATTTTTTATCGTGTTACTTTGTATATTAACTAAATCCGTTCTACAAAAGTTCCCCCCTTATGATGAAATTGAGGTATTCGTTACTATTTACCATTATAGCAAGTATTAATACACTATGCGCCCAAAAGGCCGATTCCATAAAAGTGAAAGTATTTTTTGCGTTGGATAAATTCAATATTGCCCCTGCGGCAAAACAAACCCTGGATGAATTTATTAAACACCACCGTGAAATTACCTGGATAAATATTGAGGCATTTACCGACAGCCGTGCAAGCCTTGCCTATAATGACAAACTGGCCCATAACAGGGCTTCTTCTGTACAAAACTACCTGCTGGCCAACGGGCTTTCAAAAAATTGCGAAACACATATCAATGCTTTTGGCAAACGCAAACTGTTAGATATTGGGCATTCAGAAACGGCGCACCAAAACAATCGGGTGGTTATACTTACCTGCTACACAATACCACCTACTATAAATACACCGGTTACCCCCATTGACACTGCCAAACCCAAAGGAGTTGTTGCGGCACCCGCTCCGCCCAAAGACACGGTTAAACCTATACCACCAGTAGTTGTTACTGCACCAGCACCCTCACCGCCAAAAGATACCGTTAAACCCACACCGCCGGTTGTGGTTGCGCCGGTACCCGCACCGCCAAAAGATACGGTTAAGCAACTGCCCCCACCAGTTGTGGCGGCCAAAGCTGACACGGCGAAACCTTTACAGATTATTCAAGCACCGCCGGTAGTGGAATCTTCCCCCGCCGAAATTGTAAAAATTGCACCTCCAGCAGCTGACACAACAGACGACGCTGGCGGCAGGGCGATACAGGTAAAGGAAAATGTGCCCACCGGCGAGGTTGACAGAGGATTGACCGAGCGTATTATTTTGGCCATTAAACATGCAAAAGTGGGCCAGTCACTCGTGCTACACACGATATACTTTGAGGAAGGCAGACACGTTTTTGTAAAAACCGCCATGACGGCATTGAACGCCGTGTTAGAAGTAATGAAAACACGCCCCACGATAGAGTTTGAAGTGCAGGGCCATGTTTGCTGCACAGACAGCCTAATGGAAGATGCCCTTGACTTTGACACCCACCAGTTTGACCTCTCCTATGCCAGGGCAAAAGCCGTGGCAGCATATCTGGCTAAAAACGGCATATCGGCCGACAGGGTTAAATTACAAGTTGGCTTTGGATCAAGAAAGCGGATTGTTTACCCAGAAAAAACCGTTGCAGACCGTAACCTAAACCGCCGTGTAGAATTTAAGATTATCAAAAAATAACCAACCAACAGCATGAATACACGAAAAGCCACGCAAGCTTTGTTAATAATAACAATACTGGCAGCTTACTCCTGCTCAACGCCCTATTCTATTTCCGCAGGCAACCCCAAAATGCTGAGCGCATGGACGGTTACTTCTATACAAACAGACGGTGAGATCGCAGGGTTAGACATTCCCGCCCCGGTATTTGACGATGCCACTATAAACTGCCTTAGCACCAGCAACTGGTCGCTTTCTGACGGAGGCACAGGCACCTACTATATTAAAGGGGCAGACGTAGCCTGTACTGCAGGTGTTCGCAAAATATCATGGCAAATTATTAACCTTTCAAAAACGGCGCATTATTTTCAGTTTTTCCGCTTTATGGCACCAAAGGGCATACTGGCAGACAGGTTTACCACCTACATTATGCAAATAGCCTACTTGGGCAAAACTACCATGGTGCTAAAATACCCAGTTAAATACCACGATAAAATAGGTAGCCTTGTATTTACATTCGCCAAAGGCAAGGGTTAGTCAAGTGCTGCAAGCCGCACTGTTCTTTTTTCAATCCTGCGTTCATAACCGGTGCCTTGGTAAATACGGTGTACATATATGCCCGCCACGTGTATGGCGTCGGGGTCAAGCATGCCAGGTTCAACAAGCTCTTCCACTTCTGCAATAGTAATATTACCTGCTTTTGCCATGCTGGTTGAAAAATTGCGGGTAGCCTTTCTAAAAACCAAGTTGCCCAGCTTATCGCCCTTCCAAGCCTTTACCAAAGCAAAATCTGCATGCAGCGCGTGTTCCATTAGGTACATTTTGCCGTTAAATTCCCGTACCTCTTTGCCGTAGGCTATTTCTGTGCCGTAACCGGCAGGTGTAAAAAAAGCCGGTATTCCCATACCCGCCATTTGTATACGTGTAGCCAGTGTACCTTGCGGTATAAGGTCGGCCTCTAGGGTGCCGTTTAGCAACTGCCGTTCAAACTCCACATTTTCGCCCACATAGCTGCTGATCATTTTTTTAATTTGCCCCGCTTTTAACAAAAGGCCCAGCCCAAAACCGTCCACGCCGGCATTGTTGGCAATACAGGTTAGGTTTTTTACCCCCTTACGCGCCAAAGCTGCAATGGAGTTTTCGGGTATGCCACAAAGGCCGAACCCGCCGGCCATTATGGTAGCCCCATCGGCTATGTCACGAACGGCTTCATCGGAACAAGACAACACTTTGTTCATAACGGCAATTTGCATAAAGATAAGCAACACGAACAGCCAATCATCAATTAAGAAACCTTTGTTGCAGTTTCTGGCCCGATGATATGCCTAACAAAAAAAACTCCATTATGGCATTAAATTGTACCATGGAAAATACCATGATAAATATCAGGCAAAAAAGCCAACCTATATATAGGTTTTATATAATACCAATCCTTACTTTTGCGCCCGGTGAAGGCAACTTGCGTATCCATATTATTTATTTGCGTAATTGCTGCAACATTCAGCAAATGGCTGTTGATTGCATCATTCGCCGCAAACCAACGGTACATTGCCAACCAGCTTTGCGTTAACCGCAACAACCCAAACAGTAACTGCAAAGGCCATTGTTACCTAAGCAAACAACTAAATAAAGAAGAAAAGCCCGAAGGCACCAATGGTAGCATGGGTAAGGAGAAATTTGAAGTACAGCTTTTTTTCGTGGATGCTGTACAGGAAAGCCTTACGCAAAGTGCCGACGCAATGTTATTTCCACGGATACAACGGCCCTTTGCGGAACAATTGTATGTAAAAAATTTCTTCCACCCACCGTCTATACTGCAATCAATGCTATCTATTTCTTAAAAACAACGGCCACCGTTCGTGGCCGGTGATAATTTAATCCCAACAATATTTTATTGAATGGCAAAAAAATATGCCATTAACATTTTATTATGCCTTTATGCGCAGCATTTGGCATCTAACCAAGTATTATGAAAAAAACAATCATTACCATATTGCTTTTTGTTGCTGTAACCCAAACCAACGCCTGTCCGTTTTGCGGGTGCGGAGGCGGTAACCTTTATATGGGCCTAATGCCCGATTTTCAAAAGGCATTTGTTGGCCTGCGGTACCATTATTCGCAATTCCATACAACGCTGTTTAGCGACCCCAGCCAATTTAGCACCAACTACTATAACACCATTGAGGCGTATGGCGGGGTAAACATTGGCAAGCGTTTTCAGGTGCTTGCGTTTATACCCTATTACCAAAATAAGCAGGTTGATGACGACGGCACCACCACACCGCATGGCTTGGGCGATATTACGGTAATGGGGCAGTACATGGCGTTTAACAGCACCAGCCTAACGGCAGGCAAAAAGGTTTTACAACAACAATTATGGGTAGGTGCGGGGCTTAAAGTACCTACAGGTTCTTTCAATCTTGACTTAAGTAACCCGGATGTTACCGTTGCGGACATTAACGCCCAGTTGGGCACGGCCAGCACAGATGTTTTATTGAATGCTATGTATAGCGTTAGGCTTGAAAATTTTGGCGTAAACGTATCGGGCAATTACAAGCTAAACACGGTAAACAAACAAGGGTACCAGTACGGCAATAAACTAACGGGTAATATTATTGGTTACTACCGGTTTGGTATAAAGCATTTAGGCATATCGCCCAACGCTGGCATAGGGTACGAAAATGTGGCGGGCAACACGCTGCATACCGAAAAAGTGCAATACACAGGCAGCAACGTTACCAATGCCATAATTGGGGTTGAGTTAAACCTACGAAAAATTGGCTTTGGCATAAACGGCCAATTACCCATAGTGCAAAGCTTTGCCGAAGGGCAAACCCAGTTAAAGTTTAAGGCAATGGCACACCTTACTTATTCATTATAAAAATTAGGATACAGGCGCAATGTACTTTGTATATTGCGCCTGCTTTTTAACACAATCAACATGAAAAAAACAATTTTATTCTTCGCTATTCCGGCGGTTATTGCATGCATAATAACTGCCTGCGGCCAAAAAAGCAATACACCGTCTGATGCTGCCGGTACTGCAAAAGAGCCTGTTGGTGACACAACCCACAAATACACTTTGGCCATGGTAGCAAACAAAAAAGACCCGTCCTGCGGCATGCCATTGACTGCCGGTTTGGAAGATACCACGCAGTATAAGGGCCAGGCATACGGTTTTTGCAGCAAGGAATGTAAAAACGAATTTTTGAAGAACCCTGACGGGTATATTGCCAAAATGAAATAAGGATTTTTGTTGAATGGGTTTTTCAGAGGGCTTTGAAAGCTAACGGTTTAGAAAAAACGCTTTAAATACGGCAAGTTCCTGCAATTCAAGTTCAACATATTTGGCAAAAAGCATATCGCCAACCTGCTGCCGCAAAGCGGATATGCCGGCATCAATTAGCCGTAGGCCGCTGGCGGTAAGCAAAATATTGTCAAATCTCTCACCTGGTATATTCGATGGTCGCTTTATATCCCTGTGTACAAAACCTGCGGCATGTAACTGCTTTAATTCATCCTCAAAAACATCCATCCACAGTTCCCTTTTTTCAATTTCTATGCTACGGTAATCCAACGCATATAGCCTTTCCATCACCAAAAGGTCCCAACTGTTTTGCTCATCGTAGTCCAATCTCAAGAAAGTAACCACCAAGCTGTTTATCGCATTGGCAAACTTTAACTTGGCGGCCTCACTACCTATATCACTCCTGGTATCGAATGAAAAAATTTTCGCTGCCTCTTTTTCGTTGAGGGCTATCACGGGGTTATTTGCCCCGAACGATAACTGGTGCGGGTATCTTTTGCGCATATTTGGTTGCTCGGCTACCATTTCCGCTCCAAGTTCCACTGCTCAAATTCTTTAGCCACCGCCGTAAGAAATGACGCACCCAAACTGCCGTCAATAATCCTATGGTCATAACTTAGGGATAAGTACATCATATGCCGTATGGCTATGGTGTCACCCTCGCTTGTTTCTATCACCACCGGCCTTTTTTTAATGGCTCCCACCGCCAGTATTGCCGCTTGCGGTTGGTTAATGATGGGCGTACCCATTAAACTGCCAAAGGTGCCAACATTGGTTAAAGTAAAGGTGCCCCCTTGGGTATCGTCGGGTTTAAGCTTATTAGTTCGGGCATTGTCGGCCAATGTGTTTACCACTTTGCTAAGCCCCACAATGTTAAGGTAGTCGGCATTGCGAATCACGGGTACAATCAGGTTACCTGTTGGCATAGCGGTGGCCATGCCTATATTAATATCTTTTTTTACTATAATCCTATCCCCGTCAACCGAACTGTTAATCATCGGGAAACGCTTCATTACCCTTACCAAGCAATCAATAAACATTGGGGTAAAGGTTATTTTTGCACCTTCCGTGCGCTCAAATTCTTTCTTCACTTTTTCCCGCCACAATACCATGTGTGTTACGTCGGCCTCCGAGAAAGAGGTAACATGGGGGCTTACCTGCTTGCTGTTAACCATGTGCTTGGCTATCATCTTACGCATCCTGTCCATCTCAATTATCTCAACATTGCCTAAATCGGTTGTGGGTTGCTGGTTTCCGGTTTCCGGGGGGGCGGCGCTGGTTTCTGGTCGCAGGTTTAAGGTTTCCGGTTGTTTGCTTGCAATTTGTTGTTGTATTTGTGGCTGTTCAATAGTTTTTATTCCCTCCACAGCCTGTTCACTAACAACGGGTGCTTCGTTGCCTACGCCCAGCTTTTTATCCATTACATATTGCAAAATATCCTTCTTGGTTACCCTGCCGTCGTTACCTGTGCCTGGTATCTTTTCCAACTCCACCATGCTTACGCCTTCGCTGTTGGCAATGTTTATTACCAATGGTGAGTAAAAGCGGTTACCCCCGGCAGGTGGCGAACTGTGCGCTACCGTTGGCGTGGGTACATATGGCACCGAAACTTCTTCATCGGCTTCAAAAGCAAACGTTTCCGCTTGGGTGGTGGGTTTTGCCGTTGCAACGGCATGGCCGGTTTCAATACGGGCTATTGCCGCGCCAATGGGTACCACATCGTTCTCCTTAAAAAGCAATTCGGTTATTATTCCGGCCGCGGTGCTAGGCACTTCGCTGTCCACTTTATCTGTGGCAATATCCAGTATGGTTTCATCTTGCTTAACGCTGTCCCCGGTTTTTTTGTGCCACTTTAAAATGGTAGCTTCCATTATACTCTCACCCAGCTTAGGCATTACCAAATCAACTATAGCCATTGTATGTAGGTTTCAAAAATGTTATCAATAGCAGATGCTGGTTTTCACCACCCCGCTTGCTTTTGGCAAGGTTAATATAGCCAGTTCTGCGCCTGTACGTTAACAGTTGGCTGTTGGGCTACCCTTACCAAACAACAAAATTAAAGTTTCCCCCCCAATAAACCTTATCAGCTGTTTTGCAGTACAAATACCCTCAGCAGGTTAAGGGCGTTAATGGAGGTGAGTTCTATGTTTCTTGCCCGGTCCAAACGGAAAAACAGTTTTTGGGCCTCCACTTTTTCTTTATTTCCCACAGCAACCCAAACAGTACCCACAGGCTTGTCAGGCGTTCCGCCGTTTGGCCCCATAATGCCACTTACCGCAATGGCGTAATCCGTTTGCATTAGGGCAAGCACGCCTTGTACCATTTGCCTAACAGTTTCCTCGCTAACAGCACCCACGGTTTGCAGCGTTTCATTAGCAACACCCAACACCCGGTGCTTAATATAGTTATCGTAGCTAACCACACTGCCTTGAAAGTAAGCTGATGAGCCCGCCACGCTGGTAATAAGGTGCGCAATATTGCCGCCGGTGCAGCTTTCCGCCGTTGATAATGTTTTGCCCAACCCCGCCAGCAGCCTGCCCACCACCTGTTCCATCGGTATGTCTTCGTCTGCCACTAAAATATCTTTTACCAAAAGCTTTAGTTCGGCAAAAGCCTCATCCAGTGTTTTTGTAACCAAATCCTTTTCGCCACTGGCCGTTAGCCGCAGCCGCACCATGCCGTAATTGGGCAAGTAGGCCAGTTTTACAAAAGCGGGCAATGCAGCCTCCCAGTCTTTTATCAATTCAGCCAGCATGCTTTCCCCCATGCCTACCGTTAATGCAGTGCGGTGGCCTATAAACGGCAACGCAAACTGGGCACTTAGCAACGGCAAAACATGGTCGTTCATCAACCCCTTCATCTCATGCGGCACACCCGGCATGCTAATGAATATTTTGCCATTTTTATTAAACAGCATACCAGGCGCAGTGCCATTGTTGTTTTTTAGCACCGTGCACACATCCGGCACTTCGGCCTGTTTACGGTTGCGTTCCAGCAATGCACCTGGGCGTTTAAATACCTGCTCAAACAAATAGGTAACATGTTGCAGGGTAGCCTCATCCAGTACCATTTTACCGCCAAAATATTCACACAGCAAAGGCTTGGTTATATCATCTGCTGTAGGGCCAAGCCCCCCGGTAATCAAAACAACATCGCTTCGCCTGCCTTCTTCATCCAAGGCATTCCAAATATCATCCCACACATCGCCCACGGCCACACGGTGTTGCACCCATAAGCCAGCTTTGTTTAGCTGCTGCGCCATCCATGCGCTATTGGTGTCTATTACCTGGCCAATCAGTAATTCATCCCCAATGGTTATTATTGATACTGTTGTCTTTTCCATCAATCTTCTTTCTTGGTTAAAAGTTGCAAGTTACAAGTTGCAGGATACAGGTTACGGGCTTCTGTTAGCCAGTTGCAAACCCTTCCCTTAAATCGTTCGCAATAAACCAGTCACTGGCAACTTGTAACCAGCAATTATTAAGTAACAATTCTTCAAAAGTATTTGATTGTTATGCAGCAAAATATTTTTTTTATGTGTCTCATAAGGATACTTTGGCTGTTTTTTGACTGCTTGTTTATTATGGAAGGCCGTTGCGGCATTTGATTTGAAAATTCACCCTTTGCCTGCGGTTTTACAACCCGGGCTTTTTTATGCCCATTTTGCCAAACCCATTCTTCCCCCTCCTAGCTTGGTTAAAATATTGCTTATGGCCGTTAGTTTGTTTTGCTTATTTTTGCAGCTAAGGCAAAAAACAAGCACTTTAGTTTGCCGTGCTATTGCGCCAGTCTCAAACCAGTCCAACTCCAGCAGCCGCCTTCATTGTCTTTTTTAAGGTATGTGTATGCTTTAGGCAAGGTGGGCAGAAACAGAATAGCTGTTAGCGGCACAACAATTGCAAAACATTTAAAACCCGGATATACATGGCAGATATTTTTGAACGATTGATTAAGAATTACGGCCCTATTGGGCAGCACAGGGAAAGGGCACACGGTTATTTTGCATTCCCCAAACTGGAAGGCGAAATTGGCAGCCGCATGGGTTTTCGCGGCAAGGAAATGATTGTGTGGAGCCTGAACAATTACCTTGGCTTGGCAAACCACCCGGCCATACGGAAGGTAGACGCAGACGCATCCGCGCAATTTGGCTTGGCATTGCCCATGGGTGCAAGGATGATGAGCGGCAATAGCAACTACCACGAACAGCTGGAAAGAGAACTTGCGGAATTTGTGGAGAAGGAAGATGCCATATTGATGAACTATGGTTACCAAGGCATTATGAGTGCGATTGACGCGCTTTGTGGCCGCCACGATGTGATTGTATATGATGCGGAAAGCCATGCCTGTATTATTGACGGCCTACGCCTGCACCCCGGCCACCGATATGTATTTAAGCACAACGATATAGAAGATTTTGAAAAGCAAATGGAACGCAGTGCCGCTTTGATTGAAAAACAAGGCCGAGGCGGTATTTTGGTTATTACCGAAGGTGTTTTTGGCATGGCCGGCGACCAGGGCAAACTGAAAGAGATTATCGCGTTAAAAAGCAAGTTTGATTTTCGCTTGTTGGTGGATGATGCGCATGGCTTTGGCACATTGGGCGAACGGGGTGCCGGTGCCGGTGAAGCCCAAGGCTGCCAAGACGGGATTGACCTGTATTTTTCCACCTTTGCCAAGTCAATGGCCTCCATTGGCGCATTTACAGCAGGGCCAAGGGTGATAATAGATTACATTAGATATAACATACGTTCGCAAATATTTGCCAAAAGCCTTCCGATGCCTATTGTTGTGGGCAATTTAAAAAGGCTTGACATGCTGCGTACCATGCCCGAACTGCGTAAAAAGCTTTGGCACAATGCGCTAAAGCTGCAAAACGGCTTAAGAGAGCGCGGTTTTGACATTGGCAATACCAACACCATGGTTACGCCGGTGTACATGAAAGGCGGTGTGGAAGAAGCAACCGCCATGGTGATGGACCTGCGGGAAAACTACGGTATCTTCTGCTCAATTGTGGTGTACCCTGTTATACCAAAAGGGCATATTATTTACCGGCTTATACCTACTGCATCACACACCGATGAAGATATTGAACTTACCCTAACGGCTTTTAGCGAAACCAAGGCCAAGCTTGACGAGGGTGCCTATAAAGTGGAGTTTATACCACATATGGCCGAGGCGCGGTAGAAAAATTATAATACGTTCGTTTTTTGTTTAATAGAACAGGTAAGCTAATCACTTACCTGTTTTGTTTATTAGCATTGATAACCGTTTAAATGCGTTCTTTATGTTAATGAAAGCACTTAAGGTGGGCTCTAGTAATGGCCCTGTAAACTGGTCGCCACGGTGTAAATAGTATTTAGTAAAAGTGCTGGAGGTAATGCCCCATTTTGCGATAAAAGTGTAATAGCCCTTGTTGCGTTTTACCCGGGTTACCGAAACCGAACCAAAATGGTACACCCGGCTTGCGGCCACCCCTTTAAAAAGACGTACCCCGGCTTGCCATAATTTCATCGAGAAATCAGGGTCGGAATACATACCCGGGGAAAACTCCGTACTATAGCCGCCTACCAAATCCCAAAGCTGTTTATGCACAACATTTGGCGGCCAAGTAGCCCCTTGCCAATCGTAATGTTTTGGCTCATTAAATGTGGTTAGCAATCTTGCTTCTTCAAAATTATCAATACTGGTTCCAAAGCCGGCATTAATTACCGCTATGTGCGGTTTAGCAGGCTCAATGGTAGTGGCTGATAAAAAAAATAAGTTATGGCCTATTTGCGCAATTTCTTGCGCCAATGCCAAATCCCAGTCATGGCAGGCGTACATATCGTCGTTCATGTACAAAATATAGTCGGTGGCAACAAGGTCACGGCCCAAATTAAGTGCATAACATACGCCTATGTTTTGGGCACTGTGGGTATAGCTTACGTCTGGTTGCAGCGCTAACCAGTCAAGGGTGCCGTCAATGCCTTCGTTTACATGAACAATGATCTGGTTGGCAAAATGCGAATTTTTTCTAATGCTTTCAATGCACAGTTTTAAATAGGGCAGGTTGTTCCAAGAAGGTATAAGTATGGAAAACTGCTGCGGTTTTGCAGCCATCCGCCGTACGGTGGTTATTGTGCCAAGTGCCATTGTTATTGCATTAAAAATGAAAGAAATGTTGCGCTACCTAAACGTTAAATTACATTCTCCCTATATTTTTCGTCAAAATCTTGTTTCCACCGCCTGTGCGTCCATAGGTAATTAGCCGGGTCTTCCCTAACGGAGTCTTCAATAAATTGCACCATCGCGCGGGTAATTTCCCCGGGGGCCAATCTGTTAGGCTCCATCGTAAAAAGCAGGTTATGCCCTTGGTAGTAGCCCCTTTTTATTTTTTTAAACTTTGTAAAAATAACGGCTGTGTCGTTAAGGCAGGCCCCCTTTTCCGGGCCTTTTACAAAAGCCGTTAACCGGCCGAAAAAGTTTGCCCAATAGGCTTGCTGTGGCTTTGGCGGGCTTTGGTCTGCAACCAGCCCAAGGGCGTATTGTTGTTTTGAGTAGGGGTAAAATTTCGCCTTAAAATCGTTGGCTGGTATAAGTACGGTATTAAACCGGGTGCGTAAGTGCTTAAAAAGCCTGTCAAAATATTTATTGGTAATGGGCATGTAAACGCCCATCAAAACGTATTGCAGGTTGGTGGCATTGGCAGAATACGCAATTTCCCAGTTGAATTGGTGCCCCAAATGTATCTGAACACTTTTGCCGGATGAATACACATTGTTGATAACGTCATAATTTGCGGTAAACCGTTTATTCAACTCTTTTTTTGAAATAGAGAGCAGCTTTACGCTTTCAATAAAGTTATCGGTAAAGTTTTTATAAAACTGCTTGGCAATTTTATTGCGCTCCTCAACGCTTTTTTCAGGAAAGGCTATCGCAAGGTTCTTATCAACCACAACGCGCCTGTAGCGTACCACGTAGTATATTAGGCAGTAAAAAAAATCGGATATAATATATATTACCCTGAAAGGAAGTAACGAAAACCCATACAAAAAACCATATATGATGTAATACATAGGCCTGCAAAATTAATAACAAATGCTTTTCTATGCAATATTGTTCTCAACCGGAGGTGTGCGCTTGGGTTTAGGCTGTTTACTGTACACCGCGTGTGGCTTTAGTTACTTAACGTTGGAGAGCAATTTGTGCTGAACCTAGTTTTGCAAATATGCTGTGGTGCCGTAAGGTATTACAGCCTACATTCTATTGTACAGCACTATAACGCATCCAAAAGCTGCCGCCATTGCTGCATGACTATTTCTTCGCTGTAACGGCTGGCTTCCCTTCTTGCTTGTGTGCTTATTGCGCTGGTGGCTGTGGGGTTGTTTACCAAATATTCAATTTGCGCTGCAAAAGCCCCGGCATCGCCGGGTGGTACCAAAATACCATCTACTTGGTGGGTTATCAGGTATTGCAGCCCGCCAACATTTGTGCTTACAACGGGCATACCCAGGGCCATCGCTTCAATTACACTTACGGGCAGGTTGTCAAAATTGGTTGTATTGATAAAAATATCGTGTCGGGCAGAAAGTTCAACCCATTCCTGCACGGTTAATCTGCCTGTAAAGTGTATGATGCCGGTTACCCCTAATTCTTCCGCCAGTTTTTTGCATTCGGCTAGGCTGCCATCCTTGTCGGGGCCCACCATGGTAAGCATGGCATCTGGATATGTTTGTAGCAAGTCTGCCACCAACTTTACCGCCAGCCCTGGGTTATAAATATTGTGGAAAGAGCGAACCCAAAGCAAGCGGGGCCTAACAGCTGCCCTGTGCAAATAAGGGTATGCGTTTATGTTGATGTTATTGGGGATAAGCACGCTGGGCCAGCCCTTTGCCTGCACCGCATTTTGCAAATAGCCAGACACAACAATATTCGTGCGGCTATGGCCAAATACCTGCCTGCTTAAAATTGGGTTGTTTTTTATTCTGTTTGGCAGGTTGCCGCCATGCAGGCAGGGTAAGTATATAATGCCCAACAGCCGGCATAGTTGTGCGGCAGCCCATGCAAAATAAAAAGCACTGGTACTGTAGGTTGCTATCAACACCACTGCCTGCCTGTTTTTGGCAATAATGCCAAGCATCTCCGCCAGGCGGGCTGGCTTGCCCTTTTTGGTACCCGCCCTAATTACAGCATAGCCGTTTTTCTCAAACAACTTGGTCAACACCTCACCCGTGGTGGGGGTATGGCCGTGGGCTGTTAAAAAATTATCTATATAAATTATTGTGCGTGCCATGCAGGTTGTTTCGGTAAAATTAATTGGCACATGGCATACTATTCAACAAAAAATATTGGTTTTGCTTTTAAACTGCAAAGCCAACATTATTTAAAAACAATACCTGTTTTCTGCCACCAGTTTTTCCGATATTCTTCGGCGGGCTTCTTTGGTGTTAAAGGGCTCTACTTTGGTAAACCGTTTTATGCCAATGTGCATCATCCGTAACTCATCACCTTCTGCAAAGCTGTTCAGTGCGTCCTTTGCAGCTTTGTTAATACGGTCTGCGGCATCGTATAAATAGGTGCGTACAATATCAATTTTAAGGCTTTCCGCCACTTCGCCGTTTCTTTCCACCAGCTTTATCACCCTTAGCAAGGCACTTTCAACATGGTAGGTTTCAATGGCCATATCGGCAATATTCATCAAAATTTCTTGCTCTTTGTCTAGGCTCATCATCAGCTTTTGTACTGCGGCACCGGCCACCAAAAGAATCGCTTTTTTAAAGTTTACAATGTATTTTTTCTCCTTTCCAAAAGGCGTATCGTCATCGTTGCTAAAATCGGGAATGCTCATTAGCTCCTTGCTAACGGCCATGGCGGGGCCAAGCAGGTCCAGTTTGCCTTTCAATGCCCTTTTCAGCGTCATATCTAAGGTAAGCAGGCGGTTTATTTCGTTAGTGCCTTCAAATATGCGGTTAATCCGCGCATCCCTGTAAGCCTTGCTAATCAAATATTCGTCGCTAAAGCCGTTACCGCCATATACTTGCACGCCTTCATCTACAACATAGTTCAGCACTTCGCTGCCAAACACTTTTAAAATGGCACACTCAATGGCGTATTCTTCTGCGGCCCCCAGTAATGCCTTGGCAGTGGTAAAGCCCGATGCCTGCAGTTCGTGCTCCTTCTCGTTAATCCATTGGGCAGCACGGTACACACCGCTTTCGCCCACCCAAATACGGATGGCCATTTCGGCCAGCTTATGTTTTATGGCACCAAAATTGGCAATGGCGGTTTTAAATTGCTCGCGGGTGGCCGCATATTGAACGGTTTCGCTGGTTGCGCGCTTGCTGGCACCAATCGTAGCCGCGCATAGCTTTAGGCGGCCAATGTTTAGTATGTTGAACGCAATAATATGCCCCCTGCCAATTTCGCCCAGCACATTTTCAACAGGCACTTTGCAATCCTGAAAATAAAGCTGCACGGTGGAAGAGCCTTTGATGCCCATTTTATGTTCCTCCGGCCCCAGGGTAAAGCCTTCATAGCCACGCTCCACAATAAAGCCGGTAAATTTATCGCCGTCAATTTTGGCAAACACGGTGTACACGTCGGCAAAACCGCCGTTTGTTATCCAGCATTTTTGGCCATTTAACAAATAATGCTTTCCGTCATCGCTCAGTTTAGCCGTTGTTTTTGCACCCAGCGCATCGCTCCCGCTGTTAGGCTCGGTTAGGCCGTAGCTGCCCTTCCACTCGCCGGTTGCCAGTTTGGGTATATATTTTTGCTTTTGTTCTTCTGTGCCAAAGTATAATATGGGTAATGTGCCAATGCCGGTGTGGGCTGCCACTGCCACCGAAAACGAGTAGCCGCCGCCTAGGCCTTCGTTAATAATAGTGGCTGTTATAAAATCCTTGCCCAACCCGCCGTACTCTTCGGGCAGCACCGTGGCCAGTAGGCCCTGCTCGCCCGCCTTTTCCAGTAGCGCCGGCATAAGGCCCGGCTCCAGTTTGTCAATACGGTCAATAACAGGCAACACCTCGGTATCTAAAAACTGGGCGCACATGTCCATCACCATTTTCTGTTCTTCGTCAAAATCTTCAGGAATAAATGTTTCAAAGGGGTTGCTTTCTTTTACCAGCCACTCACCGCCTTGCAGTGCTTTGGCTTGTTGTGTAGTTGAATACATATTTTTTTCCTCGCCCCGTTTTTAAGGGGATATTTTTATGGTTAACAATGCATCGTTACAAATCACTATTGACCCTTAGATCCTCCAATGCCTGGGTTGGGGTTAAATTATCGTACACCTGTTGCAAAACTTTTTTAACCGTGTCAATCTCGGCCTTTGTTATGTTTACCAATGCCTCATCCATGGTTTTATTGGCAAGGTCAATGGTGCTTTGCTGCAAATTGCGGGCCGTATCAGTAAGGCATATCAGGTTAATTCGCCGGTCGTTTTTGGCAGCCGCGCGCATTACTAATTTTTGCTTCTCCAAATTATCCACCAGCCTCGTAACGCTGGGCTTGTCGCGAAACGTTCGGTTGCAAAGTTCTTGCTGGCTAAGTCCGTCTTCTTTCCATAAATGGTATAAAATACTCCATTGTTCAATGGTAATATCCAAGCCTGCCTGCCTAAAGTTTTTTTGTAGCCTCCGGGCCACGGCAATACTGGCCATGCCGGTTATGACACTGTATAATTCTCCGCGCTTAAATTGGTTGTTGAGCATATAGTTAGTTATGCAACTATTTTCAAAATTGGTATATCTTTAGCACATTTCCAATTATAAAAACGCTTATTTGCATAACATTTTGTAAATACCACCATGCTTTGGGCAGCTATTTTATTGCATATAAAAATTCAACGATACATTATTGTGTATGGGGAAAGGGGTTGAAACCGCTTTTCTGTTTTCATGGCTATGGCGAAACCGCAGAAACGTTTGCCATGTTGGAAAACCGTTTGGGGGCGGATTACACCATCATAGCCTTAGATATGCCCTTTCATGGCCAAACACAATGGCATGAAGGCCTGCTTTTTACGGGTGAAGACTTGCTGGAGATAATGGGGAAGATACAGCACCTATGCCGCCCCCCGTCCACGCCCCCGTCCCCTAAAGGGGGGGATAAGACAAACAACCCCGCACTTCAAGCCATTGATAATAATAATAACATCAAGGATGGTTCTTCATTACCCCCCTTTAGGGGATGGGGGCATGGGCCGGGGCTGGATACTGGTTTTTCCCTATTAGGTTACAGCATGGGTGGGCGCATTGCCTTGCATTTGCTACAAACTAAGCCTGAACTGGTAGAACGGATTGTGCTGGTGGCACCAGATGGGCTGCACAAAAACAAATGGTACCGTTTTGCCACACAAAATTTGCTGGGCAACAGGCTGTTTAAATATGCCATGTACCGGCCACAGGGGGCCTTCAGATTTATTGGTTTGGTTGCAAAAGTAAGACTGGTACACCCGGGCATGATGAAGATTGTACGTTTTTACACCGACGACGAACTTGAAAGGCAAAGGCTTTACTGCCGCTGGACCACCATGCGAAAATTTAAGCCAAAAATGGTGTTGGTGAAAAAAAACATTCAACAGTATGGCGTACCCGTGCGCTTTTTGTTCGGCCGTTTTGACAATATTATTTTAAGCAGCCGGGCTGAAGTGTTTAAACACGAAACAAATGTGCAGGTGCATATAATTGACGCAGGCCACAGGCTAATGCAGGAAAAATATGCGCCAGTTATTTCAACGCTTTTCTATCAATAATATTGGTTTTCTTTGCCAATAGGTGACCCTGCAAAAAAACGTCATAAATAAGAAGACCAGCAGTGTAATACCTGCGAAGGCAGGAATCTCACAAAATTAGTCAGGCCCGCCCGTATGAACCGTTCGGACGGGTTCGTTCATCATTTAGAAGATACCTGCCTTCGCAGGTATGACGGCTGAAGCAACCAAGGCGCTTAAGTTATTTTGAAACCTTTACTTATGTGGGATGTGTTTATTTTTCTTAACATCATACTTTTTTTAATCCTGTTTTGTGGCTACTGCATACTTATTTTTAGCTACGAAAACTGGTTTGGCAAGTTAAAGCCATTTGAGCCGGGCAGTGCCCTGCCGCGTAACCGTTTCAGCATTATTATACCCGCGCGCAACGAGGCACATAACATCGAAAAATGCATCCTATCCATATTAGCAAACAGCTATCCCAAAGAGTTGTATGAAATTATTGTCGCCGACGATTTTTCAACAGATCCCACACCGCTGTTGGTTAGCCAGTTACAGCAAACCTACCCTAATGTTAGGCTACTAAAGTTGGCAGACTGGGTAGAGAGCAAACTAAATTCTTACAAAAAAAAGGCCATTGAATTGGCCATTAACGATGCTGCGAATGAATGGATAATAACTACCGATGCTGACTGCACCGCGCCTAACAACTGGCTGCAATTGTATGATGCTTATATCGCTCAGTCTGATGCCGTGTTTGTGGCTGCGCCGGTAATGTTTACCAACAAGGGCAGCTTTATTTCGGTGTTCCAATGCCTTGATTTTTTAAGCCTGCAGGGCATTACGGCAGCCTCGGTGTCTGCCGGCTTCCACAACATGTGTAATGGCGCCAACCTTGCGTACAGCAAGGCTGCCTTTGCAGCAGTAAACGGTTTTAAAGGCGTGGACAACATTGCCAGCGGCGACGATATGCTGCTGATGCACAAAATAAATACCCGTTTTCCTGGCAAAACGGGCTACTTGTTTTCGCCGGGTGCCATTATATTAACGGAACCCATGGGTGATTGGAAAGCTTTCATCAACCAACGGATACGTTGGGCCAGCAAAGCCACCAGCTACGAGGATAAGCGGATATTTTGGGTTCTGCTGTTGGTGTATTTGTTAAACGCCTATCTTTTTATTCTGCCTTTTATAAGCATTTTTTATCACCCCTTTTTTACCTATTGGATGCTGTTGGTGCTGGGTAAAACAGTTTGTGAAATAGGGTTTATGAAGGAAGTTGCCAAGTTTTACAGGCTGCAAAAACTGCTGTGGTGGTTTCCGTTTATGCAGCCTTTCCATATTATGTACACCATAATATCTGGCTGGTTGGGCAAATTTGGGCAGTATGAATGGAAGGGCAGGACGGTTAAATAGTTTGTAGTTTACATGGAGGATAATAGTGTAGGAAATCAGGAGCATTTTCACAGCCCAGAAGCGGAATATACAAATATGGGTTCAAGCTAAAAAAGGTAGCCATTTTATTTACTCATTAATCACCTTCTATGTAAGCTACAAACTATAAACCGTTTAGGGATTAAAGTTAAATAATAATACCACCAAATTTTCTCCCTTAACATCCTCCATATAAACTATAAACTACAAACTGGAAACCGGAAACTGTCTATCTTTGCGCCTCTAATAAAAATGTATGAAGTTTTATAACCTTGTAATTAAGTACCGTTTTTGGCTGAGCATTCTGGCGGTTATATTGGCGGTATTGGTTAATATAAGCAGCGGTTTTTGGCCTGCTTTTATATTGTATTTTTTGGCAGTCATCGGGCTATTCTCGAACTTTTTTGTTGGGCCTATGCGGTTAATACAGGAGCCTATGGAACAGGGCAATGTGGAAGAAGTGGAAAAAATACTCAACAGTATATGGTTCCCAAGCCTGTTGTACAAACCCATCCGTTCAACCTACTACACAGTAAAGGGAAACCTGGCGATGATGAACCAAGATTTTGACGCTGCCGAAAAGCACCTTAAAATGAGTTCGTCGCTTGGGTCGGCCATGCCAGAGGCAGAAGGTGCCAACAAATTACAGTTGGGCATGATGGCTTTGCAAAAAGGTGATTTTAGGGCAGGCGAAGGTTACATACGTGCCGCCATACGCGCAGGCATACACGACAAGGAGAGTGAGGCAGTAGCCTATTTAAGCATGTGCCAAATATTTATGAACAAACGCGAGTTTCGCGCTGCGAAAGATTTTTTCCGTAAGGCCAAAGCGTTAAAACCTACCACTAAAGAGGTTGTTGCACAAATAAAGGAACTGGAAAAACATATACCGCGCCTGCCGGGATAATATACTAGTAAATGGTTCAATAAGTCATTAATTAATAAGTGATTAGGGCGGATAGCATTAGATTGCCATTCGCTTTTTTATTTCCCAAAGTATAGGATAAACAAAGTTATTTGGTCAGCAGTCCATTGGTCAAGGAGTAATTAAAGATGAGCGTAATAACAAATCATCCGCTTTTTTACATATGGTACAAAAAAGGATGCTATCCTTTTTGAAGATAGCATCCCTTTTAATGACCTATTGACTAATGACTTAATGACCCTGTGTTACACCCCTAGGCTCCAGCCATCCCTGTAAGTACGCTTTACAAACTGGTTGGCATCGTCAAAGTTGGTAATCTTCATGTTAGGGCCATCCCAAACCAATTTAATGTGTCGGCCGGGGTAGTTAATATCGCCATTGGCTTCCTTTTTCTGGAGGTTGGCACTACGTATGGCCAAGTTACCCATCAACACTGTTTCTGTTAAAGGGCCTGCAATATCAAACCTTGAGCTAAGGCTGTTGGCCTCTTTGCTGCCATAACCAGCAATACAAGCTTCCACCCAAGCCTTGTAATGGCCTTCGGCATTGCCTGGAACGCGCTCAATCGTTTGGGGCACCGTGGTTTCTTTTGTTTTGGAGGTTGGCAACAATTGTGGGTTTACACCGTAGGTGCCACACATCATTTTGCCTTTGGTACCAACAAAAATAACGCCGTTACCACCGTCGCCCATTTCTTCGTTAGGGCCAAGTTCCTCGGGCCTCTCCGGTTGTATGCCGCCATCCATCCAATGCAGCTTCATTTGGTGGGTGCCGCCGCCATGGCGTTTTTTAACTTCAAACACCATTGTAGTGTGCGATGCAATCGGCCCGCTGTCTGGTGAATACATCCAATGCCAGTTTTCAAAATACCGGGTGGCAACACTACATTCTGCAGAAATTGGGTAACCCAACTCAAGTACTTGGAACGGAGGGGCTATAATGTGGCAGCCCATGTCACCAAGGGCGCCGGTGCCATAGTCCCACCAACCGCGCCAGTTAAAAGGCAGCAGGCCTTCAAAATAGTCTTTTTTAGGGGCCGTGCCCAGCCATAGGTCAAAATCCAGTTCCGCTGGTATGGGCGAAACTGTGGTCGGCCGTAAAATGCCCTGGGGCCAAACCGGCCTGTCGGTAAAACAAAATACTTCGGTAACATCGCCAATAAGGCCGGCCTTGTACCAATCAACCAATTGCCTAACGCCATCGCCGCTGGCACCTTGGTTACCCATTTGGCTAACCACTTTATGCTCCCGTGCTGCTTCGGTCATTTTGCGGGCCTCGTAAATGTCGTGGCTCATGGGCTTTTGAACGTACACGTGCTTGCCAAGCTGCATGGCGGCCATGGCAGCCACCGCATGTGTGTGGTCTGGCGTGGAAACGGAAACGGCATCAATTGATTTACCTTCCTTATCCAGCATCTCACGGAAATCTTTATAATATTTTGCATTCGGCAACAGCTTACGGCTGTCCACAGCCTGCCTGTCATCTACATCGCACAGGTAGGCAATATTTGCTTTGCCACTCTTGTAAAAATGATTAATATCATCAGCGCCTTTGCCACCTGCGCCAATACTCGCAATCGTGAGTTTGTCACTCGGTGCTAAAAAACCCCTGCCCATTACATGGCGTGGAACGATATACAGCCCGGCAAACGCAGTGGCAGTATTGCGTATAAAGTTCCTACGCGATGAGGTGTTGTTGTTTTGCTCATTGTTGTTCATGCTAATGCAATGTTAGAAAGTGAAATAAAAATTTAAATTTGAGGGCATGAATTTATCGAAACGCCGCTGTACGACAAAATTTTATATATGAATGCGGCTGTTATTGCGGTTGCAGACAATATTTTATGCAAATAAGGTAAAAACATAACTTGCCGGTAACACATACCAACCAAAAAAAACATGAACACCCAGTCATATTCCAACGAGCTTACTAGCCTACGCAACTACTTTGAAAGCGGTGCAACTAGATCCTATGCGTTTAGGCAGCAGCAGCTGCTTACACTGCGTTTGGCTATACAACAACACGAGCAGGCTATTAATGACGCACTTTTTGCCGATTTGCACAAAAGCCCAGAGGAAGCATATGTATCAGAAACAGGTTTGGTGTATGCAGAAATTACGGTGGCGTTAAAAAACCTGCAGAAATGGATGAAACCAAAGCGTGTGGCTACCGATTTGGCCAACCTGCCATCGCAAAGTAAAATCTACCGGGATGCACTGGGGGTGGTGCTGGTGATTGCACCTTGGAACTACCCTTTGCAACTGTGTCTTATACCGTTAGTTGGGGCCATTGCCGGCGGCAACTGTGTAGCAATAAAACCGTCAGAGTATGCACCGGCCACGGCTGGTATATTGCAAACAATTATTGACAGCATTTACCCAAAGCACTATGTGCTTGTGGCACAGGGCGACGGTGCCGAAGTGGTGCCGAACATGGTTCAAAACTTTCGGTTCGACCATATTTTTTACACTGGCAGCATCCCCGTAGGTAAAGCTGTGTACAAAATGGCTGCAGAACAGCTGGTGCCGGTAACCTTGGAGCTGGGCGGCAAAAGCCCGGCCATAGTTGAGGCTGATGCCAATGTGGCTGTGGCCGCAAAACGAATTGTGATGGGCAAGTTTTTAAACGCAGGCCAAACCTGCATAGCCCCGGATTATTTGCTGGTACATGACTCGGTAAAAGAGGCGTTGATAGCGGAAATGCTGGCTTGCCTTGATGGCTTTTATGGCAAGGATAAGCAGGCGAGCTATGAATTGGGCAAAATTATTAACGAAAAGCGTTTTGATACATTGGTAAAATATTTGCAGCAAGGGCGCATTATAGCCGGGGGCGAACACAACAAGGCTACCCTATTTATCGCCCCCACAATGTTAGACAATATTTTGCCGGATGCGACTGTAATGCAAGAGGAAATATTTGGCCCAATACTGCCGGTTTTAACCTTCAACAGCCGCAACGAGGCCATGCAAATAGTACGGCAACATGCCAACCCACTGGCTTTTTACCTTTTTACCGCCAGCAAAGCCGTTGAAAAGGAGTGGATAGAAAGCACCCCTTTTGGCGGCGGCTGCATTAACAATGCCGATGTGCATTTTACCAACCACCACCTGCCTTTTGGCGGGGTGGGCTTTAGCGGCATGGGTGCCTACCATGGTAAATTTACTTTTGATACTTTTACCCGTTTAAAACCGGTTATGAAAACACCGGTATGGTTTAACCCAGCACTAAAATACCCCCCATTTAAGGGCAAGCTTGGTTTGTTTAAGTGGTTTATAAAGTGAGTGATAAAATCCCCCAATAATGCAGGCACTTGCCTTTGGTTTTGAAAATTGAACGTGTATTTTCTGAAAGTTGATGAAAAGACTTTGCTGTTATTGAAGACTTTATAAAAGGGTTTGTATTCGCTTTGAAAATACGATGAACTTGAAAAGCATAAAGCTTTATCGCATGAAAGAATTTTCTTTTTACATTTCAATTGACCCGGAAATACGTTTCGGCAAGCCTTGTATAAAAGGAACAGGATTACGGTTATGGATATTCTGCAAGGGCTTGCCTCGGGTGTGACGAACGATGAAATTCTAATTGACCATCCTTTGCTAAAGGAGTAACACATACGCGCTGCCTTAGCTTTCGCTGCCTGTAGGGAGATTATTGTATAGGAGTTGGCCACCTGAACAAACCCAAGAATTTCGACTGGCATTTACATCACGTGACAAAAACTGTACTTTTCTTAGAAATCCTCTAACAGTTTTGCCAATTCTTTAAATTAAAATTGGTGATATTGAATTATATCCTATCTTCGATCCGATTTAACATATGAGCATTTATAGCAAACATATCATCTCCCACACACCGCCCGTAGCAATGGTTGCTACAACCACCACTATTATCACAACCCTGTAAGGGGTTGTACATTGCCATATTATACCAGGCCTTCCTTACCAAGAAGTGAAATAAAAAAGAATACTATTTTTCGTGATAAAAGGCAATACCGTAAAATTAACTATCCGTGGTTACAATTACCGTATAGCGGCGGGTGTGCTAAGAAAATAATAAATGAAATACCAAAGCCGGGGCCAAGCATTACTTTTGCCGGCGTGTGAAAAGATAACACAATTATGCAAAATAAATATACTGAGATAAGCAGCCAAAGCCCTTTGGGCAACAATGGCAAGGTGTTAAAATTCGGTGGTTCTTCGGTTGCCAATGCTGAAAATATTAAAAAAACAGTTGGCATCATTAAGGCCAACCCCATGCCGCAGGTGGTGGTGGTTTCCGCATTGGGCGGCGTTACCGACCAATTGCTAAAAGCCGGTGCCTTGGCTGAACAGAAAGATGAAACGTACAAAGAGGTATTGGACTCGCTGGAGAAAAAGCACTTGGATGCCGTTAGGGGCTTGCTGCCCGTGGCACACCAAAGCGCTTGCCTGAGCATGATAAAAAAGCATTGCAACGACTTGGAGGAGATTTGCACCAGCATATTTTTTCTGGAAGAATTATCCCCGCGCATACAAGACCGCATCGTTAGCTTTGGGGAGTTGCTCTCTTCAAAAATCATTTCGGCCTACATGAAGGCGGAAGGGCTGGCCCACCAATGGGTTGACAGCCGCGAAGTAATTAAAACCAACAGCAACTTTGGCTTTGCATCGGTAAATTTTGGCGTTACCAACGACCTGATTGCCGATGTAATAATCTCCTCCGCTGAAACTGTTTTTTTAGCCCCGGGTTTTATTGCCAGTGATGCGCAAGGGCATGTAACCACGCTGGGGCGCGGTGGATCCGACTATACGGCGGCCATTTTTGCAGCAGCCTTAAACGCTTCGTGCCTAGAGATTTGGACAGATGTAACAGGCATGATGACTGCCGACCCACGTTGGGTACCCACCGCAAAAACCATCAGCCACATATCGTACCAGGAGGCCATGGAACTTTCGCATTTTGGCGCCAAGGTTATTTACCCGCCCACCATACAGCCTGTAATGAAGTTAAACATACCCACCTGGGTAAAAAACACCTTCGCTCCGGCAGAGGCGGGTACGGTAATGGGGGAACGTGCTACAATCCCGTCTGACGGCCCCCGTCTGACGGGATTGGACAGTGGCGTAACGCTGTCAGACGGAGACCGTCAGACAGCCCCGGGCGACAGCAGCATTATCACGGGTATTTCAGGTATCAGTAACGTATCATTACTAAGCTTGGAAGGCAGCGGCATGGTAGGCATACCCGGCTTTTCAAAAAGGCTATTTGAAGCCCTCGCCAATGAGCGCATCAACGTTATCCTCATCACCCAAAGCTCTTCCGAACATTCTATTTGCGTGGCAGTAAATTCTGCGGATGTCGCCAAGGCCAAGGAGTTTGTTGACAGGGCCTTTGAAGTGGAGATTAACCAAGGCAGGCTTGAGCCATTGAAAGTGGAGGATGGCCTTTGCATAATTGCCCTAGTGGGCGACAAAATGAAAAACCACCCCGGCATAAGCGGTAAAATGTTTGATGCCCTGGGCCGTAACGGTATTAACGTAAGGGCGATAGCGCAAGGCTCTTCAGAGAGGAATATATCGGCCGTTATATCCGGCGGCGATATTAAAAAAGGCGTGAATGTTTTGCACGAGGCATTTTTTGAAACAGCCTACAAACAACTAAACATATTTGTGGTGGGCGCGGGCAACGTGGGCAGTAAACTGCTGGGCCAGTTAAGGCAACAGCAGCAATTTTTATTGCAACAACTAAACCTACAGGTACGCGTAACCGGCATTGCCAACAGCAAAAAAATGCTGTTTACTGACAATGGCAGCGAAATAAATTTAGATACTTGGCGCGAACAATTGCAAAACGCACAAGATAACAACTTGGATGCTTTTGTAGAAACGGTGATAAGCAAAAACCTGCGTAACTCAGTGTTTGTGGATGTTACAGCCAATGCCGACGTAGCTTCGGTGTACGACAAGCTGTTGTCAAAAGCGGTTTCGGTAGTCGCTTGCAATAAAATAGCGGCATCATCTTCTTACGAAAGCTACAGCCATCTAAAAGCCCTTTCAAACGAGTACAATGCGTTGTTTTTGTTTGAAACAAACGTGGGTGCCGGTTTACCGGTGATAGGCACACTGAATGATTTAAGGAGAAGCGGCGACAAGGTTAACAAAATACAGGCGGTGCTTTCTGGCACGTTAAACTTTGTGTTTAACAATTACGACGGCACCAGGCCTTTTGCAGACGTAGTTAAGCAGGCCCAGGAAGAGGGGTACACAGAACCCGACCCTCGCCTTGACCTTGGCGGAACCGACGTTATGCGCAAAATAATGATACTTGCCCGTGAAGCTGGTGAGAAGATTGAAATGGACGACATTACCAACAATACCTTTTTGCCAGCCAGTTGTTTTAATGGCAGCGTTGCCGACTTTTATGCCGAAATGGCCAAGCAGGAGGCGCATTTTAAAGCATTGTACCAGGCTGCGGCAGCCAACAACTGCAAACTAAAATTTGTGGCCAGCTATGAGGGTGGCAAAGCTTCTGTCGGTTTGCAGCATATTGCCGGTGACAGCGATTTTTACCATTTGTATGGCAAAGACAATATTGTGTTGTTTTACACCCAGCGCTACCCAGAGCAGCCTTTGGTAATAAAAGGCGCTGGTGCCGGTGCAGATGTTACAGCCAGCGGCGTATTTGCAGATATTATACGGGTGGCGAGGGTGTAGCCCCTCCAACCTCCCCGCAGGGGAGGCTCCACAACAGGCTTACAAATTACAACTTTCTTCATTTTACATTTCGCCAATAAATGATGATAAATAAACATCAACCTGCTTCCAATCCTCCCCCTGCGGGGGATGTAAGGGGGGTTACCGTTTCATCCCCGGCCACGGTGGCCAATGTGGTTTGTGGTTTTGATATATTGGGTTTTGCGCTAAACAGCCCCTGTGACGAGTTTACCTTGGCACTGAGTGATGAGCCGGGGGTGCAAATAATAAACCTGGATGACTTTAACCTGCCCACCTTGGCAGAAAAAAACGTTAGTGGTGCCTCGCTGCTGGCGTTGCTTGACGAAACGCCTGATGTAAAAGGCTTTACGTTATACAGCAAAAAACAAATAAAGCCAGGCAGCGGCATCGGGTCTAGCGCAGCCAGCGCGGCAGGCCCTGTTGTGGCGGCAAACCATTTATTGGGCCATCGTTTTAGCAAGCAAGACCTTGTGCGTTTTGCCATGTTTGGCGAAAAGGTGGCCAGCGGCGTAAAACACGCCGATAATATCGCGCCGTGCATTTACGGAGGGGTTACATTAATACGCTCCATACACCCGTTGGACATCATAAGCATTGAAGCGCCGCCCCTGCACGTTACGGTGGTACACCCGCAAATTGAAGTGCGCACATCTGATGCACGCCAGATATTAAAACAGCAGGTACTGTTGAAAGATGCCATAAAACAATGGGGCAACATAGCCGGGTTGGTGGCTGGCTTTATTAAAGGGGATTATGATTTGATAGGCCGCTCGCTGGAAGATTTTATTATCGAACCGGTAAGAAGCATATTGATACCCGGATTTGACGAAGTGAAAAAAAATTGCAAAAGTGCCGGTGCGTTGGGCGGGGGCATATCAGGTTCTGGCCCGTCTATTTTCATGCTCAGCAGAGATGCGGATACGGCCAAGGCAGTGGAAGTCGAGATGATTGCCGTGTATGAGAAAATAGGCTTGGCCTACCAAACCCATGTAACAACGATCAATATGGAGGGGGTAAAGATTAGTTAATCTTATATTGCTAGCAGCAAGAGCGTTATTAAAAAGTTTGGTTAAACATCAATACTTTTAGTTGGTAAAGTAATCTTTATGCATTTATTAAACGAAGAATTGTACCCAATTATAATATTGCCGGATAATTTTATGAAGGCAGATAGATTTATCCCAACCGACAAAGAAATAGAGAGAAGATTCAATATTAACAGTCCGATTAGGCCTACAGAGCCGTTTAAGCCTTATGCCTCCGAAAGCTTTGTCACGGTTGAGAAAGTTGACTTCTGGCCATCTGTTGGAAATATAGCGAGCATGCCTCTTTTTTTATTTGTCTTCTTTTGTATAGCGGTCTTAATTTTTATTCATGAGTTAACATCTATAAATCATTTAAATCGGTATTTTGGTTGGATTGAAATAATTATAGGCGGTATTGGCATAAGAATAACAGTCCAGTTTTTTAAAGAGCATATTAAGACATATCGTAAGATGAAATGGGTAAAAATTCAAAAGCCTGCTAGGCAAATAAGGATTGAAAAAATGGAATTTGAACTTGACGTTTTAATGTATCCGAAGCGTAAGGCAGAATATGAAAAAAAGCTCGGTGAGTTTGAAAAAGAATTAAAACAATATTCTGAATTAATCACGCATCACAGATCTTTATTGATACGGGAAAGTTATTTTGATAGTATAAAATCCAAATGCACATTTAGAACTGTAACAACAGACTCCCCAAAAGGATTTGGGGAGAAGAAGTTTTTTGAAAGCCTAGATCGATACTTCAATGGGAAAGTTTACAAAGACGCTAGGATTGAGGAACTAAATAGGGGCTATATCCCTGATTATGTTATTAAATTTTCAGAAATCAATGTTCATTTTGATATAGAAATTGACGAAATGTTTTCTTTTGAAAAAAGAATTCCTATTCATTACATTGATTCAAACGATGAATTACGTAATCTACATTTTTATGAATTAAACTGGGTAGTTATTCGATTTAGCGAAGGACAGGTAATGAAATTCCCTAATGAATGCTGCCGCATAATTGAATATGTTTATAATGCGATCGCAACTATGCAATATTCAACATTGTATTCTACAATAGTAGAAAAGTTTTTCAGCATTTTCCAGCAAAGATGGACAGAGGATGATGTCGATATCTTTTTGACACTATATAATGACAATCTCGATGTTGGCCAAGCATTCAGGGATATGTATCGGAAATGATTATAAAATTTTTATTATTTATAGACGAAATGGCTGAATTAAATACTTCGTTATCCTACTACAGCTTAAACCACCAAGCACCGGATGTAAGCTTTGCCGAAGCAACGGTTACTGGCCAGGCACCGGACAAAGGCCTTTATTTCCCGCATAACATCCCGCAACTGCCAAAAGGCTTTATAGAAAATATTGGCCGTTATGCCAAGGAGGAAATAGGCGTTACGGTTATGCAGCCTTTTGTGCGCGATAGCATACCGGCAAACGTTTTGCAAACCATTGTGGGCGAAACCGTGAATTTTGATTTTCCGTTGGTGCAGGTGGATGCCGATAAGTATTCCCTTGAACTGTTCCATGGCCCCACGCTGGCGTTTAAAGACGTGGGCGCAAGGTTTATGAGCCGCTGCCTTGGTTATTTTAACCGCAACAGCAACCGGCATACCACCGTGTTGGTGGCCACTTCTGGCGACACGGGCGGTGCGGTGGCCAATGGCTTTTTGGGGGTTGAAGGAGTTGAAGTAGTAATATTGTACCCAAGTGGCAAGGTAAGCCCCATACAGGAGCTACAGCTTACCACCTTGGGCCAAAATATAACGGCACTGGAAGTACGCGGCACATTTGATGACTGTCAGGCGATGGTAAAGCAAGCTTTTATGGATGAAGATTTGAACAAAAAGCTTTCCCTCACGTCCGCCAACTCCATCAACGTGGCCCGGTGGCTGCCCCAGCAGTTGTATTATTTTTTTGCATACCAGCAGTGGCAGCATACAACCCCGCCGGTGGTTTGTGTGCCCAGTGGTAACTTTGGCAATATTTGCGCAGGCATGGTGGCGTATATGTCGGGGCTGCCCGTAAAACACTTTATTGCCGCCTGCAATGCAAACGATGTGGTGCCACAGTTTTTACAAACGGGCGAGTATAACGCAAAGCCTGCCGTTGCTACTATAAGCAACGCCATGGACGTGGGCAACCCGAGCAATTTTGTGCGCATTTTGGAAATGTTTAAGCAAAGGGGCTTACCGTTAAAAGACGTGTTGAGCAGCTACAGTATTGACGATACCACTACCGCAAAAACGATAAAAGATGTTTATCAACAGCACGGGTATATGCTTGACCCACACGGTGCCGTGGGCTATTACGCACTGGGTGAGTATCTAAAGCAACACCCCAGCGATAAGGGCATATTTTTGGAAACGGCACACCCGGTTAAATTTCCTGAGGTGGTGGAGCAGTCAACGGCGCAGAAAATACCTTTCCCTGAAAGTGTACAATATTTAACCGGCAGGCAAAAATTGAGCATTTTGATGGATGCCGGGTTTGGCGGGTTAAAGGAGTGGCTGATGAACAGGTAGAGCTTGGATTGTGTTACCCCTTGGCCGCCTTTATAAATAACTTAAATATTAATTGTTTAAGCCAGACATACGCCAATTATTTGTGGTTTTAAATGCAGGTGCCAAATACCAAAGTTTAACAACTACGAAAAACGTACGCTAAATACTTAAGGCACCAATTACCGCACTGCTATTATTTTGGTTTGACAAAAAAACATCCATTCCAATTGCTATTGCTTGCTAATATTAAAGTATTCGTAAAAGTAATCGGCAGGCTTCAGGTTTAAAAAAGCAGTTCGGTTGGCGGTAAAATCTTCATAGGTCATTTTTTCAATAGCCTGTGGCAAAAAATTTAATGTGTTTTCCGGTTTGCTTTTGGTAATCACGCCAAGCCCATGGTCACAATCCAGCACAAAAACATTTATATCATTCCTGGTACAGCGCAAATGTAATATCGCCTTCCACACGTCGCCATTCCATGATCCCGCCCTTTTCACGGCCAGCCATTCCTCCCAAGTTCCGGCGGCTTCCTTTGTTTGCGGGTTACAATCGTGCACTATAATTACGCCATTGTCGCTCAAATAGTGCAGCACGTTTTCCATATCCCTTAGGGCAAAACCATATTCATGCATGCCGTCTACCAACGAAATGTCAATTTTATGCGCACCTATTACGGTTGCAGCATAATCGGCAAAAAAATCATCGCTCTTTTTCTCAAAATATCTATTGAAAAGGTTGTAGGGGTTTAAAAATATTTTGCCAATTTTTCTGGCGGTATCAAATGCAAAATCTGGGTCAACCGCTATCTTAAAATTGCTTTTTATTTTAAAGAATATGTGCCCATTGAAAACGCCTATTTCCAAGTATTTTCGCAGGCCCTTTTGCTTCATAAGCAAAACAATCGCTTTGAGACGGTCCATTTTCTTAGTTTTTACAGTTTGGAGGTGATTGGTGAAAGATAAGGATATTACTTCACGCCCCAAAAACACGGCTATAAAAACAAATCCGTCTGCAATTCGCCACCCGGCACCACGCTATATTTATCATAGTTGGTTATGCCCTCCGCAGCCAGCACCTCCTCATCAATAAAGGTATGGCCGGTGCATTCGGCGGCGGGCTTTTGTAAAATGTAAAATGCTGCGTCGGCTAAAATATCAACGGTGCGGCTGCGGTTTATCAACCAGTCGCCGCCCAACAGGTTTTTAACCGCTGCGGTGGCTATGGTGGTTTTGGGCCACAGGGCATTTGATGCAATGCCTTGTTCCTTAAACTCCTCGGCCCAACCAATGGCAAGCATGCTCATGTTGTATTTGCTTATGGTATAGGCCACATGGGGGCCCAGCCATTTGGGGTCAAGGTTTAACGGCGGCGAAAGGGTAAGTATATGCGCGGACGTTGATTTTTTTAGGTACGGCAGGCAATGCTTGGTTACCAAAAAAGTACCCCGCACGTTTATGGCATGTATAAGGTCAAAACGCTTTGTTTCTGTTTGTTCGGTGGGGGTGAGTTGAATAGCAGACGCGTTGTTGATGACTATATCTATGCCGCCAAACTTTTCAACCGCCCTTGCAACAGCGCTAACAATCTGCTCTTCATTGCGCACATCGGTTTGCACCGCCAAGGCCCTGCCGCCCGCTGCCTCTATTTCGGCCGCGGCTGAATATATGGTACCGCCGAGCCGCGGGTCTTCTTCTGTACTTTTTGCGGCAATCAAAATGTTCGCCCCAGCACTGGCAAGCTTTAGTGCAATGGCTTTACCTATACCCCTGCTGGCACCGGTAATAAATACTGTTTTGTTATTGAATGGCATGGCAATAGTTTTAAAGATACATTTTGACCCGTGTGTATCGGTAAGAAAAAGCAACCTACAGCATGTAAATTACAACTTTACGTATAAACCCAGCACGCCGCATTAATATGTTGGCGCATACTAACACAATTTTACATATTAACACAGCAATACCGTTTGGGTTTAGGCAGTAACTTCACACAAACACTTTCCTCACAACCAAACCTAACAATATGCGGTTTTTTATTGTAACAAGCCTTATGGCTGCCAGCCTATGCTGCACTGCCCAAACAAATAAAACAATAACTAATATTAATTTTGTAAAAGCTTTGTTTGCAGCTATAAACAAACACGATAGTATTGCGGTGGCTGCCTTTTTTGGAGACAGTGCAACGCTGGAATCGCCCAATTGGGAAGGGGTGCAAAAAGGCCGACCGGCGGTTGTTACCATTTACCACCGATATTTTACAGGCACGCCCGACCTAGCGTACTACATTACCAATATTGTTGCTACAGATACCGCCGTGGTAGTTGAATATACCTTTGCGGGCAAATTTAGTAATCCCGAAGCCGGCTCGCCCCCTTACATGAAAGATAAACAATACAGCTTAAAAGGCAGCACCCGCTTTAATATGGCCCACCATAAAATAACAGCTGCGGTTAGTTATTTTGACCAGGTAGCTTTTTTACGGCAGGTTGGCTTTTTTGAGCAACGTTGATTGCTGGAATTTTTTTTTGTATAAAACTTTTTGGTAAGAATTGCACTAATTGGGAAAATTTGATAAGCGGTGAATCTTTTTTGTGATCTAAATATTTTGAAAATAATTGAAAAAAATCATTTCGTCGTCTAATTCTACTGCTGTAGCTGCTTATTATTAAAACACAATGGCCCATCCGCCCGTCCGAAATCTACACATTAAAAACTATAAACATTTGTATGTTTGTATTTTAATAGTTGCCGCCCATGTACGATGCCGAGAACACCTTATTCGCCCTTGCCGCAGATTTTATACAATACACAAACCGCTCGGTATTTTTAACGGGCAAGGCAGGCACGGGCAAAACCACGTTTTTAAAATTTATACGGCAAAGCACCATTAAGCAAACTGCCATTGTTGCGCCAACCGGCGTAGCAGCCATTAATGCTGGTGGTGTTACCATCCATTCGTTTTTCCAATTGCCGTTTACACCGTTTATACCGAGTGTTAGCCGGGAAGACAGGAATATTGGGAGTCGGCAAGAAGGCACCGATGGCAGTTCTTCTTCCGGTCTTCCCGACTTCCGGTCTTCTGGACATTCCGACTCCCCGACGTCTATTGACAAACATGCCTTGATAGGCCGCATTAAACTAAATGGCGAACGCCGCAAAGTGCTGCAACAACTAGAATTACTGGTGATTGATGAAATTAGCATGGTGCGGTGCGATGTGTTGGATGCCATTGATGCCGTGTTGCGCCATTTTAGAAACCGGTACCACGAGCCGTTTGGGGGCGTGCAGTTGTTGTTTATCGGCGACATGTTCCAGTTACCGCCGGTGGTGCCAAACGAGGAATGGGGCATCCTCTCCCAATTTTATAACAGCCCGTATTTTTTTGACAGCAGGGTTATAGCCCAACAAGCGCCGGTGCATATTGAATTGAATAAAATTTACCGCCAAAATGAGCAGCATTTTATTGACTTGCTGAATAAGGTACGCAATAACATTATGGACGAGGCAGGTTTTGAAATATTAAATAAACATTACAACCCAAATTTTGAACCCAAAAAAGATGACGGGTATATTACCCTAAGCACCCATAACTACAAGGCCGATGCCATTAATGCCGAAGAGCTTGCCAGGCTTACCGATAAACCAGTAACCTATACCGCCACTGTTACAGGCGAGTTTTTTGAGAAGGCCTACCCCGCCGACGAAAGGCTGCTGCTTAAAAAAGGCGCGCAGGTTATGTTTATTAAAAATGACAAGGACAAAGAAAGGCGTTTTTTTAACGGCAAAATTGGCGTTATAACCAAGCTAACCAACGATGTTATACATGTGCAATGCAAGGGCGAACCTGCCGAGATTGAAGTAAAAAAGGAAAAATGGGAGAGTATAAAATATACGTTTGACAAAACATCGCAACAAGTAGAGGAAGAGGAAGCGGGTACATTTGAGCAGTTCCCGCTGCGGCTGGCTTGGGCAATAACCATCCACAAAAGCCAAGGCCTTACATTTGAAAAGGCTATTATTGATGCCGGTGCAGCCTTTGCCCCCGGCCAGGTTTATGTGGCGTTAAGCCGCTGCACCACCCTGCAAGGCATTATTTTAAAAAGCCGTATTACCAGTGCAGGCCTGCGCAGCGACCCACATATTATGCGCTTTGCGCAACAAAAGCATCCATCAGACCATTTAACAGAGGAGCTGCAACTGGCCAAAATACAATACCAGCGCACCATATTAAAGCAGCTGTTTAATTTTAGCCAACCATCGTTTGCGCTGGCACAATTAGCAAAAACTGTTGAAGAACATGCCGATGCGTTTAACGTAGAAACAAAACCATGGCTGGAGGCCTTACAAGACAAGCTTTTTGCCGTGGAAGAAACTGCCAAAAAATTTGAACCCCAACTGCAAAAACTGTTGGCAGCGGATGCTGTACCCGATTTAAACGAAGCCTTACAACAACGCTTAAAGGCTGCGGCGGCCTACTTTATTAAGGAGTTGCAGGCCATAAGCCAATTGCTGCCACAATCGCCCGCAGTTACCGATAGTAAGCAGTATGCATTGGCGTATAATGAGGACATAAAAGAATTTCATGCCCAGCTTTCACAAAAGCTGTATGCCATTAACAGTTGCGCCAACGGTTTTAACGCGCATGCTTTTAATGAAGAGAAAAACCACTTTAAACTGCCGCCGCTACATGTAAACGCTTATGCTGCGGCAGGCGCAGGCGCAAACAGCAAAACCGATACCCCCCACCCAGCCCTGCACAAGCAACTTAGGCAGTTGCGGGATACACTTTGCAATGAGTTGAACCAGCCTGTTTACATGGTTGCCTCGGGCAATACGTTGGATGAAATGGCCATGTACCTGCCACAAACAAAAGAACAACTGCAACACATCAGCGGTTTTGGCAAGGCAAAAACAGAGAAGTTTGGCCAGCGGTTTTTGGATATTATTACAGAATACTCGGAATTGCACAATTTAGATTCGCAGATTGCCCAAAAGAAAGCCAAGCCCCCTAAAAGCAAGGGTGAATACACACCAAACCCTTCGGTAATTCCAAAAAAATCTGATACTAAGGAAGAAACCTACAAACTGTTTAAAGACGGTAAATCTGTCGACGACATAGCCAAAGAAAGAAGCCTCACCACATCCACCATCGAAAGCCATTTGGCGCATTATGTACAATTGGGCATACTGCCCATACACGAGCTGGTGACGAAGGAAAAGTTAGTGCTGATTGAACCCGCGTTACAAACATTTGAAGGCGGCTCCATTACGCCATTAAAAGAACAATTGGGCGAGCAGGTTAGTTATGGGGAAATACGGCTGGTGCTGGCTTGGAGGGAGTATGAAAAAACGAAGACCCTTTAAAGCCCCTTGAGACCCCTCCGCCCCTAAAGGGGGGACTTTGAGCAGCGTAATTTTTTTATTTCGATTTAGAGGAGGGGGAGCAAGGGGCCACTTTCAAACGACATAAAAACAAATGGCGTTAGAAATTTCTGCTACAATCCTAACGCCATTATTGCACTTCTAAACTTACAGTCGCCCCGACACCCGGTCTTTCCAACTTTCCGTCTTCCCGACTCTTCTTAAATATTAATAAGCAATTTGCCTTCTTTTTCTCCCTTTGAAATAACTGTACCGTCTTGCACCTGTATACAGCTGCCGTGCGCATTATAGGTAAGGGTGTATACTACTTCCAAATGCTCCTTGCCGTCATCTACGTTATTAATAACTACTTTTTGCGCCATGGCGTTTGCCAGCGAAGGATATTGGTTTAGCAATCTCGCATCATAGGTTTTTTGCCATACAATAAAGCGTTTTCGGCCGCTAACCTTAATGATGGCGACAGAAAGCTTGGCAGATGCGTCATCATAAATTTTTGCTGAATAGTTGTCTGATTTATAAACCGCGAAACTGATGCTCTTGCTTACGGGTGCTTTAAAGCTGATGTTTTCGATAATCGGTTTACCCCAGGCCGCTAAAAGCACCACAGCTGCTGCAACCATAAACCAAAGGATGTGCTTTTTCATAATTGTTTGTTTGGTATTTGTAAGGCAAACAGTGTGTGCTTTTGTGTTAAGGATTGCAAAAACGGGTGGCAAGTGGTTTTTTTTTGCTGATGAACGGAAAAAATAGAGTGATGAGTGCGAATGGGCCGCCTGGCAAATTTTTAATGGCTTTTGGATGGCTGTCCGCTTACGGTACACATCGTGTATCAGGGTGATACATAAACCGTTCTAATTTACCGAAGAAAAGAAATAACTGGCTTTACCGATAATTTGAACCCTAAACGTTGAACTTTGATACCGATAATCATCACACATCAGCAATGAAGGTTGAAGAAATTATTACCGCCTTACACCAAGCCAGCAACCCCGCCAGTGTTACCGGCATGCAACGCTTTGGAATTGATACTACCCATGCCTTAGGCATTCCCATACCTGCCTTAAGGTCTTTGGCCAAAAAACTAAAAAAGAACCATACGCTTGCGCTGCAATTATGGGAAACAAATATTCACGAAGCCAGGATATTAGCCGGTATGATTGATGACCCGTTGCTGGTAACACCAGAACAAATGGATACCTGGGCAAACGACTTTAACTCGTGGGATGTTTGCGACGAAGTTTGTGGCAACTTGTTTGACCGAACACCATTTGTACTTGATAAGATAAAGGCGTTCAGCAACAGCAAACACGAGTTTATAAAACGTGCGGCCTTTACGTTGATGGCTGAGTACGCTGTACACAATAAAACGGCAGGCGATGAAGTGTTTATGGCGTTCTTTCCCATTATTGAAAGGGAGGCCTGGGATGACCGGAACTTTGTAAAAAAAGCGGTAAACTGGGCGTTGCGCGCCACCGGTAAACGTAATGGCATACTGCATAACCAAGCCATTTTATGTACCCAAAAAATTTTATTGCAGGATAGCAAGGCGGCTAAGTGGATAGCAAAAAATGCCTTGCAAGAACTGGAGGCGCGCGTAACAAGCATCGCTAATTAAAGGTAGCTTTGATATTTGGCTGCTATCAAAAACGCCTATGCAGCTAACGATATTTATTATTATCAGTAAATGAAACAAATATTAACCCACGTATTCATAGTTGCTTTTTTTGTTGCAAGTATCTGTATTCCAAAGCTTGTTACTGCGCAAACAAACGACACTGGTTTTGTTAGCTATATTGTGGATACCAAAAAGCAAGACATAAAGTTATATTGGAAAGATGACAACCACAATGCATTTAGAAGCATCAACCAGTTGAAATTATGGCTGCAGAAAAACAATAAAAATCTCGTTTTTGCCATGAATGCGGGCATGTATAAAACCGATAATTCGCCCCAAGGGCTTTTTATTGAAAAAAAAGTAATTGTGTCTCCATTAGATACATCAAGTGGCCCCGGTAATTTTTTCCTAAAACCCAATGGGGTATTTTACATTACGACAGACAACCTGCCGGCTATTTGCACTACAACAGGCTTTAGCAATAATGGAAAAATAAAATACGCCACCCAGTCTGGGCCGATGCTAGTAATTGACGGACAAATTCACGCTGCATTTAAACAGGGGTCTGTTAATTTGAACATAAGAAATGGCGTAGGCATTTTGCCAGACAACAGGGTTGTGTTTTCGATGTCAAAAAAAGAAATTAGTTTTTATGATTTTGCCACCTACTTTAAGCACCTTGGTTGTAAAAACGCTTTATACCTCGATGGGTTTGTTTCACGTACCTATCTGCCCGAAAAAGGCTGGATTCAAACTGATGGAGATTTCGGGGTGCTTGTAGGTGTTAGCACAGAAAAAAAATAGCATATTATTGGCGATACTCTTGTATTTACCAGTGTGAAAAAGCATCGCCGCATTGCTCATATATAACAAATCAAAAGGGCTGTCATCTTAAAAAGATGACAGCCCTTTTTCACGATTCACGTAACTATTCCCAAATTTCGCCCTTTCCTTCCAACCAATGCTTAACGCTGTCGGTGGTAACGCTCTTCGGCCTTTCCAGCGGGAAGGCCAGTGCCCTGTCCCAACACAGGCTGGCAAGCACACCTAAGGCACGGCTTACGGCAAACAACACTGTGTAAAACTCGTACTCAACCATGCCGTAATGCACCAGCAACGCGCCGCTGTGGGCATCCACATTGGGCCAAGGGTTTTTAATCTTGCCGAGGCTTTGCAGTATAGGCGGCACAGTATCATAAATATTCCAAACTGTTTTTACCAGCTTGTCATCAGGCATATGTTTTTTGCCAAACTCCATTTGGGCGGTAAACCTAGGGTCTGTTTTGCGCAAAACGGCATGGCCATAGCCAGGTACTACCTTACCGGCGGTTAACGTTTTTTGCACGTATTCAGCAATTTGTTCTTTTGTAGGCTCTTCGCTGCCTAATTCCTTCTGCATTTCAAAAATCCATTTTATCACCTCTTGGTTTGCAAGGCCGTGCAGCGGGCCTGCCAAGCCATTCATGCCGGCGGCATAGCTAAGGTAGGCATCGCTTAGTGCAGAACCCACCAAGTGCGTGGTATGGGCCGATACGTTACCCCCTTCATGGTCGGCATGTATGGTCATATACAAGCGCATCAGCTCCTTAAAGCTCTCGTCTTCAAAACCCATCATGTGGGCAAAGTTACCTGCCCAGTCAAGTAGCCCGTTGGGGTGAATATGGTCGTTGTTCCTATATTTTTTACGGTATATGTAGGCTGCGATGCGTGGCAATCGGCCAATCAAATCCATCGTATCGTCAAACATCGGGCTCCAATAATCTTTTTTATTCAGCCCTTTTGCATATTCCCTGGCAAAAATACTTTCGGTTTGCAATGCCATCACACCCGCCACAAACATGGTCATAGGGTGGGTATTTAACGGCAAGGCATCAATCACGTCAAATACATGGTTGGGTACCTGGGCGCGGCGCTGTAGCACATTTGTTACCGCAAATACATCTTCCTCGGTAGGCAGCTCGCCAATAAGCATCAAGTAAAACAGGCCTTCAGGCAATGGCTCGTTACCATTTTTGGCCCGGGGCAGTTTTTCCCCCAACTCAGGCAGGGAGTACCCGCGAAAACGTATGCCTTCTTGTGCATCTAACAAGCTGGTTTCTGTAACCAACCCTGTTATGCCACGCATACCTTGGTAGGCTTGCGCAAGTGTTACTTCGCCAATTTTCTTAGTACCATGCTGTTTTAACAACTCTTTTATTTCTGCGCCGGCCGCATCTGCCTTTGCCTTAAACCGCTCTTTTAAAATTTCCATAATGCTGGTATTTTGTAATGTGGCAACAACAAGGGTTTGTTAGCAACAAAACCCCTTTTTCACTATCTGTTTTCGGGCGGTTAAAGTTAAGGCAACTTGCGTTAAGTAAAACAAAAATAGTTTCCTGTTTCTGGTTTCAGGTTTCCAGTAATTACAGTGGGTGAATAAGGGTTGCCGTAGCCCGAACCCTTACAACGTGTTCCAACGCAATCACTTCCATTGTTAGCTTAGCAGGTAGCGTGATTCTTGCACAAAGTAAAACATATCGTAGTTTATTTCACAACGCAGGGATGCTAAAATAAAAGTTGGCAACATAATTGTTTTGGGTTACGGCAATTGTGCCAAATGAAGGGTTATACACCAAGGTGTAAAAAAGTTATAACAAGTTATCCCTTTTTTTACGGCTTCCCTTTGCGGCTTTGCGTATTGGCGTGAAACAAAAACCCCACCTTCTGCGGAGCAGGGGGATATGGTTTCACGCGAAGCCGCAAAGCGGCTAACCATTGAGCACCATCTCGGGTTAGTCCATAAGGTAGCATATTTAGTGGCTAAGCATTAAATATTTAAACAAAATGCAAAAGTACGTGGCCTGCCGTGACCGGTAGCCAGAAACCAGAAACTTGTAACCGCAAATGAAGTTACTTTGCACATTCACGAAAAAAATATAGTGTTATTCATGCAAACGGGAGAAGACATAAAGCAGCTAAATGAAAAAATTGAGTTTGCCGCACAGTTTGTAGACAAGTTGAGGCTTGAGTTGGGCAAGGTAATTGTGGGACAGCAATATATGGTTGACCGTTTGTTAACCGGCCTGTTGAGCCACGGGCATATTTTGCTGGAGGGCGTACCAGGCCTTGCCAAAACGCTTACCATAAAATCGCTGGCACAGGCAGTGAACGGCAAATTTAGCCGAATACAGTTTACCCCCGACTTGCTGCCTGCCGATGTGGTGGGCACCATGATATACAACCAACCCCGTAATGAGTTTACCGTTCGCAAAGGGCCGATATTTGCAAATTTTATTCTTGCAGATGAAATAAACCGCGCACCGGCCAAAGTACAAAGTGCATTGCTGGAGGCGATGCAGGAGCGGCAGGTTACCATTGGTGACACCAGTTACAAACTGGAGGAGCCGTTTTTAGTATTGGCTACCCAAAACCCGTTGGAACAAGAGGGTACTTATCCCCTGCCCGAAGCACAGGTTGACCGTTTTATGCTGAAAGTTATTGTTGGCTACCCCGACAAAAAACAGGAGCAAATGATAATACGGCAGCAGGCACAAGGGGCCGAAATACCTGCCATAAAACAAGTAGTGAGCATTGACGAAATAAACCGAGGCCGGGCATTAACCAGGCAGGTTTATATGGACGAGAAAATTGAACAGTACATTGTTGATATTGTATTTGCCACCCGTTACCCTGCGCAATATGGGCTGGGTAAGCTAAAAGACTTGATAAGCTATGGGGGATCGCCAAGGGCCAGTATAAACCTTGCGCTTGCGGCAAAAGCCTTTGCCTTTATGCAGAAAAGGGGGTTTGTTATACCAGATGATATAAAGGCCATAGCCAAAGATGTGTTGCGGCACCGTATAGGATTAACGTATGAAGCTGAAGCCGAAAATGTATCAACAGAGAAAATAATTGAGGATATACTGCGCACTGTTAAGGTGCCTTAGGCTAATATGGGCAATTTCCGGAAGGTGAATGGCATTTTGATCTGCCAAAAATACCCGTTTGCGCTTACAAAATAGGCAAACCTACAAGGTATAAATATACGGGGCTATAAAATGTACAGCGCGCACGGGAACCCCACAACCATACCATGGTTACCGAAGGTGCGAATACATGTCCTGCCGTTTTTGGTTTGTGTATGTTGAAAGGGAATCGAATAATTGTTTGTTTTCGTTGGGATGGGCTTCGTAATAAGTAAAGCTTTCATAAAAATCATCCTTGGTTATCTTGTGTATATCAAACACCTGCTGCAACATTACTTCCATGTTTTTATTGGTTGCAGTTGTATCGCCAGCATATTTTAAGGTAGCGTATTCTTGGGCACGCAACACATCAAACAAAACCAGCTTCATTTTTTCCTGTGGCAAAATATTTTTATGGGCTTTGCCATTGTCTGTACAACCACCCAAGCCAATTACTACCATTAAAAACACAAAAAAACGCATCATCGTAATTGGTTTTGATAGTTACCCGCGTTAGACACGTCCAGTTGCGACAATATATTAACAGCCCTTGCTTTTACTGATGGGTCGGCCGTTTTGAATAAGCCTATAAATTCCGTTGAGCGGTTTTGCACAAAAAACTGCTCAATCATGGTAGATGGGTTCTCTTGGTTAAAGGCCTGTAGCTTGCTCAACGCGTCCAACGCACTTACCCTTGCAGTGGCATCATTGGCATACATGCTGTCTAACCCCGCACGATAGTAGCCATAAAACACATCATGTATAATATTGTACCGCGCATTCATCACGTTATTAGCCAGCCAGTAGCGGTTGCGAACGCCGTCAAACGACTTCCAACCGGCAATGTTGCGGTCTTCAGGGGCGTTGTTTACGATGGTTTGGGCCTTGGTAAACCAGGGCACACCCCCTTTTGGGGCATACGAATCATAATCCAGCCCCAGTATCATGTTAACATAGTAAGCAAATACGGCGGTTAGGTTTGCGGAAAGCGCATCGGTACCCTGCACCTGGTTCTCATTAAAATCAACCGGTTGGTACTCCACATACTTAAACGTAACATCCGGATCCTGAAAGTTGATAAGTGCCGATTGGTATGACGAGCTAAACACAGGCCTGGCAGCCTGAACTGTTAGGGATGCCTGGTACACATCAGTACTAACCACGTTCGCAATGTTTAAAAGAAAATTACACTGTATCCTTTCGGTTGGTTGGTATGTGTCGTTTGTCCATTTACGGCTGTTAAGCAAGTTCGTCAACTGGGTTTGCAGGGTATTAAAAATATTTTTATTTACTGTACTAGGCACCCGTTGCGCAATTACTGTAACCTTGGCCTGCAACTCCTGCGCCTGCAACATCGCAGGCTGTGCCATGGTTAGTAATAAACAACAAAAAAGCATCGCTTTAACCCTGTGTTGCATGTATGATATTTTTTACAATTTCCGCTGCAATATTTTCTTTGGTATCAAGCCCTAACTCTACCACCTCCCCATTTCTGCTAAATATTGACACCTTGTTGGTGTCGTGGCCAAAGCCGGCATTAGCATCACGCAGGGAGTTAAGCACGATCATATCCGCATTTTTGTGCTGCATCTTATGCAGTGCGTTTTCGCGCTCATTATTTGTTTCTAGCGCAAAACCCACTAAAAACTGCGCATCCTTCTTTACCGAACCGAGGCTTTTTAAAATATCATTGGTTTTAACTAAATGTATATCCAGCTCGTTGCTTTTCTTTTTTATTTTCTCATCCGCCACTACGTCTGGCCGGTAATCAGCCACTGCTGCCGAAAGTACAGCAATATCGGTGGTTTCAAATTCGGCCAAGCTTGCCTGGTACATCTCCTGCGCTGTTTGTACGTGCGTAACCTTTATACCAACAAACTTTGTATGCATATTTACAGGCCCGGTTACCAAAAACACATCGGCACCTTTTTTATAAAATGCTTCGGCTAAAGCAAACCCCATTTTTCCGGATGACCGGTTGCCAATAAAACGCACAGGGTCAATCGGTTCGTATGTAGGCCCAGCTGTAATAAGTACTTTTTTCCCGGCCAGTTCGCTGGTTCTAAAAAAACACTCCTGTAAAAAACGCACAATGGTTTCCGGCTCGGCCATCCGGCCCTCGCCCACTAGCCCACTGGCCAACTCGCCTTTTTCAACCGGTATTATTGTATTGCCGTAATGGCTAAGCAAGGCAAGGTTTCTTTTTGTGGCAGGGTGCAGCCACATATCCTCATCCATAGCGGGCGAAACCACCACGGGGCAGGTGGCTGACAGGTAAACAGCCAATAGCAGGTTATCGCATTGGCCGCTGGCCATTTTTGCCAGTGTATTGCAGCTTACGGGGGCAATAACCATCACATCAGCCCAACGGCCAAGCATCACGTGGTTAGCCCAAGTATCTTCCTCAAACAGGCCAACCAGTACTTTTTCGCCACTAAGGGTAGAGAGTACCAGTGGGGATACAAAGTTTTTTGCCGCCTCGGTCATTACTATCTTTACTTTGGCACCCGCTTTTATAAGCAACCTAAACAATAATATAGCCTTGTAGGCTGCAATACTGCCGGTAATACCCAATAATATCTTCTTTCCCTCAAGCATATTCCACAAGCTATTTGGCTACTAAAATAACAAAAAACGATACCGCTAGGCGGTACCGTTTTGTAAATAAGTATTAAATAACAATTAGCTATCTAAAAAGGTCGCTATCAGTGTTGATGCGGTGGTAAATTTTACCTTCCATAAATTCCTGTGTTGCAAGTATTGCAGGATTGGGCATTTTCTCGTACGCACGTGAAATTTCAATCTGTTCTTTATTCTCGTGAATCTCCTCCAGGCTGTCGGTATGCGTGGCAAATTCTTCCAGCTTATTGTGCAGCTCTTCTTTTAGCGCAATGTTTATTTGGTTTGCCCTTTTGGCAATTATTGCAATAGAGTGGTAAAGATTACCGGTTTTAGCCTTAATTTCCACCAGGCTCTTCGTTTCCACCACACTGGGAGTATTAGAGTTGAGTTGTCGCCTTAGCTTGCTCATCTTTTAATTGTTTAATTGTGTTTATTGATTGTGTTTTATAGTTGGCCACCTGGCTCTTTAGTTTGCTGTCGGGAAACCGGTCGCCAAAATCAGCACATTCCTGAATTACTTTGTTAAACCGTTCTTCTTGCCTGCTCGGTATACTCATTTGGGCATATTTAAAATACCCTTTGATAATATTCAATTTGTATTCATCCCCTTTCTCACTGTCTGGAAAATCTTCTAATACTGTTTGGAACGACACCGCCGATGCCTGGTAGTTACCCAATGAATAATATAGTTTTGCGTTGTTGGCTTGTTTTTGCTCAAGCTTCTTACGGCAAATATCCATTATTGCGGTAGCCTCCTTAACCCTTGATGACTCACCGTGTGTATTAATGAATGCCTGCAAAAGAGATATTGTTTTTTGGGTATTCGTTTGGTCAAGGTCAACCTTTGGGGATTGCTTATAATAGCAATAAGCCCTCATGTATTCGGCCTCATCTTCCTTAGGGCTGTTGGGGAAACTTTCGGTAAACGTTTTAAACAGGTTTTCAGAACTAGTGTAATCCTGAGAATAAAAAGCACAGTAGGCATATTTAAAATACATGTTCTCAAAGCGCGGGTCGCCCTTGAAATAAGCAAATATTTCATCAAAAATTTGCTGGGCTTGGTCGTACTTTTTTTGTACGTAATATTGCTCAGCCATTTTCAATTTGTATTCGTTATCCTTGCTTTTTAGCACACGGCCAAACTTGGAGGTACAGGATGCGAAAAACACAATAATTAATAAAACAGGTATTACACTTTTCATGGTAAAGTTGGCAAAGTTAAGTTTTCGGGGCAAATTATGCACGGAAAAATTCTAATCCGCTCTTTTGCAGTTAATAAAATCAAAAAACTTACAAAACCACGGCTGTTTGCGCCTGGCTAGGGCATTAATCGCTGGTTTTAACAAATAGGCAATAAACAATTTATTCGCCTTAACGTCCTATTGATACTTGATTAAACTAATTTTGCCATCCACAAAAAACAATGAATGAAAAAGCTATATCTGTTACTTGTGTTATTTGCGGTACTCTCCACTAATGTAACCAATGCCCAAAACGACCCAAATGCCAAGAAGATTTTAGATAAGGTATCGGCTAAGCTAAAAACCTTTAAAGGCATAACCGCCAATTTTTCCTATACCACCAAAGACAAAAAAAATATACAAAGGGGTTCGGTGCAAGGATTAATAAGCATTAAAGGCCAGAAATATTACATAAAGCAAGGCACAACCGAAATTTTTTCGGATGGTTTGAAATCCTGGAATTACAACTCTGAGAGCAATGAAGTGACTGAATCGGATATTGACGCCGACAATAAAACACTTACCCCGCAAAACCTGCTTTCTAACTTTTACGATAAGGACTTTACCTATAAGTTGGTGCCTGCCGCAGGCAAATTTGACCAAATAGAAATGGAGCCAACGGACAAAAGAAAGAATTTTAAGCAGGTTACCATTTTTGTTGATAAGGCAGCAGTATTGGTTACCAGGGCCAAGTTAATTGACAAAACCGATAATACCATTGAATTCAGCTTATCTAAAATAAATACCAATGCAGCGTTGCCCGATGCTAAATTTGTTTTTGACAAGGCTAAACATCCCGGCGTAGAAGTAGTTTCTCAATAATTACCCATCTTTTCCAACCTAGCCAAAAAGCGGCTTCGTATAAAACGGCCTACTTGCAAAAACCCGTTCACCAGTAATTAAAATGGTGGCCGGGTTTTATATTTATACCAAAACCGCAACCCATTAACAATATTGTTTGCAGCGTTTGCACCAATAGCCACCGTTGGTTAAAACTGTATAACAACTTTGCCTACCTTATTTTTTCGCGTGGCTATCCATTTGGGCCATTGCTGAACGGCCTCCAAGGCTTTGGCATCAACTTTTTCATTTACCCCCCGGGTAACTTTCAAGTCCCGCGCAATACCGTTTTCATCCACCAAAAATTCAATTTCTACCGTATTGCCCAAATAGGTAATCTCGGCACCGGTGGTGTCCATGTCTTTTTCCTTATGCAGTTTTTTATACACATACTCCCTGAAAGACTGCCATCCCCCATCGGGAAAGAGGCTGTCAACCGTAGGCAGCTTTGCCCGCTTTTTGTAACTGCCAAATTGAAGAAACTCCACTTTATTTTTCGCAAACGGCGGTGACTGTTGAATAATGATAGCATTGCTACTATTAGCCGTTAACAAAGCTTTCGAATTTTCGTAACCGGCAGACGAAACCAGTACTGTCAATTGGGTATCGGCGGTGTTGAGCTTAAAATACCCATTGCCATCAGTATGCACCAATTGTTTGGCTGTTGGTGCATACACCAGCACATTGCCCAAAGCCTGCCGGTTTTCGTCCAACACAATGCCTTGCAAATTATTGGTGGGCCCGCTAGTTTTAAACAATTTCACCTTGTCATTTTCTTTCAATGCTTCGGCTTGTGCCACTGCCGGTGAGAAATTATATGCTATTTTGTTGGTTTCTAGTTTTTTTGCGCGCCTAAAACCAACCTCATCCAATCCCCCAAAAATGGTATCTGTTAATCCGTATAACTTTTTATCTGCCTCTACAGGTGTTTGCACCTGCAAACCAGCTAGCCTTCCAGCAAGGGCTGTACCTGGATAAATATTGGTGGCCGTATCTTTTTGCTTGGCTGCCAATACATTAGGCGACGGCACCACAGGCGGCACCGCCACAAGCTGTAACGAAATGGTTTCCGCAGTATCTGCTTTTATATTAGCTGCAATTACTTTACCAGGATGCGCTTTTGCCGCAGTTGCCACATTTTCCGCTTTTACTGTGTCGGCCCCGCTTATTGCCGCTTTGCCGACAGTTGTTTGTGCTTGGCGCGCATTTTGTTTTGCGGAAACTGCCACAATTTGCTGGGGCTGCTTATCCCTGCCGTTATGCGTTAACCAAAACACCCCGCCACTTATACAAGCAATTACCGCCACTATGGCGGCGGCCTGCCACCAATTAAAAAGGGCTTTTACTTGCATAGGCACCACGCGAGCAGGCTCGGCACCACGCCAAACACCCGCTGAAATATCTGCCAGATGCTTATATGCCTGCTCGAAAGACGCATGCTGGTAGCCTTCAATGGCATCGGCCAAAAAGGGGTCCTGCAATGCAGCCCTTTCCAAGCTATGCATTTCTTTGGCATCCATACGCCCCCGCAGGTATCTTTCAATATCCTCGGCCGAATATTCTATATGGGTAAACTCCTCAGCCATTTTTTTCCATACATATTTTTAAATTACGCCGTGCATTTTGCACCAGGCTACGTACCCTGCCCCAGTCAAAGCCGGTTTGCTCCACAATTTCATTGTAACATTTGTTTTGCAGATAAAACAAATTTACCACCTGTTTTTGCTGCTCCTGCAGCAATTGCATGCACTTCTCTAGCTTTTTAAAGTCTTCCTCCCGCCCCAATACACCGTCAAGATGCGAAAAATCCTCCGATTGCATAACATCACCTGACAATTCTATCGTAAAAGTTTTTTTGGCTTCCCTAAGTTGCATTAGGCAATGGTTTTTTGCCAAAACGTATAACCAGCCCCTAAAGTTTCCCACCTCGTGGTTCTGTAGCTTATTTAACAGTTCTTGGTAAATATTCATCACTGCGTCTTTCGCCGCCTCGCTGTCGTTTAGGTATTTAAGGCAAGTACCGTACACCAAATCGCTGTAGCGTAGGTACAACTGGGCAAGGGCGTCTTGGCTGCCGGTGCGCTTAAACGCCTCCATCAACTCGCCGTCGGTTTCGGGCACACTTCTTATGCTTCTTAATAACCCCAAATTCAATTGTTGTTAAAACAGTTAATTTTTGCGTGACATGATAAACAAATAGCCTTGTTATTTTATCCGCATGCGGATACAAAATAACATAATTATCCAAACGAGGTTGTTAAAGTGGCCGGGGCAACACAAACACCATGCGGGCCTACCACAAAATGTTGTGGCATGGTGGAAGCATAGCAAAATTAGGCGTTGCCAACGCAGCCAAGTGCTTACGCAATAAGCATAAGGCGTAAAACATTCAGCCTAACCGTTCATATAGGCTTTGCATCATAATCGTCCAGTTCCGTGCTGTCTTCGGGCAAATGGTCGTAATTGCCAGTAAGCGCGTACACACCAAAAAGCACAAAGCCAATTACAATGGGCAGAAACACAACAATAAACACACCCCATTGTATTTGGGTGTCTATGCCCGGCTTTTTAGCTATTTCGGTGGCAGCGGTTTGCACCAAATAATACATGCCGGTTGGCCCTAGCATAATCCAAATGAGTCCCGCATTTCTTTTTAGCTTATTCATAATTAATTTTTGTGTTGGTAAATGTTTTTGGTGGCTACCGGTCAACCGCGGGGTCAATCCGGTTGCGTATGTACAAGGCACCTATCAGCAAACAAAGCGTTGCAATAACAATGGGGTACATTAATCCTACCGTCTTATTGTCGGTGTAAATGGTGGTTAGCAGTGTTGCTATAAAAGGCGTTAGCCCCCCAAAAACGCCATTACCAATGTGGTATGGCAGCGACATAGAGGTGTAGCGGATTTTTGTGGGGAACAGCTCCACCAAAAACGCGGCAATGGGCCCATATACCATAGTAACATACAAAATAAGCAAAAAAACAATGCCAACCATCCACCAATAATCACCAGCCGCCAAAGTTTTTGAAACCGTAACCAAGGGCTTGATGGTGGCTTTGCCCGGTGTGGCGTAAGCCGTGTCGGTTTTGGTTTGCACCATCACCATACCATCGGCGTAGAATGTTTTGGTGACTGACTTGCGAACAGAATCAAGGCTATTGGCGATGGCTGTGGACATGGTTTTCACTTCCTTTTTCTGCGTTAATTCCATTTTCTGCTTAGCATCAGCGGTATTAAATAACGATGAGAAAAGAGAATGATAGGAAAGCACCGCCAATAACATACCCGCCAACATAATCCATTTGCGGCCTATTTTATCGCTCAGCGACGCAAAAACTACAAAAAACGGCGTGGCGAATAAAATGGCCCAAATTAATATGGTTCGGGATTGGTCAAACTCAACTTTACAAACATTTTCAATAAACGACTGGGCGTAAAACTGGCCGGTGTACCAAACAACACCCTGCCCCATGGTGGCCCCAAACAACGCCAGCAATACCATTTTTAAGTTGGCCTTATGGCCAAAGCTTTCCTTTAGCGGGTTTATAGATGTTTTGCCCTCGGTTTTTAACTTAGTGTACAAGGGGGACTCCTTCATTTTTAGCCTGATGTAAATGGAAACAATCACCAACAGGATGGAAATGAGAAATGGCACCCTCCAGCCCCAGTCATTAAATTTAGCGATTGATTTTACCGGGTCTGCATCCAACAAATGCCTTGTTAGCAATATCACCCCCAATGAAATAAACAGGCCAAGGGTTGCCGTGGTTTGTATCCATGCAGTAAAATATCCCCTTCGGTGGGCCGGGGCATGTTCGGCCACATAGGTGGCAGCCCCGCCATATTCGCCACCCAAAGCAAGCCCTTGTACCAGGCGCAAGAGCAATACCAGTATTGGTGCTAAAAAGCCAATGTGTTCATAATTGGGGATACAGCCGATGGCAAACGTAGACCCGCCCATCAACACCAACGTTAACAGAAAGGTGTATTTACGGCCTACAAGGTCGCCGAGCCGGCCAAAAACCAATGCGCCAAACGGCCTAACAATAAAACCTGCCGCAAATGTTGCCAAGGTAGAAAGCAAAGCAGCGGTGGGGTTTGTTTTGGGAAAAAACTGGTTTGCAATAACCACCGCAAGGCTGCCGAAGATGTAAAAATCGTACCATTCTATCAAGGTGCCTAACGACGACGCACCTATCACTTTCCAAATACCTTTGGTTTCATTGTTATTATTCATGTGGCAAGTTTGTTTGGTTAAACTAAATTAGGGCTTTAGCATGAAATACATAACACAAATGACGATGTTGGTGAGGATGAATTATTGGTAGCCGCTACAACTAGTTTTTAGACGTGAGAATTATATGTTTTAAGGCCTATATTAAAGCAGCCTTTAGCTTGCCTTAAAATACCCATAAAAGACAAGCATTTGTCCGATTGGGATATTCAAAAAACCAAATATCCTGTTAAATAGGTTTTGTGCGTATAGCTTTACAGTACAATATCCAACTAGAAAAATCCAGTTTTAAAATCCAATATCCATGGCTGCCGCCCTACTAATTTGCGTAAGACCTTAGTAGGTTTACACGGTAAACGGCAAATGCAGTTTTCAAAAGAATCCTGGCGCAAAGCAGGGTTCTTTTGCTTTTAGCGGTTTAGCAATGCTCCTATACAAAAAAGGTTATAATATTTTCTACCACTGCCACTATGCCCACTTAGGCTTGGCCATATCCCGCTCCGCCATGGGTGCCAATCCTGCCTTTTTCAACGCTTACACAAATGGGGCATGGTGCTTGCAACTATACCGATAATTAAATTTTATTGTATGAACAGGTTTTATAAATGCGGCCATACCGCAAAGGTCTTCATTTTTCTTTTGCTGTTATGCAGCTCAGCAACACAATCGAATGCCCAAATAGATATAAACATCGGATGGTCGGTTAGGGTGGCACCACCGGAATTGCCCGTTTACGAGCAACCGGAATGCCCAGGCGATGATTATATTTGGACACCCGGTTATTGGGCTTATGGTGATGATGATTATTATTGGGTACCCGGCGTATGGGTGGAGGCCCCAGAAGCAGGCTACCTTTGGACACCCAATTACTGGGCCTTTGGAGACGACGGCTTTTACCGCTACCATGCTGGCTATTGGGGACCGCATATAGGTTTTTACGGCGGTATTAACTATGGATATGGATACAATGGGGATGGTTATTATGGGGGCAGATGGGATGGCGGACATTTTCGTTATAACACCGCCGTTAGCAGGGTTAACATTACCATTGTGCATAACACGTATATTGACCGTACCGTAATCATCAACAATACCACCATTAACAACCGCACGAGTTTTAATGGCAGGGGTGGTATGGCGGCAAGGCCTAGGCCCGACCAGCAGCAGGCCACGAACGACCGCCACATACGGCCCACTACACAACAAGATATGCACCAGCAAAATGCAGGTAAAGACAGGAGCCAGTTTGCTGCAATAAACCATGGAAGGCCCGCAGTGGCAGCAATGAATAAAGTAGGTGGAAACCGGTACACCCCACAGGGACGCCCCACAATGCGCCCAGCAAACCCGGCAAACACCAAACCATTACAAAATAAAACACCGCCAGCCAGGCAGCCAAACCAAAGGGATATTAATAGCCGCCCAACAACCAGGCCCGGTGCGCGGCAAGTAACACCAACAAGGCAACCGGTGGTAAAACAACCCCAGCGGCAACCACGCAACCAGCCACAACAACGGCCAATAGTACAACCTAGGCCACAGACACAGACGCCTAAACCACAACCAGCCCAGCGCCCAATTGTGAAACCCAGGCCGCCGGTAAGGCCTCAGCCCCGGCCACAAGTTAAGCCGCAACCAAGGCCACAACCCAAACCGCAAGCACAGCCCAAGCCGCAACCACCGCAAAAGCGCCCATAGCCCTGAGCATATGGGGACATATAATAATTAAAAAAGTGGGCTATTGAACCAAATTCAGTAGCCCACTTTTTCTATTTTCGTTGTTTAAACCCAGCCGTCACCATTTGGCATCCTACTACCATATAGCAGTTATTTTATACGCGGGCCATGCGCAAGCACAAATTTTGCCACTTCATTGCCCAGCTTTTGGGATGCTGCATTATCAAACGGGTAATGTATGCCGCCATAAATTCGGCTCCAACTATTTTCCTCCTCGCCTTCTGTCAAGCTGTTGATTACGCGTGCCGGTTCCCCAGCAGTTGACGTGTGCAGTTCAATGGTGTTTTTATCGCCAAAAAAAGTTTTTAACACTTCAAATCCCGCGTTAACGGTACCGCAATGGCCGCATGGGTAAGATGGGTGGGGCGGGGTTGCCAGCAATGGCGCCCATGTTGTGTAATTATTTGTAACGGCACCATCGGCATCTGCATTTAAGGCTGTAACCGGCCTCCAAAAAAGGTAATAGTATTTTGCGTCCCAAATGGCAATTCGCGCATCTGCCTCGGCAATATCCACCAACACAAAAATCAAAGCTGATTTTTCCAATGGGGTATTGTGCTGTATTACAAGCACCCGTGCTGCTTCATTAACGGTTAACTCAGCATCTTGTTTATAAAACTGGGCAATATGGGTTTGGTCGGCTGTACGAATTGTACTTTTTGCCGAGCCAAGGGCCGATGTTTCATCCAACCCTTTTTTAAATTCAAGCGTACCGGGCGCAGGCGGTGCAACAGGCCTAAATTGATTGTTGGCAGTAATAGTAAAAGGTTTCACAGTACCCCATTGTTGGTTTATACCGGGTGCAAAACCTGCAGGGGTTGGGCGGTATTGGCCAATACCGGGCTTTGCAGGGCCGGGATAACCAGCATTTGGTGCGGAGCCATCGTTGGTTCGCAGTGTAATAATATCAGCAGCAGCAGCTGACCCGGTGGCGGGCCCGTAGCCAGCCGGACCATCAGTTAAAGAGCCAAGACTCTTTTCCAGGGCCGAATCCAAAGATAATTTTTGCGCGGGGAAGTAGTTTACCAGCACATCATGAGCTGCCTGTGCTGCGGCGGCCTCGGCTGAGGCTGGCCCTTTGGCCTTTGCTGCATAATGGTAGGGCGTACCAAAATGCCTAACTGCGTTTACCGCATCATACACAGCAATGGCTTCTATGGCCTCAATCCTGCTGCCAAGGTTACTGTTAAACCCAGCAATTTTGGTAGCGGCCACTGTTATTTTATTCCAGTCAGTAATAACGTTTGCAGCGGCTCGCCCAGTTATGCTTGCTAGCAGGGCAAAGGTCAATATGTACCGTAGATAATGTTTGTAAGTCAATTTCATTTCGGTTGGTTTTCTGTTTCCTTGCTTTTTAAATGCTATCGGTGCCGTAAAATTAGGGGGAAGTTATTTGGTCTTTACTTTCTAAAGAGTATTATTAAACTCAATTAAAACACCAGTATGGAAAATTCAGGTAGAAGGAAATTTCTGAAAGTAATACCCTACTTGCAAAGTTCGAGTAGGCAGATTTTACCGCAGTAGGGCATTTTTTATTAAGTGCAACCCAGCTATCTAAAATCATTGCCGCCCAAATAAGTTAAAACAGTTGCTTGTTTACACTTTGCGAAGGCTACTATGCGGGGTTTTGAAAGTTTCGGAAGCCATGTGTTTAGTTGTTATAGCTCCTTTTCCATTAAAAAGTGGGGAATGCTTACTTCCAAAAACTCATCTCCGGTGGCTGTATAGCCCAGTTTCTCATAAAAACCCACTGCAGTTTTACGGGCATGCATGCTAATTTTTCGGTACCCAAAGTCGTAGGCCACATTTTCGGCAAACTGCATTAAAGCACGGCCTATGCCTTTGCCTTGAAGCCCCGATCGCACAGCCATTTGCCGCAAACGTACCTCTTTGGGGGCGGTTTTAGTAAGAAGGCAGCATCCTTCCAGCACCGCATCATCAAAACAACCTATCAAAATATCATCTTTTTCCCTCGCAAGGTCTTCTTCATTAAAGCTAAGCCCAAGTGGTTTGCGTAAAATTTGGTTACGCAAATCAACCATTTGCTGGTATTCTTTCGATCCAAAATCAATTACCCGTAGTGCCATTTGTTAAATTGAAGGGCAAATTAGGAATGATTTCTTAAAATAAACACCCAAATATTCAAAAAGCAGGCGTTTTAGCAGGTTTATTGTGTTTTACCGAAACAAAAAATTAAGAAAATATTGGTTATTGCCCAAAATATATATTTTTGCGCCTGTAACAAAAACATAAAACAATGTCAGACATCGCAACAAGAGTAAAAAAGATCATTGTTGACAAATTAGGCGTGGACGAAGCAGAAGTAACCAATGAGGCTTCTTTTACGAACGATTTGGGCGCAGACTCATTAGATACTGTTGAGCTAATCATGGAATTTGAAAAAGAGTTCAACATTTCTATCCCTGATGAGCAGGCTGAAACAATAACTACCGTTGGCCAGGCTACCACTTACCTGGAAGAGCACGCTAAGTAACAAGGCTAGTATTACGATATGCTTAATCCGCCCCGCTTCTTGCTGGGCGGATTTTATCAATTTAACCTCAGGCTTACCATATAACTATCTATGCAATTAAAAAGAGTTGTTGTTACGGGCATTGGCACAATTACACCTATTGGTAATAATTTAGATGAATACTGGGAAGGCCTGCTAAACGGTGTTTCCGGAGCCGATTTTATTACCCAGTTTAATGCAGAGAAGTTTAAAACAAGGTTTGCCTGCGAGGTAAAGGGCTTTGAGCCTACCAACTTTCTTGATAAAAAAGAAGCACGTAAAATTGACCGTTTTACCCAGTTTGCATTGGTTGTTAGCGACCAGGCGATGGCCGATGCCGGTTTAAACAAAGACAACATTAACCCTGATAGGATTGGTGTTGTGTTTGGCAGCGGTATTGGGGGGCTTATAACATTTCAGCACGAAGTGGTTGAATTTGCCAAGGGAGACGGAACACCTCGGTTCAATCCCTTTTTCATACCCAAAATGATATTGGATATTGCCGCAGGACAAATATCTATGCGGCACAACCTACGGGGACCAAATTTTGCTGTGGTAAGTGCTTGCGCAACAAGCACCAATGCTATTATTGAAGCGTTTAATTTGCTGCGCCTAGGCAAGGCTGACATTATTTTAACCGGCGGCAGCGAGGCTGTGATAAGCGAAGCGGGCGTTGGCGGTTTTAATGCGATGAAGGCCATGAGCGAGCGCAACAACGACCCCAAAACAGCCAGCAGGCCCTACGACAAAGACCGAGATGGCTTTGTAATGGGCGAAGCCGCAGGCGTTTTGGTGTTAGAAACACTTGAACACGCCTTGGAAAGAGGCGCAAAAATATACTGTGAAATTGCAGGTGGCGGCGCAACCGCAGATGCATACCATATTACGGCCCCCCACCCTGACGGACTGGGTGCCAAAAATGTGATGTTAGCTGCGCTTGCTGATGCGGAAATGCAACCCGAAGAAATAGATTATGTAAATACCCACGGAACCTCTACCCCTTTGGGTGACGGTGCCGAGGTAAAAGCAATTCTGCGGGTTTTTGGTGAACACGCTTATGAAATGAATATAAGCAGTACCAAATCAATGACTGGGCATTGCTTAGGCGCCGCGGGTGTTATTGAGGCCATTGCCTGTATTAAAAGCGTGATGCATGACATGGTGCCACCCACCATCAACCATTTTACCGATGACCCGGACTTGGACCCGAAATTAAATTTTACTTTTAACAAGCCACAACAACGTACCGTAAGGGCCGCGTTAAGCAATACTTTTGGCTTTGGCGGGCACAATGCTTGTGTTATTGTTAAAAAGTACGTAGCTTGAGACTCATTTGTGAAATTAATCAATAAGCTTTTTAAGAAATCGGCAAAAAACGGCTTTGAACAACAAGTGCGTAATGTACTGGGTATTAAGCCCGGCAAGTCAGTTATTTACCGTACCGCACTAAGCCACCGCTCAGTAAAAGAAGGCGCAGATGAAAACAATGAACGTTTAGAATACTTAGGCGACGCCATACTAAGTGCCATTATTGCTGATTATCTTTTTAAAAGATACCCCTATAGGGGCGAAGGTTTTCTGACCGAAATGCGCAGCAAGATGGTAAACAGGCAACAGCTAAATGAAGTTGCCCTAAAAATGGGGCTGAAGAAGCTTACCATGTACAATAAGTTTGACAATGCCCTAAAAAGCAGCCAAATTTTTGGCAATACCCTCGAGGCAATTGTTGGTGCCATTTACCTAGACAAAGGCTACAAGGTTACCCATAAATGGGTTTTACAAAAAATAGTTATCCCCCACCTTTATGTTGACGATTTGGAGCAAATAGACATAAACCTAAAAAACAGGCTTATTGGCTGGGCAAGCAAAAACGGTAAACTTTTGGAATTTGAGACTACCGACGAAAAACTTGAAAACGGTAGGCGTATTTTTACCATTGCCGCTGTTTTAAATGGAGAAGTATTGGCAAAAGGCACCGGCTTTAATAAAAAAGATGCCAGCCAGGTTGCAGCACAGCTAGCGATTGAAAAACTTAAACTGTAGCCCACCAAAAAGCAACACACCCAAGCAATACCAAAACATTGTTGTTTTTTTCATGCATTTTTTAACCCTTTCCCCGCCTGCATGTACCGCCCGAAAAAAGGCCATTTTCTTGAAAAAGCAAAAAATTTGTAGCCGCCAAACATCGGCCCCAATAACATGTTATAAGTAATCACTAACTTTAGTGCGCAAACAATTACAACAAAATGGTATCGAAAATTTCAGAAGGTGTAGAAATTAGTGTGGAAACCTTTTACCAACCTGATTACAGCAACCCTGCTAACAGTGAGTTTATGTTTGCCTACCGTATAACCTTGGAGAACCACAATAATTTTACTGTAAAACTGCTACGGCGCCACTGGTTTATATTTGACAGCAACGGCCAAAGCCGGGAGGTTGAAGGCGAAGGCGTAGTAGGTGCACAACCTGTATTACAACCAGGCAAGCAGTTTCAATATGTAAGCGGCTGCAACCTTCGTACCGAAATGGGCCGCATGCATGGCACATACCTTATGGAAAACCAAAATGATAAAATATCTTTCTCGGTCAAAATACCGCCTTTTGAAATGATTGCGCCGGCAAAATTGAATTAATAGTTCCCTATATTAGGACCTTTAAATATTCGGCATAAAGAAAATGGTTGCAAGGTGGGCTTGACCGCCATTTGGGTGCTGAAAATCATAAAAACAGATTGCGATCCAGCGATAAAAATCAACTACTTTATTGGTAAACTTGTGTTATGGAATATGTTACACACCTGCAAAAAGACAAAAAGCTTGCACCGGCTATTACCATCCCCTACCATGAACTTAAGCTGCATAAAAACATACCGCTGCATTTAATGGCCAGCATTATGTCGCAACAGTTAAACACTAAGGTTGCCGACATTATTTACCGCAGATTTTTGGAAATATACGATAAAGAGGAACCCACCCCCGAACAGGTACTGGCAACGCCACCAGAAACATTGCGGGCCATCGGCCTCTCGAACGCCAAAGTAGGCTATGTGCACAATGTGGCCCGCTATTGCATGGAAAACGCCATAACCGACACCAAGCTATTAGCATTAAGTGATGCGGAGGTTATAACACTACTTACAAAAATAAAAGGGGTTGGGCAATGGACGGTGGAGATGCTGTTGATGTTTACCCTCGGCAGGCAAGATATTTTTGCGGTTGACGACCTTGGTTTGCAAAACGCCGTCGTTAAGCTGTACGGCATAAGAACAAAGGATAAGAAAAAGCTTAAAGAAAGGCTGGTAAAAATTTCAGCAAAATGGAGTCCATACCGCACCTACGCATGTTTACATTTATGGCGGTGGAAAGATAATGTGCCTGTTGTTTGATTATTTTCCTTAGCCCATGCCTAAAAAATTTTATAGGCAACACATGCCTTGCCCGTAATAAATTGCGCAGCAGTAATAAAATGTTCTGTCAGGCGCTAAAACGTTCCACCGCGCTAGGTACGGCTTAAAAAATCCTTTCCGCCGTATTTATTTTCTAAGTAGCTTCATCGCCCCAAATCAATTAAAATCAGTTTATATGAAGAATTTAATAAGCGGTGCTTGCTGTTCATTATTCGTTTTATTGGGCACGGCATTTAGTGCAAACGCGCAACACGACACCTCCCAGGCTATTGAGGGGCGTTGGGATTTGACAGTCGCAGTAAACGATAAAGAATACCCGTCATGGCTGGAGGTTGAAATGTCGGGCAACCAAGCATTGGTAGGCAGGTTTGTAGCCTCAGGCGGCAGTGCACGCCCCGTTGCGAAAGTTAACCACAACGGCAACAGCTTTGATTTTACCATACCCCCACAATGGGACAAGGGTAACGATGTGGTTATAAATGGCACTGTGGTAACACACGACAGCATTGCAGGCACTATGCTTAGCCCCAATGGCAAAACATACAACTGGACTGGTGTACGTGCCCCCCTACTTAAAAGGCAGAGCGAACCTGTTTGGGGAAAGCCTGTTAAATTATTTACGGGTACCAATTTAAACGGCTGGCATGCAGCTGGGCCAGTGAACCAATGGTTGGCAGTTGATGGCATTTTGCGTAGCCCAAAATCAGGCTCAAACCTGGTTACAGACCAAACTTTTAACGATTTTAAACTGCATATTGAGTTTAAGTATCCCAAAGGCAGCAACAGTGGTGTTTACTTGCGCGGCCGTTACGAGGTACAGGTGGAAGACAGCAAGGGTATGGAACCCGACAGCCACCTGCTGGGCGGCGTATACGGCTTTTTAGTACCCAACACCTTAGAGTATGCAAAACCAGCGGGCGAGTGGCAAACCTACGACATTACCTTAGTTGGCAGAATGGTTACCGTTGCACTAAACGGCCATGAAATTATTATTAAGCAAAACATACCGGGTATAACCGGCGGTGCACTAAGCAGCAAAGAAGGCGAACCAGGGCCTATTTTCTTACAGGGCGATCACGGCCCCATTGAATACCGCAATATTGTTATTACACCAGCAAAATAAACCGTTGTTTTGTTTGTGCCATAAAAGCAATGCCGCTGGTTTTAAACCGCGGCATTGCTTTTTTATTTAACTGCAAGCAAAGCCATTACCGCCACAAAAGCCTGTATTTGATTAGTAAAAAAAACTTTTGCATAAAACCAATATTTGGCAGTTTATAGCCGAGCCTGGCGGAAAGTTTGCCGAGGTAAGCAGCCAACAACTGCTGCTCAAGCGTAGGCAATGCGTTGCTTTGTAGGTGTTCGGCTTGCTTAAGAATTCTTCCAGCGGCAGCCTTGTGGCTGAAAGAAGAATTTGCATAAGCGGGCATTGACGCAACGGTAGGAATAGTTAACACAGGCAATACCCCAATGTGTAAAAATGAGGCGATATCGCCTACCACTTTATTTGGGTTTTCACAAAGCTCTTCATATCGCACCAACAAAAACTGAGGGTCATTTCTTAAGCAGTAATCAACGGCCACTTGAAAAGATTTTTTAAGTTCCCGAAGTACCCGGCGCTTATTAAGGCCAGGCTCCATACTTTTTCGGGATGCCAAAGTAGCCGTAGGTTCTCTAACCACATGTATTATTCTGGCATTCGGCATCTCCCGCCATATCCTACCGAGAAAACGTTCGTTACAAGGCGTTTTGTCAACCCACATACCGGCAAAAAGGTTGCCTGTACAGCTTGCGTAAGCCATTACCACCGTCATATGCGGCCACTGCGTGTTGGTGTCTTTTTTTAATGCTGCCCACCACGCCAAAAAATACCACGCAAAATCAACATATGGGCTTAGGCTTGCCGTGCTACGCCCCAAAAGCCAATACGGCGGCTGGTTAATGGGGTTTGCCAGCCGGCAAAGCCATTCCTGGCATAAAAAACCAGCCCTTTCGCCTGGCGGCAATGAAAGCAATTTACCTTCCAGGTTGGTAAAATACGTTCCTTCAGAAGGCAGTACCACCATAGCCTCATGCCCATCCAACAAATCTCTTACTAAGGTGGTGCCGCTGCGGTGCACACCACAAATAAACACAGGGCGTGCTGCAAGCCCAAAACCTTTCTTCTGCGTCTCTCCCGTTAAAACAAAAGGCCCTTGGGCCAAAGCAGCCTCCCATACGCCGTGCGACCAAACGGAGGCTGCTGCCAATAATGCATGGGAGGGTAACCCGGTTAGCCTTTCTTTTGGCAGCAAGGCATTAAGTTGGTCTTCCTTCTCTATTACTATTGATAACATTTCTTTCAATAATATTTTTTAGTCAACAAAAAACCGCATTATACCCATCAAATATCGCGATTCATCAAAATGTCATTTTAACCCATTATACTATATTCATCCGTTTTATAGCAGTTAATTTGATAAAGGCGAAACTTCCCACGCTATAGTGCAACCCATCCAAAAATCGCTTTGGTACAAATGTATTTTTATGAGATCTTAGGTTTTCAACCAGTTTTATTTTTTTGCCGAAAATTTTTACCTTAAATACATACACCAAACTTGTAAGGGCATCCTTCTAATAATCCTCTACATAATAGCGGGTATCGTAGCTGTAGTTTTAATAGCTGCATTATTTACCAAAAAAACATATAGTGTCCAAAAATCGGTAACTATCAGCAAACCACGGGACCAGGTTTTTAATTACATTAAGTTTATAAATAACCAGCAGCAATACAACAAGTGGGTGATGGCCGACCCCAATGTAAAGCTGGAACACCGCGGTACAGACGGTACTGTTGGCTACACATCTGCTTGGGAAAGCCAAATAAAACAAGTAGGCAAAGGCGAACAACAAATTAAAGCATTGGTTGAGGGAAAACGGATAGACCTTGACTTGCACTTTATAAAGCCCTCCGAAGGCCGAGCAGAAGCTTTTATGGAAACAGAAACCTTGCCCGGCAACCAAACAAAACTCACATGGGGCTTAAACGGCCGCATGAACTACCCTGTGAACTTTATTATGCTTGCCTTGATAAAAATACCAGATATGCTCGGCAAAGACATGGCCATAAGCCTCTCAAACCTAAAAGTATTGCTGGAGAAAGAGTAACGTTTTACAATCTCTATTTAAATATAGTTTCTGCAACCGAGTACCATAAACATCAACCACCGGGCCTATGCTTCATCAAAAATCCGACCCAATACCTATACATTTAGATTTTTATTCATCGGTCATCTATCTAACCTTTCAAGCAAAAGTTTCCTGCATTGGCCGCTTTAAAGCCTACTTTATTTCTCCGGATACCCCGAATCAATTTGCTTAATAATTGCCTGGCCTAACTCTATAAAGTTGCTGTAACGGTCGTAAATCTGTTGCCAAGGTATTAGGTGTTTGCACAAATATTTCCCCCTTGGGTTACACAAAAGATTAAAATAGCCTGCATCATTATCCGGGTCTTCTATATTGTCAGCTATAAAGTTTAACAGCTTGGTCTGGGTACTTAGCCAACCGCTTTCAGACGACTTAATGGCAGGTATGTTTTCTTGGTAATACCGTAATATGTCTGACACTAACGAATCCGATTCTATGGTGAGCATTTTACCAGAAGAAATAAAGCCGTCAAAACGGCTTTTGTGCGGCCGCAAGTATACATTTGAGTTAATGGAAGCTATAAACAGGTGGAGAGAATCTTTATTTGGCTGCACCAACTTGTTTAAGCCAGCTAAAAAAGTGTACTGTGTATCGTAGTACTTGTACTGCTGTATAATTTGCTTGGTATCATATATATCCTGTTGTATGTCTTGTTTTAGGCCCAACAAAAACACTTTCACTTGCTTTTGTTCTGCTTTATGTTCACTCCAATTATGGAATGATATGGAGAGGCTAATGGCAAAAACAATAATAAAAATCTCGCTGGCGAATTCTTTTATCTTATGCCAAAGCGAATGCCCGTCCCGGCCCCAAACTGAAATTGCTTTTTTTGTGTGGTTTATGATCTCCTGTTCTGCCATGCCGCTAAAGTTTTGGTGACGCAATATATTCAATAGTGGTTGCTTTGGCGCAATTGCATCATTAAAAGCTTTTTACTTTTTGCCCAATACGCCGGCAAATGTTATCACTTTTTTTTCAGCACCCAACTTTGTTCCAACACCAACTGTAAATCGTCGGGGTTGTTTATAATTACGTTGTGCTCCCTCGCGCTGTGTATAAAAAGTATTCGGCTTGCCATTATTATGGCTGGGGTTAAAGCCCCCTCTTCCACCCATGTGTAGGCTATATGCTTGGCGGCCAATTGCGCCATCATAGTGTCGCTCATCACATCGGTTCCATCACCTTTATTGGTATACCAGTGTATAAAATGGTTACGCATACCTTTTTCTATCCAAGCCATATACTTATCCAATTGGCTGTACAGGGCATCAAAAAGCAGCACTTCCTGCACAGGCAGTTGGCCGTTTTGCAAAATATGGGCAATCAACCGGTAGGCACCGCTATGGCCCGCCAGTACTATGTTGCCGGGTTTGGTGTTGGCAGATATTAGTTTATTTGTTTTCAGCTGAACCAACGCATCGTTTACCAAAGCCTTAAACATGCCGGGGTTCTCTAGTTTGCCGCCGTAACTGTCTGGGGCGTTTTTGGCAGTCTCGGCCAGTACAAGCACGGCGTTGCGGTGGCTTGCCACAAATTGGCGCACCAACCCATAAAACACCGCCGCTGTGTCAATGTTATTGTGCCAGCCATGGAACCAGAAAAACAGGTCAACCTTTTTGTGGGCTTGTAACCCTTTTGGCACCACTAACATCACGCTACTGTCGGCGTAATGTTCCGGGGCTGTGTACAACACACTGTCGTATAAATGCCCAGCAGCCCTTACACTGTCGGGGAATGATGTGTGCCGCGAGCTAAAACGCAATATTCGGGGTGCACCCTGCTGGCAAAAAACGTTACCATTGGCTACTAACCAAAAAATTAATACCATTAAAACCGCTGGTTTCTGCATATCATAATACGTTTGGCAGTGTAATGCTTATTTTTGCAAGCACTGAAATTAAGCAATATCATGCAGTTATACTGTAACTCACTTACAAACTACAGCCGTTTGCAAACACGGCAAGTAAACATAGGCGGCCTGCTGTTGGGTAATTTTAACCCCATTAGGCTGCAAACCATGACGACCACCGACACCATGGATACCATTGCCACCGTGGAACAGAGTATACGGTGCATTGAAGCCGGTGCGGAGCTGGTACGCATTACCGCCCCCAGCAAAAAAGAAGCGGAAAACTTGTTGAATATTAAGAATGAGCTGCGCCTACGGGGGTATACAACACCGCTTGTGGCCGATATACATTTTACACCCAATGCTGCCGAAATTGCGGCCCGCATCGTTGAAAAAGTACGCGTGAACCCAGGCAACTATGTTGATAAGAAGAAGTTTGAATTGCTTGAATATACCGATGCGGAATATATTGAGGAGATTGAACGCATACGCACCCGGTTTACACCTTTGGTAAAAATTTGCAGTAAATATGGTACGGCCATGCGCATAGGTACCAACCATGGTAGCCTGAGCGACCGTATTATGAGCCGCTATGGCGATACGCCCATGGGCATGGTAGAAAGTGCCATGGAGTTTTTGCGCATAGCGCGGGATGAAAGCTACCACAACATTGTGCTGAGCATGAAGAGCAGCAACCCGCAGGTAATGGTGCAAGCCTACCGGTTATTGATACAACAGATGCACGCAGAGTTTGGCGAGTGTTACCCCCTGCACTTGGGTGTTACCGAAGCCGGAGACGGGGAAGATGGAAGGGTAAAGAGTGCGGCGGGCATAGGCACATTGCTGGAAGACGGCATTGGTGATACGGTGCGTGTTTCATTAACGGAAGACCCCGAATTTGAAATACCAGTTTGTAAAGATTTGGTGAAGCGGTATGCGGGGGCGGCAATCGTGAAACGTGAAACGGAAAACGTGAATCGTGAAGCGTCAATCGGCAAACGTGAAACGACAAACGTGAATGGGGAGGCGGCAATCGTGAAACGTGAAACGGGAATCGGGAATGGTGAATCGTCTATGGTGAATGGTGAGGCGGGTTTGGGGAATGCCAATATTCTTCCTTCGCAAAACACCGAAATGGTGTTGGGTAAAATGCCCTATGACCCATTTAATTATAGAAGAAGGCCAACAATAGCTGTAGGCAACATTGGCGGGCAAAATGTACCCGTGGTAGTGGCGGATTTTAGCAAGGTGCAACATATCACGCCCAAGCATTTGGAAAGCATCGGTTACAAATACGATGAGCAAACCGACAAATGGGCCATAGGCGACGCTGCCGCAGATTATATTTTTACCGCCAACCAACTGCTTGGTTTTGCGCTGCCCGGCACGTTAAAAGTAATCACTTACCCTGCTGCTTGGGCCGAAGCCGCAGACAAGGAAAAATACCTTCCCATTTACGACACGCAAGCGTTTTTGGAAGCCTTTGGCAACGGTAAAACAACTAGCCAGTTAAATTTTGTGATGGTTGATGCAAAAATTGCAGGCAACAGTTTGTTTGCCGAGTTGATGACTTTGCTTGATATACCTGAGGTGGCGGCCAAAACGGTGCTGTGTTTTTACAGCGAAAGCAGCAATGCCATGCAGTGCATACGTAAGCTGTTTATTGATACGATGAACCATGGCAACAAAACCCCGGTTATAATTATTTGCGACAGCGGATGGCAAACAGCCGATGAGCACCTGATACATTACTCCACCGAGTGCGGGGCCTTGCTGCTAGATGGCTTTGGCGACGGGATTAGCTTGGGCGTGAAACGGGAATCGCCCACCGTGAATGGTGAATCGTCAATGGTAAATGAAAAAGCGGGGTCTGCCTCCAAGCAACTGGAAACCGGCAACTGGAAACCGGAAACCATCAGCGGACGTAATTATTTAAGCAACAACACTACCGAACAATTTATTAATAATACGGCTTTCAGCATATTGCAGGCTACACGAACACGGATATCTAAAACCGAGTACATCTCATGCCCCAGTTGCGGCCGTACCCTGTTTGATTTGCAAGAAACCACAGCCAAAATACGCGCACGCACCAACCACCTTAAAGGCGTTAAAATTGCCATTATGGGTTGCATTGTAAACGGCCCCGGCGAAATGGCTGATGCCGATTTTGGCTATGTAGGCAGTGGTGTTGGAAAAATTACCCTGTACCGCGGCAAAGAAGTAGTTAAACGCAATGTGGAAAGCAGCATTGCCGTAGACGAATTGATAAACCTGCTAAAAGAAAGCGACGCTTGGGTGGAAACAGGCGTGTAGGGGCGCCAGCGATCAGTACCAGTTGTTTATGGGATGGATTGGGAGACTCGTATTTACCCCAATGCTGTTTATGTTGCGCTTTAAGCATTTAGTAGGCTAGGTTTCTAAAAAAAATACCCAAATAGTACATATAAAAAATTAGAAAAACAAGATGTAAAATCTTATACCCTTCATTGCCTGAAGGTTTAAGGTATTGCAAACACTACAACTGGGCTATAGTTGATTCGGCGTGCGTACCCCGATTCTTTTTATAAAAATATTTTTCAACAAATTGTAGATAATTTTGATAAACTTTTTAGTATTTTGTACCGAACTTGCACAGCAAAGGTGTAGATTCTAAAAATGGTTAAGTATTCAACAGTAAAGAAAAAGCTCAAAATTGAAGTTGACAGGGCAACGGATAATGGATTGGCTCATCTTACCCATTATTTTCAAAACAATCAAAATGGGGTTTCACAACATTATAAGGAACCAGCCTCAAGCTATTTAACAAGTTTGGCAGATGAATTAAGTTTGGTGGAAGAACCGCAAATGCAATTGTTCCTTCCCATGAAATTTGATGTACCCTTTCCCCCTCCAACCGAATACGACTTTACATTTATTGACCTGTTTGCTGGCATTGGCGGGTTTAGAATACCTATGCAGGAAAACAAAGGCAAATGTGTTTTTACATCGGAATATAATTTTCATGCACAAAGAAGCTATGAATTAAATTTTGGCGAAGTACCCTTTGGCGATATAACCAAACTTAACCTGGACATAGTACCCCCGCACGATGTTTTAACAGCCGGTTTTCCCTGCCAGCCATTTAGCATATCTGGTAAAATGAAGGGGTTTGAAGATACAAGGGGCACTTTGATATACAACGTTTTTCAAATTATTGAAATGCGGCAGCCCAAAGTTGTTTTTTTAGAAAATGTAAAGCATTTAATACACCACGATGGGGGCAAAACACTAAGCATCATTATTAAAGACCTTGAAAATTTGGGCTACATTGTTTCGTGGAAATTATTAAACGCTTCAAATTTTGGAGTAGCCCAAAACAGGGAAAGAATTATTATTATTGGGCATAAAGAAAAGAAATTTGATTTTAGCAAACTTAAAACCAAACCCAAACCTGTTTTAAAAGATATTTTAGAAACAGAAGGCAATTTTGAATATCTTAACGAACCCTACACTATTATAGAAGACCATAAGGTGCAGGAAAGCGGTTTAATTTTTATTGGCTACCGCAACAAAAAAATAAGGGTTGCAGGCGTAAGGCCAGGTACGGAAAACCTATCGCGCGTACACAAGCAACCAAACCGCATTTATTCAACAGAAGGCTTGCACCCTGCCCTGCCATCGCAGGAAAGCTCGGGCAGGTTTTGGATTTATCACGAAGGGAAAGTACGCAAGCTTACTATTAACGAGTGTTACAGGATAATGGGCTTTCCTGATAAGTTTAAAAAAATAAGCAACACAGCAGAGCTTTACCGCCAAATAGGCAATAGTGTATGCGTGCCAATGATAAGAGAAATTACCAAGCAAATTAAACAACAACTGTTGTAAATGAAAAAAACAACCCCGCCCCAATTGCTTGCCGGTATTTACGATGAGGCTATGTTACTGGCTGGCACCACAGGGCAAATAACCTCCGGCCTAACCCCACCCGAAAAAGCCCTGCTCGATTTGGTATTAACTTATAGCGAACAGGCAAAAGCAGTGCTGGCCGTTTTGGTTACAAGCTTAACATACAAAATACTTCACCCGGAACAAGATGTACGTAACCACCAGGCAAGCATACCCAATGGCTACTCTGGCCGTACGTTTGATGCTAAGTTTATAACCCCTTTTTTAAAACAGCAAAAGTTTCCGGCAATGCATTCTGGCACTGGCTGGCTAACTAGGGCGTTAGAACAAAAGCAGCCGTATAACCAAAGTTACCCCGGGGCGATAAACCCAAAAGAACTTAAACCCGCTTTTCTTACCATTATCGAAAACATAGAGTCTGGCGCAAATTGTAGGCAATATTTAAGCTATTTGTTACAGGGCTTAATACTGTAGCGCAATAAACAACAAATTGAACTGGCAAAGCCAGCAGCACTTTCAATAAGCACCATATTACACCTGCTTCAACAGCATTTTAACAGCGGCTATAATGCAGAAGGCGCATCGCGGTTGCCTGTGCTGGCTATATACGCAGCGTATCAATGCCTTATTACCGAAACTAAAAGGTTTGAGCGTAAGCAACTTTTGCCCATTGAAAACCACACTTCATCCGATAAAAGCAGCGGGCGCATTGGCGATATTGATATATTGGATGAAAAACAAAGGATGTTTGAGGCAGTGGAGGTAAAACATGGCATAGCGGTTACCTTACAACTGGTGCAGGATGCGTATGCAAAATTTCAGTCAACACCTGTAAACAGGTATTACATTTTATCAACCGCAGCACCTGCCAAAGAGGAATACGATGCCATTGAGGCCGAAATAAAACGCATAAAAAATATACATGGCTGCCAGCTAATTGTAAACGGCATAATGCCAACCCTAAAATATTATTTACGTTTATTAGATGATACTTTTGAATTTATTAACAACTACGTAACCCTGCTTGAAACAGACACGTCTTTAAAATTTGAACATAAACTAATGTGGAACAAATTGATAAGCGAAATGAATTAATTGCATAGGTATTTAATGCCCGGCAATCCGTTAGCCAACTTTTATACGCTTGAAAAAGAAAGGCATTGGGTGGCATTGTAAATAAATCAGTCATATTTTTTTTGGCCATTGCCAATGCTTAACACTCACTGCCTTGTAAAAAAAACACTATCTTTCTACCGCAAAAACCCTCTTATGCGACCGATCGTTACCGCTATATTCATCATAGTTTTATTAATGGCCTGCCAACAAGGGGCTAAGCCATTTTCACCCAACCCGCAACTACTTTCGTTAAGTACATTGCTAGTAAAAGAAGATTCGTTGAAAGGTGTTTATACCGGCGATTTTGATGGCTCACCCATTTCAATCGTGCTGCATTTTGTGTCGGGCAGGCATGTAAGCGGGTACGATATGCACAAAGGTTTGCGAAGAAACATTTCGGGAACAATGGCTGTAACAGGCAGCCAGTTGCAACTTGATTTAAATGAACCAGGCACCAACCCATACGACGGCAGTTTAAAAATATTTATGGATACCTCCTTGCGGAACATAAAAGGCTGGTGGAAATCATTGGCCGACAAAAACAAACTGGTGCATTTTACGCTGACAAAAAGAGTTGTGGATAAAGACGGGTATAACTGGACCGTGTTGGATAGGATGCAAAACAGCTTTGTTTTTAAGCAGGACGGATCCTGCACCTACTCTTACCTTACCGGCGACTCCACTACGGCACAGGAGTTTACCATTAACGGCAATTACACCATACGACAAGACTCTTTATTGACGATTTACTGGGAAGTGAATACGGTTTTCCCAAGCCGAAAATCAAACTTTACCATCCAATTTTCGCACCAATCCATTGATGAAGACGGCAGAAAATTAAGGAGTATAACACTGGATGACGGCCGTGCTTTTAACGAATTGTACGATTAACCATGACAGTACGCATACTTAAACTTACCGGCATAGCCGCTTGGAGCATTGCATTGTGCTTTGCCATTTGGCTGATGGTTAGGCTATCCCTGCCCTACACTGCCATGCATAATAATATTGATTTTTTGCTTACCAAACAGAATGTGTACCATATTACGCCATGGCGGTATTGCTTTTACGCCCATGTGTTTACCAGTGTGCTTGTGTTGCCCGCCGGTTTAACGCAGTTTAACCATTTATGGCTACAACAGTTTACCAAAGCACACAGGCTTTTGGGTTATGTTTATGTAATAACGGTAATTTTTGTGGCTGCCCCTACGGGCTTTGTAATGGGCTGGTATGCAAATGGTGGTTGGCCCGCGAGGGCGAGTTTTATTTTGCTAAGCATGGCATGGTTTACCTCCACATTGTTAGCGGTGATAATGGTTAAGCGTAAAAACTTTGTGCAACACGGTATATGGATGCTGCGCAGTTATGCCCTAACACTTTCGGCCATTATGCTGCGCACGTATGCATTTTTATTTGATGTGCTACATATTGACATGCACCCGCGCACAGTGTATATCACCATTGCATGGCTTAGCTGGGTACCCAATATTATTATTGCCGAAATACTGATACGCCATAGGTTTGTTACTGGCTTTATACCACAAAGTAAAATTGGTATTATTTAAGGGGTACCTCAATAAACCGGCCAGTGCTGTCTATTGTATAAGCGGTTGTTGATACCAATTCCCTTTTTATCACAGGGTTATCGTCGAAGCCTTCCTTCTCTATATCTTTTTGGTAAATATTTTTATACGCCTGTATCTGAAATGCCTGGGCTGATGCCATAGAAAGTACATTAAACAGGCCAGTAAACGTTTTTGTACCAGCTACTATTTTTTTATCTACCAGTCTGCCTTGGTTGTTAAAACTGGCCAGAAAATAATATGCAGGCCCGCTGCCTGTCTCATAGGGCTGCACGCCATAGATGACTGTTTTAAAAGCCGTAGTATCAATAACCTTGGCGAAGTAAAAATAATCGTTGCCCACATCACGGCTAAATTTGTCGTCCCGCATTTCGGCTATGTATCTGTCATAGTCGTAACTAATGGCAACACGCTGCCCCATGCTTTTATAGGTGCCAGAATCAATCACCAACGGAAAAATTGCTTGCTGAAACTGCCTGCTGAAACCCTGCCACAAAATGGCGTTGCCTTCGCCATTGCCAGCCATGGCCTCGTTGTAAATGGGCTCAATCCGCTGGTTATTGTTGTCGTATTTGGCAAGCCACTTATCGTTAAATATCTCTTCGCGGTTAACAAAGCCGTTTTCAATGGCATATTTTAAATAGTCGGTTGTTTTATCGTCGCCCAAGGCCGCGTAGCAGCAGGCTTCTTTAAACAGTACATTGCCAAAAGGTGAGTAATCCAGCCTCTCCGCCATTTTAAAGGCCTCCAAAGCCAAGGCAGCACTGTCAATTGATAAGTATGCATCCCCCAATTGGTAATAGGCTGAGGCGGTAGGGTAAACCCCCAATGATTTTATAAATAGGGGTATACTGGCAGCAGCATCGTTTTTATTTTTAACATAATCAATGGCATGTAAAAAATATTTTTTGCTGCTGTCGGCCTGGCTTGCTGTAGCGTTAGACAAAAATGCGATTACTGAATCCGCATTGAACAATACCGATCCACTGAGTAATACATTGTTTGCACTTTCGCCGCCGCATGCAACTGCAATAATGGATATTAATACCAAGGGATATAGTTTTTTCATGAGCAAAGGGCATTGAGGAAGTAAAATAATGAAATTTTGCCTGCTGTTAAATTTTTAGCTTGTTAATTTTTAGAAAATTACACATACCCACCTTAATTACTTTGGCCCCTTGATACATAATGAAAGGTACTGCCATAAGCCTATTTAACTTGGCAAGCCTGAAAAAACCAACCTAATCAATCTATGTTACAAGAGGGTGAATGGCTGGCTCCTCCTATGTGGCCATCAGTGAAGGTTTTCAAAAATGCCACAATTAACAAATAATTTTCGCAATGGGTTTACCAGTTTTGCAGTATGTGGTACAATTAATGCCTTACCAAACACACATACAAAGTTATCCACTAACAATGGCCTATTTTACGAAACACCTTTTGAAAAAATTACCGGTTATCTTTTTCTCAATGCTGGGTGTATGTGTACAGGCGCAGGATGAAAAACCAACTGTAAGTGAAATTAACAAAGACACCGCCGATGAGCGTGACTTATTGGACATTGCCAAAGCAGTTATCCATTTTAAAACCAAGCAGATACCGCGTAAAAACGGGAAAAAGGTATATTTTGCTGTATTGCCTTTAACATCCAATGTGCCCGGGGGCGGCAAAGCACTAATAACGTCAACCACTGCGGGTTTTTACATGGGGCCAAGGCGCAATACCTCACTTTCTAGCGTTTCATTTTCCCCCGATATTTCTTTTAACGGGCAATACGGTTTGCCGCTCCGCTCCAACCTTTGGTTTAAACAAAACAAGTTTAACGTATTGGGCGATACCCGTTTTTTGCTATATCCCCAATACACATGGGGGCTCGGCGGTAGCGGCAATGCAGCACGTGTGCTGGTTAATTACCAGTATATCCGTTTTTACCAAAGCGTGTTAAAAAAGATACGACCTTTTGTATTCGTGGGTGCAGGCTATGCGCTGGACTATCACCTGAACATAAAAACAATTGGGGACACCGTGGGCTTACAAAAATTTACCGGGTACAACTCCGGCACCAGGCAGGGCCAAAATTCATTCTCGTCGGGGTTGCTGGTAAACTTTTTATACGATTCTAGGGTAAACACCATCAACCCTGGGTCAGGGGCTTCAGCCAGTTTGATGCTGCGGGCCAACCAGCAGTTTTTAGGCAGTAATACCAATTGGAAATCACTAATGCTTGACTTGCGGCGGTACCTAGCATTTAACAAACAACGGCAGGATGTACTGGCACTTTGGGCTTACTACTGGACGGTACTAAACAGCGACGTGCCTTACCTTGACCTGCCTAGCATAGGCTGGGACTCCTACCAGCGCTCGGGCAGGGGTATTGACCAAAACCGATACCGTGGCAGCGGCCTGGTTGACCTAGAGGCCGAATACCGACGGGATATAACCGAGGATGGCTTGTTTGGTTTTGTGGTATTTGCCAACCTAAATGCGGTAACAGAGCAAAATAAATACCAGTTTAAATACTGGCACCCGGCGGCGGGTGTTGGCTTGCGCATAAAGTTTAACAAGCTTTCGGGTACCAATGTAGCCATTGATTATGCGGTGAGCAAGGGATATTCCAGCTTTTATATAAATTTGGGGGAGGTGTTTTAAGGGATTGTTGAAAACTGAATGATTGATTTTCTTTCAACGAATTTAAAATACTCGTAATTTGAGAGAAACTGAACCCAACTATGCGCCATTTTTTTGTGTTTTTGTCCATACTAACCTTATTGCTCTCGTGCAACAGAATGAGAAAAAACGCTGAAAGGTTTGGTGATAGTACAAAATCGAAAAGTGGAAAGATATTTAAAAAAGCGATTGGCAATTTACTTCCTGTTGGTGGCCCTGATTCCGTTTCCATAAAAAATTTTGTCCCTGCTTTTCAACAAAATCGTTCAATACAGCAAATCAACGGCGTGCAGCTTGACATCTCTATGTTTTACGTTAATTTTTTTGTATATAAAGCAAGCAGGAACGTTGTGTTGAAAGGCGTAAGCAGCATAGTACCGGAAAAAACTTTCGACATTAAATCAGACAGCATCTGCACACCGATAAGCGATAGTGACGTTTTATTCAGGGGCGTGCCTTTCGCGCATAACGAACACACCCAATTCTTTTGGCATTTTAGGCAACTGAAAAAGATAAAGGCTTTTAGGTGCGTTAAGGGGCATTGGCAGCATTATATAATTTTTGACACCAACTCTGACACGGTATATCATAAAATAGAAGAACTTAGGGATTGATGCTTTTCCGAACTTGCAAAACGGTTTTACAGTTGCATTTTGGCATCAACCTGAAATGGTATAAAATAAGAACGCATATTCGCGCATCTTCCCAACTTATCCGACATTTGCCGCCATGACCCGCATTGGTTTAATATCTGACACGCATAGCTATCTAGACAACGCTGTATTTAAACACTTTAAAGACTGTGATGAAATATGGCATGCCGGTGATTTCGGTAACATCTCCATCGCTGAAGGCCTGCGCGATTTTAAACCCCTGCGCGGTGTGTACGGCAATATTGACGGCCCCGATATACGTGCCGACTACCCCGAGCAAAATATTTTTAGCATCGAAGGTGTTAAGGTTTACATGCAGCATATTGGCGGCTACCCACCCAACTATAAGCCCGGCATAAAAGCGGTAATTGTAAGGGAGCAACCGCAACTTTTCATTAGCGGGCACTCGCATATTTTAAAAGTAATGTACGATGATAAGCTGCAATGCCTGCACATGAACGCGGGTGCCGCCGGTATACAGGGCTGGCACCAAGTACGCACGTTAATTCGGTTTGTGATTGATGGCAAGGATATTAAAAACTGCGAGGTAATTGAGTTGAGGAGATAGAGGTAGGCCATAGTCGATAGCCCATGGCAAAAAATCTTCATCATTATCACGGTCAGCCCTTACACACTATAGCTTTACCTTGAAAAATGAAAAAATTGAGGGCGGATAACAATATCCTAACTTATCCCTGTGTTGTTGCTATTTTCTTTTAGTTGCTCTAAAATACTGGCTAACCTTTGTTTAAAATCCAGCGTCGCATCCAACGCGTCTACCCTTGCTCCATTTAAAAATTGCATCATTTCGGCACTATGTTGTTCCCGCCGGCCAGTTTTTATGTTTATATGGGTAAACGTGGCCCAAAGCAAGGCCTTTAGCTGTTGCTTGTGTTCGTCGTACATGGCCATTTCCACCAATAGTTCTGTTTCTTTGGCTTCTAACAGGGCAGATTGTATGCATACGCGTTCGTTAAAAAATGCAGGCCGCAAATATTGAATCTCGTTTCTGGTTGTCACCCAGCCCACACCTTGTTTTGCAAAGTCAGCACTGGAGAACTTGTGCTCCTCGCGCAGGTGGTCCTCACGGGCATTCAACAGGTAATCAATGTAGCGGGCATTGTTAAGGTGCCCAAAAGGGTCGCAGTCGCTAAAACGAATGATGTAAAATGATTGCGTGGGTGTTACCATAAACGTATTTCTTAAGTTAGCCAAGTAGCTTTTTGTCTAATAATTGGTAGGCCTAATTAGCCTCGTGCAATTAACGTAAATGATGCAAGTGCTGTTTAAACATTAGCGCTTGCATCATTTTACGGATAGCTTTATAATGTCAGTCTAAAACCCATGTATCCAGGGCCTGGCAATACCCTCGCGGAAAGGCCAAGGTATAACAGCCAAAATTAGTACCAACGCCACTAAGTATAAAATGGCCGTTTTTTTTGCTTTGCCTGTTTTTTTTAGTGATATGTGGCCAATGGTAATTAACGCAATGCTTACTACCATGCCGGTTATGTGCTCAACCGCCCAAAACCGCAGTGCACTGTTTTTCATTACCTCAGCACCCTGCTTAAACAAGGCAATACCAAAGTCACCAAAAAAATATTGGTACAGGCCTATAAGCAAAGTGGTATGGGCAAGAATTAGCAGCAGTATGCTATTGCCAGTTTTTGCCGGGCCCTTAGCGCCAAAAAGCCTAATAATATTCAAAACGAGCAAGAGTAATATAAGCCAGCGCAACAAACTGTGTAAAACAAGCAGAAAATTAGACATATTGTAATTTTTATCAAAGCTATATTGCTAAATCCAAAATCTAAAATCAATTAATCCAGTCGGCTATAAAAACATTGGTATCGTGGCCGCCGCCATTATACCGGTTGGAGGAGAATATTATTTTTTTACCATCCCTGCTAAACATGGGGAAGGCGTCAAACCCTTTGTCGCGGCTAATCTTTTCCAGCCCGGTGCCGTCAAAATTTATCAGGTACATGTTAAAAGGAAAACCGCGTTTGTATTCATAATCGCTGCAAAAAATAATATGCTTGCTATCAGGCGTAAAATTGGGTGCCCAGTTGGCCTGCCCCAAATTGGTTACTTGTTGTATATGGCTGCCATCGGCATCAGCCACAAACACTTCCATTTTTGTAGGCGCTACCAATCCATCGGCAAGCAATGCCTTATAGTCGGCAACTTCCGCTTCCGTTTTGGGCCGGCTGGCGCGCCACACTATTTTCTTGCCGTCGGGGCTAAACCAGGCACCGCCATCGTAGCCCAGTTCGTGGGTTATTTGGGTAACCTTATACGTTTTTAGGTCCATTATATACAAGTCAAGATCTCCATTGCGTACCGATGTGAATAGCATTTTTTTGCCATCGGGCGATAGTGTGGCCTCTGCATCATAACCCGGCGTGTTGGTAAGTTGTTTTATGATTTTGCCAGCTGTGTCGGCCAAAAAAATATCAAAGCTTTTATACACGGCCCAAATGTAGCGGTTGTTGTATTTGGTGCGGTCGGGCGGCGGGGGGCAACTGTCGCCTCCCAAATGGGTAGAAGCATATACTATTTGCTTACCGCCAGGCAGAAAAAAGCCGCAGGTAACCCTGCCCTTGCCGCTGCTAACCTGCTTATAAGTAAAGGGCTGGCCCAATTGCGGGGTACTGCCTATAAACATACGGTCGCACATTATGCCCTCCTTGGGGTTGGTGCGCTGGAAAATTATTTTTTTGCCGTCGTAGCTCCAATAGGCCTCGGCATTGTCGCCACCCGTGGTTAACTGTTGTACATTTTTAAAATGTGTTTCTTCCGTATAGCGCAGGGTGTCTGTTGCGCCTCCTTGCGCCGTTGCTGCCATTGAAAACAGCACGGATATAGATAATAACCAAACTTGGGGGAAATTTACCTTCATTCCTGTTAATTTTTACAAAAGTAAAGGTTGGCAGCACAGTTTAGCGGAATAAATGCGTAATAAACCTGCACCAACTTTTATTTTTGCACTATGAAAATAGCAGCGGCGGTTACAACTGCCTTAACCATTGCAATGCTGGCGGCTTGCCATAATAATGACACTAATAAAACAGCCGGTGGCGATGCATCGGCTAGTATTTACCCGGCTTTTGTGAACGAACTTATGGATGCCGTAAGGCAGCAGCCTGACAATAACACCGCAAGGGTTCGGCTTGCTATAGTATTAGATAGCTTGGGCCAATACGCCAATGCTTTTAAGCAAATTGACACTGCGGTTACCAAGGATACCGGCAACAATGTGCTTTGGATAAAAAGAGGCAATATTGCCGAAGATGCCGGGGATACCCTTGCCGCCATGTACAGTTATGCAAAGGCACTGCATATTTACGAAACGCCGGATGCTTTACTTTGGCTGGCCAAACTGTATGCCGAAACTAAAAACCCAAGGGCATTGTTAATCGCCTCAAGAATAAAGGCTTTGGCCTTGGGTAAACAATACGATGCCCACAGTGCCTATGTAGCGGGTGTTTACTATGCGCGTACCGGGAAAAAGCAAGAGGCGTTGGAAAAATTTGACGAATGTATCGGCTACAACTATACTTATATGGAAGCTTATGTTGAGAAAGGAATGGTATATTTTGACAACAAACAATACACAGACGCCTTGGATGTTTTTCAATTTGCAGCCACGGTAAACAGCTTAAATGCTGACGCTTATTATTACCAAGCCAAGTGTTATGAAGCCATGCAAAAAAAAGACAGTGCCATTCAAAAATACCAACAATCGCTTAATTTAAACAAGGGCTTGAAAGAAGCGCACGAGGGATTGAAGAGATTGGGAACCGAGTAACGACAACGGATGCAAGGTAAATGGCGCTTCCTACATGTGCGGCAGTTATTTAAAACCACTAATTGGGGCTTACACTTGCAAATAACTTTTGAATAGCTCGCCATGCACGTGCAATCCCAAAGCCTACATTTTATAGATGAAGATTAGTTCAAACAAATAAGTGTATCGCACTAGCACTAAAAAAGCCCCTGCCATACGGCAAGGGCTTTTGACTATACTAGTTTTTTTATTTTATCCAACGCTTTCGGTCTTCATACTCTTTGATACCCTTTTGCGATCTTCTTCGTCAAGCAACACCTTACGCAAACGTACTTTTTTAGGGGTAACCTCAATACACTCATCTTGCTGAATGTATTCCATGCACTCTTCCAACGTCATTTGTATTTTAGGGATGATGCGTACAGAATCATCACTGCCGCTGGCGCGCATGTTGGTAAGCTTCTTACCTTCTGTGGCGTTTACTATCAAATCGCCTGGCTTAATATGCTCGGCAATAATTTGCCCCACATAAACCTCTTCCCCTGGGTCAACAAAGAAAGATCCCCTGTCTTGCAGCTTGTCAATAGAGTAACCTGTAGTGGCGGCTTGGTTTTTTGAAATAAGCACACCGTTGCTACGGCCAGGTATTGGGCCTTTCCAAGGCTTATATTCATTAAAGCGGTGGGCCATTACGGCTTCGCCGGCAGTATTGGTAAGCATTTGCGAACGCAAACCTATCAAACCCCTTGATGGTATTTCAAACTCCAAGTGCTGCATTTCGCCCTTGGTTTCCATTACATGCATCTCGCCTTTGCGCTGGGTAACAAGGTCAATAACCTTACCGCTAAAATCAGAAGGTACATCAACCACCAATGTTTCGTAGGGTTCGTGTTTTTTACCGTCAACATATTTAACCAACACCTGTGGCTGGCCAACTGTTAACTCATACCCTTCGCGGCGCATTGTTTCAATCAAAATGCCCAAATGCAAAATACCACGGCCAAACACTAAAAAGCTATCTGCACCGTCTGTGTCTTCCACCCTAAGTGCAAGGTTCTTTTCAGTTTCCTTCATCAACCTGTCGCGCAAGTGGCGGCTGGTAACAAACTTGCCATCCTTGCCAAAAAAAGGCGAGTTGTTGATACTGAACAGCATGCTCATGGTAGGTTCATCAACACTAATAACCGGTAAAGCTTCTGGGTTATCAATATCCGCAATGGTATCGCCAATGTTAAAGCTTTCCAAGCCAACAACAGCGCAAAGGTCGCCGCATTGTACTTCGGTTACTTTCTTTTTACCCATGCCTTCAAACACGTACAATTCCTTAACGCGGGTCTTTTTTATAGTGCCATCGGCTTGTACCAATGCAATCGGCTGCGCTTCTTTAATGGAGCCACGGGCAACCTTGCCTACTGCTATCCTACCCAAAAAGGATGAATAGTCTAATGAAGTTATCTGCATTTGCAGCGGACCTTCAACAATGGTTGGGGGTGGAACATATTTCAAAACACCGTCCAACAACGGCGTAATATCTTCCGATTGGGTTAACGAATCGTTAAACCAGCCGTTTTTGCCACTGCCGTAAAAAGTAGGGAAGTCAAGCTGCTCATCGGATGCGTCCAAGTTAAAGAACAGTTCAAAAACAGCTTCATTCACCTCATCTGGGCGGCAGTTTGGCTTGTCAACCTTGTTAATAATAACAATGGGTTTTAAGTTTAAATGCAAGGCTTTTTGCAGCACAAAACGTGTTTGCGGCATTGGGCCCTCAAACGCATCTACCAGCAACAAAACACCATCGGCCATTTTAAGCACGCGTTCTACCTCACCGCCAAAGTCACTGTGGCCCGGGGTGTCTATCACATTGATTTTTACATCTTTATAAGTAACCGATGCATTTTTACTAAAAATTGTAATCCCGCGTTCACGCTCCAAGTCGTTACTGTCCATAATCAATTCCCCAGTGTCTTGGTTGTCGCGGAATACTTTGGTTGCATGTAAAATACGGTCAACCAGGGTTGTTTTACCATGGTCAACGTGAGCAATAATTGCTATGTTGCGAATGTTCATAAAGGCCTTTATCCCGCAAATAGCAGGACTGTTTTTTTTGATTGATAAAATTAAATCCCGTCCTGCAATGGCAGGAATTTTCTTAAGGCAAGATTCAATCAGCGCGCAAAGGTAGGTAATTGCAACGGGAGGACAAAGGGAATGAAAATTAAATGATTATAAAGAGTTTGGTGCCGGTTGCCATTTTTGGGCAGAAAGTATTAGGTTTTGGTGGAATTTTTGGTTTTTGAGGCTGGATGAACACTTGTTTTGGTAACGCCATGCCGGGTGGGATAGTTTTAGACGTATGGCAAGGAGATTTTACGGTAACCAACGACTAGCCGCCCGAAACCAGAGCTAAAAGAAGGTGCCCCTTGTTATGGGGGCGCCTTTGGGATGTGAGGGTTGAAACTTGATAATAAAAGCATTATAGTACGGTATTTGTTACAACGCCGCCAAGTACGCAGGAATAGTAAAATAATATGATGGGTTAAATAAAAACTAATCGATAAAAATCTTCGTTATTGAATTAACTGGAGGGCATAAAATTGGTGTTGTACATAGCTTGGCAACGGCCTTTAGCGTATATTTCTTCCATGTGAGGTTTGGTTGTTTTGTACTGCTAAGTAATAAAGTTTATTCCTAAAAAAAATACAACCGGCGCGCTTTAACAAGGGTTTATGTTAAGTGAAATATAACGCAAAAGGTTCATTTATACGATAGGATCTTGCTTATTATATTGCAGCCGAAATTTACAGAAGCATAACGAACAATTGGCAGTTGCCCGTAGCATTGCAAAAAGCCGCTGTAAAACCGGCCAAGCTTGTAAGTGCCAAATTAGGAATGACATATCGGTAACGTATCCTCAATTTGGCGTGCAAGGTTATTGGTGCGGGTAAGTACCTCGCACAAGCCTAAAATGTGACTTGGGGGGCTTAACGCACCGATATATAAAAGGCAATGGCAATTATTGGGTTTTACCTGTAAGCAAAAAGCCTGAAACACACTTCTACATGTGCATTACAGGCCTTTTGGTTAAGCATATCACAAAAACTTGGGGGTATTTAAACCGACATCATTTCTTTTTCCTTGGCAGCCAAGTGTTTGTCTACCAACAAAATATGCCTGTCTGTAATTTCTTGCACCAGCTTTTCCGCATCTTTTGCCTCATCTTCGCTCAAACCATCTTTTTGAAGTTTTTTTATTTCCTCAATGCCTTCCCTGCGAAGGTTTCTAATGGCAACTTTTGATTGTTCACCTTCGCCGGAAGCCCTTTTAAAAAGTTCCCGCCTACGCTCCTCGGTTAAAGGCGGCATAAAAAGGCGTATTTGGCTACCGTCGTTTTGTGGGGTTACACCAATGTTCCCGCCCATAATAGAACGTTCAATTTGGGCCAGCATTTTCTTTTCCCAAGGTTGTATGCTAATGGTGCGTGCGTCGAGTACTGTAATATTGGCCACTTGGTTTATAGGCGTGGGGGCACCGTAGTAGTCAACTGTTAAGCCGTCTAACATTCCTGGGCTTGCCTTACCTGCACGTATTTTGGTTAATTCCGTTTCTAAATGGGCAATAGCCTTTTTCATGGAAGATTCCGTATACTCCAATACTAGGTCAAGGTCTTCTGACATATCTTTTTTTTAGTGCGCAAAACTAACAAATCCCTTCAATTTCACCGCCTATTTACTTTTTTATTATCCCAGCGGCCTTCAATCAACGGCTATAAAAACCTACATATGCCTGGGCATACGTAAAAAAAGAAATTTATTAAATAACTAATCTTCTTTAACAACGGCATTTTCTTTTGCGGTGTACATGGGAAACACCTCAACCTTGCCGGTAACGGCAGCATCATCCCTACGGGAAACAACCCTAAGCGATTTTTTTGAACGCTTGGGGAACCTAAAAAGGGCAATTATCACAAAAAACGATGCTGTTTGCCCGGCAAATAGGATGTTGATGTTTGCTTGCCGGCATAAAAAGGACCCAACAGCGGCAGAAAAAGCAATGCCTAGTAACAACAGCGTTACCGTTGCGTGTGTAAACCCCTTGCCCAGCAATAGGTGGTGTATGTGGTTACGGTCTGGTGAAAACGGCGAGCGGTTTTGAAAAATCCTAATGCAGAAAACCCTTAACACATCCATAACCGGTACCAACAATATGCCAAAACCCAAGGCAGGTGCAGCGGGTATTGGGTAATCAGTAACGGAGCTTGCAACGTTAATGAATTTTAGCAGCAGCACGGCATTTACCACGCCGATAAGCATAGAGCCAGAGTCGCCCATAAAAATTCTGGCAGGGTAAAAATTGTACACCAAAAATGCCAGCAATGCCCCGGCCGTTGCAAAACCTAGTATTGCGTATGAAAAATTATGGTTTACCAAAAAAAACAGTGCAAACAACACGCTGCTTGCCAAACCTAAGCACCCTGCCAAGCCGTCAACACCGTCAATTAGGTTAAATGCATTAATAACCAACATGATAGCAAAAAAGGTACAAATATACGAAGCGGCCTCCCCTAAATGGTGTATGCCCAAAAACCCATACAGGTCGGTAATTATCAAATGCGCTTTAACTGAAATTAAGGCTACTGTAACCAACTGTCCCAATACTTTTTTCCAAGGTTTTAGTATAAATATGTCGTCAATTACGCCGATAATAAAAATAATGAAAAATGCGGCCAGGTAATATTGGAATTCAGCGTTGCTTGATTTAAAATCCGAACTCAGCAACAGGCTAATCGCCAACCCTGTAAATATCCCAATGCCGCCTAATGAAGAAACGAGGTAATTATGGGTCTTTCTTTCATCAGGAACATCGTATAATTTACTCTGCTTAGCCAGGTTTATGATAAAGGGCATTAGAAAAAACGTGACCAGATAAGCAATCAGAATTGCTGCGGCTACTTGTACCATGAAATTTTTTTTAGGTTAACAAACCGTGCAACTGCACCACAACACATTAATTAAAGTTGAATATAACACTAAAACAAGTAAACCAGTAATAACGCTGCATTTGAAAATTTATTTTACGCAAAAAAAATATTTGCAAGGGGCCGACCATATAAAATCTAACGGGTTAACCCTTAGCTTTGCCAAAAGTAAAACAAACCGGCATGGCGCAAACAAATGAACTTAGGCAAATAGCTACCCAAATACGCAGGGACATTGTAAGAATGGTACACGGTGTGCAAAGTGGCCACCCCGGCGGCTCCTTGGGCTGTACTGACTTTTTGACTGGGCTGTATTTTAAAATAATGCAGCGCAACCCAGGCTTTAGCATGGACGGTATTAATGAAGATATTTTCTTTTTGTCTAACGGGCATATATCGCCGGTGTTTTACTCAACCCTGGCGCGCGCAGGGTACTTTGACGTTAAGGAACTGGCCACGTTTCGTAAAATAAACTCACGCCTGCAAGGGCACCCCACCACGCACGAGCACTTGCCCGGCATACGGGTGGCAAGCGGTAGCTTGGGCCAAGGCATGAGCGTAGCCATAGGTGCGGCACTGGCAAAAAAATATAACAACGATAAGCATTTGGTATTTTCTCTGCATGGCGATGGCGAATTGGATGAAGGCCAAAACTGGGAAGCTATTATGAGTGCCCCCCACCTTAAAGTGGACAACCTTATTGCAACGATTGACTGGAACGGCCAGCAGATTGACGGACCAACCGACAAGGTGATGGCACTGGGCGATTTGCACATTAAATTCTCGGCGTTTGGCTGGATTGTGTTAGAAATGAACGGCAATGACATGGACGATGTGGTTGCGGGCCTTGACAAAGCCAAAAGCCTAACAGGGCAAGGCAAGCCAGTGGTAATATTGATGAAAACCATTATGGGCAAAGGCGTTGATTTTATGGAAGGCCACCACGAATGGCATGGCATTGCGCCAAGTGACGCGCAGTTGGCTAACGCATTGGGGCAGTTACCAGAAACCTTAGGCGATTATTAGTGTACAAATACAAGCATACACGAACGGCTTTTATAGAATATATTTTAAAAAAAAGGTTGAATCACTAAAGTTGGTTCAACCTTTTTTGCCCTCCCTAGGGGATGGGGCATTATTATTACTATTTTCGTTAAACAACGATTGACGGATTATGAACCAGCCTACAAGGTTATTTGATTGCATTGAATACCAGTTACAGAAGTTTGCTAAGAGCGACATGTTTGCCGCCAAAATAAACGGCGCATGGCAACCATTAAGCACCCAACAGGTAAAAACCGCCGTTGACAACCTTAGTGCGGGCTTGCTGCATTTGGGCGTTAGCGGAAACGACATGAGCGATGAAGGCACGGACAAAATAGCCATTATTGCCAATAACAGGCCCGAGTGGCTTATAACTGATTTGGCTGTGCAACAAACCGGCGCGGTGCTTGTGCCATTGTACCCCACTACCAGCACCCCAGAAGTGCAGTTTATTTTAAACGATGCGCAGGTTAAATACATTTTTGTAAGCAATAAAGAGCTATACGACAAAATAAAAGGCATACAACCCAGCGTGCCATCCCTAAGGGAAATTTATACTTTTGACGAAGTGGAAGGCGCCAGGCATTGGACGGAGCTGCCAGCGTACGCCAACGAAAGCTTATTGAAGCAAGTGGAGGCGCATAAAGCGGCCATAACCGGGCAAAGCCTCGCTACCATCATTTACACATCGGGTACTACCGGCACCCCCAAAGGCGTAATGCTGTTGCATGGCAATATTTTAAGCAACGTAATGCTGGGCCGCTCAAGCTTTCCGTTTGAAGAAAACCCGGCCATAAAGGCCTTGAGCTTTTTGCCCCTGAACCATATTTTTGAGAAGATGCTCAGTTACATATACATGTTTAACGGTAACAGCATTTACTACGCGGAAAACTTGGATACCATTGGCGACAACCTGCGGGAGGTTAAGCCAGACACGTTTACCACCGTACCGCGCCTGTTGGAGAAAGTGTATGAGCGTATTATAACCGCAGGCCACAACCTTACCGGCATAAAAAAGAAGCTGTTCTTTTGGTCGGTGGCAGTGGCCGAAAAGTATGACGACACCGTAGACGGCGGTTTACTGTATAATATTAAGCTGGCCATTGCCAACAAGTTGGTGTTTAGCAAATGGCGGGCAGCATTAGGTGGCAACATAAAACTGATTGTTACTGGCGGCGCAGCCTGCCAGGAAAAACTGTTGCGTATTTTTAATGCCGCCAAAATACCCGTTTTTGAAGGATACGGCCCCACCGAAAACAGCCCCGTTATAAGTGTTAACAGGTCTGGCAAAGGCTTGCACAAATTTGGCACGGTTGGCCCCCCAATTGACGGCACAGAAGTAAAGCTGGCCGAAGACGGCGAAATTTGCGTAAAAGGCCCCAGTGTTATGAAGGGGTATTTTAAACGACCCGACCTTACGGCTGAAGCCATTATTGACGGCTGGTTGCATACCGGTGACATTGGCGTGTGGGTAGACGGCAAATTTTTAAAAATAACCGACCGCAAAAAGGAACTGTTTAAAACCAGCGGCGGCAAATATGTGGCCCCCCAGCCACTGGAAAACAAGCTGAAAGAAAACCCATTTATTGAGCAGGCATTGATTGTTGGCCCCGAGCGTAAATTTGTGGGGGCATTGATTGTGCCGGCCTATACTTTTTTGCAAAGCTGGATGAAACACCAGAACATACCGTTTACAACCCGTGAAGAGGCCATTGCTAACCCATTGATAGTAAAGATGTATGACGATATTATTGGGGAAATAAACAAAACCTTTAACCATGTGGAGCAAGTGAAGAAATACCAGTTGCTCACCAAGGAATGGAGCTTGGAAACCGGCGAAATGACGCCCAAAATGAGCATTAAGCGCAAAGTGGTGATGGAAAAGTATAAGGCAGATATTGAGAAGATATATGCGTAGGCAAGCTTTACCCAAGCCGGCCAGACGGGTTCCGTCTGACTGGGTTGAGTAAAGCTTATAAATTGTTGGTTTTATTGCAATACGTAGGTTTTGCCAGGCGCGACGAATAAAACAGTACGGGGTTAAAATTAGCAGCATTGCCGCAGCAAATACTTTTTAGATCAAGGGGAATATTTTATTAACCCCTCCCCTTCGGTTTAATCCTCACTCCCCCTCCTTTCGTTTAAAATGCAGGCTGTCGCGCAATCTGTGGGCCTTGTTGGTTAAGTAATGGGTTACCTTATGTTCCAAGGTGTGGTGCAGTGGCAGCAGAATGCCGATAATGATAATTTTAATACCCAGCACCTTCCAAGGCTCGCCATGGGTTAGGTCGTGTATCTGCTCATCCAGCAGCAGCACGATAAATTCAAACAAAAAAATAAAGGCAAAAAAGCCGAGGGCCTTAATTACCGAAGGGCTCATTTTAAACACGCCCAACATAACCAGCAAAATAAATACAGAGGCAATCGCCGCTGTAATACCCATGTATTGCAAATTGTTGCGTACCCGCAACGCCTCTTCGTCTTCCTCCTTTTGGCGTTCAAGCCGTTTGTTGGCATTGCCAATTTCGGCCGTCAATAAATCTTTTTGTTTACTTAGGTTTTCAAGGCTGTCTTTATAAACATTCATTTGCTTGTAGTATTGCAAAGCAAGGGTTGGGTTGCCCGCTGTGTCGTAATATTGGTAAAGCCGTTGGTTAATGTCTTTTTGGCCTTCTAAATTAGCGGCACTATCCACAACACTTTTAGCCAACAGCAGTTTTTGCAATGCTTCCCCATGCTTTCCCGCCGCCCGCAACATTTCGGCCCATAAAATGGTAAAGGGATATTTATTGTTGTTTAACCCAGGTTTACTGTAGTAATTGGGGGCCACTTTTTGCATAAGGTACAAAGCCGAATCGTAGTTTTTATTGGTATAATGCACATAGGCCCTAACCTTTTCAATTTCATACTCAATGCCCAGTTTGTGTATAAATTCAGTAATGGCAGGGGTGCTTTTTATAAAGGCAAGGCCTTTGCCTGGGTCGCTGGTATTTAAATAATAGTTCAACAACTCTATATAAATATTCACCTTATATACAGGCATTTTAATAGAGTCTGCTAGGGCCAAAGCCTTGGCCCCGGTTGCTAATGCCAACGTATCGTTTTTTTGCAGTACAAAAACCCTTCCAATACCGCGCATACCGTCAAAAACCCGGCTCCAATAACCCCACTCTTTTCCTTTTTCAATCATAAAAGCGTATAAGTCTTTTGCCTTTTCATATTCCTCCAATTCGGTGTAAAAGTTACCCAAAAAGTAAGCACTCCTAAGTATCAGCCTGTGGGAGTGCGATTTTTCTGCAAAGTCCCGGTAATTAAGCAGCGCCTGGAAGCGCGAGAGCTTGTTCGATAACTCATCCCAGGTTTGGGAGATGGCCCCGTATGCAACCGCCAATAAACTGTCGTTGCCCAACGCTGTGGCAAGTGCCAGGGCTTGGTTGCCGTAATCTAAAGCCTTTTGGCTTTGCGCCCGCCAATTGTAATACTTGGCATACACCAAAAATGAGGCGGCCTTGTATTCGTCAAGCCCAGCCTCGTTGGCTATTTGCAAACAGCGGTCAGCGTTAAACTTAGCCTTGTCGGCACTCCCCTGCAAGTTTGGGTAAATGCTATAGGCCTCTGCAACGGCATTGTAGGCCATGCACATAAGCACTCTGTTTCTATCGGTTTCAGCTTCGGCCACAATGTTGTTCACAAGGCTGTCAAACACCGGCTCGCCAGGTACGCGCCTCAATAGCAGTTCGTTTTCCGCGCGCAGTTTTTCCGCTGAAAAGCGTCGGTATTTGTCATGTATTAACTGGGCGAGGCTGTCGTTTGAAAAAATATCGTATTGGCTTTTACCCACTATGCAAAGCAGCAGCCCTATGGTTAATAAGCTTAGTAACAATTTCATACTCAATATTAAAATAAATAGCCCAAAACGGCAAACATGCCACCAAATAACGTTTTGCTTGGCCGCACCGCCTGCACAAGGTTATTGTTTACGCGGGCTGGTTTTATGGCAAGTATGCGGCATTGCCATTTCAAAACCAATTTAATGCTACTATTTTTAGAAATCTTTATATTTGAACATTTTGAAAACACAACGTTTGTATGGTTTGGTATGAAGACGAGGTAAAAAGGGTTGAAAACGAAAGCAGCAAGCTGCAATATAGCCCTAAAACAATATTTTACGGTAGCTCTTCCATGCGGCTATGGAAGAATTTATACGAAGACTTTAAGGAATATGAGCCTATTAATTTGGGGTTTGGCGGCTCAACATTGGCTGCCTGCGTATGGTTTTTTGACCGTATTATGGAAAACCTACAGCCAGACCAAATTATAGTATATGCGGGCGACAACGACTTAGGTGATGGCCGCAACCCTGAAGAGGTATATATTTTTTTTGAGCAACTGCTGGTTTGCATACAAAAATATTTTCCGCACATACCGTTTACATTTATCTCCATAAAGCCCAGCATCAGGCGCCGGAATATTAGGGACCAGATTTGTTATACCAACAGCCTGATACGCGAGGCGATTGAAAAAAGCGGACCCAACAATTATTTTGTGAATGTGTATGACAAAATGGTGGATGCGGCCGGCAACCCACTGCCTGATTTGTACGACCCAGACGGATTGCACCTATCGCCAAAAGGGTATGAATTGTGGAAGAATACCTTGTTAACACATATTTCATTAAATGTTGAAGGAGCGTTAACGCAATTGCAAAAATAAAATGGCAATTTTCCCCATCATCTTTAGCGAATGAACAGAGAATATAAAAAATGGCACAGCCCTGTTTTAAAAAGAGACATGGAATTGCTGGTTTTTGGCGACCGGGGTACGCCAGTGCTGTTTTTTCCTACCCGTACGGCGCGTTTTTTTGATTATGAGAACTGGAATATTGTGGCGGCCGTACAGGATAAGGTGGAAGCGGGGTTGCTACAATTGTTTTGTGTGGACAGTGTTGACATTGAAAGTTTTTATGCCCAAACTACGCCCGCCAACAAAATAAAACGCCATATTGAGTACGAACAATACATTTTAACCGAGGTTATACCCTTTATACGCGCAAAAAACCGCAAGCCGCTAACAGCAGCAGGTTGCAGTTTTGGCGGGTACCATGCAGTAAACATAGCCTTTAGGCACCCCACCCTTTTTGCCAAGGTGGTGGGCATGAGTGCCCGTTACGACCTTACGGTGTCAAGCCCCGCCTTTGCCGATTTATTGGATGGCTTTTTTAACGAGGACATTTACTACAACATGCCCGGCATGTATATGCCAAACTTGACAGACGAAGGCATTTTAACCCAGATAAAAAAGCTGAAAATTGTATTGGTGATTGGCCAAGAAGACCCTTTTTTAGATGGCAACCAAAAGCTTTCAGCCTCGTTAACCCAAAAAAACATACCCCACGAATTTTTTATTTGGGACGGAGAGGCACACCGCCCCCGCCATTGGCGTAGAATGGTTCAGTTGTATCTTTAATATGCACATGCTGGGCATTGGCCCTTTTGGCTAGGCACCTAAATACTATTCGGCTATCCCCTTACCTGCCTAAGGTGCAACCTTTGTTTTTTTTAAAAGCAAATAAGTTTGTGCGGCTAATTTGGCCCACGATTTGCCATACTGCCAAACAGTAGTTAGATATACTATTGTTGCTTAATAAGCCGTTATTACGCCAGGCTGAATATTTAGGTACATTTACTAACACTTTAAAATAGGCACTATGCATAAACAAATGGCAGCGGCGGCTGTGGTACTATTTTTTATTGTTCCGCAAGCCAAGGCCCAACAAAGCATTGAAAAGCTTATAGCCGCAGAAAAAAACTTTGCAGCCGCCGCTATACGAACGGATACCCGGGAGGCTTTTATGGCCTTTATGGACAGTGCTGAGGCCGTGGTTTTTGACAACAGCCAAATTGTGCATGCATTTGCCAAATGGAATAAGGCCGCTGCCGATACCAATAAGCTTATTTGGCAGCCTGCCTATGCGGGCATAGCACAGTCGGGCGAGCTTGGGTTTACAACCGGCCCCTGGCAATATAAAAACAACATACAAGGCACAGCTTTGGCAACAGGCAGTTTTGCCACCATTTGGCATTTGGATAATAACGGCACCTGGAAATTTTTGGTGGATATTGGCACCGATGGCCCAACGGAGCAGCCATATACGGTTGATTCGGTAAAAAAATGGGTAGGCACTACCATTGACGACCTAAACACCAAGGATGCCTTAACCATCGACCGCATATTTGTTCAGCAATATGCTGCCTTAAAAAATGATGCCTATAAGGCGGTAGTAACGGAGAACACTTGGCTTAACTTACAAGGGCAGACACCTGTAACAGGTACACAAAACATTCTTACCGCCTTAAACCAGCTACTACCGGGCCTTGACTTTAACCCCATTGGCGGCGGCATTTCTGCTTCCAGCGATTTGGCCTATGTATTTGGCACGGTTAGGCACGATGCTAAAATGGGAAATTATTTAAGGGTGTGGCAAAAAACGGGCGACAGATACACCCTTTTATTACAAACACTGCATTACTAACCTTCGGGTTTCATCAAAGGGGCATAATTATGGTATTACGCCATCAATAGTTTGCCCTATTTGTCTATTCGTCACCCGGAACGGCCCCTACGTCAAACATTTTATGGCAAACATGCGCCAGCACATAGGTTTGTATAAAATAATTTGACCATGCAACCATCTTCACCAAGACAAGCCTATTTAGACTGGCTACGCGTAATAGCCATTGTGGGTGTTCTGTTTTTTCATTCTGCCATGCCCTACGTTTCTGATTGGGGCTGGCATATAAAAAATAAAGAAACCAGTAATATCCTACAGGAGTTTAATGCTTTTTTACACCGCTTTCGCATGCCCCTGCTATTTTTCATATCAGGTACGGTAAGTTATTTTATGTTGCAAAACAGAAGCAGCGGTGGTTTTATTGGCCTGCGTTTCAGGCGGCTTTTTATACCACTGCTGTTGGGTATGCTTATTATAGTTCCGCCGCAGGTGTATATGGAAAGGTTGAAACAAGGCTTTCAAGGTAATTTTTTAGATTTCTATCCTACCATCTTCACCACAGGTGCTTACCCCAAAGGCAACTTAAGCTGGCACCACCTGTGGTTTATACTGTACCTGCTGGTATACGATGTTGTTTGCGCGCCGCTGTTTGTTTGGCTTATTTCTGCCAACGGCAAAGCCTTTCTGCAAAAATTAAACCGCTTGGCCAAAGGCAGGCTCATTTATTTGTTTATTATACCTGGGGTTTTGGTGTACACTTTCTTTTCACTAAAATATCCCGAGACAAACGACCTGGTACACGACTATGCGTACCTGCCCTACTGGCTTTTTTTCCTGCTGGCCGGCTTTATCTGTATAGCCAACCCGGTTTTTATGGATAGCATCGAGCGCAACCGCCGCATATCGTTTGCCGTGGCTTTTTTAAGTTTAATAAGCATTAATTACCTACGTTGGAATGATATTGAGCCGTGGAAAATTATTGCCGATTATGAGCACGACTGGAGAACATATGCTTATATGGCACTATCAGCCATATCCGCGTGGATGTGGGTACTCACCGCAGTGGGCTATGGCAAAAAATACCTTAACAAAAGTAGCAAGGCCCTTAATTACATCAACCAGGCGGTGTACCCTTTTTATGTGCTTCACCAAACGGTTATTGTTATACTTACTTTTTATGTGGTAAGGGCCCCAGATGGGGTAGGGCTTAAATATATGTTTACGGTTATTGCAACGTTTTTTATCAGTATGGGCATCTTCCATTTGTTTATCAAGCCTTATCCAATAATGCGTTTTTTGTTTGGCATGAAGCCGAAGGATAAGCAGGTAGTTGAACCCAAAAGCGAGGAAAATTATGCACGAATTGAGCCAGAAAAGCTTACAGAATTTGCGCAATGAGCAGGCGGTATACCTTATGTATAAAAGGCTCTGCGAAACGCAGCGTGTTGATAACGGCTTTAGTGCTGTGGTAAAATATTCTATGACTATCTGCTATTTGGTTTACCCGCCTTTGTTGGTGTTTTCACCAACAAAGTAGCCATCGTGTTGGCCGCTAGGTATCATCGCTGTGGGTGAAAGCACCCCCACAACGGCGAAGTACAACCGGTAGCCAAACCAAATAGAGGTTAATCATTTAATATTCTTAATTTCAACAAGCATTATGGAAAAATTTTGGAAATATATCTTTCCGCCACTGTACGGGCTGTTGGTGTATTTTACCATACGTTTACTGCTGGATAGTGTTACGTGCATGAAGTTTTGGCACCGTACGTTGTTGCTAAATGCCATTGAAATGGCAACCAGCGTAGTTATGGGGTATTTACTGCTATGGTTGTACCAGCGTCTATTCCGCTATTTTGATAAGCAATGGCGGGCCGATTTTTCAGTAAAGCGCATTGCAAAAGAACTCCTGTTTGTTTTTTTGTTAAACCAGCTTGTGCAGAATTTGTTTATGACGCCTATGGCCGCACTTACCGATGACGGTTTGCAGTGGTACGACATTGCCGATATTAACACCATACCGCTGTTATATGCCTTTATATATTACGGTGTGGTACGGAGCAACACTTTTTTACAGGCATATATACAAAACCGGCTGCTACTGGAAAAAATTACCAACGACAAATTGCAAACCGAGCTTAAATTTTTAAAGGCGCAGTACCACCCGCATTTTCTGTTTAATGCATTAAACACCATTTATTTTCAAATGGATGAAAATGTTGGTGAGGCCAAGAAAACAGTGGAGAAATTTGCCGAACTGCTGCGCTACCAGTTGTACGACCAACAGCACACCGTTAGCATAAGCAGCGAGATACAATACCTTAAAAATTTTATCGACCTGCAAAAAATACGCACGTCGGGCAAACTGCGGCTGCACGTAGTTATTGATAAAAGTCTTAACGGCGAGCAGGTGTACCCGCTGCTGTTTTTGCCGCTTGTGGAGAACGCGTTTAAGTATGTGGGTGGTGATTACCAAATTGAGTTAGCATTGCAAAAGGTGGATGACGGCATTTGCTTTTGTATTGAAAACTCGGTGCCCGGAGAAATTAGGTTTGAAAAAAAAGGCGGTATTGGTTTGGAAAACCTACAACGGCGCCTAGCGTTATTATACCCTGGCAAACACAGTTTTGTAGCCAAAATAAAGCAGGATACTTTTTTTGCAGAATTAAAACTCACCCTTAACTGATGGCATCTTTCAGTATTAAATGTGTAATAACCGACGACGAACCATTGGCAAGCAAAGGCCTGCTTGGGTATGCGGCAAAAACAGGCTTTTTACAGGTTGTACAAACCTGCGAGGATGCTATACAGCTAAATACTGTTTTAAAACAGCAACAGGTTGACCTGTTGTTTTTGGATATAGAAATGCCCTATATAACAGGCATTGAGTTTATAAAAAGTTACCCCAATCCCCCCAAAGTGATATTCACTACGGCATATGAGCGGTATGCCATTGAAGGTTTTGAGCTTGACGTATTGGATTATTTGGTAAAACCGATTTCGTTCGAGCGGTTTTTAAAAGCGGCCAACAAGGCCTATGAGTATTTTGTTGCCAAACGGCCGGAAGAACAAGAATATTTTTTTATTAAAACCGAAAGCAAACTGGAAAAAGTGCTGTTTAGTGACATTTTGTTTGCAGAGGCACTCGAAAACTATGTGGCCATTTATACAAACGATAAAAAAATAATCACCCATGCTACCTTAAAATCAGTACAGGAAAGCCTGCCGGCAAAGCAGTTTATACAACCGCACAAATCTTATATTATAAATATAAATCATGTTAATGCCATAGAAGGCAACATGCTGCATCTGGGTAAATTTGAAGTGCCTGTTAGCAAATACCAAAAAGAAGAAATGTTGGAAAAAATAGTTAACAACAAACTGTTGAAGAAATAATTGTTTTTTTTTAAGCCTGGTAAAAACCTTTCTGTTTTTTTTAACAATGCCCCTTAACGGTTAGGCGGCATTTTCAAGTCATTCGATTTGCAGGCTATAAATTTACCCGTGTGTACATTATACAAAACCATATTGTATGTTTAAGTCCGGCTGCTTACCCATTATTATGACAATTGTTGTTTTTAGTTCTTGTACCGTTCAACGTGCCAACCGAATTGTGTACGAAACCCCTGCCGCAAACGTACCCAACCTTACCCAAAAGGGGGATGCCAAGGTAACGGGCTATTTTTCGCTTAATGGCGTAGAAGATGGCATTGGTGAATACAACCCACAGCAAGTGGGTGTTAATTCAACCGGTTACGATGTGCAGGCCGCCTATGCCATTACGGATAACTGGACGGTATTGGGGGGCTATAGCCAAAAATATTTAACCCAATTGTATAAATACGATACTAACTTGTACCGGCCCAATTACTTGCCGCCGGGGTCTGTTTCAACCACTGCTTTTAATGGTTTTGACAGCTCGGTAATTAAATACCAAACATCCGTTTTTCAGCTGGGCGCAGGTTATAACCTGCCACTAAACCAACGGAAAACAATTACTTTTAGCTGGTATGCAGGCTTTGATTTTGGCAAGCTGACTATGAATGACGCGGGCTTAGACTCAGCCAAAAAAGCATACACACGTTACTACTCGGTTAAAACGGTAAAACCTTGGCTGCAAGCGGCTTTTAACTTTGGCAATAGTACAAAACCTGTAAGCCTTTCCATCGGTGGCCGCCTTTCGGTTTTAGGTTATGGTAACCCAAACACCAACTATAGCTATCAGGAGTTTGATTACTTCTATTTTGACAGGTTAAACAGTCAGTCCTTTCTTTTGCTGGAGCCTTGGATAAACGCACAAGCCATGTTGCCCGGTGTAAAATGGCTAAGGCTTGATGGGCAAATATGCTTAAGCAATAATTTGGGGGCCCACACCCCAAAAACTTCTACCATAAACGGCTCCATCGGCTTAACCGCTAACCTTACTAATTTTTTAGGCCGCAGCAAAAAGCAACGATAGTACGTCTTGTAATTACTGGTTTTTGCTTACTTAGCGCCACGCAGTAATTCGAGGGGCAGCTGGTGCCGCGCGGCAAATTTTGCCGGGTGCTACGCTTTAACTTTTGGTTAAAAAATAGTTGCATAAACAACTTTTTTATACTAACAGTTGTTATTACATTTGTTGCCGAACACAAAAATTCATCATCTTAAAACCCATTTTGGGTAAAGCCAGTATGAAAATTTTAGTCTGCATAAGCAAAACACCCGACACTACTTCTAAAATTGCCTTTAAAGACAATAGCACCAAATTTGAGGAAAACGGCGTACAATGGATTATTAACCCCTATGATGAGTGGTATGCATTGGTACGTGCCATTGAATTAAAAGAAAAAGATGCCTCAATAGTTATACACCTTATAACGGTAGGCGGTGCCGATATAGAACCCATCATCCGCAAGGCACTTGCCCTGGGCGGGGATGAAGCCATACGCGTCAACACCACAGGCGATGACAGTTTTTATATTGCCGCACAAATTGCCGAGGTGGCAAAGCAGGGTGGCTATAACTTAATTTTTACAGGTAAAGAAACCATTGACTATAACAGTTCCTCCGTGGGGGGCATAGTAGCAGGTCTGTTGGATGTGCCTTTTGTGTCGTTGGCCACAAAATTTGATCTGGCTGGCAGCACCGCCACCATAACCCGGGAGATTGACGGCGGCGAAGAAACCGCCGAAGTGCAGTTGCCGGTGGTGGTTAGCTGCGCCAAAGGAGTGGCCGAACAACGCATACCCAACATGCGCGGTATTATGGGTGCCCGAACCAAGCCGCTTAAGGTGGTTGAACCAGCGGCCATTGAACCACTAACCCACATAAACAGTTATGGCCTACCGCCTGCAAAAGCGGGCGTAAAGTTAGTGGCGGCCGATAATGTTGCCGAGCTGGTAAGGTTGCTGCACGAGGAGGCCAAAGCCATTTAATGCTGAAACGGCCAACCGAAGCAAATGGCCAAAATGGATGATAAGAGCCATGGCATAATTACATACTTTGCTTTTGGGCTAAAGGTATTACCGTTGCTTAGCCCTTTAGTTAAGTAAAGTCCATTTTTCAACAAAATTACCCATGCCGGTTAGGGAACACAGCCGGAATAAAAAATACAACTATGTCAGTTTTAATTTTGATAGACCATGCCGAAGGCCAAATAAAAAAAGCCTCTTTTGAAGTGCTCAGCTATGGTGCCGCCGTTGCACAACAGCTTGGCACCAATGCTGAGGGCCTGTTGCTCGGCACCGTGCAAGACGACTTGCCAGCCTTGGGCAAATATGGCATTACCAAGCTAAACCAGGTAAGCAACGAGGCTTTAAACGCAGTGGATGCATTGGTATACGCAAAAGCAATAGCCGAAGCTGTAACCCTAACAGGCGCAACCGTTTTGGTGCTTAGCCATAACCAAACAGGCAAGGCGGTGGCGGCGATAACCGCCGCCAAGCTTACAGCGGGCCTGGTGGCCGGCGCGGTTGATTTGCCAGACACCACAAACGGGTTTGTGGTAAAAAAAGCCGTTTTTAGTGGCAAGGCATTTGCCAACGTAGCAATTACGAGCGCTATAAAAATTATATCGCTAAACCCCAACAGTTACAAAACGATGGCCGGCGAGGGCATTGCCGGGGTATCCCAATTAAATATTACCGTAGCTGCCGCAGCCATAAAAGTAACCAGCGTTAACCGTGTAAAGGGCGAGGTGCCGTTAACAGAGGCCGAGATTGTTGTAAGTGGCGGCCGTGGTTTAAAAGGCCCTGAAAATTGGGGCATGGTGGAAGATTTGGCACACGTGCTGCACGCGGCCACAGCTTGCAGCCGGCCCGTTGCCGACAGCGGCTGGCGGCCCCACCATGAGCATGTTGGCCAAACCGGCGTGCAGGTAGCCCCCAACCTTTATATAGCCATCGGCATATCTGGTGCCATACAGCACTTGGCGGGCGTTAACCGCAGCAAGCATATTGTGGTGATTAACAAAGACCCCGAAGCACCGTTTTTTAAGGCTGCCGACTACGGCATCGTGGGCGATGCGTTTGACGTGGTGCCTAAGCTTACCGAAGAGATTAAAAAGCTTAAAAACAGTTAACGGCGAAATACCAAAATAATAGGCGACAGAATAATAAACAGCGGTTAGAAAGCCGCTGTTTTTTTGATTCAGCATATAGGTTTCCTATGAAACGACTAAACAATTAAACTGCTTTGCGAACGCTATTTGTATAAGATTAACAATTGTTATTTTTAAAAGCATAGGGATGAAAATGACCAAGCCATTTTAAGTAGGCTGGTATTATTACGTTCAATCACATTAGCAAAAGAAATCGTTGATGCATATTGCCCTTTAAACGCCTAATTATGGTTGGCAGCCCCTGCCGTTTTTCTTAAACATCAAATTTATGCTACGGCAGCTTTTTCTGAGACGGGGAAATTCCCGTTTTTAAACAGGAATTTCCCCGTTTGCTGAAAAAACTTTTTGCTTCGCAATGCCATTTATTGGGATTCGTTCGTAGTGCCCGACGGCAATTTTGGCTTTTCATTTGAGAAAATGGAATACCCAAACCCAACGCTTACCCAAGGCTTACCTTGGTATTTCCACCCAAAGGTGCCATCGCTAATTTTACCCGTACAAATTTAAGGCGTGGCGGCACAGCGGGCAACGTGTTTAACACCCGTATGCTCTTATTATTTCACTGTTATTTTTTAGGGTGTTTTAACGGTATTTAGTGGTGAAAAAACGTAAATTCTACGTGTGGTTTTACCTGAATGCCCTATTATTGTTACGCTCCATGCATAAAGATTATATGCAATATTTTTAAATATGTACTAATGCTTGCAATTGAATTACGTATGGAGTATTTTGTACTCGTAAAACTTTTGAGAACCTTCTAAAAAACTAAAATTATGAATGAGGAATTCGGCAAAAAAATTACGCTAAGCCAAGCGAAACCAATTATTGAAAAATACAAAACGATTAAAGAGGACTTTAAAATGTCCTTTATGTCGATGTCGACTTCACAAACAGCAACTTCTGACACTTTGCGATATTATGGTTCGCCATATAATGGGTTTGTATTTAGCAAAGAATTAATTGAGCGTTTTTTTACCGGCGATCCAAATGACACCATCAATCCAGGCGCAAAAGCTGATTACCTGATTGTGCTAATGGGTGCCCAGCCTGCGGACGATATGTCATTCAAAGAGGGTAATCCGACTGTCGTTTTGGTTGCATGTAATTTTGACGAGGTGGCGAAAAAATTTATCCCACTTGACATTGAATTCCCTGCATCCGAGCATCCACCAACAATAATTGCACCAATTGAAATACAAGATGGTTTTCCTTCTACAAATAAGACTACTATCCAGTCATTCAGCGTTTTGTAACAACAGATGGGCATGGTAATCCAGCAAATTATAAGTTTCGCTTCGATTTGGTGCATTGTTTTGCCGCTGATGGTCGGAGTTTTTTTTATTAAAAAGTTGTCAGTGGATTCGTTATTAATACTGGGAATAGTCTTTTTGGGAACCATTCCCCAGCTACTTAGATACTTTGATGAGAAATCAACGCTCCAATACATTTCGTATAATATCTACACCCCTTTCGAATTTATTCTGATGTTTTTTCTTTTTAGGAAAAAACATCAGAATAGGGTGAAATATAGGATATTTTTAGCATCCTTTGTCGCTTACATTGTTAGCTCAATATCAATTGTTATAGTTTTTGATATAAGAAGGAGATTTATTAATGAGTGGGTCTGTTTGAATAATATTATTTATACAGCTTGGATTTTACTGGTCATAATTGAACAATATCAAGTTAAGAATGAAATTAAGCTTACTCTATCCTCCCCATTTGTATGGTATCTTGTCGGAATGTTTTTTTATGCTCCATGTACCACTTTGATGTTTTCCTTATGGCAGTACATCAAAAGGCACCCTGATTCAAAGTTAAACGACCTTTGGATTATTAATAATTTGTTTAACATTAATATGTATGTGCTGTTTACCGTTGGTTTTTTAAAAGACATTTATCAGAGTAAGAATTTCTCGGTAAATAAGGCTTTCTTAAAATCAACATTATGAACGAAGTAATATTAGCGGTTGCTTCCGCGACCATTATATTTATGTTGCTGGCAAGTTTTACAGTTGCCTTTTTAATGATTTATCAAAAAAGAAAAAAAGAACATTTGATTGAACGTGAAAATTTGGAAAACGCTTTCACCCAAGCACTCCTCACCACCCGCCTCGAAATCCAGGAAGAAACCTTTAAGGCCATCAGCCAAGAGATTCATGATAACATAGGGCAGGCCCTGAGTTTTGTAAAACTCACCATTAACACGGTGGATGTGTACAACCCCGAAGCGGCAAAGGAAAAGCTGTTGGAAAGCAAAAACCAGTTAAGCCAAACCATACAGGACCTGCGCGACTTAGCCAAAAGCCTTAGCCCCGATTTTATAAGGGAGCTTGGCCTGCCGGGGGCCATTGGCCAGCAGGTGCATTTTTTACAAAAAACAGGCTTGTACCAGGCATCGCTTACCGTTATGGGCAATGAATATAAAAACCAAACCCAGGAAGAATTAGTGGTTTTTAGGATTGTGCAGGAATTGCTGAACAATATTGTAAAGCATGCAGATGCTACGGCCGTAGAGATAAACATGCTTTACCAACCCGACAAGCTGACAATAACGGTTAGCGACAACGGAAAAGGCTTTGACACAAATAAGGAAAGCAATACTGGTAAAGGGCTTGGCCTGCAAAATATGCTTAGCCGGATGAGCCTTATTAAAGGATACATCACGGTTAACAGTGCGCCTGGTATGGGCACAAAAGCTATTATTGAACTGCCACACGAGGATGGCATAGTTTAGCGTGGTGGTGTTAAATGCTACGGTATATGCGGTAGTATGCACTATGCAGAAACTATAATATTGCTGTAAAAAATATCATAACTGGATTTTAAACGCCCTTTTGGGGTACGGGGGATACAATGAAAACAACTTTGGTAGCATTGGTTGACGACCACTCGCTTATTCGCAATGGGTTGGCAAACCTGATTGACACCTTTGATGGGTTTAAAGTTATTTTTCAGGCATCGAACGGAGTAGATTTTATGAACGCCGTTAAACCCAACGCCTTGCCTGATATTGTGCTGATGGACATAAACATGCCTAAACAAGACGGATATGAAACAACTAAATGGGTTAGGGATGCCTACCCCGGCATTAAAGTGTTGGCACTGAGCATGTACGATAACGAAGGGGCCATTATTAGGATGATAAAAAACGGTGCCTGCGGGTATATTTTAAAGGATGCCGAACCGGGCGACCTGCGGCGGGCACTAAACGAAATTGTGCAAAAAGGGTATTACCACAGCGAGCTTGTTACCAACCAATTGGTAAAAATGGTTAGGATGCGCAACGATGGTGCCAGCGACGAAACAGACCCGCAAAGCTTTAAGGATAAGGACATTGAATTTTTGAAGCTTATTTGCACTGAGCTTACCTACAAAGAAATAGCCGATAAAATGTTTTTGAGCCCCCGCACTATAGACGGTTACCGTGATGCGCTTTTTGAGAAACTAAACGTACGCAGCAGGGTTGGCTTGGTGATCTATGCCATAAAAAGCGGTATTGTAACCCCGCAATAAAACTGCCATAAATTAAAAAGCCACCTAAAAATTTTACTTTTTAAAGCAGCTTTTTAAATATATGCAGGGTTTAGGTTCGAAAATAGGTATACTAAAAGAGTAAAAGGTTGTACTTAAATCGTTTTTTTAACATTGTAAAGTTGGCGAACAATCATTGCAAAGTCAATCACCAATTTATGTGATTTTTGCTTACACCCTAAACTTTGCCGCCAACTCAGCACGGCTGTGAATGTTTAGTTTACTGTAAATATTGCGAATGTGCGTTGAAATTGTGTCTAAGGTTACATTGCAGTTTGAGGCAATTTGTTTGTAACTCAACCCGTCCATCAACAAATGCAATACTTCATTTTCGCGGCTGCTCAGGTTATAGTCATTTACGTAAGCGGCCACCGTTTTTTTCAACTGCCGGTTAAAAAAATCCAATACTTGCCGGGCTATTTTACCGTTCATAACGCTTTCGCCATTAAAAACCTTCCTTACAGCCTCAATTATTTGCTGGGGTGGGTCTTTTTTAAGCAAATACCCCACCGCCCCTGCCTTTATGGAATCGAATATCCTTTCCATATCCTCAAACACGGTAAGCATAAAAATATTCAGGTTGGGCTGCTTTTCCCTTAGTTTTTGCACCCCTTGTATGCCGCTCAAACCAGCCAGGTTAATATCCATAATAACCACGTCGGGTTCAATAATGTCAACGGTAAGCAGTAGGTTTTCGCAGTACATGTCAGTAAAAACTACTTCCATGTCGCTTTCTTTGCTAAATAAACTTTGCAAAGACTTGCGGTAAGATTCGTTGTCTTCTATTAGTGCTATCCGTATCATTATTGTTTTGTAAAACTCAGCTTTTTTATTTGCGTAGCCATCCCCATTTTATGTGATTTTCTAACCCAAAATTTTATACCGCTGCCAGTTGTTACCCCGCAAAACGGGCAAGTAAAATGCAATTGCCCGCTTTGGTGGCGAATTGTTAATTCATTCAAATCAACTTAACCGTAAAAAAACTTAGGCATAACCGCATTGTTCCAGCCGCTTATTTATTTTTGCGGTATGCAAAACGTGAAAAACATCATTTTCGACCTCGGCGGCGTTTTCCTTGAGGTGGATTACCAAAAAACTGAACAGGCATTTGTAAACTTGGGTGTTACCAAATTTAACGACTTGTTTACCCACCACCATGCCGACCCTTTGTTTGAGTTGCTGGAAACCGGCAAGATAACCCCTACCGCGTTTTACGACCTTTTTAGGCAGGCATCAGGTATACCGTTAACAAACACACAAATACAAACCGCATGGAATGCCATGCTGGGTAGCTTTTATGCCGATGCGCTGCAATGGTTGCTGCCGGTTAAGCAGCGGTATAACATTTACCTGTTTAGCAATACCAACCAGATTCACGAGGATGCTTTTGTACAAACATTCAAGCAGCAAACTGGGGAAGATGACTTTAACAGCCACTTTATAAAAGCATATTACTCCCATAAACTCGGCCTAAGAAAACCTTATCCCGAAGCATTCAAGGCTATCTTGGAGGAGCAGCACTTATTGGCTGAAGAAACCGTTTTTATTGACGATTCATATAAAAATGTGGAAGGTGCTATAGCCGCAGGCTTGCAAGGCATATTACTGCCGCCGCCTAAAAAATTGACAGAGCTGGTATTTTAGCCCACATTGCCTCTATAGGACTCATTTGGAGAGGGCCGGAAAGGGTTTTACTTCACCTCCTCAAAGTCAATATAGTCATCTTCTTTCGACGGTTTTTTTGGGGTAGGCTTTGGCGCAGGCGGCGGGGCAGCTTGCTGTTGCCGTGCTTGTTGTTGGTGCATTTGGTTAAACTCGTTCATTTTGCTTTTTACCTGGCTTGCCGCTTTTGAAACAGGCAATACCAACCCGAAAACCAATTTATACAACAGGTAAATAATAAAACATACAGAGCCTAATTCTAACAAATCTGCCATAACAACGCAAAGATAATACTTGCGCTGTTTTGCTTGTTCTGTTTTTTCAATACATTAACCAAATACAAAATTTGGGTTATTTAGTATAACTACACTACCTTTGTAAAGCAAAAGGATGTAAGAAGGGAACGAAAAACGTTCCCTTCTCTTTTTATCATATATGGCCACAGACACAATAATACAGCAGATTGAGCAAATGGTTGACGAGGTACTATCCCTTGAGCCACAGTACTTTAGAGTACAAATAAAAATTAAGCCAACCAATAACGTAAAGGTTTTTTTAGATGGTGATGAGGGCATTTCCATAGAAAAATGTGTACAATTTAACCGGACCCTATATAAAATACTGGAAGAAAGCGGGTTATTGCCCGTGGAAGATTTTTCATTAGAAGTATCCTCCCCCGGTGTTGACGAACCTTTAAAATTACACCGGCAGTACAACCGTAATATAGGCCGTAGTGTGGAAGTAGTATTTAACGATGGGTCAAAAAAAACCGGCAAATTATTACAAGTGGCTGATGCCGACATAATAGTTGAGAACACCGAAGGTAAAGGCAAAAAAGCGGTAACACAGCAACTGGTAATACCATTTACTAACATAAAAACAACAACAGTTCAAATTCAATTTTAACCCGTGCCGCAGCCGCAATGGGTGGCAGGCAGGGGAAAGTTTAAAAATTTCCAGCTATGGCGAGTATAAATCTAATCGAAGCATTCCAGGAGTTTAAGGACGCGGAAAATATTGACCGCCCCACCATGATGAAAGTAGTGGAGGATGTGTTTAAAACCCTGCTTCGGAAAAAATACGGCAGTGACGAGAATTTTGACGTGATTGTGAATGCAGAAAAGGGTGACCTTGAAATTATACGCCGCCGTATGATTGTTGAAGATGGTGAAGTGATGGACCCCCTTGCCGAAATAGCCTACCGCGAAGCCATAAAGCTGGAACCCGATTTTGAAGTGGGCGAAGAGTTATACCAGGAAGTTGACATACTCGATTTTGGCCGGCGTGCTATTTTGGCCGCAAAACAAACATTGGCAAGCCGTATAGGAGACCTGAAGAAAAATGTGTTGGTTAAAAAATATGGTGACAGGATAGGTGAGATAATGACAGCAGAGGTTTACCAGGTGTGGAAAAAAGAAGTTTTACTATTAGATGAGGAAGGCAATGAATTGATACTGCCAAAATCGGAACAGATACCGCAGGATTATTTTAAAAAGGGCGAAAATATACGGGCCGTTGTTAAAAAGGTGGATATGAAAAATAACACCCCCGTTATTATTTTAAGCCGTACCAGCCCCGATTTTTTGGCCAAACTGCTTGAAATTGAGGTGCCAGAAATATTCGACGGCCTCATAACCATCCGGAAAATAGTGCGTGAGCCGGGTGAAAGGGCAAAAGTTGCCGTGGAAAGTTTTGATGACAGGATTGACCCAGTAGGAGCTTGTGTTGGTATGAAGGGCAGCCGTATACATGGCATTGTACGTGAGCTAAAAAATGAAAATATTGACGTAATTAACTTTACCAGCAATATTCAATTGCTTATACAGCGCTCGTTAACCCCGGCCAAAATAAGCTACATGGAGGTGGATAACGAGAAAAAGCATGTGGAAGCGTTTTTAAAAGCCGACCAAGTGTCACTTGCAATTGGCCGCCGTGGCGTAAACATAAAGCTGGCCTGCGAATTAACAGGCTATGATATAGACGTTTACCGCGAAACCGAGGAACACGAAGAAGAGTTTGATATTGACTTGGAAGAATTTAGCGACGAAATTGAGCCATGGATTATCGATGAGTTTAAACGGGTTGGATGTGATACGGCCAGAAGCGTATTAAACCTTACAGCCGATGAGCTGGAGCGCAGGACCGACCTTGAACGCGAAACCATTGCCGATGTTAGAAAAATATTGAAGGAAGAATTTGACAGGGGATAGTAAAATGAAGGTTTTTATGAAAGTTAAATACAGTATTATATTTATAATGAATGCGAAAGCATAGTTTTACAGCCGGAAAAAAATATAAATGTGTACTACGGACGGTGAGGGTTTGCTATTGAAAAAAGGTTTAATCTAAAATCAGCGTACAATAAAATTGCGCTGGGGGCTAGGGAAGCAACGTATTATTGTTTCTTTCGGTCTCATAAAAAATAAAACACCTGTAAAAAAATACAGGCGTAGGACAAAAAAAAGCTGAATGTCAGAACTGAAATTACCAAGATTGTTGCAAGCCGCTAAGGAGTTCAATATCGGGCCAAGTACGCTCGTTGAATTTCTTGTTGGCAAGGGTTTTAGCCGCGATGCACTTACCGTAACCTCTAAGCTTACCGAGGAAATGTATAGGGCATTGCAGCTTGGCTTCCAAGGCGATAAAGTTGCCAAGGGCAAAGCCGACATGATAGAAATACCCAAAAGCGTTCAGGCAGAAAGGCGTAAAAGGGACGAGGAAGAAATTTCTTTCAGAAAGGAACGGGAATATGTTAAGCAGGTTTTTAAAGAAGAACCTAAACAAGAGCCTGTCGCAGTTACTGTAATTCAGGAACCGGTAGTTGTTGCCATACCCGAGCCCGTTAAGGAAGTATTGCCGCAAGCACCGGTTATTAGCCATCAGGAAGCACCAGCCCAACCTGAGCCAGCAGCACAAAAACAAATACCTGCGAATCAGCCAGAAATTGCAACCCACGAACCTACCCACGTGGCTGTTTCAATTCCTGAGCCGGTAACTCCAATAGTTGAGCCGGCCATTACACCACAACCCATAACGGTGTCGGTGCCTGGACCAGAAATTTTACGAATTGAGGCACCTGAATTGGAAGGGCCAAAAATAATTGACAAGATTGACCTTTCGCAAATTGACTCTTCAACAAAACCAAGAAGGGATTTTAGAAAGCCATCACCGGCAGACGAGCAATTGCCTACTAAACAAGAAGTGGTTTACGAGGAGGCTGCCCCAGCACCGGTTCAGGTGGAGGTAACAGCACCCGTGCAATTAGAAGAACAGGTTGTTCAGCAAACATTTGAACCCGACGAAGTTTTTGAAGAGGATGCCTTGGATGAAGCGTCAGAGGTTGACGACATTGAAGAAGCTGAACAAGAAAGTAATGCGCCCATTATAGAAAATATTAAGGCCGACAAAATTGAAGGCCCCAAAATATTAGGTAAAATACAGTTGCCCGTTGATAACGATACTAGGCCAAAAACTGCAGGGCGAGACGAAAAGCGCAAGCGCAAACGTATACCGATTGATAAAAAACCAGGTGAGCCTTCTGGCCAGCGTGGGTTAGGGCAGCAAGGCGGCGGGCTTAACCGTGCCGGGCAACCCCAAGGGCAACAACCAGGCGGCACTTTTAACCGTGCAGGGCAAGGTACGGGCCAGCAACCAGGCGGCCTTAACCGTGCTGGGCAGGGTGTAGGCCAACAAACCCCAGGGCACAACCGCGATATTCGCCCAGGGCAAGGCACTGGCCAACAAGGCAGCGGGTTTAATAAGGGCGGAGTTACTGCACCGGGCCAAAGCAGGCCAGCCGGCACTGAAAACCGCCCGGCACGCAGACCCATTACGATAAACAAATCGGGTACCGGGGGTGGGGGCCATAGCCACCAAGGGCCAGGCCGCCGTGAGGATAAAGAAATAGACCAAAAAGAAATACAAGAAAAAATACGGGAAACACAGGCGAAACTTGCTGGTTCTGGAGGCAGAGGCAAAAGCCTAAAGGCAAAATACCGTCGTGAAAAACGCAACGAAATGGCCGAATCCATGGGGGATTCAGCAGAAGATAGCAAACTACAGGTTACCGAGTTTGTAACTGTAAGCGAACTGGCCAATTTGATGGATGTAAGCTTTGCCGACATTATTAGCAAGTGTATGAGCCTAGGCATAATGGTTTCAATCAACCAACGCCTTGATGCGGAAGTAATTGAGCTTGTTGCCGGTGAATTTGGGTATGAGGTGGAATTTATGGGTCTTGAAGAAGCAGATGATGAAGAAGAAGAGCAAGACCTTAATCCGGATGAGTTACAACCCCGCCCACCAATTGTAACCATCATGGGCCACGTTGACCATGGTAAAACATCGTTGCTTGACTATATAAGAAGTGCAAATGTGGTAGCAGGCGAGGCCGGGGGTATAACCCAGCACATTGGTGCCTACGAGGTAACCTTGCCCAACGATAAACACATAACCTTTTTGGATACGCCGGGCCACGAAGCCTTTACGGCCATGCGTGCACGGGGTGCAAAAGTTACCGATATAGCAGTGATTGTTATTGCGGCAGACGATGCCGTGATGCCACAAACAAAAGAAGCCATCAGCCACGCACAAGCAGCAGGTGTGCCAATGATATTTGCCATTAATAAGATTGACAAAGACGGGGCGAACTCCAAAAAAATATACGAGCAGTTATCTCAAATGAACCTTTTGGTGGAAGAATGGGGTGGTAAATACCAAAGCCAGGAGCTTTCAGCCAAAAAGGGTATTAATGTTGACCTGCTGCTGGAAAAAATACTGTTGGAAGCTGAACTGTTGGATGTAAAAGCCAACCCTATTAAAGAAGCAACCGGTACCATCATTGAAGCATCGCTAGATAAGGGCCGTGGATATGTAGCAACCATGTTGGTGCAAAATGGCACGCTAAAACAGGGTGATCTTTTGGTATCTGGCCAATACTACGGCCGTGTAAAAGCCATGTTTAACGAGCGTAACCAACGTGTTAAAGTGGCACCGCCATCTACGCCGGTAGTTATTTTGGGTTTAAGCGGCGCACCGCAGGCCGGTGAAAAATTCAAGGTGTACGAGGATGAGGCAGAAGCCAAAGAGGCCGCCACAAAACGTGCGCAATTGCTGCGCGAACAAGGGTTGCGTGCCAAGAAACACATTACCTTGGATGAAATTGGCCGCCGTTTGGCATTGGGTAACTTTAAGGAATTGAATGTAATTATCAAGGGCGACGTGGATGGTTCGGTGGAAGCATTGAGCGACTCATTGCAAAAACTTTCCACCCAAGAAATTGCCGTACAGGTTATATTAAAGGGTGTAGGGCAAATATCAGAGAGCGATGTAGTATTGGCTACGGCTTCAGATGCCATCGTAATAGGCTTTAACGTAAGGCCTTCTGCCCAAGCCAGCAAACTTGCCGACCAAGAAGGTGTACAAATAAAAATGTACTCCATCATTTACAACGCTATTGAGGAGCTGAAGAGCGCGATGGAAGGTATGCTTGAACCCAAAGTTGAGGAGAAAGAGGTTGCAAACGTTGAAATTCGCGAAGTGTACAAATTTGACAAGGCCACCGTTGCCGGTTGTTATGTGTTGGATGGTAAAATTAAACGCGACAGCAAACTTAGGCTTTACAGAGACGGCATACTTATTTACCCACGTGCAGAAGGCGTATATGCCGAACTTGGCAGCCTAAAACGCTTTAAAGACGATATGAAGGAAGTGGCCGCCGGATACGAGTGTGGTTTAACCATTAAGAATTTTGCGGATATTGCGGTGGGTGATACCATAGTTGCATACGAAGAACAGGAAGTTAAGAGAACTTTATAATATAATTGTTAGTGGCGGTTTTGGTTGGCAGTGTAATTTGGGCATTTAATTTTGGCCAAAGCTGCAACCCAAAGCCGCCATTTTTTTTGTTGTACAACTTTATTTTTTGTTAAAACCAGCCCAGCCAACAGTTTGGTGGGCTTGATTAGCTATTTTTGGCTTTACCTGAAATTATGAAAAAAATTAACTTTATATTACTGGCGGCCTTCCTTGGGTTAACCGCCCAGTGTTTTGCACAAACGCAAAAAATTGTAGCCGATAAAATTATTGCGCAAGTAGGGGATAAAATCATCCTTAATTCCGATATCCAAAATGCCATTATAGATTATCAGCGTTCCGCAGGTGCAGGCGGTAACAAAATGGAGATGCCACCCCATGCTGATTGCTCCTTTATGGAAGGCCAGCTGATGCAAAAAGCATTGGTAATACAAGCCAATAAAGATTCTATTTTGGTAAGCGAGGATGAACTTGACGCATTATTAGATAACCAAATTCGTTATTTTATTAGCCAATACGGCAGCCAGCAGGAATTGGAAGCCGTGGCCGGCAAAAGTGTTTATCAGATAAAGGAAGATTTGAAGCAGCCCTTTAAAGAAAGGAAACTGGCAGACCAAATGCGCAGTAAAATATTAGACAATGTAAAAATAACACCCACCGAGGTTAGAGATTTTTACCTGAAAATACCGCACGACAGCCTGCCTTATTTGGAAAGTGAGCTTGAAGTTAACCAGATAATACTCTACCCCAAGGCCAATAAAGACGTGGAGGAGTATTTAACCACCCAGTTGCTAGATTGGAAGCACCAGGTTGAAACGGGCCAAAAGAAATTTGACGCACTGGCCAAATTATATACACAGGACCCCGGCAGCAAGGAGCAGGGTGGGCAATATGCAGTAAACAGGAATGATAAGCAATGGGACCCCATTTGGTTTTCTGCTATTTGGAAATTAAAAGAGGGGCAGGTATCGCCAGTAATCAAGTCTAAATTCGGCTTGCACATCATACAAATGGTTAGCCGCGCTGGGGATGATGCCATTATACGCCACATTCTTTTAATACCGTCGGTTACCCAGGCGGAAATAAAAGAGGCCAAATCTACACTGGACAGTGCAAGGTCTTACGTTATGGCGGGCCGAATAAGCTTTGCTCAGGCGGTAAGCCTATACAGCGAAGACGACAACAGTAAAAATAACGGGGGAGCAGTTTTTGCCAACCAAAGCGGCTCAAGCTTTGTAACCATCGACCAATTGGATAAGGACCTTGTGGTTGCATTAAAAGGAATGAACCCCGGGGATATATCCAAACCACAAATTTACAAAGACGACCGCCAAAGGGATGCCGTGCGCATAGTGTTTTTGCGAACCAGAACAGAGCCGCACGTAGAAAACCTAAAGGATGACTATAACAAAATTGCCCTACAGGCATTGGAGTTGAAAAAAAGCGAGAAATTGCAAAAATGGTTTAAGCAACACATAGGCAGCTACTATGTAAATATTGATAAAAATTTTGCAGCTTGTGATAACTTGGCCCCTTGGATGCAGGCCTCTGCTTCGTCAAATGCAGGCCGTTAGTTTAGGATGAAATCATCGCCAGCACTAATAGTGCAAAAGCCTTAAATTATACAACAATCGTTTGTTAAAAAGCCTCTTCCCGAAAACGGAAGGGGCTTTTTGACAAATAAAATTTGGCAAATTACATGTATGTACATACATTTGTGTTGTGAAATTAGAACAAGCCATAAAAAGCAGTAAATTTAAAAGCGAAGTGCAAAAAGCGGGGTTAAACATTTTATACACGGCTTGGTGGTTAAAAACCATTATGAGTAAGGAGTTGAAGGAGTACGGTTTAACACATGAGCAATACAACGTATTGCGAATTTTGAAAGGCAAGCACCCCGACGTGATGTGCGTTAGGGATATAGCCTGCCGGATGATTGAAAAAAGCTCGAACGTGCCAAGAATTATTGACAGGTTAGAGGTTAAGAAGCTGGTTAAACGCCGCACATCGGCCGAAGACAAGCGTGAAACCGTAATAACGCTTACACAAGCCGGCATAAACATGCTTGAAATAACAACCAATAAAATTGACGGACTGTATGATAACACAGTAAAAATGGATGATGACTGTGCGCATACCCTAAACAGCCTGCTTGAAAAAGTTAGGGAAAAAGAGATTTGATATTTTTTTGATTTAATACATGTATATACACATAATAAAAGAGGAGATTTTATGAACACAATACTATACAAAGCTTCAGAACGAGGCCATGCCAACCATGGGTGGCTCAACAGCTACCACTCATTTAGTTTTGCCAATTTTTATGACGCAGATAAAATACATTTTGGGGCGTTAAAGGTGTTGAATGACGACACGGTGAAAGGGGGATTTGGCTTTTCAAAACACCCGCACGACAATATGGAAATTGTTTCCATACCACTATCGGGCGACTTGGAACACAGAGACAGCACCGGCCGCCATGCCATTATACGCCAAGGCGATGTGCAGATAATGAGTGCAGGCAGCGGCATAGCCCACAGCGAGATGAATGCGAATAAAGACCAGGAAGTAAAGTTTTTACAAATTTGGGTATTTCCTAAAAAGCAGGACATAACACCCCGTTACGAGCAAAAAACTTTCGCCCCCGCCGATAGGCACAATGTAATAAAAACAGTTGTTGCCCCAGATGACGAAACGGCGGTATGGATAAACCAAGACGCTTGGTTTTCTCTGGCCAATTACGACAATGGCTTTACCGGCACCTACCAATTACATAACGAAAACAATGGCCTGTATGCTTTTGTGCTGGAAGGCGAAGCAACGATTGCCAGCGAACAATTGGGCAAGCGAGATGCTGTAGGCATTACTGGCACGAAAGATGTATCCATTACCGCAAAAGGTAACTTAGAAATATTGTTAATTGAAGTGCCTATGCAGCTAAATTAGCTGTTAGCTGGCACCGCAAATTTTTTAAAATTTACACACAATAAAAACAAAAAACAATGGCAACGTACAAAATTGACCCCGCACACTCAGAGATTCTTTTTAAAGTAAAGCACCTGATGATAACCAATGTCACTGGCAGCTTTGGCAAGTTTGAAGGCACCCTGGAAAGCGATGCCGATGATTTTTCGGATGCAAAAGCCAGCTTTGAAGCAGACATTGACAGCGTAAGCACAAATAACGAGCAAAGGGACGGGCACCTGAAATCAGAAGAGTTTTTTGCAGCAGAAAAATTCCCAAAATTAAGCTTCGTTTCTACCGCCTTTACTAAATTATCTGCTGAAGAGTACACCCTTACCGGCGACCTTACCATTAAGGGCATAACAAACCCCGTTACACTTAACGTTGAATACGGCGGCACAACAAACGACCCTTGGGGCCAAACAAAAGTTGGGTTTGAAATAAGTGGCAAAATTAACCGTAAGGATTTTGGGCTTACTTGGGGCGTTGTAACCGAGGCGGGCAGCGTACTATTAAGCGATGACGTTAAACTTGCATTAAACGTACAGTTTACCAAGCAAGCATAAACAGTATTGCAGAACAAGCCCCCATTATACACTGGGGGCTTGTTCTAATTCCTATATAAAATGGCTTGTAAGCAAGGCAGGTATTTTTGCCGTAGCAGTACATTCAACAAGGCTTTTTAAACCTATGCAACGTGTTGTTGGTATAGGTAACGGCCCAAACATAAACATATCCTCAATCTACCGTTACATGTGCCACATCGGTATATCAGTAAACAACAGACGGTTTTTGGTTATTACACAGGTTTCACCGGCCAAAACAAACCATTCAGACTTATTTTTGTTTAACCTTTCTATCTTGAAATCCTAATACGTTTTGGCAGCCCATTAAACAAGCCCCTATTAGCGTGGCCGCTGCCAACGGCTTAAGCAGGCAATAACAGGAAAATAAAAATATGAATATAGAAATAGTTTCGGGCAGCCCCCGCACCAATAGCGTTACCCACCGGCTGGTATTGTACCTACAGAAGCAGTTGAACAGCAAAACAAACCACCATGTGGGCATTATTGATGTGCGCGAATGGCAACTGCCCTTGTTGCAGCAAGACGTATACAGCCAACCGGCAAAGGCCCCAGAAGCATTGCAGCCATTGGCCCACCGAATTTTTGCGGCGGATGCTTTTTTGTTGGTTACACCAGAGTACAACGGTAGCTATACCGCCGCGTTAAAAAATGTTTTTGACCATTTTCCCAAGCAGGCCCACAAATCATTTGGCATAGTAACGGCCAGCACTGGCGGCCTCGGCGGCATACGGGCCAGCCAGCAACTACAGTTGCTGATACATGCGTTGTTTGGAATAGGCTCCCCTTATATGCTTATAACGCCGCACGTTGACAAGAAATTTGACCAAGAAGGCAACCTGCTATATGACGCCTTTCAAAAAAATGTGGATGTTTTTATTGCCGAATTTTTATGGCTGGCCGAAAGCTTGGCCCCTAAAATGCAAACAGTTGCATAAATAACTTTTTAGTACGGTAACTAAACTTAACTTTGCGCCTTCTCCGCAAAAATTACCATGAGTGACGAAATAAAACATGAATGCGGCCTTGCATTCATCAGGCTTAGAAAACCGTTTTCGTATTACCTGCAGAAATATGGGTCGGTAACATACGGGCTTACCAAACTGTATCTTTTAATGGAAAAACAGCATAACCGTGGCCAGGATGGCGCCGGTGTTGCGGCCGTTAAGCTACATGTTGAGCCTGGTTACCCCTTTTTAAACAGGTTACGCAGCAACGCCCAGCAGCCAATAGCTGACATATTTTTTAAAATTGACCAAGAAATACAGGAACTGCAAAAGTATCAGACAGAAATAAGGCAGTACCCCGGCCTAATGAAAGGGCATGTACCCTACTTGGGTGAACTACTGTTGGGCCATTTACGATATGGCACCCAAGGCAAAAACAGTGTTGAGTTTTGCCACCCCTTTATTAAGAGAGACCTTGTGCCAGGCAAAAACCTAGCCTTGGCTGGCAACTTTAACCTAGTTAACACCGATGAGCTTTTTGGGTTGATTAACATGGACCCCGGTGTTTTTCAAAAGCAAAGCGACCTTGCTGCCATGATGGAAGTAGTACACTACTTTCTTACAGCAGAAGATGAAAAAAGCCCCAACAATGCCGACATTGCCGCCGTGCTAAAAAAAGCCACACCGTTGTTTGACGGCGGTTATACCATTGGCGGCCTAATAGGTAACGGCCACAGCTTTGTTATGCGTGATGCACATGGCATACGCCCCGCGTATTATTATATTGACGATGAGGTGATAGTGGCCGCTAGTGAGCGGGCAAGTATACGCACATCGTTTAACGTGGGTGAAAATGAGGTGATGGAGCTTATGCCCGGTACGGCTTTGATTATTGACGATGCCGGCACCTATAAAATTGAACAAATATTGGAGCCCAAGGAAAGGCGGGCCTGTAGTTTTGAACGCATCTATTTTTCCCGTGGCAGCGATGAAAAAATTTACCGCGAGCGCATAGCCTTGGGCAACCACCTAAGCAAGCGCCTGCTGGAAGCTATTAGTTACGATCTTAAAAATACCATTTTCTCCTATATACCCAACACTGCCGAGGTTGCATTTTTCGGTTTGGTAAAAGGCATGGAGGACTACCTGAACGAGCGGAAAATACAGCGCATATTAAGCTGGGGTACCGATGTTACGCCCGAAAAGCTAACAGAATTAATATCCCGCAAAATTAGGCAGGAAAAAATTGCCATCAAGGATGTTAAGCTGCGTACGTTTATTACGGAAGACAGCAGCCGTAACGAAATGGTACAACACGTATACGACATAACCTATGGCACTGTTCGCCGAGATGAGGATACGCTGGTGGTAATTGACGACAGTATAGTGCGTGGCACCACCCTAAAACAAAGCATAGTGCGTATGCTGGCAAGGCTTAAGCCAAAAAAGATAATTATTGTTTCCTCTGCCCCACAAATACGCTACCCTGATTGCTACGGCATTGATATGAGTAAGCTGGGTGATTTTATAGCCTTTAAAGCGGCTATTGAATTACTTAAAGAACGGGAGGAAGACGACCGTACCCTTAACGAGGTGTACGAAAAAATAAAAGAGCTGCAGCGCAACAACCAACTGCATACCGAAAATGTGGTGCGGCAGATATACAAACACTTTACACCAGAGGAAATTTCAGCAAAAATTGCAGAGTTAATAACCCCTACGGATATGGACGTGCCGGTGCAGGTAATTTACCAAACCATTGAGGACTTGCACGACAGTTGCCCCACCAACACAGGTGATTGGTACTTTACCGGCAACTACCCAACACCGGGCGGTAATCGCGTGGTAAACAAAGCTTTCTTGAATTATTATGAAGGCAAAAACGTAAGAGGTTATTAGTATTGCTGGTAGTTTTTGATAGGCATTACAAACCGTTTAACCTTATTTAAATATTGGCCCCTAAGTTTTTAACAAACTTGGGGGCTTTTTAATAATTGCAAGTATTATCTTCATTTTATGAAATCAATACTCATCATCCGCCACGCAAAAAGCAGTTGGGACAATGTATTGCAAAAAGATTTTGACCGCCCGTTAAACGACCGTGGCCACAAAGATGCCCCGGCCATGGCTAAACGGCTACTGGATAAAAAAATTTACATTGATGCATTTATTGCCAGCCCAGCATTACGTGCATACACCACTGCCGGGTATTTTGCAAAGGCCTATGCTAAAAAAGAAAAAGATATTGTAACCTTTCCCCAATTATATGAGGCTTCGACCCCTGTTTTTTACAGTGTTATCAGCCACACAAGCGATGCATTTAACACAATCGCTATATTCTCCCATAACCCCGGCATCACCGATTTTGTAAACAGCCTTACCAACACCCGTATTGACGATATGCCTACCTGCGGCATATACGCCGTACATGCCGATATTGAACACTGGAAAGATTTTGAATCGGCTAAAAAAACTTTTTGGTTTTTTGATTACCCAAAGGCGTAGATTTCTGTTTAAAACACCAGCCCACTAATAGCCGCATTAAGTAAAGACTCGCCCAAAACAGGCCACTGGTATGCAAACTTTTCTGCCTGCCCAAAATGATAGGCAAGGTCTTCATCCTGCTGGCAGCAGTAACACCATTGCTGGGCAAAAAGGTGTTTTGCAAGGTATTCCTGTTCTGTTTGTCCAGGGGTTGGTATAAGAATAGCTTTTTTGTGCTGCGCCAACACCTCCATAACGGTGGTATAGCCACAGCGGCTTACCACAAATTTACTTTCTGCAAATACGCGCTGCATACCAGCGGTAGAAACGTGGTTTAACACGGTGCAATTGGCAGGTGAATCAATGCTAGTGCTATCACCCGGTTTACCCCTTACAAGCAATACGGCACCCGCTAAATGTTCGGCCACCAACAATATTTTATTTTCCAAAATAGTTCTTTGTGGCTCAGGCCCGGATAGTACCACCAACCAATCATATTTAAACGGCATATTTTCCACCGGGCCAAACCGGGATACCGGGCCGATATATTTTAGAGGCACTTTGGGCAAGTGCTTGGGATGCGAAAGTGCCGCTGCGATGGTGTTGCCACCCTCAAAATCTGGCACCCAACAGGCGGAAAATTTGTTAACAAAATGATAATTTATTAACTGCATTAAACGCTCCAACCATCTATAAGGGACTTTAATTAGCAACTGGTGCGTTATAAAAATGCAGGGTACATTTTTGGTGTGTAAGCCAAACCTGTTATCTGAAATAACCAAATCTATAGCCCTTTCTTGTATAAGTTTTTTAAGCCAACGGTGTTCTTTTTGTATTGTTAACAGAATATTGGGGCTTTGCCATAAAATTTTAAGTGGCAAAAGGCGTTTTTGTGCTGTGTAGCGTATATTGTAGCCAAATAATTCAACAGTATTAAGGGTTGGAAACTCGGCAGAAAGCAAAGCAAGTGTTTTGCCTGATGCTGCAATAGTTACATTACACCCGGCATTTTGCAGTTGTTTTATGATAGGTATGCACCGTGTTGCGTGTCCCAAGCCCCAATCGAGCGGGGCCACAAGCACATGCTTAAATATTAAATTTTGCTCAAAATATAAGCGGCACATAATTAGTAGGTAAAATTCAGCTAATTTTAAAATCTGATTGCATGAAAATGAAGGTAAACTATATTATCATATTGTTGTTATTGGTTACAGTGGTTGTTAGTTCGTGCAGCGGAAGCCGTGGTTTATATGGCCGAGGCCATCAGGATTGTGGATGCCCGTCGCGCAGAGGATTGGTTGGTTAATTATTTTTTAATATATAAAGAAGAACAAGTACTGTTATGAACCCCCAAAACAGAGACTTGCTGGTGCTTACAAAAAAGGTAACAATGAACGAGCAACAGCTTAAACAAGAAGTTGAGCTGTTGAACAAATTGTTATTTCATGTGGAGGATGTAAATTCGTTTTGTACCGCTAATGAAATCATTGACGTAAACCGGTATAAGATTATTCAAAAGCCCCACCTTATTCTGCAGGCAATAAGAGAGAAAGGAGAAAAGCCTTTCGTATTTATCAGCAACAAAAATTAAAGTAATCGATTACTTGCCAAAAAGCTTAACTCCGGATTAACCCCGGAGTTTTTTATTGCAGTTTTGATAAGGCATCCTCCAATTGGGCAAACATGCCGTCAATTTCTTGCAATCGCACAGTGCCAACACTAAGCCTGTACCACGGGGAATTTGCCTGTGCGCCAAACGCATAAAAAGGCACCAAGGCAAGTTTGGCTTGGCTTAAAATATAGGCTGTTACATCGGCTTGGGTGGCCAACACCTTACCGTAGGCACCTAAACCGGTAAGGTTAAGTTTTATGGTTAGGTAAATAGCAGCTTGCGGCACAACCGCATCAACGGCAAAGCCCTTCTCTTTTAAGGCTATAAAGCCTTCGTAAATCCTATTGAGCCGCTCTTCCAAAGCAGCCTTAAAATTTACCAAGTAATGCTGTAATACTGGTTTGTTACCCAAAAATTTCGCAGTCGCCTTTTGCTCGGCCATTGGCCCCCAGGCACCCAAGTGGCTTAGCAATGCCTTCATTTTTGCAATAATATGGGCCGGTCCAAACGACCACCCTATACGCAACCCTGTTGAGGCGAGCGATTTGGATATACCGTCAACAAAAACTGTATAGGGCCGCATGGCTGGCACTAAGCTAACCGGGTTGTAGTGCTGGGTGTTGCCATAGGTAAGCACCCAATACATTTGGTCAAACATAAGGTACAGCTTCTTGTCATGTTCTCCCCGTGTGCTGTTTTCTGCTAATACTAACTGGCATATAGCCTCCAACTCGCTTTTTTGCAAAGTGGTTCCGGTAGGGTTTTGGGGCGTGCATAAACATATTAATGTGGCACCCTTAATGTGCGGCGCAATATCGGCCGCAGTGGGCATAAAATTATTTTCCACGGTTGCTTCAATAACGCAGTGTACCCCCTCGTGCAAGTGCACATAATGGTTGTTGTTCCAAGATGGGGCTGCGTAAATAACTTTATCGCCTTTGTCTACAATGGTTTTAAATATTGTGTAAATCAGCGGCCTGCCACCGCTGGCAATCAGTATTTCATTGGCGGCGTATTCCAGCCCCTCCCATTCGTTTAAAAATTGGCCTACTGCCTGGCGCAGTTCCAGCAAGCCATCCCCGGGCGGGTAATTGGTGTAGTGGCTGCGGTAAGCGTCCACAATCAAATCCTCCAATTGCTGGGGTATGGGAAAAATATTGGGGTCAAAATCGCCGATGGTGTAGTTGTAAATATGCTCACCTTGCCTTATGCGGTCATTTATTTCGTTGCCAAGCCGCACAATCTCTGACCCTACAAGAGAGCCTGCCATCCTGCTAAGTTGTTCCATACCCTGTAATTTAGGCACAAAAGTAAAGGTAATGGGTATAGTACCCTGCCTATTTTTTGCCTAACGGCAATACAGCCACGCAGGCTTGTGGCGGTGAAGAAACACAATAAATAAATGTGATTTTTCACATCCTCAGTTTCAAAGCATAATGCTTATTTTGTATCGTCTTAAAATTAGTTTCTTAAATCCCAAAAAACAATTGTTTATGTCTGACAACTGGAGCGTAATAAAGCAAGAAGTTAGTACCTACAGAAAGTATGTGGCCGGCATGCCAAAAGATGCATCTGCGGCCGCCTCATATTGCTTTTTGTTAAAAAAGGAAGAAATTGACAGGCTTCTAGCATTAAGGGGCCATGATGGCACAACCTTAGATGGTGTGCGCATTTACCTTGGGGGTAAAGAGATTGAAGGTAGCTTTATACCCACGGTGCATGTGGTTGCCGTTGAAAAAGACGGTGAAGTATACAACGACTTTAATGTGCCGAAGGAAATGCCTGCGGTTACTCAAGCACCGGGCATGTTTGGTGCAGCGGCACCCGGCAATGGCTCAACTGGTGACGTACGGCCCTGCCCTGCATTTTGCAGCGGTTCAAACATTCTTAACACTTAGTCCTCACCCACCATGATGTTTTTGTTATACAGTGATACTTACATGCCGCTACTTGCGTTGTTATTGTATATTACCATTTGGAGACATGCCGGTGTTCTTGATAGAGTAGTATTTATTTACTGTGTTGTAAATTTTATTCTGTACGGCTTAACAAACGTTCTTGCCGACAGGGGCATTCATAATTCATTTTTGTATCACATTAGCAGCCTGGTGGATTTGTGGTTAATTAGTTATTACATACTAAAAAAAATAACCCAAAAAAGCTTTTCAGTTTTATTTGTTGTAATTGCCGTGTCGTACACTGTATTTTTCTCATTTAATGGGATGTTTTGGGAAAAATGGACAGAATTCAACAGCAATTCAGCTGTAGTATCAAGCCTGATAATCTTGTTTCTATGCATGTATTATTTGGTAACGCTGTCTAAAAGTGACGATATCCTTTATTTCCAAAAGCTGCCCTCCTTTTGGTATGTAAGCGGGTTTTTGGTTTACAGTGCAGTTAGTGTACTGGTACTAATGTCGTACCGATACTTTATTAACGCCAATATGATTAATGAAGGCAATAGTTTATGGTATGTGTTAGATGGGGGGATTATTGTTAAGTTTGCACTAATTTCAACAGGATTATTATGCCACAAGAAACGACAAACTACACATTTACCTTTCTTATTGTAGGTATTGTGGTTATTTTGTTTTTTGTCATGTTTTTTTACCTGCTGGTGATACAATTGCACCGGCGTAGAATCTTGCACCAAAAAGAGGTGGTTGACCTTAAAGTACAATTTGAGCAAACCATTTTACAGAGCCAGTTGGAGATACAGGAACAGACTTTTAGAAACATTAGCCAGGAAATTCATGATAATATTGGCCAGGTGCTTAGCCTGGCCAAATTAAACCTAAACACCATACAGCCCAGTGCCGTAGGCGGTACCATTGCATTAACCGAGGAACTATTGGGCAAAGCAATTGCCGACCTGCGTGACCTAAGCCGAAGCCTGAACAGCGAAAAAATTACCGACATTGGCCTTTGCCGGGCCATAAAGCACGAGCTTGGCATAATTGAACGGGTTGCAAAAATAAAAACCGTTTTTAATTGCCTTGACGAAGAAGTGCCGCTGGGCAATGAGCAAACCATTATTGCCTTTAGGATGATGCAGGAAATATTGAACAATATTTTAAAACACGCGAAGGCAACCCTGATAACCGCCAGTATTACCACGGATGACAAGCACACAGCCATAACCATTAACGATAACGGCCAAGGTTTTGATGTTGCCAAATTGAATACTGCCGAAACAGGTATTGGGCTTAAAAGTATACAGCAGCGGTGCAAGCTGATGGATGCCACCTGCAAAATTGATACAGGCCCCGGAAAAGGAACGTTGATTAAGATTGTAATTAAGAACCATATTAACCAATGCGTATGACAAAAGTAGCCCTGGTGGATGACCATGCCTTACTAAGAAACGGGCTGGCATCAGTAATTAACAATTCAGAAGGTTACCAGGTGGTGTTTGAGGCTGATAATGGCAAGCACTTTATTGAGCTTTTAAAAACCAGCCCCCAGCCCGACATACTGCTACTGGATATTACCATGCCTGAGATGGATGGTTTTGAGACGGCCCAATGGATAAAAACCCATGCCCCCCAAATTAAGATACTGGTGTTGAGTATGATGGATGACGATAAATCAATCATCCGGATGCTTAAGTATGGCGCGAAAGGCTATATACTTAAAGACAGTAAGCCCGATGTATTAAGATCGGCCTTGAGGGATATTAGCGAAAAAGGGTTCTTTTTTAATGAGCTGGTAAGCGGCCGGCTGGTACACCTCGCCAACCAAGTATCGGGCGAAAAGTTTGCCGAACCTGAATTGAGCGAAAAAGAAACGGAGTTTTTAAAACTTTGCTGCACCGAAAAATCGTACAAAGAAATTGCCGACGCCATGAATATTACCCCAAGGGCGGTGGAAGCCCTGCGGAGCAATATGTTTGAAAAACTACAAACACTCTCCAGGGTTGGGTTGGTAATGTATGCCATCCGCAATGGCATAGCCAAAATATAATGGGCATTGGGCAATTGGCCCATTTTTCATTTATGGCGTAATTGGCTTATCCTTTTCAAACGCGGCCTTCAACACTTTTGTAACATTGCTACCTGTAAGATACTAAGCTACCGAGCAGCTAAAAAGGCTAAGAAATACTGGTTATTTTCAAAGCCAATAAAAGTGCTTGTGCATAATGCCCATTTAATAGTCAATCTCCAGTCGCAATTTATCTTTTAACTCTTTTAAAAGCGGGTATTGCTGGGCTATGCGCTCAAAGCGCTGCTTACTGTTTAACAACAGGTTGGCAGGTATTTCCTCCTTCTCCCCTTCTTCTACCACTATTTTAAACGAGATGCTTCGGTTGTTAAAAGCTTCCTGAATATGGGGTGCCAACATCATTTTTTCCTGCTCAACAAATTTTTGCTGGGTTAGGGCGTAAACGGTGATGGTAAAAAAGTTATCCGCATCAATCTGTAGTTTGGCTGTTCGGAAAGTGATGGTGGCGGAGTGCTTTTGTTGTTCTTCCAGCTTGTCGGCATATTGCATCCAAAGCCTGTGCAACTTTTCTTCGGTTAAGGCTTCCGCTTCTTTTACTTCTTCAATAACATAATCATCGCCATATTTCTCCTGTAATGCGGCCAGCAGGTTTTTCTTGGTACCAACGCCGGTTTTGGGTAAAGTTGCGTTAGCAGCACCCCCGGAAGCAGTTATTGGGTTGGTGGCTTTAACAGCGGTTGTAGGTGCACTAACAGCGGCAGGTTTATTATTAACGGCATTGCTGGCACTAGCCTGCTCCCTTGGCTGTTCTTGCACAAAAAGCTTGGCGCTACCCGCACCTGTGTTTGTTGAAGCACTGCCACTTGTGGTGGCAGTAGCCGCGTTGGCCACCACCTGTATGGATGGAACAGGTTTTATTTTATAGGCAACGGGGCCGTCAACCCGTTTTTTTTTTACCACATTGCCATTATCCATCGCTAAATCAATCGCCTGTTGCAAAAAATTTAGCTTAATTAAAGCAAGCTCTACATGCAACCGCTTATTACGGGCCATTTTATAATTAATCTCGGCCTCATTTAATATGTTTAAAGCACTCACCAAGTAGGCGGTGCTTACCTTGCTGGCCGTTTGGGTGTATTTATCCTGCATACCTTCCACTACATCTAGCAAAGCGGCGGCACGAACATCCTTACAAACCAATATATTGCGCATAAATTCGGCAACACCATTCAGCACCAAATCTCCTTCAAAACCCTTCCGGTTAATTTCATCATAAAGCAGCATACCACCGGCCATATCCAATTTCAATAAACAATCCAGCAGCCTAAAGTAATAATCATGGTCTAAAATGTTCAGGTGTTCCAGCGTGTTTTGGTAGGTAACTTCCCCATTGGTAAAGCTTACTATTTTGTCAAGTATACTAAGGGAGTCGCGCATGCAGCCTTCGCTTTTTTGCGCAATTACCTGCAAGGCCGCTTTTTCTGCTTTTATATCCTCCTTATCCACAATTTCTTGCAAGTGCATCACCGTGTCGTTATTGGTAATGCGCTTAAAGTCAAAAATCTGACAGCGGGAAAGTATCGTGGGCAGTATTTTATGTTTCTCGGTGGTGGCCAGTATAAAAATGGCATAAGGGGGCGGCTCTTCCAACGTTTTCAAAAAAGCATTAAACGCACTGGTGCTCAACATGTGTACCTCATCTACAATATACACTTTGTAACGGCCTGCCTGTGGCGCAAACCGTACCTGTTCCACTAGGGATCGTATATCATCCACCGAGTTGTTGCTGGCGGCATCCAGCTCGTGGATGTTTAGCGATGCGCCGTCATTGAACGACCTGCAACTGTTACAGGTATTGCAGGCCTCGCCATCGGGTTGTAGGTTTTCGCAGTTGATTGTTTTAGCCAATATACGTGCACACGTGGTTTTACCCACGCCACGCGGGCCGCAAAACAAAAAGGCATGCGCCAACTGGTTGTTTTTAATGGCGTTTTTTAATGTGGTGGTAATATGTGCCTGCCCCACAACAGTATCAAATGTTTGGGGGCGGTATTTGCGTGCTGAAACAATAAATTTATCCATAGCCGGTTGCAAGATAGTGAGAATTTTTGGCGGGGAGATAAGCTGTGGAAAATGATTGGTGGCAAAATTCCCTAAGACTGCCCATTTGTTAAAGGAATGTTTTAACTGGCCCATCCACCAAAAAATGGCTGAAACCCGGTTAAACTTTTTCCGAACGAACGGTCTATAAAGTATGAAAAAGATTATCCTATTTCCGTTTATAGCTATTTTTTGTGTGTCATGTTCCGCGCCAAAATCATTTTTTACAGCGGATATCAGGTCAAGGGTTGAAAATAGTTCAACCCCTGTGAGCAAACTACAGTTTTACATTGACCAAGATGTTGAGTTGCGCAGGGAGGTTACTGCCGATGAAGCAAAAGTAACCACCGACGGAAAAGTGGTTTTTGAAAATGACAAATACATAAATGTTATATTGCTTAAAAAGCTTACGCCAGGCGTTTGTACAGGCGAATACCCCAACAAACTGGATATTTCTTTTGAACAGGGGGATGGTAAAAACCTATCATTTGGTTTATATAACAATACTTCCAGCGGCAATATTTACCGGATTTATGCCGACGGCTGGGTAAATGAGCATGGCCGTATTAGGTACGACGGAAAATTGTATAACATTCAGCCTTATAGTTCCCACGCTAAGCTGATGATCAGTAAAAAAGAAGCCGACAGGTTTGAGGTAACCAAGCGGGTAATGAAGGGCAGAAAGGTTTCGTAAAACTAATTTATATATATAATAATTTGACGATCAAATTTTAATAACTAATTCTTGAATAAAGGAGGGGTACTTTACATAGTACCCCTCCTTTATTTTTTTTAAATATTTAAAAATAAATTTGGAAAATTAACAGTGTTAAGTAATTTTACATCGTCATTATGGGAATAACAGAAAGAAAAGAGAAACAGAAGCTGGAGATAAGGAAAATGATCCTTGACGCATCCATGAAACTATTTATTGAGGAAGGATACAGCCATGTTACCATCCGCAAAATAGCCGACATCATCGAGTACAGCCCAACCACGGTGTACTTATACTTTAAGGATAAAGATGAAATTTTTTATAATTTGCACGAGCTTGGTTTTCAAAAGCTTTTGGAGAAAAACCAAAATTTGGAAGGGATTAAAAACCCGCTGATGCGCTTGTATAAAATGGGGGAAAACTATCTTGATTTTGGCATGGAAAACCCTGAATATTACGATATTATGTTTATACAACACGCACCAATGGCCGCATTAATGGAAATGGAAGATTGCAACTGGCATTATGGCGACTCGGCCTTAAACGCCCTTAAACAAACCATTGAGGAGGCCATGGCCCAAGGGCTAATACATGTTGGCAATGTGGAGGCGGCAGCCATGGGTATTTGGGGTATGGTGCACGGCTTAGTAAGCTTGGCAATACGAAAAAGGTTTGACAAGCTGATACCCGAGCAGCAAATAAAAGGTATGATGCGGCAATCGCTCAACTGGATGCTGAGTGCTGTTGACAGGTCTGGCAATGGGTTGGGTGCATAGCCTTTACAATAGGGCTTTACGAAGGCTGTATAAATAGGTAAGGCCTTTTTTTACCATCAATACTTAACATCGTTAATATTTTTTACACAATAAATTAACTGTACAATGAAATATACTGTACTTCTATTAGCCGTGCTTTGCATAACTACCACGCGGCCGCAGGCCCAAACACGGCTGGATGCCTATGTTAAAAAAGGGCTTGACAGCAACCTGCTGCTGAAACAAAAAACCTTTGACGTGGAAAACGCCAAGTTAAACTTAGAAAGGGCCAAAGCCCTGTTTTACCCACGGGTAGATTTTAACTCGCAGTACACGGTGGCCACCGGCGGCCGCTCCCAAAGCCTGCCCATAGGCGACCTCTTAAACAATGCATACAGCACACTAAACCAGCTAACAGCCTCCAATAAGTTTCCGCAGGTGCAAAACCAAACCATCAAGTTTTTGCCCAACAACTTCCAAGATTCAAAAATTGAGGTAGGCATGCCGCTGTATAACCCTGAGCTTAAGTTAAACCGTGCCATAAAAACGGAGTTGATAAACGGCAGCGTAGCCGAAATAAATGTATACAAAAGGGAGCTGGTAAAAAACATAAAACAGGCGTACTACCAATACCTGCAAGCCGAAAAAGCCTTGGAAATATACCAAAACGCGCTGGCCGTGGTAAATGAAAACCTGCGGGTGAGCGAAAAACTGGTGAAGAACACCGTTGCCACAAGGGATGTGGTACTAAAGTCAAAAACGCAGGTAAGCCAGGTGCAAACATCGCTGGCCGGCGCTGAGGAAAACAAAAAGAACGCCACAGCCTATTTCAATTTTCTGCTAAACCAGCCGTTGGAAACACCCATAGAGAAAGACACCGCCATTTTTAACACCTTGGATACCAAAGTGGCCTACCAACACGAGGTGCCCGACAACAGGGAGGAGCTGGCACAAATAAAAAGCGGCGTAAAAGCACTTGAAACAAACCTCACCCTAAACAAAACCTACAACTTGCCCCGGCTGAACGCTTTTTACGACATTGGCTTCCAGGGGTATGGCTTCAACATATTCAGCAACCAATTTTACCAGTTGGGCGGCCTGCAGCTTACCTGGAGCATTTTTAAAGGCAACGATAATAAATTAAAAATCAAACAAACCCAGCTGGGTATTGCACAGCTGCAAACCCAATACGATGATACCCAAAAGCAACTGCACCTGCAAGTTACCACCACGTACAACGCCTACACAACGGCCGTGCAAACATTGCAAAGCGCGGCCGACGAAACCGCCAGTGCCAGGGAGGCCTACCGGCTAACAGAGAAAAAATACCGCGAGGGCCAAGCTTTGCAAATTGAGCTGATTGAGGCCAGGGCGGAGATGACGAACGCAGAAATAAAATATTCACTTGCCCAATTGGCCGTTTTAAACAAAAGCGCAGAGCTGGAAAGGGTAACAGCCGCTTACCCATTAAAACCATAACTAACACAAATAAAAACAGAACCTGATATGAAAAAGATACTCAATGAAGTAACCCTACTGTTGGCGGCCTTAATAACCCTGCACGCCTGCGGCAGCGAAAGCGCCAAAAAAGCGGCGGACCCAACTGACGATGCGGTACTGGTTAAGCAAGCGCCCGTTTTAGTCATCAACTACGCCCCCACCCTAGAATATTCCGGGCTTATCGCCTCCACCACCGAGGCGAAGCTGGGCTTTAAAATAGGCGGTGTGATAGCCAAAATTTATGCAAAGGAGGGCGAACATGTAAGCAAGGGGCAGTTGCTGGCATCCCTAAACATGACCGAAATAAACGCCCAGGTGCAGCAGGCATCCGCCGGTGTTGAAAAGGCCAAAAGAGATGTTGGGCGGATAAAAAACCTGTATGAGGACACAGTAGCCCCGCTGGAACAATACCAAAATGTGCAAACACAGCTAAGCGTTGCCAACGAAAGCCTACGCATTGCACAGTTTAACCAGCAATACGCAGAGATACGCGCCACAGAAGATGGCACCATTATAAAAAAAATAATGAACGAAGGGGAGGTTGCCGCCCCGGGGGTACCCGTGCTGATGATGAGTGGCAGCGGCAGTAGCAACTGGGTAGTGCGTTTTGGTGTGCCTGACAAAGAATGGGCCTTATTAAAAACCAGCGATGTTGCAGATGTTGAGTTAGACGCCTACCCGGCCACTGCCTTTAAAGGCGTGATAACCAAAATTGCCCAAGCGGCAGACCCTGTTAGCGGCACTTACGAAGTGGAGGTGAAGGTGCTACCCGGCGACAAAAAATTTGCACCGGGCCTGTTTGCCACCATACAACTAAAAACCACCGCACCCGAGCACGTTGCTATGGTACCTGTGGAGGCGATTACCGAAGGAGACGGCAAAAAAGGGTACGTGTACACCCTGAATGCCGACGGAACCACCGTTACCAAACACCTGGTTAAAGTAGCTTTTTTAAACGGCGACAAAGTGGCCGTGAGCAGCGGATTGGAGAATATACAACAGGTAATCACCGATGGGGTAAGCTATTTAACCGCTGACAGCAAGGTGAAGTTGGTAAACCCTCAACCCCTGCCCCCTTCTCCCTAAAGGGAAGAAGGGATGGAGCGTGGCACCATTTATTATGCGGGCAGTAGCCGTCATGCCTGCCTTCGCAGGCATCACCTAAGTTATTTGGGTCCTTGATTAATCTTGAGAGGTGTCTGCCTTCGCATAACAAAAAATGTTCTTCGCAAAGCCCCTCTCCGGGCGGAGCGGGGTTGGGGTGAGGCGAATAAAGCCCAATGATATTCCAACTGTAAAAGAGTGCGACGCTCCAAAGGAGTCCAATGGACAAGGGCCGATGCCATGAAAAACTGCTGCTGGCTTCAAACACTCAAACTATTCAAACATTCAAACAATACTGTTATGAAAATAACTGATTTCGCAGTAAAAAATTACCAGTTTACCCTCATCGTTTTTGTAATGATGATTGCCATTGGTGTAAACAGCCTGCTGCACATGCCCCGTGGGGAAGACCCCGATTTTCAGGCCCCACAGTTTAACGCCGTGGTTATTTACCCCGGCACCAGCCCCAAAGACATGGAGCAACTGGTGGCCGACAAGATGGAGAAGAAGATTAACGCAATGGACGATATTAAACGCATAGTTACCAAAATTGACGACGGCCTTGTGGTAATGCGCATTGAGTTTAAATACAGCAGCGACCCAGACAAGAAATACCAAAACCTGATACGAGAGATTGATGCATTGCGTGCCGATTTGCCCAAAGACATTTTGAGCATCGACATTTTAAAATTTAGCCCGAGTGATGTTAACATATCGCAGTTTGGCCTAACCAGCGAAACAGCCCCCTATAAAGATTTGGAAGAATGGAGCAAGGAATTGAAAAAGCGGCTTGAAAAGATAAAAAGCCTTAAAAATGTTGACAATTGGGCTTTTCCGCAACAGCAGGTGCGCATTTCGCTAAACCTGCAAAAAATGGCGCAAAACGGCATTGCGTTGAACAAAGTTATGGGGTCGATACAAAGCGAGAATGTAAATATACCCGGCGGCAGTGTTGACATGGGCACCAAAAAATTTAACATTAAAACCAGCGGCGACTATAAAACGGTGGATGAAATAAACAACACCATCGTTAACAGCATTAACGGTAAGCTGGTGTACGTGAAAGACATTGCCGATGTAGAATTTAACTATGAGGAGCAAAGCTATATAGGCAGGCTAAACGGGGTACGCGGCGTTTTTGTTACGGCCAGCCGTAAAATGGGTACCAATATTTTTGACGTAGAAAAAACCATGCAGCCAGTGCTGGATAAATTTAAGGCCGAGCTGCCACGCAACATTCATTACGAGCAAAGCTTTAACAACGCAGAAAGTGTGCACCACCGGCTGGGCGGCTTTAGCAGAGATTTTGCCATTGCCATTTTTCTGGTGCTGCTAACCTTGCTGCCGCTGGGCGTAAGGGCCAGCGTGGTGGTGATGATTTCCATACCCCTGTCATTGGCAATAGGCCTGTTTTTGCTGGATATGTTTGGCTTTACCATTAACCAGTTGAGCATAGTGGGCTTGGTGGTAGCCCTAGGCCTACTGGTAGACGACAGCATTGTGGTGGTGGAAAACATTGAGCGTTACCTGCGCCTGGGTTATACCAAACGCGAGGCTGCCATGGCCGCCACCAAACAAATTGGATTGGCCGTTTTGGGCTGCACAGCCACCCTGGTATTTGCCTTTTTACCATTGCTGTTTTTGCCCGAGGGTGCCGGTGATTTTATACGCAGCCTGCCCGCAGCCGTGGTTGCCACCGTTATAGCATCGCTGTTTGTGTCGCTCACTATCATCCCCTTCCTTTCCAGCAGAATATTGAGCAGCCACGAAAACCCAGACGGCAACTGGTTTTTACGTGGGCTAAAACGCCTTATCAGCGGCTCGTACCGCAAGCTGTTGCACAACGCCATTACCAACCCCATTACCACCATTATTGTTGCCGTGGCTATTTTTGGCGGCTCGGTGGCATTGGTACCAGTAGTAGGTTTCAGCCTCTTTCCCGCATCGGAAAAGCCCATGTTTTTAATCAACATACAAACGCCGCTGGGCAGCAGCTTGGCCACCACCGACAGTGTGGCCCGCTATGTGGAGGGCAATATAAAACGCTTGCCTGGGCTTAAAAATTATGCCACCAACGTGGGCCACGGCAACCCCAGGATTTACTACAACGTGGTACCGCAAAACGATGCCAGCAACTACGCCCAAATATTTATACAACTGCAGGAAACGCCCCCAGCCGAAAAAAGGAAGGTGATTGACAACCTGCGCGATAAATTTAAAGGCTACCTCAATGCTAAAATTGAGGTGAAGGATTTTGAGCAAGGCCCGCCGATAGAGGCCCCCATTGCCATCAGGCTGTTCAGCGAAAACCTGGACACGTTACGGGCATTGTCATTCAGGGTGGAGGCTTTGTTAAAGAAAACCGAGGGCACCATGTACGTTAACAACGAGCTTACCACCCTTAAAACCGATATTAAGGTAAAGGTAAACAAAGGAAAGGCGGGCTTGTTGGGCGTGCCGGTAAGCGAGGTTGACAAAACAGTGCGCATGGCTATAACCGGTCTAAATATTGGCACGTTTAGAAAAGACAACGGCGATGAGTACAATATAAACGTTACCCTGCCGCACGACAATGTGCAAACCATTGAGGTGTTTAAAAAAGTGTACGTGGGTACTTATTCCGGCAAGCTGATACCGTTGAGTGAGGTGGCCGACATTCAGTTTCAGGCCAGCCCTACCAGCATAAGCCATTACGACAAAGACCGTTTTACGGTGGTAACCGCCTTTGTTAAAAACGGGTACAACACGGCCAAGGTAACTGCCGGTTTGGTAAAGCAGTTGGATGCATTTAATTTTCCCGCTGGGGCACGCTACGTTGCCGCCGGCGATGTGGAAGCCAGCCAAGAAAGTTTTGGCGGCCTCGGCACCATTATACTAATTACGGTGTTTGGCATACTGGGCATATTGATATTGGAGTTTAAAACCTTTAAAGGCACCTTGATTGTACTATCTGTGGTACCATTAGGTATTGTGGGCGCGATACTGATGCTGTTTGCGACTGGCAACACTTTATCGTTCGTGGCAGTGATAGGCTTGATAGCCTTGGTGGGCATTGAGGTGAAGAACTCCATTTTGCTGGTGGATTACACCGACCAACTGCGCCGCGACGGCATGGGCCTGGACGATGCAATACAGGAAGCAGGCGAAACCCGTTTCATCCCCATCATCCTTACCACCTTAACGGCCATCGGCGGCCTGCTGCCGTTGGTGATGGAGAAAAACCCGTTGTACTCGCCGCTGGCATTGGTTATCATCGGCGGGTTAATCAGCTCCACATTATTAACCCGGGTGGTTACCCCTGTGCTATATAAATTATTGGCACCAAGGGTTGTGCATTAAGCATGGTTGATTTTGGGGGAAATAGTGATTTTATGGATAACCAATTTTACACCAGCTTGGCGGTATCGGCCAGGCTGGTGTTTTTTTGGGGTTGTGCAACGGGGTGCATGACCAAAGTCCGATTTTAGCAACAACGGTATTAAAGCCCTTGAACTTGATGCTGCCGGATAGCGGGAGACTCGGTAATGCTAGCTAAAAAACAATCATTGCTGGATAAACCCAATTTGGTATATGGCTGAAAAAACTTTTTGCCAACAATAATGATGTGCATAGATTTATCGCACCATATCTTGCTATTCTTCTAATTATAACTTATGAAACTTCTTACATTAATAACCCTTTTTACCGCAGTTTCAATAACTAGCGCTGCGCAATGGAACACAGACACGATGGTGCGAAATGCCATTTGCACAGCAGACCGCCTGCAAACAAACCCAAACATGTGTACAGATGGGCACGGCGGCGCTATAATTGCATGGGACGATTACAGGGTTAGCGGAGTTACACCCATCTATAAGTTTTTTGCGCAGCGTATAGACAGCAGCGGCAACAACAAATGGGCTGGCAATGGTATTGAAATACCATATTTAACAGGTGCTGGCATTTCAGCGGTAACACACATGATTGTGAGCGACAACCACGGTGGGGCTATCTTGTTTTATGAAATTGCCGGTGATTACATCTATGCCCAAAAAATAGATTCCAATGGAGTACTGCAATGGGGGCCTACAGGGGTTCCCATATCCACCGCGCAAGACTCAAGACTGCGGTCGGCCGAATACGCAGTTACCAACCAGGCTGCGGGTGATGGCGACGGCGGTGCATTTGTAACCTGGCAGCAGTATGGCTTTGGAGGCAATTATGCACAACATATTGATAAAAACGGCAATACCTTGTGGGGTACTAATGGGCTAAGGCTTACAAGCATTGACAGTTCTTTCGGCTACACTTCGTTTATTGTAAGCACGGGTGCAGGCACTGCTGCCGTGGCCTTTTGCTACAAATCACCCTTGGGGTCGCACCTGTATATGCAAAGGATTGCAGCCAACGGCAACTTTTTATGGGCCAAGCCATCCCTAATAGCAACTGATTATTCTGAATCGGTTGCGAGCGACAATGCGTTTTTATATTATGACAGCATTTCGGCACAAAAAAGCCTGTTCATTTCATGGACTGACGTGCGCAACATTGTAGCAAACGGGGCCGATGTGTACGTACAAAAGGTTGACACGCTGGGAAATTTACTGTGGGCTGCCAGCGGCATGCCTGTTTCCACAACCTCCTTTGACGACTATAATACACATTTAATTACCGATGGCAATGGCGGGTTTTTCATGGCTTACAACAGTGCCGGGGTTAAGCTGCAGCATGTTAACGGTGCCGGGCAGTTGCTTTGGGGGCCAAACGGCATGCCGGCGTCCTCCGCCGGTGGCACATACAACCCTGTTATTGTAAGGGATGGCAACGCGGGTTTTATTGCCATGTGGGTAAACAACGGTGCTCTCACGGCCCAGCGTTACACACCATTTGGCAGTGCGTTGTGGCGTGCAAATGGCATACCTGTAATTGCCGTTCCAATTAGCATAAACCATTCAGCCACACCGTTGGTGTTGAGCAACAACGGCTCAGCCATTGCAGCTTGGTCAACCAATGCTTCCAATTCACACATTTACGCAGCTAAAGTTGGCGGCACCGACGGGCTATTGCCGGTAAACTTTAGTTCGTTCAACGCTTGGTGGCAAAAAAGCACCGTGCAATTGCAATGGGCTACCGCGCAAGAACAAAACAGCCGTTATTTTGAAGTGCAGCGAAGTGAAAACGCACAGCATTTTACCCCCTTGTTAACAGTGGCGGCGTCTGGCAACAGCGCAAGTGGACAAACCTATTCGGCCGTTGATGCCAACCCTTTGCCAGGCACAAACTATTACCGCATTAAGGAACTTGATAAATCTGGCGGCGTTGTTTATTCACGGATCGTGGCTGTAAATATGGCTGGCGAATCAAGCATCAGCGTTACGCCGAACCCATCCCGCAATAATGCCTCTATCAGCATTATTGCCCCTGCCCAAAACACAAGCATAAGCATGTACTCCGCCACAGGCCAGCTGGTAATGCAAAAGCAGGTATCTTTAAAAAGTGGCGTAAATATTATTCATTTCAATATTAGCGCCATGGCCCCAGGCAATTACTTTATTAAGGTGGCAAACACAGGGCTGCATGCAAAGTTATTGGTACAATAGGTGCCATTGTATTTGCTTTGATTAATGTTGATGCTACCGAAATCCAAATGAATCATACATATCCTTGTCAACTTTTTAGAAGTTGACAAGGGTAAAATACGCTTCATATCATGCCACCCATTAGTAGGCACGTACAGCACGTTGCCAGCATTTTTACTAACAATGCCTATATTTTGCCCAAAAGGCAACCACGTCTACCAACATAATTTCGTTTGCAGGGCCGGTAAACTATGCCCATGTATCACCTAAATGTTTCGTAAATAACACGGTAGTGGTGCTAATTTTTTTATTTACCTGCCAACGATAGATTGAGGGTGATTTTTTACGCTGTTTCATGGGGGTCGTCAAAATTTATGGGTGTTTCTTGTATTGATTTACGGCGGGTATGGGTGGCTAATATGCGCAGGTTTTCTTTTTTAACCGCCTCATGTTTTCGGTGTGCCCAAATACTTTCCCGGGCCTCTTTCGCCGGGTTTTCGGGGCTTACCACGGGCCACGGGTAGTCATTTCCCAATGCACAGTTGTATGATTGCTGCTCCAAGGCGGTCATACGCCAGGGTTCGTGAATGAGTTTTTCGGGCATAAGGCGCAACTCAGGCACCCACTTCCGTATAAAATCACCTTGCGGGTCATGGTCCTTCGACTGTTTTACCACATTGTAAATACGCACTGTGTTAATGCCGGTTGTGCCTGCCTGCATTTGAAACTGGGGGTAATGTATGCCAGGCTCATAATCTAAAAACTGCCTTGCCAGGTAATGGGCACCCATTCGCCAATGCTGAAAAAGGTTATGGCATAAAAACGACACCAGCATTGCCCGCATACGAAAATTAACCCAGCCGGTGGCTATTACACAGCGCATGCAGGCATCCACCAGCGGGTAGCCCGTTTGGCCGTTTTGCCAGGCTTTAACCAAGCCTGCTTCCTGCCTAAAGTGCAGCAGTTCATACCCCCGGTTTATACACCGGGTTTCGTAGGTGCATTCCACCTCAAACTTCTGTATAAAATGGCAATGCCATTTTAAGCGCGTAAGCATACCATCAAAAGCCCGCTTATGTACGGTATAGTTGGTATGCTGTTTAATAAACTGGTAGGCCTGCTTAACACTTATGTTACCCCAGGCCAAGTATGGTGAAATACGCGCACAGGTAGTGCGGCTTTGTAACGGTTTTGAAATAAACCTGTTGTAGCCAAACCCCCTTTCTGCGGCAAATGAGGCCAAATATCTCCAGGCAAATGGCTCCCCTGCGGGCTGAAAAGCCACGCTGTATTGACGCAGCGTTTGTAACAACCCCTCCGGCAATATAAATGGGTGGCAAACGGCTATTTCCTCCTGCCACCCATACCTGTTTGTTATAGTGGGGTTGGCCATGGTGGCGTACCAAGCCTTATCCCAGCCATCCCGGTTTCGTGCGCCCCTTATTATGCCATCCCGCTGAAACTCCATCCAGGCAACCCCGTGTTGCTTGAACAATAGTTGCAGCCTTTTGTCACGCGCGTAGGTAAGTTGTATACCGCTTTCCTGGTGGCTAAAAACGTTTTTTACGTCAAACGTTTGCAGCAAAAACCAAAACACCTCGTCTGCCCCGCCGTAAAATATTTGTATGGTTTTGTTTACCGGCAGCAGAAACGTGTTAATTGCCTGTATGGAATGGTAAATAAACTGCAGGTGCCTATCGGAGGTATCGGGGTGGCTTATTATGTCGTGTTCAAACAAATACACCACCATAAAGGGCAGCGGTAATTGTTCTGCCGCGTTAAGCGGTGCATGGTCTTGCGTGCGCAAATCCCTTTTTAACCAAACAATATTGATTGCTTTTTTTTGCATACCCCGGTTGCTCGCAGTTATTTTACCCCCGCTACCGAGTAAAAACAAGGCGCAGCAAAAAAAGTTTATTGGGTTACTTGTGAGGCAAGCTTAACAGGCTACAACACATTTGTGCATTACCCATCCAAGGCTTGTAAAAAAATTTTCGGCATTGCCTTTTTGCTTGTGCAAATTTTACTGCCTAAAAAAACCATTCCTCCACCAAATACAACATACGACCGCGCCGCAATGCGGGAGGGTTTTGATGCAACTGGCGGGAAAAAATAACCGTTCCCGCGTGTACCATAGCTTTATAACCAATGAGCGGGGGAATTTTTAAAATGGGGCGCGGGTTGGGTTATTGCCCTCAGCCAAAAGTGGACTAAAAAATACCCTATTGGGTTCAAGATAATTTTTTATTGGCAGCCAAAACCTGCCCAAAAAAGGCCGTTTTGGCTGAGGTTATAAAAACATGTTTGATTGGGTAAAGAAAATATTGCCCTAAAATGCGCAATGGCAGCGCATATATTGCGGCGTTGATGGTTACATAGTTTTGCTGTACGCGAAGCGAGGCCTGCGGCCCTATGTTGCACACCGAAGACTGGCTTTTAGAAGAACATCCCTACAGTGCTGCGCTAACTCATCATAGAAATCGGATAGCGGCAGGCTTTTTATTTTGGTTGAAGACTAAGGATAGCTGGGCCCTAAAAATTCTTGACTGGGGATATGACGATTTATTGATAACCATATTACACCAGCTTGGCGGCACCGGCAAGGCTGTTGTTTTTTTAGGGTGCTCCAGATTAGTTCGCTAGCAAATTTGTCAACTTTTTTGAAAGTTGACAAATTTCATAAAGCGAGCATGTTACATGCCGCCAAACCTCCTATAGGCTGTTGCTCCGCAACGCTTACAAACTGTGAATCATGTAATATTCTACCACAATCGTATAACAAATACGCCCACTGGGTGCACCACCTTTGTGGCAAAATGTTATTTATGAAAAATATTGCGCTAGGCTTTTGCATACTCATGTTCGCTGCTTGTTCATCTACCTACATCGTAAGCAGTTGGAAAGAGCCCGACAAACAGGTGAATGTGGATAAGCTGAAGAAAGTGCTTGTTGTGGCGTTGTTTAACAACCAAACAAACAGCCACCGGGCTGAAGACCAAATGGCGGCATACCTTGATGGAAAAGGTGTGGTATCCTACAACTACCTGGGCAGCAACGTAGATAAAAAAAATGAAGACGCCTTGCGGGAAAAAATAAAGGCCGATGGCTTTGACGGTGCAGTTACCATGCGGCTTGTTGATGTGGATAGGGAAACCACGTATGTACCGGGCAACATGTATTCCTACCCCGCCTACAACCGCACCTTTAGCGGCTATTATTACCGCAACTGGCCATTGTATATGGATGGCGGCTATTACGCAAATACCAAAACCTACACTATTGAAACAAATGTGTACTCCATAAAAGAGGATAAAATTATTTGGACGGGTCTTACCAAAACAACCAACCCGCGCGGTGTTGACAAAATGACCAGCGAAGTAGCCAAGGTGTTGTATAAAAAAATGGTGAAAGAGGGCTTTATTGCGCAGCCATAAACAATATCAATCTGTCATTTTTACGAGATTACCTACAACAAAGGGGGTGGCACACGGCACTTTACTGCCAGCCACCGCCGTTTTTAGTACCCGGTTACCCCGGCATTGACAACGGCACCCGATACTGATACAAATAGCTTTTTTGGCAAATTACCGGTGTAAACCTTTCGCCCGCAGATAAATCAGTAGGTCTTCCGGCAGGTCAGTTTGTATAACGTTTGTTTGCTTCATTTGCAGCATGGCATCAAACCCTGCACCTTTATTTGCCCTTTCCATATCGTCGTATTTGCCGAGTGCATTCATCCACACCCTTTTTCCGCTGTGGCGTATAACGGCCATCAGGCTGTCGGTGTAAAAATCATCATCGCCATGTATGGCAGGCACAGCAGCGCTCATGTGCAGCACACTGTCAACTTCTTCCTTGTTGTGTGTGCGAATCATAAATTGCAGGTGTTTATCCAATGTATAAAATGCGGCAGCATCTTTATAGTCATACAAAAAAAACAGGCATTGCTTTTCCATGTTCATTTGCCGTAGCATTTTTGTGGTTGTGGCAGCGGCCCTGTCACCTTCTTCCTTGTAGTCTATGTCGAGCATTATTTTGCCTTTTACCAATGCAAGCACTTCTTTAAAAGTGGGTATTTTCTCCAACGTGGGCTTGCCGTTAAACAATAAAAAATACTTTTGTAATCCGGCATAGGTTAAATCTGTAACCTTTCCTTTCCCGGTGGTTGTCCTGTCAATTTTTTCATCGTGCATGCAAACAAGCACACCGTCTTTTGTTTCCCTAACATCCGTTTCGATAACATCAACGCCAATGCGGATAGACTCCCGCATGGCGGCCAGCGAGTTTTCCGGGTACCGCAAATGGGTTGCACGGTGCGATGCCACCAATACCCTGTTTGGCCGGTGATGAAAGTCATATAAAATACTGTCAAGGTTAGCTTGCGCTGAAGCAGCCGTAAAAACCAAACAAACAACGCAGACAAGAAAAGTTTTAAGCGTTTTTGCGTACGCGGTTTTCAGGCCCACGCCATAAGCACCGGAGTTTTGTAATTTATTTGCCATACGCGGTAAAAGTATAACATGCAACTGCTGAGCACCTTTTAAATAACTATTTTTTTTTTGCCAAGATGCAGCATAAATTCACAACGGGCTGGGCGGGGATGCGATGGCAGTTGTTTGGGGGAAGTAAGCCTATTTCAAATAGTGGGTGTTGGCTATGTGTTTGGTGATGGGCATGCAAATAGGTTGTTGTGCGTTGGATTTCAGGCAAATGAATAGCTACAAACTGCGGAGAATAGCTGTAGTAACGACCAACGCCGAACATCGAATGATTATGTAGGATTCCTGCCATTTACTACACGCGGCTCCTCTGGAGCCTTTTAGCATTGTGGGTAACTCTTGCTATAAACACGGCACTCTTCCAGAGTGGAATACAATGCATAAAATAATCCCAGCAAATAGCTCCAGCGGAGCTTCGTGTTTATAGAAACAGAAGTACATGCGATTTCCAGGGCTCCAGCGGAGCCACGTAAACCGCCGCCGCAGTCTATCCAGTGTTAAGTAAAAACTGATTCGAACAGAGGTAACAAAGTTGATGATAACAGGCGGTGGTTTGGTAACAGACGGCACTCCCTAACCAGGCCGCTCACATCTATAAACAACGCGAAAATCATCACAATGCAGTGTAACCGCATTGTGATTTAAATAATAACTATATTTTTGGAAAACCGTTATTGACGAACATCCTACATCCAATTTTATGGCAGATACGTTCTCTCAAATTTATTTGCAATTTGTATTTGCCGTAAAAGGCAGACAAAACCTAGTGCAAAAGCAGTATAAAGAAGAGTTGCATAAATACATTACATCGTTAGTGCAGGCACGTAAGGCAAAAATGCTGGCTATACATTGTATGCCAGACCATATTCATTTTTTTGTCGGCTACAAACCCACGATATATATGCCCGATTTTATTAAAGAAATAAAAGTTGAAAGCAATGAATTTATAAACAGCAAAAAATGGGTAGCTGGTAAGTTTGCATGGCAAGAAGGTTACGGGGTATTTTCCTATGGCCACTCTCAAATTGATACCGTTTGCAATTATATTTTGAACCAAGAAATACACCATAGCAAGAAAACATTTAAACAAGAATACCACGATTTTTTGGAAAAATTTGCCATTGAATACAAAGAAGAATATTTGTTTGATTTTATAGATTGAATTTTTAACACGCGACTCCCCTACAGCCGTTTAGCATTGGGGTAAACATTTGCTATAAATACGGCACTCTTCCTGAGTGGAATACAATGCAGGAGATAACCCCGCAAATAGCTCCAGAGGAGCTTTGTGTTTATAGAAACAGAAGTACATACGATTTACCAGGCTCCAGCGGAGCCGCGTAAACTCCCTATTATTTGAGCAAAGCAGCGCCGAACAAAGCCGAACACGGAATGATTATGTAGGATGCCCACCATTTACCACACGCGGCTCCTCTGGAGCCGTTTAGCATTTGGGGTGGGTAAACATTTGCTATAAACACGGCACTCTTCCAGAGTGGAATACAATGCAGGAGATAACCCCGCAAATAGCTGCAGGGGAGCTTCGTGTTTATAGAGACACGCAAAAGGAACCCCAAGGAAACAGGCGAATTTCATAAAATAAAACAGCTCGTTCCCAATTCACCTTTCACCACTCACCTCCCCCCTACCCCACAATCCTCAATTTCGCATAGTTCAGCATAATCTTCTTCTCCCCGTTTTGGTCAAATTTAACGGTGGCAATGGGGTTGTGGGCGCTGCCCTCTATTTTGGTAACCATGCCAAAGCCAAACTTTTGGTGTTCCACCTTTTGGCCTTCCTGTAGGTTGGTGGTGTCGCTGGGTACAAAATCGGCCGCGGGCACATGGGCCACCGTTTGCGGGGCGGTGGGCTTTAGCTGTAGGTAAGGTGGTTTGGAGTTTCCAGTTTCCAGTTTCCGGTTTCCGGTTTCCGGTCTGCGGTTACCTGCATCGTTGTACTGTATGCTGTTGTCGCCACCGCCGCCAAAGCCGCGCTGCATACGCTCAAAGCCGCTGCCCATGTTGCTGCTGGGGCTTTGGTTGCGCGCACCGCCGCCGGCGTAGCTTTTATCAATGTGTGCGGCTGGCAGTTCCTCCAAAAAGCGGCTGGGCTCGTTTTGCACCAGATTGCCAAAACGGTAGCGGGCATTGGCGTAGGTAAGCCATAGGCGCGCCTTGGCTCGGGTTACCGCCACATAAAACAGGCGGCGTTCCTCTTCCAGCTCCTCGCGGGTGTTTATGCTCATTGCACTGGGAAAGAGTGTTTCCTCCACGCCGCCCACAAACACCACGCTAAACTCCAGCCCCTTGGCGGCATGTATCGTCATCAGCTTAACCACGTCGGCATTTTCCTTGTCGTCATCCGCATCGGTAAGCAAAGTAATCTGTTGCAGGTAGGCTCCGAGGGAGGCTGCGCCTGCCCCATTGGTATTGCCCTGCGCGGCCATGGCAGCTTCCGCACCGGCCTGCGCCTCGGCTTCGGGGGTAAGGATGCCGTCTTCGTCAATTTGCGCACGGTTGTTACGGTCGTCCACCCACTCCTTAATGGAATTTAGCAATGCCTGCACGTTTTCGTACCGGGCCAGGCCCTCCACGGTTTTATCGCTAAACAACTCCTTTACCAGGTTGGTATGCTTACCCACCTGCACGGCCACGTCGTAAGCATTTTTAGTCTCCAGCATACTCTGGAAGTAGCGTATCATGGTAACAAAGTTCTGTATTATCTCCAGCGTGCCTGCCTTAAAGCCAAACTCGCCCGCACGGGTAAGCACCTCCCAAAAGGTAATGTTTTGCTCGTTGGCAATCACCATGGCTTTTTCAATAGTGGTTTTGCCAATGCCGCGCACGGGGTAGTTAATTACGCGCTTAAGCGCCTCCTCATCCCGCGTATTAATAATCAGGCGCAGGTAGGCAATCATATCCTTAATTTCCTTGCGCTGGTAAAAGCTAACACCGCCATAAATGCGGTAGGCGATGCCCATACGGCGAAGGCTTTCCTCAAAGCTGCGGCTTTGGGCGTTGGTGCGGTACAGTATGGCAAAATCGCGGTTAAAGTAGTGGTTGCGCAGTTTCTGTTCCTGTATGGTGTCGGCCACAAAACGGCCCTCGTCGTTGTCGGTCATAGTGCGCACCAGGCGTATTTTCTCGCCGCCGTCGTTCTCCGTCCACAAGGCCTTAGGTATCTGGCCTTTGTTGTTTTTTATCACCTCGTTGGCTACGTTCAAAATACTCTGGGTGCTGCGGTAGTTTTGTTCCAGCTTAATCACCTTTACATCGTCATAATCTTTTTGGAACTGCAATATGTTTTCAATCGTCGCACCGCGAAAGCTGTAAATGCTCTGTGCATCATCACCCACCACGCAAATGTTTTCGTGCACGGCGGCCAGCAGCTTGGTTATTTGGTACTGTACGGTGTTGGTATCTTGGTACTCGTCAATCATCACGTACTTAAACTTGTGCTGGTACTTGTGCAGCGCATCGGGAAAATCCTTCAGCAGGTCGTACATTTTCAGCAGCAGGTCGTCAAAGTCCATGGCGCCGTTTTTAAAACAGCGGGCGGTATAGGCTTGGTACACCTGGGCAATGGCCGGGCGGTTGCTGCGCATATCCTCCTGCTGAATGTAGTAGTCCTGCGCATATTCGGCGGGTCCTACCAAGCTGTTTTTGGCCTGGCTTATGCGGCTGTGTACCACACTGGGTTTATAATGCTTATCATCTAAGTTAAGTTCGTTAATAACGGTCTTCAACACGCTGCGGCTGTCGTCGGTATCGTAAATGGTAAAGTTGTTGGGGTAGCCCAGCTTGTGCGCCTCGGCACGCAATATGCGGCTGAACACGCTGTGGAAGGTGCCTATGTATAAGTTGCGGGCTTCGCTATTACCCAGTATTTTTTCAATACGTTCCTTCATTTCGGCGGCCGCCTTGTTGGTAAAGGTTAGCGCCAGTATGTTAAAAGCGTCCACACCCTTGTTCAACAGGTGGGCTATACGGGTGGTAAGCACCTTGGTTTTACCGCTGCCCGCACCGGCAATAATCATTAATGGGCCATTAAGGTAAGTAACCGCTTCGCGTTGGGGTTCGTTTAACCCGCTCAAATAATCCTGCATGGGTGCAAGGTACAGTGATTGCGGGAATGGGGAAAGAGATGGGGAGAAAATGTGGGTTGGTGGAGATTGGATTTTTTACTGTCTCGTCCTGAAATAGGTTTACAGGTTTGTTAGATAATCCTGTTTTTGGTTTACATGACAAAATGTTAGTCCTGTAAAAGGTTTACAGCGTCCAAAGTTAAGCATGTTTGTAAATTCAAGTGTTTTAGCATAAAGAGGC